>CAXSCR010000069.1:0-19846 GCA_964235605.1 uncultured Cyclobacteriaceae bacterium | reverse complement strand
ATTCAGGCATTCAAAAACCAACTCCTCCTCGCGGCTTAACCCGAACTCAGGTTATGAAGTTTCTTCTACTCGATTCTTATATGCGCATTTTATAGGTTTTAATTACTCACACCCAGTGTATTCCAAAGTAATTACGGCCCTTGAACTGTCACTATAGATAGTTGTAATTTTTTTCGGATATGAGTTAGTGTTATATTCATATTCAGAGGTTCTTACTCCCAATTCATCATCTTCTTGCTTCGCATTATTTTTTGAAATGTTTGCGCCTGTCATGCTTTCTGAAACATAAAATAGCTGGTTCCCCATGGCTTTAGCAAGTAACTGATAAGGGTTTTTCTTTATATCAAACCTTGAATAGAAACCATTGCCGATTGTGGTAGCAATTGTAGTGTATTTAATTTTTCCATATGAAGTAACATTACTTCCGCTATAACCAAACTTCTGCGTATAGCCTTCAGCGCTGGTCACTTCTAAAGAATCTAATTTGCCTGTGGCTACGTTGTAAAAGAAGTCTCTGGCATACGTTTCTCCAATACGTTCGGTGTGGGTAAGTAAATTTTTATCATTATAAATCCATTGTTCTTGCGTGTTACCCTTGGCCATTGTAGTTATATATCCATTGGTATAAGTAAATGAGGTAGCCGCATCGCTTGAACCATCTATGATTTTTATTAATCTGTTATCATTATCATATTCATAGGTTATCACGGTTGTTCCATTTGCGTTAACATTTTCAGAATTAGTAATGACGCGTGTAATTTTCGCGAGTAAACATACATTTATTGTAAAATCATTTTCTGACACTACCGAAACTCCACCCTTGCTTATTGTTATTTTACCATCGGTAGCACCCATAGGCACCATGGCGATAAGTTTTGTTGTAGTGGCCGAAGTAACAATGGCTGTATCACCATTGAAGATCACTACGTTGTCGGTGGGGTTGGTACTAAAATTAGTCCCTGAAATTGTTACTAGCGTACCTATCTCGCCACTCGGCGGACTAAAAGAAGACAATGTTAATTTACTTTTTACAGGTTCTTGATCCTCGCATGAGATAAAGAACAGGGTAAACATCAAGAACGTAGCGAAGTTAAAAAAGCGGTATCTGGATAGATAATTCATTATTTTGATGTTAATATTTATAAAATTAGAGACTCTGTGATATGCACAGGTGATATAGATTCGCTTTAGATCCATGTCGTAACCCTATAAATAGTAATAGCTGTTAATTATGTCTAAATTCCTTTATTTAGGCATAACCTATATCATGAAAGAAGCTATACAAGCCGTTGTATTAAATGATTCTAAAACCGTTCGCGCCTGGTATATGTATGACTGGGCAAACTCTGTTTATTCTTTAGTTATCACTACTGCTATTTTCCCCATTTATTATAAGTCCGTTGCGGTGAGTAGTGGTACAGATCAAGTACAATTTCTTGGATATACTTTTCAGAATTCTAACCTCTATTCTTACGCCCTTTCATTTTCATTTCTAATGGTAGCACTAATACTGCCGTTATTGTCTGGCGCTGCAGATTACACGGGGAAGAAAAAAACGTTTATGAAAACCTTTGTCTGGCTTGGCAGTTTGTCATGCATGGGGCTCTATCTTTTTACAGATGTGAGTATGTTAACATGGGGCATTGCATGCTCTATCTTAGCGAGCATAGGTTATTCAGGTAGTTTAGTTTTTTACAATGCTTTTCTTCCGGAAATTGTTACCGAAGATCGGTATGATGCTACAAGCGCGCAAGGCTATTCCATGGGTTATTATGGAAGTGTTATTCTCATGGTGATCTCTCTTGTTCTGATTATAAATTTTGAAAAGTTTGGTTTCTCTTCTGAAGGTCTGGCAACTCGTTTTTCATTTTTGCTTGTAGGTTTATGGTGGATTGGCTTTGCAATAATACCCTTCCGCTTGCTACCTGAAAATACATTTAAACGCCGACCTACGGGCAACATGTGGTCTAATGGTTATAAAGAAATTCATAAGGTTTTTAAAAGCCTAAAAGATACCCCAGATCTAAAACGTTATTTAACCGCCTTCTTCTTCTACAACATGGGTGTTCAAACTGTAATGTATTTATCTACACTGTTTGGAACAGATGTGTTGAAGCTTGGAACAGGTGATTTAATTCAGATCGCCCTTATTGTTCAATTGGTTGGTGCGCTTGGTGCCTGGTTATTTTCTAAGTTATCAAGTATAAAGGGTAATAGATTTTCACTTCTTGCTATGATCATGACCTGGATAGGTGTTTGCCTAGCAGCTTACCTCATCACTACAAGAATTCAATTTTACATAATTGCCGTGGTGGTTGGTATGGTAATGGGAGGGATACAATCCTTATCAAGGGCCACCTATTCCAAACTTATACCAAGAGATACAATTGATACTGCCTCCTATTTTAGTTTTTATGATGTGACTTATAATCTGTCCATAGTCTTTGGTACATTCTTCTATGGATTAATTAATCAAATCACGGGAAGCATGCGCAACAGTGCGCTCGGTCTTGGTCTGTTCTTCATAATAGGAATGATTATTCTGCTAACTGTTAGGTCATCAAAAATTAGTAAAGCCTAACAACTTATTAAGATTTAATATTGGAGATGTTTTACAGTTTTACCATTATTAATTAATTGCTTCAATGAGTCAATACCAATTTTTAAATGGTTTTCAACAAAGTTTGTAGTTACTTCTTTATCACTTGATTCTGTTTTAACACCTTCAGGTACCATAGGCTGATCGGAGACAAGTAACAGTGCGCCAGCAGGAATTTTATTTGCAAAAGCAGTGGTAAAAATAGTAGCCGTCTCCATATCAATGGCTTGTGCTCTGATTTTTCTAAGATACATTTTAAACTCTTCATCCCACTCCCAAACTCTTCTGTTTGTGGTATAGACTGTACCTGTCCAGTAGTCTAGGCCATGGTCACGTATGGTTGTAGAAATTGCTTTCTGTAAAGCAAATGAAGGTAGCGCAGGCACTTCAGGTGGTAAATAGTCATTGGATGTTCCTTCGCCACGAATCGCAGCGATCGGAAGAATAAGATCCCCACGCTTATTTTTTGATTTTAATCCACCACACTTCCCGAGAAATAACGCGGCCTTAGGTTTAATGGCACTCAAGCAATCTATAACTGTCGCGGCATTCGGGCTTCCCATACCAAAGTTGATAATTGTAATCCCTTTTGCTGTTGCAGTTCGCATTGGCCGGTCAAGTCCTTTAATAGCAACATCATTTAATTCTGCAAACATCTTCACGTAATTGTCGAAGTTCGTAAGCAAGATGTATTCACCAAATTGATCTAATGATTGACCAGTATAACGGGGTAACCAGTTTTCTACAATTTCCTTTTTTGTCTTCATCGTTTAGTATTTTGCAGAAGTTATGATAGAACTCAACCTTCCAGTATTTGAATATAACCTTAAGGAAGCAGAAGGAAAAATATGGATTTTTGATATCATCCGGAAACGATACATTGTATTAACACCAGAAGAATGGGTTCGTCAGCATTTTGTGCACTATATTATTACTGAATTAAAGTATCCTCGTGCACTTATAAAAATTGAAAGCGGCTTACAATTCAATCAATTAAGAAAACGATCGGACATCGTTGTGCATAATAGAGAAGGGGCTCCATGGATGATCATTGAATGTAAATCTCCTGATCAGAAGTTAAATCAAAAAACGCTAGAACAAGTAACTGTTTATAACAATACGTTGAAAGCAACTTATGTTTCTGTTACCAATGGATTAATTCACTTATGTTGCAAAGTAGACTGGATTGAAAGAAGCAATTCTTTGTTAAAGGCATTTCCTGAATATCAATAATAATCCAAGCTAAATGAATTTCTGTACATCTGAATAGGGTAGGTTGAAAGCATCAGCCACAGCTTTATAGACCACTTCTCCACGTATAATGTTCAACCCGTTTCTTAACTCTGTGCTTTCTTGGCAAGCTTTCTTCCACCCTTGCATAGCCAACCGAATGGCATAGGGAAGTGTAGCATTTGTAAGTGCTAAAGTAGATGTATATGGAACAGCACCAGGCATGTTAGCTACACAATAATGAACAACATCATCTATTATATAAATAGGATTTTCATGTGTTGTTGGTGTACATGTTTCTATGCACCCGCCCTGGTCGACAGCAACATCAACTAAAACTGTTCCGGGTCGCATCGTTTTTAACATATCGCGTGTCACAAGCTTTGGCGCCTTTGCCCCTGGAATTAAGACAGCACCAATAATTAAATCATGATCTTTTACCATTTCACGAATGGTATATTCATTTGAAACCAAAGTGTGTACATTCTTTGGCATTACGTCATCGAGATAACGAAGTCTAGTGAGATTCACATCTGTAATCGTTACGTCAGCGCCCATGCCCGCAGCAATTTTCGCAGCATTAGTACCAACAACACCACCACCGAGAATTAAAACTTTTGCTGGCTTTACACCAGGGACACCACCCAACAAAATGCCACGGCCTTTTAAGGGTTTTTCTAAATATTTGGCGCCCTCTTGAATAGCCATTCTTCCTGCTACTTCAGACATGGGTACCAATAACGGCAAAATGCCATCTGCACGTTCAACAGTTTCGTAAGCAAGGCATACGGCACCACTTTGTAACATTGCTTTGGTAAGCGGTTCGTGAGATGCAAAATGGAAATATGTGAAGACCAACTGATCTTCTTTTATGAGTTTGTATTCTTGCTCTATCGGCTCTTTAACCTTCATGATCATCTCCGCAAGGCCAAAGATTTCAGCAGGTATTTGCGCTATTACGCCTCCTGCTTTAACGTACTCATCATCACTAAAACCGCTTTCAATACCAGCCGTTTTTTGAATGTAAACAGTATGACCACGTTTTACGAGCTCCTGCGTACCGGCTGGTGTAAGTGCAACTCTATTTTCGTTATTTTTTATTTCCTTCGGAACACCAATGATCATACTTAATTCTGATTTTATGACGCAATATAACAAATAGCGAAGGAGCCTTTTAAATGCGTAGAAAATTACATTTCTAAAGAATAGGGCACAAAGTGTATTTCTTAAAAACTAGAATTGCTGCTATTGATAAGTAAAGGGAGAAATGAGCAAATTAATTGATGGAATGTATTTACTATATGGTTAAAAGCCTACGATTTTTGAAAGCTTAGTTGTATTAGCTATTTTTGATTCTAACAGCTGATCATAATTCCAGAATATTGAGCACTACGAAAGAAGCTAAGATTAAATTTTCTCAAGCTAAAGTAAAGGAAATCCTTTCTGATTTTCGGTTAGCAATGGAAAGTAGAGAGGCCAGTATAATTGGCCGCAAGGAAGTCTTTATGGGCAAGGCTAAATTTGGCATCTTTGGTGATGGCAAAGAGGTAGCACAGATAGCGATGTCAAAAGTTTTTCGTAATGGCGATTTTCGAGCCGGCTACTATCGTGATCAAACTTTTATGTTCGCCATAAAAGAGCTTACCCTTGAACAATATTTTGCTCAACTATATGCTCATCCTGACGTAGCAGCAGATCCTGCTTCAGCCGGACGGCAAATGAACGGTCACTATGCAACACGCATGCTAGATGATAACGGGAAACTCAAAGATCTTACAGCAATAAAAAATAGCAGTGGCGACATTTCACCAACTGCAGCGCAAATGCCACGTTTGCTAGGAATGGCTTACGCATCAAAACTCTTTAGAAATAATCCATTATTAAAGCCTTATACAAATCTTTCTATTAATGGTAATGAAATAGCTTTTGGTACTATCGGAAATGCCTCCACTTCTGAAGGTATGTTCTTTGAAGCCATTAACGCGGCAGGTGTGTTGCAAATACCGATGCTAGTTTCTGTGTGGGACGATGATTACGGCATTTCAGTTCCTCAGGAGTTTCACACAACAAAATCTAGTATTTCAAAAGCTTTGGCCGGATTCCAAAGAACTGATAAAGAGAAAGGATTCGAAATTCTAACCGTGAAAGGTTGGGATTACTTGGCGCTTATTGACACTTACCAAAAGGCAGAAAAAATTTGTCGTGAAGAACATGTACCAGTAATTATTCATGTTCAAGAAATGACACAACCACAAGGGCATTCAACTTCTGGTTCGCATGAGCGATATAAAACAAAAGAAAGATTGAGCTGGGAAACTAGTTTTGATTGCCTAAAAAAAATGCGTGAATGGATTATAGAGGAAGTCATGATCCTTCCCGAAGAAGTAGACGCAATCGAAAAAGAAGCGAAGCAAACAGCCAAATTAGCACGCGAGAATGCATGGAAAGCATTCATGAAAGATATTAAAAATGATCAGCGGATTATTGGTGATATTCTACAGCGTATTAGCGATGAAGAGATTGCAAGGATTAGGCAAGAACTACTAAAAACAATTAACTCTGGACATCTCGACAATGTTAAAGCAGTTAAAAAATCACTTCGTCTTTTACGGAATAAGAATATTGAAGAGCGTACGCAACTTTTAACCTGGCTTACTAATGCAGAACGCGTTAATAAGGAAAGATATAGTTCTCATCTGTACAGTGAATCAGATGAGTCGGCTTTAAAAGTGCAGGCAATTGAAGCTGTTTACAGCGACAACTCACCCATCATCGATGGGCGTGAAGTATTGCGTGCGTGTTTTGATGCTGCGCTTGAACGTGATCCATTGGTATTCGCTTTCGGAGAAGATGTTGGAAAAATAGGGGATGTCAATCAAGGGTTTGCGGGTCTTCAAGAAAAATTTGGTGTACATCGCGTTACGGATACAGGTATTCGTGAATGCACTATTATAGGACAAGGAATCGGTTCAGCTTTACGTGGATTAAGACCCATTGCTGAAATTCAATATTTAGATTATTTATTGTATGCCATTCAGATTCTGTCTGATGATTTAGCGTGTTTGCATTACCGTACACGTGGCGGGCAAAAAGCACCATTAATTATTCGTACCCGCGGTCATAGGTTAGAAGGTGTGTGGCATGCTGGTTCGCCTATAGGCATGATCCTCCATAGCTTGCGAGGTATTTATGTTTTGGTTCCGCGAAACATGACGCAAGCGGCGGGCTTTTATAACACCATGCTAAAATCGGATGATCCGGCATTAATTATTGAATGTCTGAATGGCTATCGTATAAAAGAACGCAAGCCCGATAATATTGGTGAGTTTACAGTTCCATTGGGTGTGCCTGAAACGTTAAGATCTGGTGCTGATGTTACCATCGTAACATATGGTTCAATGTGTCGCATAGTGATGGAAGCTACTGAAGACCTTGAAAGGGTGGGAATATCTTGCGAAGTTATTGATGTGCAAACTTTACTACCTTTTGATATAAATCATGAAATTCTTAATTCAATTAAGAAAACAAGTCGTGTTGTTTTTGCTGATGAGGACGTTGCTGGTGGAGGAACAGCATTTATGATGCAACAGGTTTTGGAAGAGCAACAAGCATATCAATACTTGGATGCGAAACCGATAACAATTACTGCGAAAGAACACCGACCTGCTTACGCTTCTGATGGTGACTATTTTTCAAAACCAAATCCTGAAGAAATATACGAAAAGGTTTATGGTTTAATGATGGAGTCAAACCCTGATCAATTCCCATCCCTTTATTGAGTTAGGCATATGATTGTAGCCGGATGGGTGCCTACTCATCGTCAAGTTCATCAAAAGATTTTGGTTCTGAGAACGCTGAATTGCTGACATGCAATGCCCTATCTTTAATCTGCACTTGAAACTTTATAATCCTATCACTTAGGTAGTCTCGAAATTGGGTACTAGTCATTGCGTAGCTCAACGTCCCCTCAAGCTGCTTATCAGTTTGACTAAGAACTGGAAATCTCCGGTTAAAGTTAGAAAAACAAGATCCATTTCCTGAAGCCGCCTGCCAATCAAACTCTTCAAAAATTAGATTACCATCTGTATCCTTTATAGACTTGCCGTTTGCATCCCGTTTATCTACAAGGAACTTTACTTCAATGTTATAATGGTTTGGATTAAATTGAAAATAAAAAGTATCTCTCAAAATATAATACTCTGGCTGATTACCATTAAATATAGTGTCTATGTTATCATCGTTATCAAAAGTAAAAATAAATGAATTATCAAAAATCTGCTTGTCTTTAGCTCTTATACAGACTGAATCAAAAACTAACTCAGTACAAGTAAATGGAAATACAAAAGCTGGTACCTTATCTTCATATCCTGGTTTTTTTTTAGTGCGCTTGGTAACCAATAATCCAGTTTCACCTGCCGGTACATCTATAATTCTGGGTAGTATGCGCGTTTTATTATTAACAAGAAGTATTTGGGTGGTAGTGCCAACTGGCATTAAGCTTCCATTTTTTTCTATGTAGAAATTTTTCTCATTATATGGCGTGCTAAGAAAGGTGAGGTTATCCCTATCATATCCCAGATCACCATCACCATCTTTAAAACTTAAATCTATAAAAATGGTGTCTGGAGCGTTAGTGTTTGAGGATGGATTGTATCTAACTTTATCTACAGTAATTTGCGGTATAATGGAAGATTCTGGAGGATTCACGCATCCACCAAATATTATTGAAATAATTAAAAAAATTCCTAGGCCCTTAATTATCTTCATGTCTAAATTTTAATCTTGTCAAATTACGTAACGCTTGGATACTTTTAAAAGTTTTGAATCAATTATATACACAGTTAACGATCAATCTTTTGAAGATATTGCACTTTCATTATTCCAGTTTCAGGTCAAGTATAATACAGTTTATAAGAAGTTCGTAGAAAGCTTATCTATAACGCCTCACACGGTTAGCTCCAGTCAGCAGATTCCTTTTATGCCAATTTCTTTCTTTAAAAGTCAGATTGTAAAAACTGGTCACTGGGATCCAGAAATCAAATTTGAAAGCAGCGGTACCACAGGTAATTCTACCAGCATACATCATATAAAAGACTTACATTTTTATCTAAATAATGCGGAGCATTGCTTCACTAACGTATTTGGTGATTTATCTGATTATCATATTTTGGCCTACCTTCCCTCTTACCAAGAAAGAAAAAATTCATCGCTGATTGCCATGATGGATAGCTTTATAAGAAAAAGTAATTCGCCTATTTCTGGGTTTTACCTTAACAACATTGATAAGCTATTAACTGATTTAGAGTTCCTAAAAGGCAACGCTAGAAAGACGATCTTATGGGGCGTATCATTTGCATTGTTAGATCTTGTTGAAAAATACCATCCCGACCTTAGCCATTGTTTAATTTTTGAGACGGGCGGAATGAAAGGCAGACGTAAGGAAATCACAAAAGATGAACTCCATATTATTTTAAAAGCAGGTTTCAATGTCAGTTCCATCTATTCGGAATATGGTATGACAGAACTGCTTTCCCAAGCCTATTCGTCTTCACATACCTTTAAATGCCCACCCTGGATGAAGGTTATAAGCAGAGAATTGGGTGATCCTATGCAAAAAGGTGCAATTGGGGAAACAGGGGGGCTGAATGTTATCGATTTAGCCAATTGGCATTCAATTGCCTTTATCGAAACAGAAGATTTAGGGAAAGTATACAAAAGTGGTCACTTTGACGTTCTTGGTAGGATTGATAATAGCGATATAAGGGGATGTAATCTGCTTATAGAGTAACTATATAGTAGCTAGTTAGAGGTTACTTATTTAGTTCCCTTGAGATTTGTTTTCGAGGCAAAGAGTTTTATTTTTGTTTAAACAAAAAGTATATCGATGAAAAAAGTTATCGTCTTCATGGTTGTAGCTGCCTTTGTAACTGCTTGCAGCCAATATACATGCCCCACTTACAGCAAGAAAGAAGCACCAAAGAAAGATACTTCCGTAAAGGTCTAATTAAGATCTTTTCACAAGTATTTCTTAACATCATCTGGTGTTATCTCGTCGCCGCTCATAATAACTAAACGTTCAATTACGTTTCTTAACTCACGTATATTGCCTGTCCAGTTGTACTTTTTGAGGGCTTCTATGGATTTATCTTGTATTACCTTTTTTCGTGTGCCGTATTCTTCGGCAATGTCATTTAGAAATTTATCTACTAATAAGGGAATATCATTTACCCTGTCATTCAGTGAAGGCACTTTTATTACAATAACGCTGAGCCGATGATATAAATCTTCCCGAAATCGGTTTTCTTCTATTTCCTTCTTTAGATCCTTATTCGTGGCGGCGATAACCCTCACATTTACATTTATCTCTTTCTCGCCACCTACTCGGGTAATCTTGCTTTCCTGTAAAGCGCGTAAAACTTTTGCCTGAGCTGAGAGGCTCATGTCACCAATCTCATCAAGAAAAAGTGTACCGCCTTCAGCTTGTTCAAATTTTCCTATACGCTGTTTAATAGCAGAGGTAAACGACCCCTTTTCATGGCCAAATAACTCGCTTTCTATTAATTCTGAAGGTATTGCAGCACAATTGACCTCTACTAGGTATCCTGTAGCCCGTTTACTTTTTTCGTGAATCCAGCGGGCAACAAGCTCTTTGCCGGAACCATTAGGTCCGGTAATTAAAACTCGAGCATCTGTAGGCGCCACCTTCTCAATAGTCTCTTTTACCTGTGCAATGGAATCAGATTCACCAATGATATCGAACTTTTTTATAATCTTCTTGCGAAGGGTTTTAGTCTCTTTAACTAACGATGTTTTATCGAGTGCGTTTCGTAAGGTAATTTCTAATCTTCCAAGGTCGAATGGCTTTGAAAGAAAATCAAAGGCACCTTTTTTCACAGCCTCAACTGCAATATCAATTGTGCCATGAGCCGAGATTACAATAAAGTTAGTGGGGATACCAGCATCTATGGTTTTGCTTAACACCTCAAGGCCGTCCATTTTCGGCATTTTTATATCGCAAAGACATAGGTCATAAGAACCTTGTGAAAGTTTCTTGAAGCCTTCCATGCCGTCAGGCGCTTCATCGACATCATGATCTTTTTCTTCTAGAATTTCTTTAAGGATTGCGCGAATCTTAGCGTCGTCTTCAATTATAAGAATTTTTGCCATAGATGAATTTTGAAATAAAAAAATGCAAGCCTGTAAGCCGGGTTTTGTACCCCAAATTAACGGGGTCCCTATCATTTATCTAGTCCCAACTTCACAGCTGGGATCAATCAGTCTACCCGCTCCGGCTGTCGTTAGACAATTAACGAGCCGCTAACTCCCCGAAGGGAAACGGAGCCTATTTGACCTTTCAACTCGTAAGGTTTACCATGCCTCTAATGTCACCATTAGAGCGGTGAGCTCTTACCTCACCTTTTCACCTTTTCCTCTGCGTATACATACGTAAAGGTAGTTTGTTCTCTGTGGCACTATCTGTCTCCATACTAATCGAAATTAGGATGGAGCCTTCCCGTTAGGAAGTACGATGCCCTATGTTGCCCGGACTTTCCTCCCCCCGACATGTCAGGGAGCGATAAGGCGGCTTGCGCTGCAAAAGTAAGAAAAATGAAGGATTGTAGGTTAGGATTAAAACACGTCTTTTCCGGTAAATTTTAATTCATAATGATCAGCCAGTTGCGCAACTTCTTGAACCATTTCTCGCACTTGCTCTTCCGTTGCTGAAGCTGCAAGGCAAGAGGCTTCTACTTTAAGGTATCCATCCACTAGCACAAAACGGCTATAATCAAAATTTCCATTCTGCTCTAAAAGCATTTTGAGATCGAGACTCGAAGTAAATTCACAAATTTTTGATGAAAACATAGCTTGTTCTTTGCCTGATACCGGACTTTTTTGAGTTAAGGCAAGTACGGTTTGAAACCTGGCCTCAAGGGGCACTACAATAACGGAGCGTTTATCGTCATAGTCTGTAAATTGACCTCCAATTTGGTCCGCATATTTCTTTACATAGCTCAAAAAATTCATACCGGTTTTGTTTATGATGGAAGTTAGAGAATTGATTCCAATAAGGAAAATGGTTTAAGTGTTTAGTATATGCACAATCTATTAATAGACTGCCTTAGCACCTTCAATATTAAAAGTAGAGGGCGTAAAATTGAATACCATTTTTTGAAAACTGAAGAGTTGGTGAGGGGATTTTTATCATGTTAGCTATAAAGATCAAGCTTTTGATTGCCCGTGATTTTGTTTTGATACCGGTAAGATCTATGTCAATTGAAAAATAATACTGTCGGTAGGAATTATAATTATTGATAGTGTTTTGTTTATCGCGTGCATAGACCATTCCTTGTGCACCATAACCAACTGCGAAATTTAACCATTTAGGAAATTGCATAAATTTATCCATATCAAAAGATAGCCAATGCGTTTGTCCATTGTAATCTTTTAGTATTTCACTGGGTAAGTTTTCTCCTAAAACATTGGGTCTTAACGAAGCATAATTTGTACGGTGAAATGAAAATTTTGGGTAAACTCGAATCTCCTTCCAGGTGAGTGACTGCAGTAAGAATAGTGAACTGCCCGCGGCATTAGCTAGTAAATCGCCTGTTGATGCCCCATATGATGTTGAAAAGCCATCCATTATTTCTATAGGAGCCATTATCATAAAGCCCGTAAGTGCACCAATAAGCGCTGACTTTTTTTGGCTAACAGCACAAGAGCGTAATGCATTAGAAGTTATGTAACTGGTATAAAAGGCAGAGTAGACATGGCCAATTTTATCGACTTGTTTCCATTCGACGTTGTCATTAAAAAAATGAAAAGATTGTCTGGGTGCATTTTTATACCACAATTCACTTAAACCAACTAATGTTGCACTGTAGGCTATGCCCGAACTTATGCTAAGAACCCGTAGCTTCTTTTTATTTACTGATATATTAACGGTGTCGTATGATTGGGCAGGGCAGAAGTGAGGCAGGCTAAGAAGAATAAGCAGTAATAAAAGCCTAATCCGTACCATCGTTTTCCTTTATTGCTTCTTTACTTAATTTAAGCTTTGCTTCTTGCTCTTTTCTGCGTTTCGCGCGAGCGGTACCAAGTAGATCTTTTATCTCATTAAAGCTTTGTGTATATAACAAACTGACGCCCGTTGTAAATGTGCTTTGCGTTCCGATTGTGTTTAATATTGGATTTACATTTGTACGATTATACATTTTTACTTTGAATTTGCCATCTGCTGTTAGTAAGTAATCTACTGTCCAATCACCAGCAATGTTTGATACATTTGTGTTTGCATTACCACCAGCAGTATTTTGATTGCTATTATTGAAAGTGCCATCACGCGTGATTCGCAGCCGGCCATTTAAGAAGGTGTAGGACAATCGTAATTGAAATGTATTAAAGGCATCCTGATCAAAAGACCCCAGGTCGACATCAATTTCTAAGTTATCATCAACTTGTGTCATCAAATTACTTAATTGGTTAGAAAAGAGCTCGCTTACACTACCTGCCAATGAACCCGATGTACTGAATGCTTCTGCTGGCGAGAATCTTCTCAATACAATAAGACTAAATACCTGACGGTTGAGCTCTTGTTCATCTAATTTACTCTTGAAGGCATTGAAATATATATCTAAACTTACAGGTTGAGAATTTACTATTACATTTTTTGGTAGATCTTTCGCTACGATATCGAAATTAATTGCTGGTGAAAGCATTGGCCCATCAAGCTTTAATAAAACCTGCACAGGATACTTTCTTCTCATTTGTGGAGAATTGGCTATCATAGGATCTGTGAAGATCGGGCCAAAAGAAGCAAGCTGATTATAAGTTGCATTGATATTTAAATTACCTGCGTAGGGATTACCAGACCATGCAATGGTGCTGCCCCTTTGAATCCCGAAGTCTTTATTAATAATGTTGTAAAGCGTGAAATTGTACCAGCCTTCGGTAAAATCAAAGAGTCCAAACATGTTAAACTCACCCTTGGTATCCAACTGTAATTGTAAGTTACCATTACCTCGGCCACGTATTATGTCGCCTGATTTCATATCAAGAATAATTTCTCCATAGGCATCAGGTGTTATGTCTAAGTTCACATTAAAAGTCAATCCGCTTAGGTTAACTTTTTTGTTGAACTCTTTTTTAAAATTTTTAATAAATACAGAATCCTTAAAATTTACAAAGTTGATGAACTCCTTCTTATCAACAGATGAGGTGCCTCCGATGGGTATATAAACACGTGTATTTTTTTCTGATTTAGCATTAGCGGTAATTTTTAGATTTGAGAATGGCCCTGAAAAATTAACATTACCACTGGCGTATCCCTCACCGTAAAAAAGATTATTGTCTTTAGCACTAGTATTCAAAACCTGGAAATTTTGAAAAGTAGCGTCAAGATTGATGTAGTTGTTAGCAAAGTTTTGATGTGATATTATACCTTCTACACTACTTCTATGTTTAAATGCATCCATTAATTCGAACTCTTTAAAATGAATGGCATTTTTCGTGATGCCTACTTTGCCCGTAAACTTATATTGAGTTTTTAAGTAATTAATCATCATTTGTCCATCACTAACTACACTTTCACCCTCAATAACTGGTTCATTAAGTTTCCCTTTTATGGTGTAATTCCCTGAAATTGTTCCACCCCAGTGGCTAAAGATGTCCTGTAGAAATGGTTCAATAATATTAACATCCGCTTTTTCGAGCAAAGCATTCATGTTAAGCGGACTTACGTTATCTGCTGGGTCATATGATCCGATAATATTTAAAATTCTGTTTTTAAGTCTGTCGATAAAAAAATTTATGTTAAACCGTTTATCAGAAGCGGCCCACATGTTTTTGCCTGTAATATCGCCAACAAGGAAATTATTGATAGTTAGGCTATCTATAGAAATGTTGTTCTCCATGGCTAGATCGTTATAGAAGTTAGTTACGTCTGTGCGAGCGTCAAGGATGCCCGTAAACTTTAATCCTGTTATCGCATTTAATATTGAAACGTCAAGCTTATTAATTTCCAAGAAAACACTTTTTGAAGGATCTCGAGAAAGTGCTCCTTCATTACCGATGGATTGGCCGGCCTCCGTAATGGTAACGTTCTTAAAATTCCATTCTTTGTTTGAGAATATAATTTCATTTTCCGGATCAAAGTGCCAGGTCCTTTCAAGCATTTTTAAGGCTGAAGGTTGAAGTTTTATTTGCGTGCTGTCTAATAAGAAGTCAACCGATCCCTTAAGACGCATAGAATTGTTTTGATTGATTTGGTCTGCATCTATTCCAAAATCAATATGGCTTTTATTCCAGATGCCTTCTGCTAAAAGGTTCTTCGTTTGAAAGTTAGGACTAAAGAACTGTTTTTCAGAATTGAGGTAGATCAAAGCGAGCACATTTGTACTGTCACTAATTTTTGAAGCCGTTAATTCAATATTATTATGAATGAACTGGGATCCATTGTATTTCAATGTGTCCATATCACTGAATGCCTGAAAGATGGTTGTTCGTCCGCTTGAAAAACTTCCATCTATTGAAACGTTTGACGAAAGCTGTAGGTCAACGGCAATGAGATTCGTAATTGACTTAATATTTTTTAACTGAACATTAAATTCCGCCTTGTACTGTTTTGGTGTCGTTGATTTGTTGTGGTAGTAATCTTCTATTGCTTGTTCATCATTTTTAACATTGAGTAGTATTTCTTTTACAAGTGTTTTAACATCTTCAGTAATGTCAGAAAAAAGAAAATCTCCTTTCATTTGTGCATCAACCAAAGTTGTTTCTAGACTAAGTGAACGTTGTTTTCCTTCCTTTTGAGAATTAACATGGATTTTCTTCAAACTCAATTCTCTGTCGTCGTACTTGATTGAGAAATTGTTAAAGTCTGCAATACCTGTTAGACTGTCCATTTCAAGTCCCTTTATATTGAGATTTATTTGGCTGCTGAGAATAACTTTGTTCTTAGTCAGTTTTAAGTTGTATAGAATTGCCGTGTCAAGAGATGCCTTTACTTTAATAATATTCCTTTTTTCACGAAGATCAATTGAACCTACCGCCTTAAACTTTAGGTTCGGATCGTAAATGTTGAAGATTCCACTAAAAAACTCTGAAGCAAAACGTGCATTGGTAGTTATATTTTTGTATGGATATCCCAACACGCCAATCGAATTGACTTTACCATCAAGCGTAAAGTCTGCAGTTGAAGCCCTCAATCCAGAACCTTTAATCCGACCATTTAAATTAACTTTTTGAAATGTTACAGTGTCTTGGAGATACACGCCGAGATTGAAATCATCTAAAGCAAGTTTTCCGCTGTAAACAGACTTATCAAAATTGCCTTCATCTATTTTTAGATTTATATCAGAAGTTATCTGGCCAAGCGTGCTATTAAAAGTACCGTTTGCTACAAAGTCATTTGGGTATCCAATAAACTGACCATTTAAAGACATTCTTCCAAGTGGCCTAAGTTGGGTAAGCATTCTTTCATTCAAGAGAAAGGCAAGATCTGAAGAGAGTAGATTCGAGTTTTTTAAGTTAATGTTAATAAAGGTCTCATTAATATCTGGTAACCCATCCATATCTAAAGAACCTTGCAACCTGGTGTTGCCCATCTCAAGATCCATGTTGGTAACTTTGAATTTACTTACTTTACCGTCAAAGTTACCATTCAACTTTACGAATTGTCCAAGCTGTTCTATACCAGGAGCGAATAAGGAAAGGTCATTGGGGTCAATCAAAGTTTTGTTTAAGTTGGCATGAATGCTTACTTTATTGATGAAATGCGTTAAATCATTTAAACTATTGTAAGTGAATATAACGGTGTCTGAAACCACGGTATTTCCTGCTTGTAAATTAATTCCCTGATATTCCATGGCTGATTGTGATACCCGGAAAAAAGTAGAGAGCTGACTTACTTTGAATTTTGTTACTTCATCTTGAACAATGAGGGTATTTAACTTAAACTCAGTAGTGTCACCTTGGATTTTGAAACGCTCTAATTGACCTTCATCTACATTCAGCGTAAAGTGATTATGGTCAAAGCCCTTAATAGTACTGTCACTATCCTGATCAACGTATTTGAAACGGCTTTGGCTTACGTATGCCTCTCCGATGTTTATAATAGGTGCCTTGCCTGTGCTTACGCCATCCGAAGCATATCCCTCGGCGATTCTGTCGATAAAAACATTAATATTGAGATAGCGTGAATTATTGGCGGCATTTACATTTGTTACATATACTTCGGCGCTGTCTATAAATACACCATCTATATCTACATCCTTGTGTTGTAATAAATGAGATAATTGAAAGTTGACCAACAGCCTTTCGACGCTTATCATTTTGTTGTTTTCTGGATCGTAGACACTCACGTCTAATAATTCAAGCCTATCAAACCACAACATTTTAAAGCTTTTTACATGCGTTTTAAACCCGGTCACATGAGAAAAAGAGCGGAGGTATCGACCCACTAACATGTTTTGAACAGGTGGAATCTGGAGAATCAGAAAGGATGATATGAGCACAAACAGGACGCCCATAACGGTATAGGCAAATATTTTTCGAATCCTATTTTTAATACCTTGCAGGTTCATTATCGATAAATGCGTCCCAATATCCTTGCCATAGAATCTTCATGCGATGAAACCTCGGCCTCTGTTATCAAAAACGGCAAGGTACTTAATAATATTATCGCCTCACAGGAGGTGCACCAAAAATATGGGGGTGTTGTGCCTGAGCTTGCCTCGCGTGCCCATCAACAGAATATTGTAGCTGTAGTAGATGAAGCGATGGCGAAGTCAAATCTCAAAATGAATGATTTAGATGCAATTGCTTTCACCCGGGGCCCTGGGCTCATGGGGGCGTTGCTTGTCGGCGTTTCTTTTGCAAAGGGTATGGCCATGGCACTGAATAAACCGCTAATCGAGATAAATCACATGCAGGCCCATGTGCTTGCCCATTTTATTGAGGAGCCTAAACCGGAGTTTCCATTTTTATGCCTTACGGTTAGTGGAGGTCATACACAGATTATCGTAGTAAGTGATTTTCTGGAAATGAAAGTAATCGGACAAACCCAAGATGACGCCGTCGGAGAGGCCTTCGATAAAGCAGCAAAGATCATGGGACTGCCATATCCCGGGGGTCCATTAATTGACAAATTCGCACAGCTTGGCAACGCAAATGTCTACCGCTTTTCGGAAACTTTTATGCCTGGATTGGACTTTTCATTCAGTGGAATAAAGACGGGTTTCCTATATTTTATAAGGGACCAAAAACTTATAAATCCCACTTTTATAGATGACCATCTGCATGACATTTGTGCCAGCATCCAGGCACATTTAGTCCGTATGCTTATTACAAAATTAGAGCAGGCGAGCCTTCAAACTGGCATAAAAAATATAGCCATAGCAGGGGGTGTCTCCGCAAACTCCGGCTTGAGAAAGTCTCTGCAAGCCTTGTCGGAAAAGAATAGTTGGAAAGTGTTTATTCCGGCGTTTGAATACTGTACAGATAATGCCGCAATGATTGCAATGGCTGCCCATTACAAGTTTTTAAAAGGAGAATTCTGTGATATTGGTGTTGCGCCACGGGCAAGAATGCCTTTATAGATTTATGTAGGTATTATAAAATTGAGCAGAATATGAATATAACTATAACTTTAATAAAAATCCGTGGAACGTATATCAGTCAATTAGTTATAGGTTTTAAACAAAGTGATAATTGAATTATTAATTTTAGAGAACTGAACAACTCATCAATATGGCGAAGCAGAGATTTTCAAATGATATAAATATTAGAAATAAGCAAGCGGGTTTTGAGTACGAGCTCCTGGACAAATACGTGGCAGGGATGGTATTAATGGGAACTGAAATCAAGTCTATTAGAGAAGGAAAAGTAAACCTTCAGGATGGCTATTGCTTTCTTAATAATGAAGAATTATTTGTTAAGGGAATTAATATAACCCCATATGCACAAGGTACTCACTACAACCATGAGGCGACCCGAGAACGGAAGCTTCTGTTAAAGAAAGCTGAGATTAGAAGGATAGAAAGTAAGATTGAGGAAAAGGGGTTAACGCTAATTCCAATTCGCCTTTTTATTAACGATCGAGGTTTTGTAAAGTTAGAAATAGCCATCGCAAAGGGAAAGAAAATTCATGATAAACGTGATAGCATAAAAGACCGCGAAGCCAAAAGGGAACTTAGCAGAATGAAGATCTAATTAACACTCACCATTTTGAATTCAATTACCTTAAACAGTTTCGAATACGGAGTTTGTAGACTCAGCCTGATACCCGTTAGAAAAGATCCGGCTGATACTTCTGAGCAAGTAACCCAGCTTTTGTTTGGGGATCACTATCAGGTATTAGATAAGGTAGCCGATAATAAATGGTTGAGGATCAGAATGAACTTCGATCTCTATGAAGGATGGATTGACAACAAACAACATCATCCAATCTCTGCCGAATATTTTGAATATGTGAACCAAGCCGATTTGAAAATTACGACCGATGTAACATCAAGTCTTTTATATAATAAAATTCCGTTGCCTATATTACTAGGCAGTATCATACCCATCTCAGGCGCTGAACTTTTTAAGATGGAAGAGCAGTTTGCCTTTAATGGCGAATCAAAAAATGTGGGTCGAAAACGGGAGTTCGATTTTCTCAGCATCGTGGCCCAAAAGTATTTAAACGCCCCTTATTTATGGGGAGGGAGAAGTCCCTTCGGAATTGATTGCTCTGGATTTACGCAGATGGTTTTTAAAATATGCGGCTATAAACTTTATCGGGATGCTGATCAACAAGCTAGCCAGGGTCGGCTTGTAAAGAATATGAGCGAGGCTTTGCCGGGCGATCTAGCGTTCTTCAAAAATCAAATGGATAAGATAGTTCATGTTGGAATTATTTTTGGTAAAGACAAAATCATTCATGCCTCGGGCAAAGTACGTGTAGACAGTTTAGATGATGGAGGTATTTTGGGTCTATGTGCTTTAGTGTGGAAAGATATTAGAGATCTGCTATTTTTCGGT
>CAXSCR010000068.1:0-20941 GCA_964235605.1 uncultured Cyclobacteriaceae bacterium | reverse complement strand
TATAACGAATAAGCAAAAGCTGCAGATGACAATCATCGTTTGAAAGCGCAATCCCTCCAGGGAAATCGCTTGTAATATTGGAAGTTGAGCCAACCCGATTCATAAAGCATTAATAAACTGGTTAGCGTTCCAGTAAAACAAACACCTTCCCTAAAACATTATGAGAAGGAATCCTTTTTTTATATCAATAGTTAGTAAAATGACTCTTAATCATAATCAACTATCATTTTTTAAAGGCGATTTCCACTATTGTGAGAACTGCAGGCACCAGGTGTTTCTTTGACCTAAAATCGCATAAAATTTTACACTTCAGTTTTGTGCTTATAATTATTCAGACACAAAAATATTATAGGATAATTCAACCACTCAAGATCGGGTATAGTGGTTTCGTGATCTGACGCGTGTAGATTAGCATAACGATGGGCAGTTCTAAAATACTGTAACACGAGCATTAAATAAGGCCTAACATGAACATCAATCAGGGTTTTCCCCTATTTATATTACCAGATTTTAATATAATTTGTAGAGTTTACCAAAAACAAAATGAAATTAAAAAAGGATGGTACATGCACAGTAGAAGACATCCGTTATGTACCGTGAAAAAAGTAGCGCGGAATATTTGTTTTCTGTTGGCTATAATATTCATTCAAGCCATAACTCACCGTGTTTTCTGTCAGCGGCCCAACCTGCGTTTTGAGCATATTGACACAGAACATGGACTGCCACACAGCAGTATCATTTGCATTTTACAAGATAGAAAAGGCTTTATGTGGTTTGGTACCCGAGATGGGCTTAGTAAATACGATGGTTACCAATTTACAACATACAGAAACATTCGGGGTGATAGCACTAGTATTAGCAACAACATGATTACCGATATTGTAGAAGACACACACGGTTATTTATGGATAGGTACATGGGGAGGGCTAAATCATTTTGATCCATCAAAAGAAACATTTGTCTCGTACGCTCATAGCAAAGACCCAAATAGTTTATCGAGTAGCTTAATAGACCCAAATAGTTTGGTTTCAGACCATGATGGTAATCTTTGGATAGGAACTACAGGCGGAGGGCTTAATATGTATGATAAAAAGTCTAATACATTTATTCACTTTAGGCACGACGACAATAATCTGAAAAGCTTGAGTAGTAATGTAATCAGGTGCGTTTATGAAGATCGTCAGCACAATATTTGGGTAGGTGCAGAAGAAAATACCCTAAACTTGTTTGATAGAACAACAAAAACATTCACACGGTTTTATTTAGGACAATCAGAAGGAGATCAATATGTAAGTACTATTTACGAGGATAAGAATAATCACTTATGGATTGGTAGTCGTGGTGGAGGATTATACTTATTCGATAGACCTAATGGTACATTTATAAACTTCAGAAACGATTTAGAAAATATTCCAGGCACAAATAATATTTTAACCCTTAACGAAGATAATGAGCATAACCTTTGGATAGGAGCGGCTGTACTAAGCGTATTTAATATACAATCAAAAACTTTTTACAATTACGAACCAGATCCAATAGATAAAACAAGCTTAAATGGTAATGCGATATGGTCTATTTATAAAGACCGCCAAGACAACATGTGGCTTGGTTCTTTCAATGCGGGCATCAATCTTATTAACAAAAACGCGAATAAGTTTGTCCAATACAAGAACAACTCATCTCCTAACAGTCTTAGTCATAATAACGTTTTATGCATTTTTGAAGATTCGAAAAACAACATATTCATCGGAACAGACAGTGGAGGTCTGAATATATTTGATGCCGCGAAAGGAACATTTTCACACTTTAGAGTTGATCGATATAACAAGGGACTCACCTGGGGAAAAGTTATATTAAACGTTATTGAAGACAGCCAAGGAAATTTATGGATTGGTACATGGGATGACGGGATAGTTCTTTACAATAAAGAGAAAAATAAATACCGACATTATATACATGATAGTAAAGATGTAAGAAGTTTGGGTAGTAATCATGTGTGGTCGATATTGGAGGATAGTCATAAAAATGTATGGCTTGGAATGTTCGGAGGGGGTGTAATGATTTATCAGTCCGAAACAGATGATTTTAAAAAGGTAGATCTTTTACATTTTGAAAATAACCATCTTATCAATGTGTTATACGAAGATCGCGATCAAGATGTTTGGATCGGAACGAGCGGCGGTGGTTTGCATCTATTTGATAGAAAATCAAATACATTTAAACTATTTATACGTGCTAATAATGCGAGCAGTCTCAGTAATAATATTATTCAT
The DNA here is from genome assembly GCA_964235605.1 of uncultured Cyclobacteriaceae bacterium. Taxonomy (GTDB): domain Bacteria; phylum Bacteroidota; class Bacteroidia; order Cytophagales; family Cyclobacteriaceae; genus DATCRE01. Next base: position 18,668 of record CAXSCR010000068.1, on the reverse strand, counting down.
TGTTTATATCAAGATAAGGCAGGTTACTTGTGGATCGGTACAGATGAAGGGTTAAATCGTTATGATAAAAAGGTAAACAAATTCAAAAGTTACCATATAGAAAACGGCCTGCCTAGTGAGGTGATTGTTGGTATTTTGGAAGATGATCATGGAAATTTATGGATCAGTTCAAACAATGGATTATCCAAGTTTAACCCTGCAACAAATGTCATAAAAAATTTTACAGTTGCTGATGGATTACAATCCAACATATTCAAGCCAGCGTGCTTTAAAAGCCGTAGCGGTAAAATGTACTTTGGCGGCAATAATGGTTTTAATGAATTTCACCCTGATAGCATCAAGGATAAATCAGTAGAAGTGCCTGTGGTGCTTACTAACTTTCAAATACTTAATGAAGAAGTGCGTATAGCGCGAAGTGAAAATGACCCATCGCCACTCAGGCAACATATATCAGAAACTAAAGAGATAATATTGCCTTATGAAAATCCTGTAATTTCTTTTGAATTCGCCGCATTAGATTATTCACCTGCAAGGCAAAAGCATTATGCATACATGCTTGAGGGATTTGATAATAAATGGAATACCGGTACGAAGAACATGGCCACCTATACAAACTTGTATCCTGGCAATTATGTGCTTAAGGTAAAGACATTAGATGAGCAGGGAAACAAATCCAATAACATGGTTTCTCTTAAAATTAAAATTACACCACCTTTTTGGTTCACCTGGTGGTTTATATCACTATCTATAATATTAGCTATCGTGTGTTTCGTTGCTTACGTCAGAGCACGTGTTGCTACCACTGAAAGAAAACGAAGAGAACTTCAGCGCTTAGTTGATGAGCAAACGAAACAATTGGCTATTTCTATACAACAAGAACGTGCGGCCCGTGTTGAGGCAGAGGCAGCCAATCGTGCTAAGAGTATATTCCTTGCCACCATGAGTCATGAAATACGTACGCCTATGAATGGTGTTATTGGCATGGCGTCTTTATTAGAGGAAACATCTTTAACTAAAGAGCAGCATGAGTATGCACGAATTATTCATAGTTCAGGTGATAGCTTACTTGTGGTGATTAATGATATTTTAGATTATTCTAAAATCGAATCCGGTAAAATGGAGATTGAGAATAGCGATTTTAATCTGCGAGATTGCATAGAAGAAGTAATTGATCTTTTCGTTAGAAAGGTAGGTGAGATTGGTATTGATTTAATTTATGAAATATCCGAAAATGTGCCTTTACAGATTGTTGGTGATAGCTTACGTCTTCGGCAAGTACTTTTAAATCTGGTGGGCAACGCTATTAAATTTACTAGTAAAGGTGAAATATTTATAAGTGTACAGATAGTCTCAACAAATGCTAACCGACTACAACTTTGTTTTAAGGTCCGCGATACAGGTATAGGTATTCCAGCCGATAAACTAGATCGGCTATTTAGATCCTTTACGCAAGTAGACTCTTCGACAACCCGCAAGTATGGTGGCACTGGTTTAGGACTTATAATAAGTGAAAGGCTTGTTGCGCTTATGGGCGGAGAGATTTCAGTTGATAGTCAAGTAGGTGTGGGTACTACTTTTTCATATACCATTGCAACATCTATTAGTAAGGAGCCTGCCCAACAATTCGACCCGGATACTACAGACCTTGCAGGTAAGAAGCTTTTGGTAATAGAAGATAATGCTACCCTTCGTAATGTTCTAAATAAGCAATTGACAAGGTTAAAGTTCAATGTGGTAATTGTTTCAAAAGGCGATGATGCACTTGTTATATTGGCACGCTCTACATTTGATTTGATCATTACAGACTTACAGATGCCTGGCATGGATGGCATACAATTGGCATCATCAATTCGAAAGTTACACCCAAGTACACCCATTATTCTGTTGAATTCATCTATTCAAGATATCGCTGAACCAAATTCACTATTGTTTTCTTCTATATTACCAAAGCCAATTAAGCAAGAGGCCTTATTTAGGCACATCCTTGCTCTATTAGGCAACGATAATAAGCCCGCGGCTGTTGAAGAGAATGTAGATAAGCGAAAGTTGAAAGATGATTTTCAAGAAGCGTATCCATTTGATATTCTGATTGCAGAAGATAATCCGGTAAATCAAAAACTTGCAGAACGTATTTTAACAAAACTAGGCTATAAACCTGTACTGGTTAATAATGGGTTAGAGGCATTACGAATGCTTGACATCAAATCTTTTGATCTCATACTAATGGATGTACAGATGCCGGAAATGGATGGCTGGGAAACAACAAGGCAGATTAGACTTCGAGATACCGAACAGCCTATCATTATTGCTTTCACGGCCAATGCCATGCAAGGTGATCGCGAGCTATGTATGCAGGCTGGAATGGATGACTATCTCAGTAAACCGATTAAGCTGGATGACATCGTAAATATTTTGAGAAAATGGTCAGCTTATGTAAAATTAGGGCAGAGACCTCCCGCAATTCCATAACAGTTATCATTCTTTTATTTCTTCCTCATATACAGCAGCCATTTTGGTATTTAACAACCATGGTGCAAGCAGTGTACGTATGAAATTAAAAGTGACTAAAGGCGACTTTCGAAACAATGTAGGGATCTGCTTTTAATGAATTTGTTGATTCAAATTGATTGTTCGCTCAAATAATAAAAAGGATAAGATGATCTGAAGATGATACAAAAATGTCTAATCAGTGTTTTTAAGAAACTAGGTCTTGAGGTTCGATGTAAAGTTGCTTGATGATTGGAAATTCTTGTTGAATATCTCCCTTAATTTTTTTCGTTGTATCTTGTAATTCATTCAGATTGATATGGGGGTTAAATGATATAGGTAAAACCAGAAAAACTTCTTCCGGCCCGAGATACATTGATAATGGCTTATGAACTTTCACCACTGCCGACCGTGAAGTTGATAGCGCAGTAATTTTATTGAGCATAGCCTCACTAAGACCTTCACCCATTAAAAGGCTGCGACTTTCTCTTGCCAGCACAACTGAAATGCCAGTTAATATCAATCCAATGATAATCGAAGCAACACCATCGAAATATGGATTACCAAAATGGTGGCCTAGAAATACACCTAGGAAAGCAACAATTAAACCCAACACATCGGCAGCGTCTTCAAAAAGCACCACAAAGGTGGAAGGGTCTTTACTTTTATTTACAGCCTCCCAAAAAGGCATAGTGCCACGTTGTCTATTAAATTCTTTTATGGCAATTATGAAAGACATCCCATCAAATATGATCGCAAATGTTAAGACGATATAATTCCAATATGGATCTCTTATAATGGTAGGATGCTGCAAATGAGTTATTCCTTCATAGAATGAAATTCCGCCACCTACACCAAATATTAAAATAGAAACAATAAATGCCCAGAAGTAAAGTTCCTTTCCATAACCGAAAGGTCTTTCATTATCAGCCGGCTTTTGACTCAGTTTGATACCAACAAGCAATAAAATTTCATTTGCTGTATCGACTAAAGAGTGTATCCCTTCCGAGATCATAGCCGAACTTCCAGTAAACGAGGCAGCAATAAACTTTGTAATAGCTATTAACAAGTTAGCCGCAAGTGCACTGTAAATAGGTAGTTTAGATGCTGACATGTTTAAATAATATTAACCAAGTTTAGTAAGAATAAAAGCAGTTAAAAAGCCTATAACAGTAATAATCCCCACCCAGTTATGACCTTTATCAAAAGCTTCAGGAATCATAGTGTCGGCAAGCATTGTTAGTATGGCGCCTGCCGCAATAGCCAGCGTAAATGAAATTACACTGTCTGATAAGTTACTAAAAATGCTATAACCCGCTATAGCACCTATAGCCGTTACCGTTGCAATGATCACCCAAGTTCCAAAAATAAATGTTTTTGATCTGCCTGATTTTTTCATTCCTGCAGAACTTGACAAACCTTCTGGTATGTTAGACAAAAAAATGGCCGCAACTGTAGCAATGCTTACTATGCCACCTTCAATCATACTAAGGCCAATCGCTATAGCTTCTGGTATGCCATCTAGCAGGGCGCCTACCGCTAGCGCAATGCCGCTCTCTTCTTTTTCTGAAGGCTGTTGTTCCGATCGTTTTCTGTGCTTCGCGCCTTTTTTAGATAATGTGTAGTTTGCTAGTGTGTATATAACGCCACCAGTAATAAACCCTATGGAGGTGGGCAAGAATCCACTTTTGTCAAACGCTTCATCCATTAATTCGAACGAGAGCGCAGAGATTAGAACACCTGCGCCAAAACCCATGATAAGGGCTATGGTTTTTTGTGGCACTTTTATGTAATAGCCTATCAAGGCACCGATGAGTAAAGCAGACCCTGAAAGAAGCCCCCATAGCCCAGCTACCAGCCACATTGGCATCAAGTTCATAATGCTAGTTTAATAAATGTCTTTTTAATAATGAATGTCATAAACATACAATGTCTGTTTTGATTATCGTGAAAAACGAACCTTCAATTTGTTGCTGATAAATGTATAGACCATCCATAAATTAAGTAGTTTTCTTGCAATGTACAAACCCATGATGATAGGGCGCACGCTATTAACGTGTGCCTTGCAACCTTCCTCTTATCAAAAAATATACGATTGTAATGGTCTCGGGTATATCCCATACCTTCATCGCTGCCCGTGACCTCTTACATGTGTTTTAATCTTTAATTTTTCAACGTCTGTTTGTGATTATTACCGTGATTGATATTATGTTATGAAAGCTTTGAAATATTTCACATTGTCGCCCTCCAAAACAGATATTATCAGTCCCCTATGCTGTACAAATTTTCTAGGTGTTAAACTACTTTATTTTTCACTTGTGGTAAATGTCTCCTATTAGATTAGAGTAAATCGATTTGTCTATATAAATTTTAGGAGGTGGTAGGTGGTATTCTTCAAGACACGCGTTTATTGTTTCAGTATTATGGCATTGGGTGAGTTTTATTTTACCGCTGTTGATCACGCGTTAGACATCGAGCCACCACCGTGGTGGCACGGCTATTTCTAATGTCTGTTCGGCTTGCTGAACAGGTGGGAACAGCAATCTCTCTTAAAGCACCAACTGCAATTTTACAAATTATAATCAGCTTGCTTAGTGCGCACGTAGCATATTATTGTAGCATCACTTTTAATCAATTCCACGCAAACCCTAATAATTGCTAGTCTACATAAACTAATTATAATTAGCCTACCGTTAACACTGCCTTTACGATCTGCTCCCATTCCTCTTGAAACGAATTTTTTGCTATAGGCATGCCGGCTTGGCAGTACCAATACGATGCATTTTCTATGTCACCTTCTTTTCGATGAAGATAGCCGTGAATCCATGATCCGATTTCAGAGTGGAGATTTTGTGCTATGTTATGGGCGGCGATCCAATTTTCATTGCCCGCATACCAGAGTGCTTGCAAAGGCTTTGAAAGTTCTGCGGGTGGAGACGAAGCAGATAACGATATTTTAAAATCTTCCAATTGCATTATGCAAAATAATAATGAAATCCATGGTTAGTCAATGGCTTTAAAAAATTAACAGCCACGCTTTAATTGTATGGTACTTATGATTTATGGACTTGTGTTATTGACAGTGTTTCAATACGCGTAACAGATAAAATGCATAAATATCTCCTATTCTTATGTTATTATGAAAAGATCTGTTTTCCTTGTGGAAAAAAGTGGGGTTCGAATATATGGGATCTAATATTTGAATCTATCTCACCATAAAATAATGAATTATCTAAACTTGTGAATTCATTGTTGAGCACCATATCAAACACGATAGCATATTTATTAATATCGATGCCAGAGTTTCTTAAATTCTCAAGACTTAATTTTAGCTCCTCAATTTTTCTAATTGAAATTCTTGTTTTGAATTTATAATCAATGTATGTGTCTAGGCCACCACCAATAAGTTTATCAATCAAAGTCGCACGATGCTCTTGTAAGATCGTTCGAAGCTGAATAGGTACCAGGTCAAGGCTCCAATCCTCAATTTTTTTAAATCCGTTTGCTGTTTTCACCATTCTCATGTCTTATTATTTAGTCCGGAGTAAAAATACTAAAACTAAAATAAGTAGTATAATAATTTTTAAAAAACTAAAATAAATAGTACTTAAAAATTTGTAACCTGTTTATAATTAGGCATATAGTTTCTAAGCATAATATAATTTGTACGAGCTACAGGAATTTTACCAATTTTTAAAAGCTATTTCCCTTGCGGGAATGCGCTTTCAAATGATGATAGTCATCTTCAGCTACTTATTTATTTATTTATTATACCACTGGGTCTAGAAATACAGATGCCCAACATAAGCCCGACATGTGAGTCATCTAAATAAAACTTTAAAAGATCGAGCTAGCAGCTCAAAGCTAGCGGCCAGAAGTTTTCTCACACTCTCTAGACAACAATTATAACCAAATAAGGCTACTTTCCTGAAGTCACTACCTCACGCTTATACACATACATTGTATGCTGTGTATTTTTGCTGCTATCAGCTATAAGAGTTAGTAAATCTTTTTCGAGTTTTAGGTTCCATTCTTTTGGATTGCCGCGATTTAGATCACTTTCTAAATACATTTTACCTTGACTTTCATTGATGCGGTAGGAACCTGAATCAATTGCGTTTTGATCATCTGTGGTTCTGTATCTCCCGTCGCGTTTCAACTGAAGTGTCACCAGGCCGTTAGATTTATCCATCTTAGTAACGTCCATTTTCTTTTTGTTTTGAACGTTTGTTACCTGGGAGATTTTCCAAGTTCCCACAATGTTTTTAATTATTTTATTAGCTCCTTTCTCTACATCTCTGGATTGTGCAAAGCTAGAGGTGTTTAAAAATATTATTGAAAGAACTACAAAGGAAAGTTGTTTAAGCATGATGTTATGTTTTAAGGTTTAATTATTAATTATTTTAATCATCACTGTGCCGGTAATCACTTCACGCAGTACTAACACAGTTCATTTAATCATGCGTAAGGGCGCCTTTCATTTCTTTTGCTTTTTCCATGACAGCCTTAATACCCCGAAGCGGAATGATCAACCAATCGGGTCTGTTGTTTAATTCGTAGTTCACTTCATAAATAGCTTTTTCTAAAAGGAAGGTTGTCATTAATACGTCTAGATCTTCTGCATCTTTTGGTATGAATGCACTTCCTTGAACGGTTTCGAGATAAGCTCTCATAAAGAATCCACTCATGTAGTGATACCATTGTTCAGCATATGGCGTTAGCTTGGCAATATCTTCTTTTCTGATTTGTTCATTTAAGAATAGACCGCCATAGGCTGCGTAGTGGAATGAACGAATCATACCGGCTACATCGCGAAGGGGTGAGCGTTTTAATCTACGTTCGCTATAACTTCTTGCTGGCTCTCCTTCAAAGTCCGTGATGATGAAATCTTTTCCTGTAAATAACACTTGACCTAAATGATAGTCACCATGTATGCGAATCTTTACGACATCAATTTTCTTTTTATAAATTCTTTTTAATGTCTGTAATATTTCCTCCTTCATGTTCAGAATTTCTTCTGCTTCTATTTTGACAGAGTCAGATAGATTTTTTAGATTCTTACTTTGATTATGGAACGTTTTGCGCACCAGCGTTTGTAGCCCTGCGAACAATGATCGCTGATAGTGCAGTGAATAGTCTTCTGGTTTGAATGCGGGGTCATCAACACCAGAAGCAAGCGCTAAATGCATTTCACCTGTTCGAATACCAAGTATGCGAGCTTGTTCGGCAGCTTGTATATCTAATAGTTCTTTCATTCCTTCAGGAATGTCTTCAAAACGAACAGGATCTATAATGGTACCTCTTAATTCAATTGGTGATTGGCCTAATTGTGGTAATGCTAGGATTCTTGCATTGAAATCATCAAGCTTATCAAGCATTAAAGCCCATGCATCGCCGCTGGCTTCTACCAACTCTTGCATCATGCCCAAGACCATACTATCATTTTGGTATTTCCATTCAATGGTACCAACAAATCCAGGTATGTTTTTAAACTTTGGCCGTTCACTTAGAAAGTGTGAGATCTCTACATCCGGATTGATTGAGCGTTCTACCTTCCTGAATAGTTTTAAAAAGAAGCGGTTGTCGTATGTAATTGATGTGTTGCTCTGCTCACCAGATAAAACCTTCGGTTTTACTTTTTCATGCGTTTCGGTATACTTCTTCAGCAATTCATTCCCGCTAAACTGCAGCTCACTATCTACTAATGGAATGGAGCTGCCTTTCGACATATTTGTGAATATGGTTTGTTGTAACTCAAGTCCATAAATAGCATCAAATAAAACACCTTCAACACCGCTTACATTTAGTCGAGCTAAAATAGCTTTCGGACAATTCTCCTGAAGGTTTAAAGCAAACGTATCGACACCAAATGCAACAGGTAGTTGATATATTTCTGACAAGTCGCTTTCATAGCTTACTTCAATGAGAAGAATATAACACGTGCTTTCGGTAAGGGGAACAATAGCATGGTTTATAATTTTTATATTTTCTATCGTTCTTGCCTTACCACCGAACCACCGTAACTTCATCATGTAATTTGGAAGTACCCGCGTTTCAATTTCATCAAGTGTTTCTCTGCTTATTAGATCATCCCATTTTATCAAGTTCATAAGCGGTAATGACTTTTTATTTTCAAGAAGTGGATTAGTTTTTTCTAAAATAAACCACTCACAGTTATAGGCACCAAGTGTAAAAAAGTAAGGTGCACCTTCCTTTATACTTGGAAATTTATTTCTGCTAAATACCTCGATAGGTTGGAATCCTTTGTAGTCTTCAAGGTTAAGTTCAGCGGGTTGTGTATAACGTGATAAGTTTACAAGCACCAGCATGGTTTGCTCTTCATACGTACGGGTGAATGCTAATATTTTTGAGTTCTCTGAGGGAATGAATTTCATATCACCCCGTCCAAAAGCTTTATATTGTTTTCTTTTGTTAATAAGTCTCTTCATCCACCATAACAGGGAAGAAGTATTTTGATTTTGTATGTCTACATTAATTGATTCATAGTGGTATTCTGGATCAAGAATAATGGGAAGATATAATTTATGTGGATTACATTCTGAGAAACCTGCGTTCCTATCAGCGCTCCATTGCATAGGGGTACGAACGCCATTTCTATCTCCTAGATGAAAATTATCACCCATACCTATCTCGTCACCATAGTAAAGAACTGGCGTACCGGGTAACGAGAACAAGAGATAGTTTAATAGCTCAATCTTTTTACGATTGTTCCCCATAAGTGGAGCTAAGCGATTTCGTATACCCAAGTTTATTCTAGCTTTCGGATCTTTTACATATACTTTGTACATGTAATCACGTTCTTCATCCGTTACCATTTCAAGTGTGAGCTCATCATGATTACGCAAGAAGATTGCCCATTGACAATTGTCTGGTATAGCAGGTGTCTGATCAAAAATATCTGTAATAGGATATCTATCTTCCATCTGTAAGGCCATGAACATGCGTGGCATTACAGGAAAATGGTAATTCATTTGGCACTCATCTCCATTTCCAAAATAGGAAGCTGAATCTTCAGGCCACATGTTGGCTTCCGCTAATAGTAATGTTCCTGGAAAATGTTGATCTACATAGCTTCTAAGTTTTTTAAGAAAAGCATGAGTTTCAGGAAGATTCTCACCATTTGTTCCTTCACGTTCGAAGAGATAGGGTACGGCATCAAGCCTAAACCCATCCACGCCCATCTGACACCAATAGTCAAGAATTTTTAATACTTCCTCTTGCACCTGCGGATGATCATAATTTAAATCCGGTTGATGACTAAAGAATCGATGCCAGTAATATTGATTCGCTATTGGGTCCCATGTCCAATTCGAAACTTCGAAATCTTGAAAGATAATTCGTACATCTTTATATTGATTGGGATTATCAGTCCACACATAAAAGTTTTTTTCATCAGATCCTAGCGGCGCTAGGCGAGATCGTTGAAACCAAGGATGTTGGTCAGAGGTATGATTTATAACTAACTCTATAATAACTTTTAGATTTCGCTTATGCGCTTCTTGAAGAAAATTCTTGAATTGTTGAATATCTCCATAAGCGGGATTGACAGTATAGTAATCTGCTATATCGTAACCGTCATCTTTTTGTGGCGATGGGTAGAACGGTAAAAGCCAAATTGCTGTAACGCCTAGATTTTGTAGATAATCAAGTTTTTCCAGAAGTCCTTTAAAATCCCCAATACCATCCCCATTGCCATCTCTAAATGCTTTTATGTGCAATTCGTAAATCACAGCATCCTTGTACCAATGGAGGTTATTGTCCAGTGTTGATTTTTCACTCTGCATATATTCAATCTTGTAGCGCTTTCTCGCGTATCCGTTATGGAAAAGTGTCAAAGCCATCAAGACACTTCTATAGGCTTACTAAAAAAGTAATGCCATGGAAATGAATGTGTCCATTTACATCCTACTAAAGCAAGTGATACGAAAGGATAAACTAATTGTTATCTGAGCCAAACTGTTTCATATACCTCAATTCATTTACTGAACATTTTTATAATAGCGGCGTCTGTTTACTTTTCCAAGCAATTACCATATACCATTTATTATGTAGCAGAGTTAACCAATATGATGAAGTGAAAAAAGCGCTGACCAAATCAGCGCCTTAACTATTACGAACAATTCCTACGTTACTTTTTCAAAAATTTCGTGTTAAACGCATTTTGATTTTTTCTCAATCTTAAGATATAAACACCGGGAGAAAGTGTTGAGACGTCTATGGAGCCGGTTTCAATCTTTGTAATTATGTGCGCTCTTCCAGTACCATCAAGTACCCGTGCTTCGCCGCCTTCAAAATCAATCCATTCACTTATATTTAATTGAGATTCTACAGGGTTAGGATAAACACTAATATGATGATGTGTTTCGATAGACGCTATTCTCGCGCCAAGGTTGTTTGTAATGTCAAACCAATTCAAGTTCAAACCACCTGTGTATGTGGTTATACCTAAACTGTATGTGCCTGCGGGAAGTGAAACATTATGTGAAACTGTAGTCCAAGCCTGCCACCCACCTGTGTTAGGAAGGCTTACTTCGCCTAGCAAAGCTGGCACTGCATTTTCTAATCTTAAAGTTCTACCTGTTGCTGTGGTCGCTATGCGATAAGAGACTTTGTAAGTGCCTGCTGTAGGAATAGTAACATTATAGGTTAACCAATCTGAAGTATCGAAGTATCCTATATTTAGACCGCCCTCACTGCATGCTTCTGTTGCAATGCCGAACATATTTAAAAAGTTTTCAGCTTCGATTCGGGTGGTAAAATTATTTCCAGTTATAGGTGTTCCATAAACTTCGAATTCAAAAATTGAATATCCCCATTGTGAATTACGTGCAGTTCCATACATCCTTACATAACGTGCTGTGCCTGCCAATCCCGTCCAATCGTTAACAGGTGTTGCATTGCCTGTTACATTTTTTATGGTTGACCAGGTTATAGCATCGGTAGATACTTGTATAAGATAGGCAGTTCCAAATGCACCTTCCCATGTAATCTTTACTCGATTAACATTATAGTTGGCACCAAGATCTACATACATCCAGGATGGATCGACATAGCTGGAGGACCATCGTGTTGCTATACTTCCGTCTACTGCGTTTGATCCAGTGAACGTTGTACCAGGTTCGACCGAAGATGTAGTAACCGTTTTATTTATAGCGAGGTTAGATGAAGGTGTGCCAACAATCGTCACGGATAAGGTTCTTGTTGTACTTGAACCACAGGTATTATTTGCGCTTACAGAAATTGTTCCACCTGTACTTCCTGCTGTTGTTGTAATAGAAGTTGATGATGAAGAACCAGACCATGATGATGGCAGTGACCACGTATAAGAAGTTGCACCACTCACTGCGCCAATAGAATAAGTTTGACTGCTTCCTGATGCAACTGATGTGTTTCCTGAGATTGTTCCAGGTTGCGTGGGTAGTGTACAGGTTGTGGTACCAAGAACTTGTTTGATGTTAGTTAATAGAGAATTTATACCAGTTGCATCTTGTGCCAGTTGCCAAATCATGATACCACCGTAATTTTGGTCTACTACCAATTGTGATTTTTGTCTGATGGTTGGAATGCCATTATAGTAAACAGTGCTTCCACCTGATGTCCATGTATCTTGTTGTGCAGCCGCTGCACCATAGGTGTTTACAATTGAACTAAAAGTTATTCCACCGTTGCCTGTTGTATTTACATAACCATAAAACGGAACACCAAGTATGGCTTTACTTGCAGCTAAACCTTTATTTTGAACCCACCAATTCATGCAAGTTGTAGCATATGCGTAAGTCGAATGATGAACGGCTTGTCCCCAGCCCATATCATAAGCCATGATATTTAAAAAATCAAGGGTTTGGATGGCAGCATTGGATACCGCGTTTCCGCCATTGTCATGAGATAATGCGGCTGTTAAAAGTTTGCCAGCAGGAAGTGCGCTCTTAAGGGCAATAACAAAAGCAGAATAGTCGCCGTTGATAGCAGGGCCTTCAAGATCAAGATCAATACCATCAAGATTATGAGAATTTAGGTAAGCAACAATCTTGGAAATAAAAGCGCCTCTGTTGCTAGCATTAAGAAGATTGAAGTAGCGATTTTGTGTGGTGACATCATTAGACGCCCCACCGCCGCAAATGGATATCAGTACTTTTACGTTCTTAGCATGGGCTTCTGTAACAAAGGCATCATTGCCACCGCTATAACTCAAATTGCCGGCATCATCCGGATTTTCAAATGCGATATTAAGGTGGGTGATCTTTGAGAAATCTACTGATGAAGTAGAATATCCAGTGGGGATATAACCGACTATCTTTTTCTGGGCTTGTAATTGAAATACACCCATCATTAACAAAAATATGAGTACTGATCTGTAATGCTTTACGTTTTTCATAAGTGCTAAGGTTTAGGTTTTGATGTAACCAATATTTAAATTTTGAGGCGTTAAGAGAAATATGTAGGGCTACATAAAAACCTACTGATATAAATAGGCAGGCTACAATAAGTTGTATTATTCGGTTCATTTGCAATAGATAGGATTAGAAGGGCTACAGGAATTTTTGTGCTTAAACTTATAAAACCACGGTATCTAACAGACATAGATCAGCTAAATGTTTTTAAGAAATCATTAATATCATCTTCAGGCTTAAGTCCAAGTTTTTTACGAAGTCTGTAGCGCGCCATCTTTACACTAGTTTGTGAGATTCCCATAGCTTCTGCAATATCTTTGGTCGGAATACCAATACGGTATAAGGCACAAAGACGCATATCGTTATTGGTTAATTCTGTAAATTTAGATTTAAGGGATGGCACAAAATCTTCATGGACCCGGTTGAAATTACTATTGAATTCAAGCCATTCTTTTTCAGGACTGAAGTTGTAATTAATCAGTTTTATAAGATTTTTAAAGTCTCTGAGATTACTCGTACTGGGTTGTCTTATTGCGTCCTTGAGTTTCTTTTTTAACTCGTCTAGAAGTTTATTTTTTTGGATAATGAGGAGGGTATAATTAGTCAACTCTTTGCTTTTAGCGGCTAATTCATCGTTTAGTTTTTGATGGATGAGTTGTGCATTTTTTCTTTCAGCCTCGAAAAGAACTTTACTTTGTACTTCAATTTCTGCACTTCGCTTACTAACAAGATGGGCAAGTATTTCTTTTTGTTTTTTAATGGTTTTAATATTCATTTGGTAAAGGCTATAAATCGAAAATGCCGCAAGCGTAGATACCATGATGATAAACCATATTGTTTTCCAGAACGGTGGTGTGATAATAAGTTTAACAGAGGCGTAATTTTCATTCCAAACGCCATCATTATTCGAGCCCTTTACTTTGAACACATAATTGCCAGGATCTAGATTCATATAAGTTGCATTGGCAGTGTTCTCTACATAATTCCAATCTGTATCGAAAGGCTCAAGTTTGTACGCGTACTTTTTCTTGTAAGCGTGAGAATAATTCAATGCGGCAAACTTAAAACCAAAAATAGATTGGGTATGATCCAATGTTATTTCACTTGTTTCAGCTAGGGGTTTTTGAAGTAAGCCATCAGAGGCGGCAGCGACAGGTTTATTGAACAGATAAAATTCTGTTATGACAATAGGAGGGACATAATTATTTTGTCGTATGTGATGCGGGTAAAACGAACATAAACCTTCAACACTTCCAAAGAACATTTCACCTTGTTTGTTTTTAAAGTAAGCGCCCACGTTATAAAGTGAATTTGGCAAACTACTGTTTGTATCGAAATTTTTAAATTCTTTTTTTTCAGGATCGAACCTTGAAATTCCTTTATTTGTGCTCATCCACAGATTGCCTGTACCATCTTCAAGAATGCCATAGATAATGTTTCCCGCTAAACCATCATTCTCTTGGTAAGATGTGAAGGTGTTGGTGCGATAGTCGAATTTGTTTAGTCCGCCGCCATGAGTACCCATCCAAATATTTTTCTTGACGTCTTCATAGATACATAATATGTTGTTGTTGCTGATGCTGTTTTTATTCTCACGATGATGAAGAGACGTGAAGGTGCTATCCGCTTTATTGAAAATATTCAATCCTGATACAGTTCCTATCCACAGCCTGTTTCTGCTGTCTTTTAAAATGCACCGAATTGTGTTGGAGCTGATGCTTTTTTCATCTTTAATGTTGTTGGTAAAGTACGTAAAGGTTTTCTTTTTGGTGTCAAAGAGATTGAGCCCGCCTTTGTTGGTTCCTATCCAGATCATATTACCATCTGCATAGATGGTCCAGACACTGTTGTCATTTAGGGTTTTGTTTTCTTGATTATAATGAGTGAATTGACCTGATCGTTTATCAAATTCCGACAAACCATTGGCGTAAGTACCCATGTATAGGTTTTCATTACTTCCAGGTGTTATACACATAATGGTATTACCAGCAATACTATTTTTATTTTCTTTCTTTTTATAGAACTGCAAGCCCAGTTTATTTTTCTTTACCAAGCCACCACCATCTGTTCCAATCCAAAGACTATTCTCGTCTTGATAAATGGCAAGAATAGAATTATTGTCGTCTTGATTTTTTATTTCTTTATATGGATAGAAATAATTGAAGGTAGTGTCCATCTTGTCGAACAAAAAGGCACCTGCATGATATGTACCTAACCACATATCTCCTTTCGCATCATTATAAAGTGACAACACGACATCTGTTCCCTTTGCCGATTTATCACTTAATGATTCGACTTTTCCAGATATTTTATCCATTAAAAATACGCCGCCCTTGTCAGTGCCAATCCATAATGAACCTTCTTTATCCTCAAGTAAAGTTCTAATGGGGAATTTATCTTTTATAGTGTTATAATAAATGAATGATTGGTGAAGAGAATCATATTGCATAATCACGCCATCTTCTCTACCAAGCCATATATGACCTTCGGTATCTTCAAACATACAGGTAATGCCATAATTGCCAAATGTCTTTTCAGATTTTAAATTAACGCTATGAAACCGTTTATTGGATTTATCAAATTGTAGCAGTTGACCAATGGAAGTACCTACCCAAATGATACCTTTTTTATCTTCACAAATGGCGCGAATGGAATTTGCGTTTTGACTGCTGTCGTGAATTTTATAATGATTGAATTTTTTTGTTTTGGTATTAAAAGAGAATAGCCCACCTGAAGCACCAATCCATAAATTATCATCTTTGGTTGAGCCAATAATACACCATGCTGGCCTTAAGCTATATGGGCTTTCTGCACTTATATCAAAGTTTGAAAATGTGTTCGTTTTTTTATTTAGGCGAGATAGACCAGCGCGTGTGCCAAACCAAATATTTTTATTCCGATCTTCATATACCGCATAAACATCATTACTTGAAATGCTAGTAGAGTCAGCTACGTCATTTTTGAATGTAGTAACTGTGGTTCCATCGTATTGATTTAAACCATTTTGTGTACCAAACCACATAAACCCACTGCTATCTTGAAATATAGTGTTAATGGTGTTTTGAGATAGGCCATCTTCAATAGAGAGTTGTTGTAGTTTTATATTTTTTTGAGCAAAAGAAAAGGCAGAACAAAATAAAAATGCGAAAATCAATAAACCCGTTTCTAACTTCATAGCTTAAATACCTAACCCACGCCTATCAGTCTATGCTTATAATTTTATTATGAGAGGAGAAGATGGCAAGTTAATATGAATAATCGTTTTATAAAACGTTTCAATCGTGCATAAAATGAGTGCCGAAATGGCTGGTCATTAATACTCCTATGATTTTAAAAACGTAATCACTATAGTGAAGTGGAGTTAGCACAGAAGCGTGAAGCTCTTGAAATTGTTTGATACCGTATAAGCTTACTGAAGATTTGGATATATGCTTATTTCTACCGGATATCTACACGGAGAAGTCTTTTTTAATTGGTACAATTTCGCAGCATTATCGCTTTTAAATAATATGATAACAATTGGTTACTTCTTCTTAAAATATAGAAATCTTCTTTCCCATTTTTGCTTAACCCTATATTATACCTCACCACCGCTTTTTTCTGCTGAATTATTTGGGAAAATTATTATCTACCTCCACTCATTATCGGGTTGTGTATTGCTTGTTTTGGGCAGATAATAAGAGCTAACCATTGGCTTAAAGTATATTGTAAGAGGCGGAAAGAATAAAGAAGTTTATGCGGAAGATTTTGTTACAGCGTGAATTTTAACCATTGCCGCAATCCACTATATGTTGGTAACGTAATGATGTTACTGGGCGTTGGTATGTTATCGAATTCGCTTTATTTTATTTATCGTTCCTATTTCTGTGTCATTTATCAGGCTATGGTACTAGCTTAAGAGAAATTTTTGAGTATAATACAATCTATTTAATGCTGCTTTCTATTTTTATAATATTGATGACCCGCCATCCCTCCCTAGCAGAAATCTCACTGGATGATAAGACTCAAATAAGTCTTATCACCTTTTTCACTTTTTGACACTCTCAATAATTTACTTATTTGTCCGATACCTAAAAAATTCAAATCGGTTAAGCGCTATATCACCTGCAAGGTGAAAAAAATCTATCCCTAAAATGGTATTTAAAATCTAATATAGAATGGCTCGTAAGATGCAGTGTTCTCTCTCTAAGAAAAAGTCCACTTTTGAGTTCGGCATCCAATATGTTCTAATTATTGCGGGGTATAAAAACTTGTTATAATTTTTTATTTCTATTTGAATTTTGGCCATGGCGGCACGGTTTTTTAAATGTTATAATTATTAAACCAACTATAACAATCATGGCAAAAACAACCACAAAGAAAGCAGCTAAGAAATCAGCTCCTTCTACAGAAGATATACAAGCACCATTAATGGAATTGTTTGTAGATTCTATCAAGGACATTTATTGGGCAGAAAAACACATGGCGAAGACGCTACCTAAATTACAAAAGGCAGCTACTTCGACTGAACTTCAAGGCGCATTTGAAACTCATCTTGAACAAACACTAGAACAAATTACCAGACTAGAACAAGTATTTGAACTTTTGGAAGAAAAACCACAAGCGAAGAAATGCGATGCTATGGCTGGTCTTGTAGAAGAAAGTAAAAGTATTATTGAAGAAACTGAAAAAGGAACAGCTACCCGCGATGTAGGTTTGATCTTAGCAGCTCAAAAAGTAGAGCACTATGAAATTGCTTCTTACGGCGGCTTAACCCAATTAGCTAAAACCTTAGGATTAGATGAAATATCTGAACTTTTAGGTCAAACATTAGCTGAAGAAAAAGAAACCGACGAACTTCTAACAGGTATCGCTGAAAACGATATTAACTACGAAGCCAGTGTTGAAGAAGAGGAAGCTTAGGATATTCTTTTGAAGTGGGTAACATACGCAAAGCGCGTAGTATCCATCTCTAACGAGGATTGATTGGTGCTTAGGCACTGGTCAATCCTTGTTTGTTTTGGAGGGGTATTAGATGCATCGCGGCATTATTGAGTCTGAACTAGTTACTTATTATCGTATTTCATCCAATATGTTTCATTCCCTCAATTAGTAGCAAAGTTACATCATAGATGTCCTATTGACATTCTGAATGGATTTATTAATAGAACCCACCCGAAATCCCTAAATTACAACACGACTACTGGACAGCCTCCTACATATAAGTTTCCGTTTTAAAGATAAATATTGTATTTTAATATTAAACTTGCGGCGATCATTATTTTAAAGGCTACGCTGAGATGACCCAAACTATAATCATCTACCGCAAGTTTAGCGATAGCATAACTTGTGGTTTATCATGAGTCAAGTTTTCAACTTGCTTATTTCATCTCCATGGATAATTTGAATTGTGAGTATCTTTATTGTGGTGCGAGAGATTAGGCAGGTAAAAATGGATTTAATTGATATTTAAATTTGTGAGTAAGCTGAAAGCTTACAATATTTTACCACAAGCTAAAGCTTGCGGTAGTAATGGCGCATCACAGGCTGATGAAGTAAGCTTTGATATTGCTGGAGTTGAAAGACAGAGTACAGCTGTTAATTGGCTGACATTAAGCAAAAAGACAGATGCATTAAAAATAGGCAGTGCTGCACCAAAGAATATAAACATTGTACAGGCTCATCTTGCCCGCTATGACAAAGACACAGAGAAGTATAGTGTAGTCAATAGCATAAACTTTACAGGCAACGCCACAGGTAACATTGCTATAGCTGAAGATAAAGAAGGAA
>CAXSCR010000067.1:0-21561 GCA_964235605.1 uncultured Cyclobacteriaceae bacterium | reverse complement strand
AATAGTTAATAGTTAATAGTTAATAGTTAATAGTTAATAGTTAATAGTTAATAGTATAACCAATAGCAAAATTAACTTATGATTCCTCGATAAGTTATATGAATGAACATGAAGCACTTCATAATAAGGAGGCAACGATTAACTATTAACTGATAACTATTAACTATTAACTATTAACTCTTAAAAACGTACAACGGACATGGATTTCAATCTTTCCAGTGAATACGTACCTACTGGCGATCAGCCAAAAGCGATAGAACAATTAGTTAAGGGAATTAAAGCCGGTGAAACTCACCAGACCTTACTTGGTGTTACGGGCTCCGGTAAAACTTTCACCATTGCCAATACCATTCAACAAGTAGGCAAACCTACGCTTGTACTTAGCCATAATAAAACACTTGCCGCTCAGCTATACGGAGAATTCAAGCAATTCTTTCCTGACAACGCGGTTGAATATTTCATATCCTACTACGATTACTATCAACCAGAAGCGTTTATACCTTCTTCTAATTTATATATAGAAAAAGATCTTTCTATTAATGAAGAAATAGAAAAACTAAGACTAAGTGCAACGTCATCATTACTAACTGGTAGACGAGATGTTATTGTAGTGGCATCTGTTTCGTGTATCTATGGTATCGGTAACCCAGATGAATTTGGTAAAAATGTTATTAAACTGAAAGCTGGCGAAATCATTGTCAGAAATAAATTGCTCTTTGCATTGGTTGATATACTGTATCACCGCACCGAAGTTGAATTTAAGCGAGGCACTTTCCGTGTAAAGGGTGACACTGTAGATGTATTTTTGGCATACGCCGATTATGCCATACGCGTTTACTTCTGGGGAGATGAAATTGAATCCATTCAACGGATTGATCCAAACACTGGAAAGAAAATTTCGGATGAGAAAATTGTAACCATCTTCCCTGCTAATTTATTTGTTACAGGTAAAGATTCTCTTCATAATGCCATGTACGAAATTCAAAATGACATGGTGGCCCAGGTTAAGATGTTTGAATCAGAACTTAGACATCTTGAAGCTAAACGTTTAAAAGAGCGTACCGAATTTGATTTGGAAATGATGCGCGAACTTGGTTACTGTTCGGGCATCGAAAACTACTCGCGCTATTTTGACGGTAGAGAAGTGGGAGACCGCCCCTTCTGTTTATTAGATTATTTTCCTGATGATTATTTAATGGTCATCGATGAAAGTCATGTTACTATTCCACAGATTAGGGCCATGTGGGGAGGAGATCGTTCACGTAAGGTGAACTTGGTTGATTATGGTTTCCGGTTACCTTCAGCGCTTGATAATAGACCGCTCACTTTTAATGAATTTGAGACCATGGTCACGCAGGCCGTCTATGTAAGCGCAACACCTTCTGAATACGAGTTAATAAAATCAGAAGGTATTGTTGTAGAACAGATCATTCGTCCTACTGGTTTGTTAGATCCTATTATTGATGTACGTCCTAGTCGTAATCAGATAGATGATCTACTTGAAGAGATTGATGAACGGGTGAGAAAAAACGAGCGCGTGCTTGTAACCACCCTTACTAAACGAATGGCAGAAGAGCTTACAAAATACATGGATCGGGCTTCTGTAAAATGTCGTTACATACATTCAGAGGTGAAAACACTTGATCGGGTAGAAATATTAAGAGAGTTACGCCTGGGTGTATTTGATGTTTTGGTTGGTGTTAACTTACTGCGTGAAGGCCTGGACTTACCGGAGGTATCTTTGGTAGCCATTCTCGATGCTGATAAAGAAGGCTTCCTTCGTAATCAACGTTCACTCGTTCAAACGATTGGACGTGCGGCACGAAATGAAAATGGCCGTGTAATTATGTATGCCGATAAAATTACAGACTCAATGCATCGGGCAATTGACGAAACGAATAGAAGAAGAGAAATTCAAATTGCGTATAACACCAAACATGGCATAACACCAACGACTATAATCCGATCTAAGGAATCTATTTTAGGTCAGACTAAAGTTGCAGATTCAAAAAGATCAGTTAAAAATTATTATGTTGAGAATGAAGAATCAACACTTGCGGCAGATCCGGTAGTAGCGTACTTAAGTGCTGAAGATCTTACCAAGATGGCTGACCGCACAAGAAAAGCCATGGAGAAGGCGGCGAAAGAATTAGAGTTTATTGAAGCTGCTAAACTTAGGGATGAATATTTGGCTATTCAGAAGTTGATTGAAGAGCGGAAGATTGTTAATCGTTAATCGTGGGTGGGGGTTTGTGTTAGGAGTATAGCGACCATAGGTATAGCGAGAAGGCCAACGCCATGTTCATTCTCAAAGAGATCGCTCATAAATGCTGTAGTAATAACAAATACAAAAACAGCTATGCCAGTTTTTATTAGAAGATCACGATTGTTGTTCATTAGCTGAAGTGTTAAGCGCGCTGATTTGTTGGTTATATTAATTGAATAGTTTCAGGTATTCGTCAAACCTATACATGCGCTTGCGCTGTGCGCCGGTTATTTCACGCACAATTCCTTCCTTTCAAGAAGCTCAATCAAAGTGTACGCCGATGGTAACGAAATACCTGTAACCTTACTTACTTTGTCGGCATTGATAATGGGATGCTGATCAATTGCTGCACCAGTTTTTGCGCATTTGATGCGCGACTGCCCAATTGCTGTATGATCAAATCCATTTTCTTTTGCAAATTAAGAATTCCATCGAAGGTGGCGATACTGTTCTTCGCAGTCTCGATCACGCCGGTGAGAAAAAATAGAAACCACTGTTTGATGTCATTCTTTTCGCGTGTGCGCATCAAATTATCATAGTAGAGTGTACGGTTGCGTTCAAAAAAATCTGACAGGTACAATACTGGCTTTTGAAGAATGCCTTTGTTTACCAAATAAAGTGTAATCATCAACCGGCCCACACGTCCGTTGCCATCCAGAAAAGTGTGAATGGTTTCGAATTGATAATGCACCAGCGCTGCCTTCATTAAGTCCAGCAGTAAAATGGATTCATTATGCACAAAGTTTTCGAGGTCGCTCATCAGTTCGGGCAATGAAGTATTGGTAGGTGGCACAAACACAGCGTCGTTAATCGATACTTCACCTATCCAGTTTTGACTGACCCTGAATTCGCCCGGAGTTTTCTTTTCGCCACGCAAACCTTGCATCAAAACGCCGTGCGTTTCGCGTATAAGATGTGGTGAAGAAAATGGCAGCGCTGAGAGCTTATCAATAGTAAAATTCATTGCCTTTACATAGTTCTGTACCTCTTCCCAGTCGCTTTGCTTATCGGGTGCAACCTCCGCTCGATCAAGCAAGGCCTCTTCAATATTGGTTTGTGTTCCTTCAATTTTGCTGCTTTGCGTAGCTTCTTTTAGCACGTGCATGCTGATGAACAGATCAATGTTGGGTACGTAATGTGAAAACATATCAAGGCGGCCCAACTCACGGTCGGCCAAACTCAGCAGATTATCACCTCCGAACTATCGACTACCCATGCGCGGTTGATGATGCCTGGCTGGAAACTTTTGTAGGTACCCTGGCTGACATATTTGCCTGATTTGAACTATTTCATGGTTTTAATTAAAATTTGGGCTATTCAATTTAAATTAAGATAGCTCTTATTTAAATAAAATGACAAAAATTTAAATAAGAAGAATGTTTATTTAAGTCTGCTTTATTTAGTTAATCGTAAATCGTAAATCGTTAATCGTCAATTATAAATGTGCAAATTAGATTATACCCCTAATTTGCACATCTGCACATTAGAAATTGTGAGATTGACTAATTTAGCTGCACATCTACCAATTAATCTCGGTTAGATTTCTCACAGTCATCCAAAATAATGTACTCAGCTAGTCAACTTATATAGCTGTAATCATCATAAACACTTTCAATAAATACCCATGCGTGCAAATTACTACGTACTGCACCTCAGCAAATTGATAATTGATAATTAACTGGCACATCTGCACATTTGATAATTAATTAACTTCCTGTCCAGGTTTAGTTTTCCAGCGTTCATGCATCCATACCCATTGCGTAGGGTGTTTACGTATTACATCTTCAATGAATTTTGTGAGGACTTGTGTGTTATTGACCAGATCCACTTCTTCTTCGCCTGTAATTACCATGGGTACTTCAGGTAAAATATGCATATGTTGAATGTTATCTTCACCGAGATAAATATATGAGGGGACGACAGATGCACCGGTTTTTAAAGCTAATATCGTAGCACCAACAGGTGTTGCTGCGGGCATGCCAAAGAAATTTACAAACCGACTTTTTACTTTGGTATCTTGATCTATTAGTAAAGCAACGGAGCAGCCTGATTTTAATGCCTTAAGCAACTTAAATGTTTCGCGCCCACGTTCAACGGCAATTGCGCCGTGCTTATTTCTATGCTTCCATAATAGATCGTTGAGACGTTTATCTTTAAGCGGCGTACCTATTACATTAGGATTCAAACCGCGCATTGCCATAAACGTAACTTGAAGATCAAAGGCACCAAGATGAGGTGAAATAAAGATGACACCTTTGCCTTTGGCGTTGGCGCGCTCAAAATTATCAGTACCTGTGGTGACCATTACCTCATCAAGTTCAGACAATTCTTTTGCTCGACTACTGCGAAGAATTTCTCCTGCATTTTTTCCAAGCATCTTGAATGTGTCTTCGGCTAGTTGTTTCACCTCAAGTGATGTTTTTTCAGGAAAAGCCAAACCAAGATGTCGAACGGTTAGTTGTCGTGTTTTTGTGGCTCCGTAATATGCTAAAGTTCCAAGCATGCCACAGAAATTTAGCCATGCCTTACGCGGTATCAAGTTAGAAACAACAATAAGTGACTTAACTAAAACATAGACCAGCTGATAACGGATATTTCTTCTAAATTGCTTTGACACCGGCATGTCTGCAAGATAATGGATCTGTGTTATTATTTTGTTAAGCTTACGTCTATCACTATTTAATTTAATAATTTTGACTACTATATATTCTTGCTAAGATTGGCAGGTTGATCACTACTTAATAACTGTGAAAACACTTTACATCGTACGTCACGCTAAGTCTAGTTGGGATGATCCTTTACTAGATGATTTTTCAAGACCGCTAAATGAAAGGGGTAAACGTGATGCGCCTCGCATGGGAAAGCGTTTAAAAGGAAAAAAAGTTGTCCCTGATCTCATGTTAACTAGTCCGGCAAGAAGGGCGCTGGGTACTTGTAAACGTATTGCGGAAGTCTTAGCATACGATGAAAATAAAATCAAAACGGAACGCGGTCTTTATCATGCCGAAAAAGAACAGATTCTTGAAGTCGTTAAGTCGCTAAAGGACAAGCACGAAGTAGTGATGATCTTCGGGCACAACCCTGGGCTGACTGATTTTGTTAACGAGCTTGGCAATCAAAGTTTTGAAAATGTACCTACTTGTGGCATAGCAGCGTATCAATTACCTGTTGACTCGTGGCAAGAAGCAGATTTTGGAAAGGGGAAATTACTATTTTTTGATTATCCAAAAAGTAAAGATTAGTTAAAGCTTAAGGAATTCTTTAGGTAAATCCCAAACGCTTCTCTTAAATACACCAAACTCATGAAAGCGATAACCAAATAAAAGTCTAAGAGAAGCGCTTGAATTGGTAAATTGAACTTCTTCAAATTTTACATTTCTACCCTGGGTTACAAAATTTATTCCTGCAAAAAAGTGATCGCTGTTATAACCGAGCCCAATTCTTATTGAGGAAAATGCATTAACGGAAGTTTCATTCTTGTCTGAACCATCATTGCGTTTATAATATACCCAGCTATGCGCTGGGCCAATTACGAGTGCGCCATTCAAAAAAAAGT
Organism: uncultured Cyclobacteriaceae bacterium; assembly: GCA_964235605.1. GTDB lineage: Bacteria > Bacteroidota > Bacteroidia > Cytophagales > Cyclobacteriaceae > DATCRE01. The sequence continues at coordinate 15,739 of CAXSCR010000067.1, read as the reverse complement.
TTTTATATACAATACTGTATGTATAACCTGGTGATAAGCTGAACGTTGTGTACTTGAGCTCTTTAAAAGACGAGCTTTCACCAAATATAACACGTTGGTCTTCAGTAAAAATAGATGAATCTGCTATAAGTCTAAAAGCATTTAATGTACCCACCATGATGAACGAGCCCTTACTCTCCAATTGTCGTTCAGCAAAGTTATAAGCGGATTTTAATGAAAACTTTTTATCATTTAATATGTATAACCCAGACAAACCGAAGTTACGCGTAGCAATATCGCTGCGCTGTGGATACGGTTTGTGCTTCGGTATATTTACCTTGGGATCGGTTATATAAAACCCCTTGTACTTTTGTACATAAAGATCAAACCCATAGGTTCTGGCAAGCACGTTAAGTTGTAAATCTCTCGCCTTAGTCTCCCCATAAAGGTCTATGTTTTTTTCGTTTATAGGAATAGCCATGGCAAGTTCAAAGCCGACATCAAACATGTAAACTCCCACCCCGAAAGAATATGAATTATTGGGTTTAAAATTAAGCCTTCTTCTTTTAGTCCTTAAGCTAGCTACTTCAAAATTTAAACTGCGTTGTTTTAGTACAGGCCAAACAAAAAAGTGATTTGGATAGCGCTGAACATAATGTGCACGTATAGAATCTTTATTGATGACCTTGGCCCGTGTGTTGGCTGTAACTTCTACGTCATCCTGCGCCATTAATGAGCTTACAATAAAGATGAAGACGAATAGGGCACCAATAAATTTCATCGTGGATAAGGCGTTCGCTTTTCCTTAATTTAAAAATATACAATTAAAGGCAGATGACTTATAATTTTTGTTGTGGCGCGCCGTTTCTCCCCTCGCTAAGATATTTAATTCTAATTCAACCGTCGTACTCATTTTGGATACGCCTTTTCGTAAATTAAAATATCTGTGCAAGACAAAGAAAATTAAACCCCAATTACAGGAAGCAAGATGTCCCACTTGAATTCTTTCATACTAACGAGAATTGAAATCACTACAATTAGCACCCCAACCATTGTCCATGTCATTAAAAATTCTCTTGCCTGTCCGATAATCTTTGTCGTGATTATTACCCCCCCCATTTTCTTCTTTAACTGTTCCCACGACCTTCACAAGTGTCTCTGAGTCATTATCAAATCCTAGAAAACCCTTCTTTCTCCTAAATGAAAATTCAGTCTCCGAAACGTTTCCTTGGTACAGCCTCTTTCCCTTTCTCACATGAATATGAAAGGGATATCCATAATATTTTTTAATCCATTTATTATCCCTTCTTTGGAGACCTTTGAGTTTACCGTTACACAGTCGATAAGTCCAATCTTGTAAAGTAATTTCTCATGGTTCATGAAACTTCATTTTAATGAAATGCGCCACATCGTTTATGTTTATGACGGCTGGGGTTTTCGAAGCGCGTCACTGTCGCACGTTGCCGAACGAAATTAAGAAAACAAACTTTAAATTCACACATCACCGCCAAGCTGGCATAGACACTTTCCGGTGGCCGTTTTCACTTCTCTTCTCTTTTCATTTAGTTTTTTGTCGCTTTGGTTATCCAGTCGATTAATCCATGGCCGTCTGCAATTGTCCATGAGTGTGGATGCCTCTTATTACTGCTAATCCTATAACCTTTTCCGCTCGTTATCACTAATTCTGCTTTTTTATTACCCAAAAATCTTAACCAATTTATCATTGCTGAACTGTCCAGCGAGTTGATACAATAAAAATCAATGTTTCTGTTTTCTATGTACCAGTTAATATCAGGTTCATTGTAAATCCTAATTGGAATTGTCAACAATGTTTTTAAAGTCCTGTGTTCAGTATCGCTTTGGGCAAATGGTGATACTGTCCAAAAGAATTGAGGATTTACCTTTGGGTTTGTTTTGAATTCTTGCTCTATTCTGTTAGTAACATAGTCGTCTTCTTGAACGGAAATTGTATTCTTTGTCGGGCGATTTGTTGTCGTCATGCAATTGTAGAGTCGTTCAATGTCTAATGGGAGATCCAATGCAAAGACTGCAACTGGCTTTTTAAGATCAGATTTGTCCGCCAATGCTCTCTGTGCATATTGTAACGCCATTGTCCCACCTAACGATGCTCCGCCAATAAAGAATGAATTCTCGTTCAAATTATATTTCTTAAAAACTTCGTTTATAAATTGTTTGAGTCTTTCGTGAGAGAAATCATCCATGTAAAAGAATGACCAGTCCCCAAGTGCTGGAATAATTGTCAAGAAGCCTGCCTTGCTTGCGTACTTATGAAAGTCCCAATCCAATAGTGTTTGCTTTGGCAATTCTCCAAAACCTGGGAGTAGTATTATAGAGCCTTTTATTTTGTCGACAGGGAATACAGTAACATAATAATTTTTTGTCGTGTCGCTTGGTGTTGTAAAAGTGTATTCAATTTTCTGTCCAAATACATGAAGTGAAATTGAAACAAAGAAAAAAGTCAGCGTTTTTGTCGTCATGCTAAATCCTAATCAAATGGCCACAGTCGAGTCACCCAAGGGAGTTGCACCCCTTATCTCACAGAACCGTACGTGAAAATCTCTTCATACGGCTCTTCCTGTTAATCACAAGATAAGTAATCCACTACGGATCACCAATCTACGGTTCCCCGTGTCCCCGTGAATATCGTTTTTATTTTTAAGAACAATCTGTCCGCAGGGAATTAATGTAGAGTCAAGCTTTTGGGGTATGCCCCTAATATTATAAAAAAGGTTATGTCCTCTTAAGACAAGTTCTCCTCGCACAACACCGCCTACCCGACAAAAAAGTACTCCGATATAGAAAATAACCTCCTCCTTAGAATTAATAGTTCTTTGCAACGGGCTCGGTTTAGTAAGGCCAGAAGTTACACCATAGCTGTACGATTCTACTTTGTCAAGTGTCATGGTGTCGATAGGCAGAAATACTTTTATAAACGTGCTGGGCGAAGAGGAAATTGGAAGTGAATCAGCAGGAAAATTAATCATTACTTCTACCGAAGTAGCAGTTTGATTAATTATACGAGTCCATAATATCCTATCAAAGTTTTTTCCGGTAGTGTATCCTACACCTTTTGGTAAGCTGTTTTGTATTATTACGTCTAGCCCTGTGGAATCCGTGAACCTGGATTCAGTGTCAATATACGTGTAAGGGTAATCGGCCAGGGGTGCTTGTCTCGATTCTTTTTCGTCCGAAATTTCTGTCCGTTTGCAGCTAATTAAAATCAACAGTATGAGTGGAGTTAATAATCTCATAATCTGTTTTTAATTGTCATGAAGGCTTGCGCACAATTACAATATATATTCACTCAAGTCTTTGTTCTTAACCAACCCGTCTAATTTGTCTTTCACCATTTCTGCAGTTACAATAATCACTGTATTCGCTGCTATTTTATCTGGCACATCAAATAAAAACTCATTCAACAATTTACTCATTACCGTATGCAATCTTCTGGCACCAATGTTTTCTATTTCCGCATTAATAGTAAAAGCCATTTGTGCAATCTCATCTATAGCCTCGGTAGTGAACGTAACTTCAACATTTTCTGCCGCGAGCAAAGCTTGGTACTGTTTGGTTAATGCATTTTTTGGTTCTGATAATATCCGAATAAAATCATCCTTTGTCAAGTTATTTAATTCAACGCGAATTGGAAAACGTCCTTGTAGCTCAGGTATAAGATCTGATGGCTTAGAAACATGAAATGCGCCAGCTGCAACAAAAAGAACGTGGTCCGTATTGATGACACCATACTTGGTATTAACTGCACTGCCTTCCACTATAGGTAGCAAATCTCGTTGCACGCCTTCTCTACTAACATCCGGCCCACCGCCACCTTTCTTACCACCACCAGAAACAATCTTATCTATTTCATCAATGAAAATAATGCCTGCATCTTCAGCGCGCCTTATCGCCTCTTCTTTAACTTCATCCATGTCAATTAGCTTGGCTGCCTCTTCTTCTAATAGGATTTTTCTTGCCTCACTAACTGTTACTTTACGTTTTTTACTTTTCTTAGGCATCATGCCACTTAGCATTTCTTGCAGATTCATCATAGAGACTTCATCCATCATGCCTGCTCCTACCATACCAACATTAGAACCATTGCTGCCTTTAATGTTGATATCAATTTTACGATCTTCTAATTCACCATTCCTTATCTTCTCTCTGAAGAGATTGCGTGTACGCTCATTAAGCTCTACATCATTCTCAGGCATTTCATGTGCGTTATCTGATGCAAATCCGGCTTGCTTAACCGGTTGCTGACGCATGGGTGGTATTAAAGCATCAAGTATTATATCTTCAACTATAGCAACAACCTTTTCCTTTACTTCTTCTTTCTTTTTGGCTTTCACCATATTCACTGATTGTTCAACAAGATCGCGCACCATGCTTTCAACATCGCGGCCTACGTAACCCACTTCTGTAAACTTTGATGCTTCTACTTTTACAAAAGGCGCGTCGGCAATCTTTGCAAGCCGTCTGGCTATCTCTGTTTTTCCCACACCCGTTGCGCCTATCATAAGAATGTTATTGGGAACAATTTCGCCCCGCATCTCTGAGGTTACATTCATTCTACGCCAGCGGTTACGAAGGGCAATAGCGACGTTGCGTTTTGCCTCATACTGCCCAATAATATATTTATCAAGTTCTTCTACAATCTGCTTCGGTGTTAAATATTTATCCATCATAAGAATTATCCTCTTTTTAAAATTTTTTGTGTGTTGGCAGATAGTGTGAAGGAATATCCTGCACTTCCACCAACAAATCCACTACGACTAATTATTAATTCTAACGCTTTAATCCGTGCTGAAAATCCAAAAGAAATCCCCGCACCTCCTCCTCCTGTTGAAAGTTTTAATTCCTGATGCACACGATAATTATAAGAAAGCAACACATTTACATTCCTATGAATTAACACTTCGGTAGCAAAGTTAAAGCGTCTTAACACTTTATCCAATGTTCCTGGTTCACCAGTACCATCTAACGGATTGTAGTAAGCTGCTTTTGTTTTAGTAAGATTATAGGCAGTCAACGAAAAACGAAAGGGCATGTGCTCAGGTTTAAAAGTACTACCCACTTGCAAATCGAAGGGAAGCTTACCTTTATTCGTTTCCGTATAATCTGACAAAAGAAAACCTAGATTCTTCATTACAAGACCTACCGTTAATTGTTTTTTAGGATGAATAAATGCACCTCCTAAATCTACCATAACGGCACTTGCATGATAGCCAGCTATGCTTGAAGATACTACCTTGAGGTTTACACCCATTCTAAAATTATTAACCTGGTGACTTTTACTTACAACGAAGGCCGTCTCCCCAGATTTAAAATTACCCATCTCGACACCTGATGCATCATAACCTTTCAGTGTACCATAACCCATATGCTGAACACCGAAAGCCATGCTCCCGATTTTATTAAATTGGTGGGCGTAGCTAAAGGCAGCATGACCAATATCCGCAAGATAAAATTGATAATTAAGGGATGCCCACTGACTAAGTGTATCACCAACCAAGGCCGGGTTCGAATAAAAGAAATTAACGTCCCGATCAGAAAGAGAAGCATTAACACCTCCCAACGCCGCAAGCCGAGCATTATTCGGCACGTTCAAAAACTCAAATGAGTGTTTGCCACCTAACTGTGCAAACAATACTGAAGGAGATAGAATCAGTATATAAAAAATTAAGCGCTGGGCGTAATTAGGCATTAGGCATTGGGCAGAATTACGCATCGGGAACTAAGCATTAGGCATTTGGAGATTATAGATGCGTGTATGGATGATTAATGCTACTTCGACTCATAGTTTTAATATCTGAACAAGTTTAAACCTCCTAATGCCTAATTGCAATTTTTTTTACAGCCTTCTAAGAAATTGCTGGTTTGGCTTCGTTGTTAAAAGAGAAGATAAGTGGGGTTTTAACCTTTTCTTTAAGTAACGCTATTTTGAGGACTTCATCAACCGTATTCACATAATTAAAGGTTAGTCCTTTAAGGTAGTGCTTTTCAATTTCATCAATGTCTCTCTTATTTTTGGAACTTAGTACAAGCTCCTTTATGCCACTGCGTTTGGCAGCTAGTATTTTTTCTTTAATTCCGCCAACTGGAAGTACCTTACCGCGAAGTGTAATTTCTCCGGTCATGGCTAGCTTATCTTTTACTTTGCGTTGGGTGAAAATAGACGCGAGGGAAGTTAACATGGTAATTCCTGCTGATGGTCCATCTTTCGGAACAGCACCTGCGGGAACATGTACATGCAAATCGTATTGGTGAAAGGCTTTGTTATCTATACCTAGCGAATCAGCGTTTGATTTGAGATAAGACAATGCTGCAACTGCAGATTCTTTCATCACATCACCTAACTGTCCGGAGATGGTTAATACACCTTTGCCCTTACTCAAGCTTGATTCTACATATAAAATTTCACCACCTACTTGCGTCCATGCGAGGCCAGTTACAACACCTGCTATATCGTTTCCTTGATATAACTCTTCATCAAACATTTCTGCACCCAGCACTTTAATTACTGTTTCTTCCGTCACATTTTTTTCATACGCTTCTTCCATAGCAACAGACTTTGCTATGCTTCTTATAACGGTACCAATCTTACGCTCTAAACTTCTCACACCTGATTCACGGGTGTAGCCACGAATTATTTTACCAATAACATCTTTTGTGAACTTAACATTTGAACTTTTAAGTCCGTGTTCTTTAAGCTGCTTTGGAATTAAATGCTTTACAGCAATCTCAACTTTTTCTTCCTGTGTATAACCAGTAACTTCTATAATTTCCATTCGATCACGTAACGCTGGTTGTATTGTATCCAAGGAGTTAGCAGTCGCTACGAAGAGAACTTTTGAAAGGTCATATTCTACTTCTAGATAGTTGTCACCAAACGTACTGTTTTGTTCTGGATCTAAAACCTCAAGCAAAGCCGATGATGGATCACCTCTGAAATCAGATTTCACCTTGTCAATCTCATCAAGAATAAAAACAGGATTTGATGACTGTGCTTTTTTTATGTTGATTAAAATCTTACCAGGCATAGCGCCTATGTAGGTTTTACGATGACCACGAATTTCTGCTTCATCATGCAAACCACCCAACGACATGCGTACATATTTTCGGTTTAATGCTTTCGCTATAGAACGACCCAAAGAAGTTTTACCCACACCAGGAGGTCCATATAAACACAATATGGGTCCTTTCATATCGCGCTTTAACTTCAGCACGGCTAAGTACTCTAATATTCTGGTCTTAACTTTTTCTAAACCAAAGTGATCGTGATCTAAAATTTTCTTGGCTCTTTTTAAATCGAAATCATCTTCCGTATAATCACCCCAAGGCAAGTCAAGCATTAACTCCGCATAGTTCATGGCTATGGGGTAGTCTGGTGCGGCAGGATTTATGCGCAGTAACTTATCTAATTCTTTATTGAAATGAGCAGCAACTGTCTTAGTCCACTTCTTAGTCTCTCCACGCTTGCGTAGTGTTTCAACTTCCTTCTCCGGACCATCATATCCTAATTCATCTTGCAAAACTTTTATTTGCTGACGAAGAAAGTAATCGCGTTGTTGTTGATCGATATCGGTATGTACACGTTTTTGAATTTCATTTTTTAATTCAAGCATCTGTATGTCGCGCAGCATATACTGCAACAAGAGTGTACCGCGATCCACAAGATTTTGTGTCTCTAGTATTTTTTGTTTGTCTGCGACGTCAACATTGAGATTAGAAGAAAGAAAATGAATAAGGAAAGACATGCTTTGGATGTTATCCAATGCAACATGCGCCTCTTGCGGTATCTCAGGATTTAACTTTAATATTTTAAAAGCTGAATCCTTCAGTGATTGCACCAAAGCTTTTGCTTCCTTATTGCTGTTATAAACGGGTTCAGTTTGCAGTTCTATATTCGCTGTTAGGTAGGGCTCTTCCTGAATAAAATCTTTTATCTCAAATCGATTTTTTCCTTGAATTATTATCGTGGTATTACCATCTGGTAATACCAACATCTTTATGATGCGAGCAACTGTACCCGTTCTGTATAGTTCTTCAATGGAAGGTTCTTCAGCCTGCGAATTTTTCTGTGCAATGACACCAATAATGCGATTGCCTTGATACGCTTTCTTTACTAGCTTAATGGATTTTTGTCTCCCTACCGTAATGGGAATAACAACGCCAGGAAAAAGCACTGTATTTTTTATAGGTAGAATTGAAAGTTCTTCAGGTAAATCTTCTGGTTTTAGATCAGATTCCTGCTCGGGATTGATCATCTGAATTAGATCACTTGAATCTTCTTGAACCAGTTGTATAGGTAATGTTTTAAACATGATGTCTTTTTATTTGCCAATTTGGCAAGAATGGTGTTGGTGTATAACAATGAATACGTGCCGATAGTTTGGACAATAGTAATGCCAAGAGAGTTGTAAAAGAAGCAAAATTGTGTCAACTTTATACAATTGGGATTTTTTACCAAACTATGGGTTCTGTGAAAACCTACTTTTTTATCTGGTTGGCAGTCTTTTCTAGTATACTTACCACGCTTCACGCCCAAAAGGGCAAGAATAAATTCAAAAAGGGTGGTGTAGTAGAGCTAAATGATAGCCTGACAAACTACAGCCAATCTGACATTTTTCAGTTTCCTAACCTGAACAAGGTAAGATTGTACGATAATGTAGAAAAGTTACGACGAATTAAACAGCTCGAGGATTCTTATGCTGATGAAGAACTCTATCCGGCGCTTAGAGATTATGTCAAAAATTTCGGCATACAGAACTTCGCAGCCAATACTTCACTCATTTGGAAACTAGCTAAACTATCGGAACACTATGGACCCGCTGGTGAGGCCGCTTTATTATACAAACTTGTTTTAAAACACAACCGTCATGATGTAGATGGGAAATTGGTAAAAAGTGAATATGATTCAATCAATAAAAAATATAGAGATAATTATGTGCCGTTACAGTATTACTATGAACTGGTAAATTATCGCAAAGAAATCGACACACTACAGCCACCTCAAGGTGTATTGCTAAATATGGGTGAATGGATCAATTCAACCCAAGCTGACTACGCACCAACCATTGGTAATTTAGACTACCTTCTTCTGTTTACATCAAAAAGAACTTCACATCTTCAGAACATAGAAAAGACGTATGAGGAAGATATTTACTACACTAAAAAACAAGATGGCCAATGGATGGAAGCAGAAGCATTTAAGAGCATTAATACGAGATATAACGAAGGCTCTGCCTGTTTAAGTAAAGATGGTAAATACCTATACTTTGCGAGATGCAACTCACCAGACTCATATGGAAACTGCGACATTTTCGTAGCTCAAATTAAACCAGACAGTACGTGGGGCAACGTTCATAATCTAGGAAAAAATATAAATACCATTAGTTGGGACTCACATCCATCTCTCTCGCACAGCGGTGATACACTTTTTTTTAGCTCCGATCGCATTGGTGGATTTGGCCTATCTGATATCTACTATTCAGTGAAAGATATTGACGGAAATTTTCTACCTGCTCAAAACATAGGCCCAGTAATCAACACACGTGGTAGTGAAGTGAGCCCCTTTTTTCATCACACATTCAATGTGCTTTACTTTAGTTCAAACGGACAACCACTTAACTTTGGCGATTTTGATATTTACAAATCATTGCAAAAAGGTCTGGCTTTTAGCGAGCCCAAAAATATCGGCCCGCTTGTAAATGGCCTAGGAAGTGAATACTATTTCACCATCGATTCAGAGTCACATCAATTATATTATGCGCGTTCTATTTCGGATGACATAAATAACCTTGATCTATATTCATTCCCAGTGCCAATGGAAGCGCAGCCAGAAGCCATCACCAAATTGAAAGGCTCCTTGATAAATTCCGAAACAAAAAGACCAATGCGTGGTATTGTTTCTGTTGTTGACTTAGACAAGAGCGTTGAGGTGGCGCCTAAGTATTTACGACCTGATGGATCATTCGATTTTGACCTTATCAATAAAAGACATTATCTATTAATCATTCAAGGCGATGATTTCTTTAGAATAGAAGAATTGTTCTTCATGGATGGCGACACCGTTATGAATCGTGAGACCGAACCCATAGAGAGTAAGATTGCCTTTAAATCATTGGAATTTGAGAATGGAAAATCTGATATTCTCCCAACCATGCACGAAGATTTAAATAAGCTTGCTAATTTTTTAATTGATCACCCAAAATTCCATCTTAACATATCTGGTCATACTGATTCGCAAGGTAAAGAAGATGCCAACTTGCGCCTTTCGCAAGCACGTGCCGATGCCATCAGAGCATATCTTATTGCCGAATTTAAATTAGATCCAACACGGATTGAAGCCCATGGTTTTGGAAGCTCAAAACCATTGTTGCAGGAGACTACAGACGATCACCGTCAATTCAACAGAAGGGTAGAATTCGATATTACAAGAGACTAGTGAATTAAAGCACCCTATTTAGTTATAAAACTTGTTAATCAAATATTCCACTGCCCTGGCTAAGAAATATTAAGGCTCGAAACAAACATTATATCATATCTTAGTATGCTTCCATCAAGAATTATGTATCCTTCTCCTGGCTTCTCAGCCCATTGGAATCAAGGCGCGGGCAAAGCCATGCTTAAAAAACTAGGCACCATACCTTCTAAGGAAGTGGTGGAACAATTCAATGTAACCTATCATGAATATGATATGTTGACCGACAACATCTATGAGTTATTTGATAAGCTAGGCCATCGGGAAGCACATGCTTTGCTGAATGAGCTACTTGACAAAGGTCTTACAAAGCTAAAGAATGTCCCTACACTGCTTCAAAAACTATTTGAAGAAGTGGAGACGAGACCTACTTGGCTTAACGAAGATTTATTACATGTTGGCTCATCATTTTGCCGAAGATCGGGTCCTTTTGGGTTGTTGGTTCTGCGTAATTATTCATTAATGGGCGGCTATGAATCAGCAGCTATTAACAAACCTTTGATCTACACGGGTGCATTAAAAGGCGGACCCGCAAAGCGCTTATCAGAAACATTAAGTTTTTGGGTAGACGTTACAGGTGAACATGCATTGAATATCGGTGCCGCAGGTTTTAAAAGTGCCGTAAAAGTTCGTGTTATACACGCTATCGCAAGGGCCCATATTTACAAGTCTGGTACCTGGAGCGACGCAGAATGGGGCATACCCTTAAACCAGGGAGACATGGTGGCAACCAACTTAGGCTTTTCACTTGTGTTCTTGGAAGGCTTAAGAATGCAAGGCTTTCGACCATCAACACGTGAAGTGGAAGGATTACTTCACCTATGGAAATACATTGGCTACTTACTAGGAATACCTGCCAGCTATCTTCCGAATACTGAAGATCAAGCGATAGTAAGTATGTACAAATGGACCATGACGCAACCTCCCGCAGATGACGACACAAAGACATTAGCCCTTGCACTTGTAGACGCACCGTTATATGCTCCGTTTCCCCCAAAGGCATGGCAGCGAAAATTGCTAAGCAAAGTCTATCTGGGCTTCAGTTATTTCTTTCTAGGTAAGGCAGCATGTAAGCGCATGTCTTTACCAAACACCATGTTTCGTTACTTACCCTACGTTTCAAGATTTTTTAATCGACTCCATGAATACTGGGTTTGGGCTTCGAATAAAAACTACGTTAAGGCTGTAATAGAAGGACGAAAAGAGCAAGTGGAAATAAGTGCAGAATTTTTAAAAGGATACGAAAGCAAACATAATCCATAATTTTGTTGCAGTAAAATATCGCTATTACTTAATCATCGATTTTAAAAACTTCATCAATACCGCAATCTCATTTTTTTTTATTGCAGGAAAATTTGCAATCCGAAAAGTGTTTTTCTTTAAATCGCCATAACCCTCTCCTAGCAGAATATTCTTTTCCTTTGCCAATGATTTTACTTCCTTAATCCTTTCGGGTGAGCCCTCAATTGCTATTACGGTATAAGAACGAACTGCATTGTTCTTAATGAGCAACGTGATTGTGTTAGATTGATTGAAAAAATTATTCCAATCTTCGAAACGCCTCTTAATCTCCCTATCAACCTGCGTTATCGATAAAGCTTTTTCCATGACACGCATCAATAGATAAATACCAAGCACGTTGGGTGTATAAGGTGTCTGCCATTTATCCATCATATCAAACATAAAGGGTAGGCTGTTATAATGGGTCCTATCTTTAATTAGTTTAGCTTCGTTAACTGCGTTAGGTGAACAAATCATTAGCGCAAGACCTGCTGGCAGTCCAATACATTTTTGAACAGAGGCAAACCATATATCTGCATTTTTGAAATCAAGCTTCATACCGCCCATAGATGAAGTCGCATCAACTGCAATGAGATGTTCTGGATTATTCTTTTTTAGTTTGCTAATAATTGCGTTGCTGATTTGGGTGCCATTGGAAGTCTCGTTCTGCGTGATACATATTACACCGTCGTTCCCAAAAGTTAGACTGTCGGGATTAAGCTTAGCCTCTTGATTGAAAGGCATAGGCACGGCGCCCCGCCTTAGCTTCTTAGTGTATTCAAACCACTTCTCACCAAAAGAACCATTATAGATGTGATAGCTTTTCTCTCGTATTAAAGACTGTGATATTATCTCCCAACATTCAGTAGCAGATGAAGCATACAAAACAGTATAATTCTTAGGAATGCCAAGCTTCTGCTTTAACAATGCAATGGTCTTCTTTGATATTTCTACAAACTCTTCACTTCGATGATTCATACTCATGATACCCAGCTTATGGGCATCATTTACATATCTTGGAATTTCGTCATAGGTTCGTGAAGGACCAGGGTAGAAACTAATCATTGTATGTCTATTTAATCAGGTTAAGGGTGCGTGTTATTTAAAACTTTTATAGTAAACATTGTATATTGTTATTTGGTGACACGTTTAAAATATTCCACAGCAAGCGCATAGCCCTCCATACCAAAACCAGTCAGCAAACCAACACACTTAGAGGTAATCAAACTTTTATGTCTAAATTCTTCACGCGCATATACATTAGAAATATGCACTTCTATTGTTGGTGTTTTAATAGCACCAATGGCATCATGAAGGGCAACTGAAGTATGGGTATAAGCGCCCGCGTTTATAATTATACCATCATAGCTAAAACCTACTTCATGTATCCTATTTATTAACTCACCTTCTACGTTAGACTGATAGTAATACAATTCAATACCAGCATATCTGCTTTTAAGATCTGCAAAGAAATCCTCAAAACTTTGATTGCCATACACAGACGGCTCACGTTTGCCAAGCAAGTTTAAATTAGGACCATTAATAATTTGAATTTTCATGCCTGAAATATAATAAAATACCACTAAGCATCACGCAATTAAATTAGCCAGGCTTTCACGTTATGGCGAGCTAATAATTTGCACATTTGCACATTGATAATTAGAAATTAATTGACCTGGGAAATACAAATAAAGCACTTCACTAACTACCTTAAGCTTGAGCGATCACTTTCGGGTAATTCCATTGAAGCTTATGTTCATGACGTATCGTTGCTCAAGCAGTTTGTAGAATTGAATCATCCTAATGTTTCCCCGCTCAAGATTACATCGAAACATTTACAGGGGCTTCTTCAAAATATTAATGAACTCGGCATGAGTGCGTATAGCCAAGCACGCATTTTATCTGGCATTAAGGCATTCTATAAATACCTATTATTTGAAGAGCTTATCGAAAAAGATCCAACGGCATTGATCGAGGGTCCCAAGATCGGCCGCAAACTTCCTGATACATTGAGCTATCCAGAAATTGAAAAGCTCTTTGAAGCCATCGACCTTTCTACACCAGAAGGTGGAAGGAACCGTGCTATGTTAGAAATGCTTTATAGTTCAGGGCTACGTGTTTCTGAATTAGTGGATCTTAAAATAAGCAGTGTTCACTTTGACATTGGCTTCTTGCGTGTGGTTGGAAAAGGGAACAAGGAACGGTTAGTGCCAATTGGAAGTGATGCCCTCAAATATTTAAAAATCTATCAGGAGGATATCCGCGCAAAACCTCCGCTTAAGCCTGCCCAAAAAGGATTTGAATCATTTGTGTTCCTTAATCGTAACGGACGCAAACTAACCCGTGTTATGATCTTCACCATCATCAAAAACTTAGCGAAGTTGGTAGGTCTTAATAAAACTATCGGTCCCCATACATTTAGGCATTCATTTGCAACCCATTTAATTGAAGGCGGTGCCGATTTACGTGCAGTACAAGAGATGCTGGGGCACGAATCGATAACCACCACCGAGATTTATACCCACCTTGATAGGGATTATCTGCGGCAGGTTATTCAGGAATTTCATCCAAGAAGTTAGCTCTCCGCTCAATATTTCCGGGCAATTTATTCAGGCACTAATTCATTTGCCTAACGAACTTCTATCTTTGCGCCATGTATAAGATTTTCATCCGGCCGTTGTTATTTCTGATTGATGCAGAAAAAGTCCACCACCTTGTTTTTGGTTTATTAAGCTTTAGCGGAAAGATACCCGGCATTAAGGCCCTGCTTCGCGCCATATTTACCTACGAACACCCTGCATTAGAAAGAAATCTGTTCGGTTTGAATTTTAAGAACCCTGTGGGACTTGCTGCCGGGTTTGATAAAGATGCCAGACTGATTTACGAGCTCGGATGTCTTGGTTTTGGTTTTATTGAAATAGGAACGCTGACGCCCAAAGCCCAACCTGGAAATGACAAGCCTAGACTTTTCCGCTTGCCCGAAGATCAAGCATTAATAAACAGGATGGGTTTTAATAACGAAGGCGTGGAGATAGCGGTGAGTCGTTTAAAGAATAGAAGATCCAATGTAATTGTAGGTGGGAACATTGGTAAGAATAAAATAACGCCGAATGAGAATGCGTATAGCGATTATGCCTATAGCGTCGAAGCGCTTCATAACTACGTAGATTATTTTGTAGTAAATGTAAGTTCGCCCAACACACCAGGCTTGCGCGAGCTTCAGGAAAAGGAGCCACTTAAAAAATTATTAGAACAGGTAAAAAAACTAGCACTTACCAAGGCAAATCCAAAACCAGTGCTACTAAAGATTGCACCTGATCTTACCAATGGACAGCTAGATGACATCATAGAAATTCTAAAAGAAACAAAAACAGATGGCGTTATTGCAACCAACACAACCATCTCACGCAGTGGACTTGCTTCTGATAATAATACCATAGATAAAATCGGCAACGGCGGCTTAAGCGGTAAGCCCCTCACCCATCGCTCAACAGAAGTGATCAGCTATCTAAGAAAAAATCTAGGAAAAGATTTTCCAATAATTGGCGTTGGCGGCATAATGACCGCGGACAATGCTATAGAAAAATTAAATGCAGGCGCCGATTTGATACAACTTTACACCGGGTTTATTTACGAAGGCCCATCAATTGTTAAGCGGATTAATAGAGAGATTGTAAAGCGGTTAAAAAGTCAGCCGAATAGTTAGCACCTCACCACCGGTCTGTGTCATTACACTAGCCATCAAACTAAGGTTCCTAAGCCCCGGTAGAGCAATGTCATTAAGTTAAGATGACTAGTATTTCGTTCTTAAAATAACATTACAAATAAAAATTATATTTTTTGATAAAACCTATCAAAGGTGCGCACTACCAGTAAATCTAAATTGGCCGTTGTTTGATACGTTATTTAAAGAACGATGTACTAGTTCCGGAGGGACGGCTTATTCGTAGCATGTAATTTCATAGATGTAAGTCA
>CAXSCR010000066.1:0-23535 GCA_964235605.1 uncultured Cyclobacteriaceae bacterium | reverse complement strand
ATGAAAATATACACGTAGGTTCGCGCATTATCTATGAACCATGCAAAGTGTGAATTTTGGTCTTAGGACTTCAAGCGGACACTCATATTATTATTTGAGCGAACAATCTCTTTTGTGAATCAACACGTTCAGAATTAAAAGCAGACCCTAATTACGTAAGACATACATTCTGGCTATAAAATCGCAATTCGAAATCTTATAATAGGGCAAAGGGGATAATCAACTTCCCCTTTACTTTTAATACTATTTTAACTTTTCCGGTAAATTCTTTGTGACTTTTTGCCAACCGCCGCTTTATAGGGTATATATAAAATAATAATACGCACAAGTTTACTAATTGTTTAATGCACCACTGCAGTGGTACTGGTAGCGTTGTGCTCAATTATCATTCTTTAATTTTTATAACTAAACCTTCACGATTATGAAAAATGATACTGTAGTTAAAAATTTTGATGATGTAGTATTTGAAAACCGAAACAAAGCGTATGGAGCCTACGCAATTCGCAGATCTTATTCTGAGAATGTTAATAGAGCTGTAATGTTTGCTATGGTTGGTGCTGGATTAATATTCATTATTCCATCAATAATTACCACATCAGGTAAAGATTTTATCGAAACACCGACAACGAAATGCCCTATTGATTGGATTACTAAATTGCCTGAAATAATCCCTATAGAACCACAACACAGAGTTGCTCCTCCACCAGTACGAACTACGCATACAAACTTAGTTCCAATCGTTACAACAACTGCAATTACTCCCCCTATAGAAGATACTCCACCTACATCTCCAACAACAACCGGATCCATAGAAGGAGCAGATACCGGTGTGGATATTGTACAAGACGGCGAAATGAATATTGAAACGATTGCTCCTGTTAGTGTGCCAGCAATTACTACACCTATGGATGCTCCGGAAGTAATGCCCGAATTTATTGGCGGAAAAGAAGCCATGATGAAATTTCTTCAAAAAAAGATAAAATATCCAGCAGCGGCCATGCGCATAGGAATTGATGGTACTGTGTTCGTTCGTTTTGTAATTGACAAAGATGGAAATGTAATCAGTGCTGAAGTCATTAGAGGCATACATGAAGCATTGGATAAAGAAGCAAAGCGTGTTATCTCGCTAATGCCGGCATGGAAAGCTGGAAGACAAAATAACAATCCGGTAGCCGTACGGATGGTGCTACCTATTAAGTTTCAAGTAGAATAATAAGATTAGTTAGGTTAGGGTGATTAGAAATACTGCATGTATGTGCAGTATTTTTTTTATTAAGGTACTTATCAATTAAAGTTGACACCGAGCATTACTTGTTCCTATCGAAGTCACCATCATCCTGTTTTAGCTTACACATATTATCAACACCAATGTGCATTAACGCATCGCCAGCATTCATTACAGGGTTGTAATTAAGACCTACAATATAACCAGTGGCGGGTGATTTAATTCTTTCCTTGAACTCTCCAAAAGGGTCTGTTATAGTACCAACTTCCTGGCCTTTAGTAACAATTTGGCCTGCAATACAATCTGTATGGAACAATCCCGCTTGACGGGCTCTAACCCATGATGAATGCCAAATTACATGATTCTCTTGCTTGGGTTCAGGCGCCTGATCTACCATACCCAAATGTTTCATTAATCTTATTGTGCCTGAAACACCGATATCAATAGCGTGGTCATCAAAACGCATAGACTCGCCACCCTCAAATACGATTATTCGCTTATTAAGTTTGGCTGCTGATTGCCGTAAGGAGTTTGGTCGGTAAGGAGAATCGATTGTGAATGGAGCATGAAAGGCATTCGCTAAAATAACATTTTCAGGGTCTTTCATTACACATCTAACCTGCGGATAATTTGTACGATTACCTCCTCCAGTATGATAATCAATCCCAACATCAATACAGGGAATTACATCTTGCATAAGATGAAAGGCCACTCTGCTGGCTAAGGAGCCATTCTTATTTCCGGGGAAGGATCTATTTATATCTTTTCCGTCAGGAACGTCTCTTGAATAATTGAGAAATCCATAAACATTAACAATAGGGAGGCAGATTACAGTACCTCGTTTAACTTTATTAAGGCCCAGTTCTAAGATCTTACGAACGATTTCCATTCCATTGATCTCATCACCATGCATACCCGCCATCAGACCTAATACAGGTCCTTCTTCAAATCCTCTATAAGCATAGATGGGTGTATCAATTTGAGTATGCGAAGGAAGCCTTGCAATGTTAATATCAATTTGCTTCGATTCGCCTGGTTTAAGTTCATGACCGGCTATGATTACTTGCTTCATACATTAGTCGTAGTCCACAGTCAACAGTCCATGGTAAACCTCTAAGGTAATCAAGACTTAGGAAATGATCAAACGGTTGACAAGTGAAGTGAGTGGAGTAGTAAAGTCGATAGTCAATAGTCCATAGCCCATGGTCGGGCGAATACACTGAAAAAGGGAGTGGAACATTCAGCAAGTTTACAATGGAGCATTGAGTATGGAAATCCTACATATTAAATATCTAGTCAAATTAAAAGGCGTAACCAATGTCGATAGTCTTGGTCAGCTTTAATTATAAAGTGAGCGTTTTAGTACCGAAAACTCCCTATGGTCCATCGACTATGGACAATTGACTTTTTTACGCATTAACTATATCGCGCTGAATCTTCTTCTTCATGGCATTCTTCTCTAGGTAGCGAATAATCTTAGTCGCTATATCTACCTTGGTTGCCCCTTCAATACCTTCAAGACCTGGAGATGAGTTTACCTCAAGTATCAACGGACCTCGTTTTGAGGACAGCATATCTACGCCGGCTACACCTAAACCCATTTTTTTAGCAGCTGTTATCGCCGCCGATTTTTCAGCACGAGTTAACTTTATCACTGTGGCAGTTCCACCGCGATGAAGATTAGATCTAAACTCACCTTTCTTCGCTTGTCTACGCATAGCACCTACCACTTCACCCTCAACAATAAAGGCACGTAGATCAGCTCCTTTAGCTTCCTTTATAAATTCTTGTACAATAATGCGGGCATGCAAACCATGAAATGCTTCAATAACTGATTGTGCCGCTTTTTTATTCTCTGCCAAAACAACACCAAGACCCTGTGTTCCCTCTAGCAGTTTAATAACGACAGGTGCGCCACCAACTGCTTCAATAATGCCCTCGGTGTCACGAGAGTAATCCATAAAAATAGTTTTAGGAAGACCAAGGCCAGCACGTGATAATATCTGTAGGCTTCGAAGTTTATCGCGTGAGCGAATTAATGCCTGTGACTCTACGGCGGTAAAAACTTTCATCATTTCAAACTGCCTTACCACTGCGGCCCCGTAAAAAGTTACTGACGCGCCAATACGCGGAATAATGGCATCGAAGTAATCCAGTTTCTTTCCTTGATATAATACCACGGGATTTTGTTTCTCTATAAAAAGAACACACTTCATGTGATCTATAACTTCTACCTTATGGCCTCTCGCTTCGCCAGCTTGCTTAAGACGTTTGGTAGAATAAAGTTTAGCATTGCGTGAAAGTATCGCTATGTTCATTTAGGTTAATCGTTAGGATTGTTGTAAGCCTTAATAATTCTTCTGCCTTATTCGTAAAATATTAACTAATAACAGCCCGGCTTTTCCAAGATAAATTCTGTTTCGTTACGTCAATAACAAATCTTTTTCTTAAAATTTTTCGACCCAATAATACTGGGTATCGAAGGTTGTCTCTATCACTCAATGAAAATTCTGCGCGAATAACTTTGTCAAAAATTCTAATTGTAGTTTTTATGACATAACGTGTTTCTGCAAGACCAAACGAGTTCTTTATCTCACGTTGTGTAAACTTTTTGAACCTAAATTTTATCCCAGTAAATTCTGGATGTTCCTCATCTAATAATATAAACTCCAATTTACCGTTTACTACCTCTGCACGGCTGCAATGAAGACTACTCGTATAAGCACCTGTATCTATTTTAGCATGAATACCTTGTAATCCCATTTCAGGCAAGTCTACGCGATCACATCTTCCTAGTGTTATCATAATTATCGAACCACAATATGCAGAGCGGTTGTAAGGATTCAAATAAAGCGTAAAATTAATTTGAAGTCAATGCAAATAATATTGTGCTATTTAAAAAATAAAAAATATCTATAGCGTCTTCGTAAGATATTCTTTAAAAGCGGGAAATTGATTCCCCATCTGTATGCTAAGCTTAGAACCTTTCATAAAATTTTGAAGTTCAACTGGTAATTCTACTTTTTGTTGTAGCGTATCCTCTACAACATCTAGAAATTTACCAGGATGAGCTGTCTCCAAAAATATTCCGATATGGTCGGTTTTACCTTCGGTTGAATACTTTTTTAATCCTAAGTATCCAATTGCTCCATGGGGATCCATGATATATTTCTTATTAGCGAACACCGTGCGCATGGCTACACGTGTTTCCTCATCTGTGCATCCATAACCCTTTACGTCATGTGAGAGGGCATTGAAATCATTATTATACAAATCTAATAGCCGCGTAAAATTGCTTGGATTACCAACGTCCATGGCATTGCTAATTGTTTGCGTTGAAGGACGTGGTGCAAAGAGTTTTGTGTTTAGATATTCAGGAACTACATCATTTATATTTGTAGTAGCAACAAACTTTTTAACAGGCAACCCCATTCGTTTTGCAAGAAGCCCCCCAGTAAGGTTGCCAAAATTTCCACTTGGTACAGAGAATACAACGGACTTATTTTTATTTTTTACCTGTGCGTAAGCATAGAAATAGTAAAATGATTGTGGTATTAATCGAGCAATGTTAATAGAGTTAGCTGAGGTAAGAAAAAATTTATTTCTTAAATCTTCATCTAAAAATGCTTGTTTCACAAGACGCTGGCAATCGTCAAAGGTACCGTCTATTTCAACTGCAGTAATGTTATTACCCAATGTTGTAAATTGCTTCTCTTGCACTTCACTCACTTTTCCAGAAGGATAAAGAACAATTACTTTTATTCCAGGCACATTAAAAAAGCCATTTGCTACAGCGCTTCCTGTGTCGCCCGAAGTAGCAACCAAGATTACTATTTCATTCTTTTGTTGTTTCGCAAAGTATCCAAGCAACTGCGACATGAATTTTGCACCAAAATCCTTAAATGCTAATGTTGGTCCATGAAATAACTCCAATGCATAGATGTTGTCCTCTACTTCAACCAAAGGTGCATCGAACTGAATGGTGTTTTCTATCATTCGTTTTAGTTCAGACTGCGGAATATCATTGCCTATAATATTATGTGCAACTGTAAAAGCTATCTCCTTAAACGATTTCTTATTTATAGTATTAAAAAATTCTGAAGGAAGAACCGGAATCCGTTCTGGCATATAAAGTCCGTTATCAGGAGCTAAGCCTTGCGTTACCGCTTGCTGTAAACTTACTTTTTCGGCTTTATTGTTTGTACTGTAGTAATTCATGAATTATGCACTTTTGAGTCTACTCTCATACGTAAGCAGCTAGTGTTTAGATAATGCTGTATAGTTAAATTCTACAGTATTATTCTTGCGCCTGCTTCATTGATTTTAGAAACATATACCTCGCTTTTTAAATTCAATTTTAAAAACTCCTGTTGTATAACCTCTCCTACTTTTTGTGCTGTGGCCTTATCCATACTTAAAGAGAATATAGTGGGCCCTGATCCTGATATGCCGCAACCTAAGGCACCCGCTTTTACAGCTTCTGTTTTTATAGTATAAAATCCTGGAATAAGCACAGAACGTATGGGTTCTGCAATAACATCTTTCAAAGACCGTCCAATAAGGTCGTAATCAGGTTTCATTAAACCCACAACAAGGCCTGCAATATTTCCCCATTGAACAATAGCATCTTTTAAGGATATCGTTGGTTTTAATACTCTTCTTGAATCTTCAGTTTTTAACTCTAGATGTGGATGTACCAATGTACAAAACAACTTCTCAGGAACAGGTATAGTTGTTACATCTAACGGTTCATAACCCCTAATTAAAACAAAGCCACCCAATAGAGAAGGTGCTACATTATCAGCGTGTGCTGAGCCACAAGCTACTCTTTCGGCCTCCATTGCAAATGGCAATAGTTGTTCACGTGTAAATGGTTCGTTCATTAAATTATTAATTGCTACCAAAGCAGCAACAGAACTGGCTGCACTAGAACCCATACCACTTCCCAAAGGAAGTTTCTTATGCACTTCCATCACAATGCCCTGATTGCTTTTGATAGCTTGCAAAAACGCCAACACCGCTACACCAGCCGTATTTAAATTTGCATCCAATGGCAACCGACCTCCATCACCTGTAATTTTTGTAATAACTACTCCAGGCTCATCCTTTAAACTCATCCATACTTCATCACCGGGGGTATCAACTGCAAAGCCTAATACATCAAATCCACATGATACATTGGCAACTGTAGCTGGGGCGAATGCCTTTATTGTCTTCATTGTTTTTCGTTAATAGTTTAATAGTTAGTTAATAGGTAATAGTTAATCGTAGTTCTTTAAGCATTTAATTTTAGGCTAGCCAATTAACTGATAACGATTAACTGTTTACTACTTAGCATAGTGTCCTATTCTAATTACGTCTGCGAATACGCCTGCGGCTGTTACTTCAGCGCCAGCACCAGGACCACGGATTACCATGGGTCGCTCATTGTAACGTTCTGTCGTAAGTAAAATAATATTATCACTTCCTGCTAAAGAATAGAATGGATGCTGATCATTTATAGAGCCCAATCTAATCTTAACTTTACCGTCTTCCAGAATAGCCATGTAACGAAGCTTCTCCTTTCTATCTGAGGCTTCTTTGCGAAGTTTCTCAAACGCACCATCATGCTTTTCAAGATTGGTGAAGAATTGATCGATTGACATTTCACCTTGACACGATTCTGGAACCAAATTTTCAACTTTGATATCGGAAAGTTCAAGATGAGATCCTGCTTCTCGCGATAGTATCAAGATTTTGCGTGCCACATCCATACCATTAAGATCATCGCGTGGATCTGGTTCTGTATAGCCTTTGGCCTTTGCTTCTTTTACTACTTCACTAAATTTCCTTCCTTCCACGTATGAACTGAAAATAAAATTCAAGGTTCCACTAAGTACAGCTTCTATCTTTTTTACCTGATCACCACTTAATAACAAATCATTCATGGTGTTGATGACAGGTAAGCCAGCCCCAACATTGGTTTCATATAAAAATTTAACGCCGCGTTTAAATGCAGTTGTTTTTAATCTTTTATATTTTTCTAATGGACCTGAATTAGCCTTCTTATTAGGTGTTACAATAGAAATATTGGCGAGAAGAATTTCGTCATAAAATGTAGTAACATCTTCACTAGATGTGCAGTCAACAAAAATACTGTTAGGTAAATTCAATGAAATCATTTGATCAACAAAACCTTTCATGCTCATTGAGTGACCTGCTTTTTTCATCTCATCTACACAGGTAACTAGGTTAAGCCCGCTTTCAGCGAAAATCATTTTGGTGCTATTCGCAATTCCTATCACATTTACTTCAAGTAAATTGGTGCGTGCTAGTTTCTCGAATTGATCATT
This sequence comes from uncultured Cyclobacteriaceae bacterium, assembly GCA_964235605.1. Taxonomy (GTDB): domain Bacteria; phylum Bacteroidota; class Bacteroidia; order Cytophagales; family Cyclobacteriaceae; genus DATCRE01. The sequence goes on along the minus strand of CAXSCR010000066.1, from coordinate 15,978 downwards.
AATCATATCGATCAATGCTTTACCAATTAATCCTGTTCCAACCAGGAACACACTTAACACTTTATGATCAGAAAGGAAAAAGGCTTCATGTAATGCATTCAATGCTTTCGCGATATCAACTTGCTTTACTACGGCTGAAATATTAAGTTCAGATGAACCTTGTGCTATCGCACTAACATTGACACCATTCTTACCCAGCGCACTAAACATTCTACCGCTTGTACCCGGACTGTGTTTCATGCCCTCCCCTACTACGGCTACAATAGAAAGTCCATCTTCAACCTGAACTTCATCTATCTCTTCACCACGAATTTCATACTGGAATTCTTTTTCAATAACTGCTTTAGCATGCTTCACGTATTGACTTTCAATAGCAAAACAAATTGAATGCTCAGAAGAAGCTTGACTGATGAGAATAATATTTATTTTCTCACGTCCTAACGTTCCAAACAAGCGCATTGAAACACCAGCTACACCAAGTAATCCACTCCCTTGAAGATTTAGTAGACTTATATTATTCACAGAAGAGATACCCTTGATCAACTTTCCATTGGCTGCCTCAGCAGAGATCACTGTTCCTTTAAAAGTGGGATTGAATGTATTCTTTATTAAAATTGGAATACTACTAGCCATAGCAGGTTGCATGGTAGAAGGGAAAATGACCTTCGCACCAAAATGAGAGAGCTCCATAGCTTCCTCGTAACTCATCTGAGGAACAGTGAAAGCCTTCTTTACTAATCGTGGGTCTGCAGTCATCATACCATCAACATCAGTCCATATTTCAAGCGCTTCTGCCTTCAAAGCGCCAGCAAAAATTGCAGCTGTATAATCTGAACCGCTGCGACCAATGGTTGTTGTCTCACCACTTTCAGAAGTACCTATAAACCCTGTAATGATTTGTAAATTGGTATGTTGTTTTAAATATTCCTGAATAAGTTTATTTGTCACTTCAAAATCAACTTTAGCATAGCCGAAGTTTGTATCCGTACGCACAATGCTACGCGTATCAAGGTATTCTGCTACAATTCCACGGTCTTTATATGCCTCAGAAATAATATAAGCAGAAAGACGTTCGCCAAAACTCATAATGTAGTCTAACGTACGCTTGGTACGCTCCCGAACTAGAAAGGTGCCATGAAGAACATCTTCCAATTCGTTCATCATGAACTTTACCTGAGCCAAAATGCCACTTTGTTTCTGCACATCAATAAGCGCACGCACAGTATCAAGATGGCGTTTCTCTACCTCCGCCAATATGGTTTTATAATTTACATTACCTTCAAGCGCCAGCTTACTAAGTTGAATTAATGCATCCGTTGTGCCACCGAAAGCAGAAAAGATAATAGCAATCTTGCCATTCTTAATATAAGGTTTAGTTATCTCTATAACTGATTGTATTCTTTCAGGAGTGGCTACTGAAGAACCACCGAATTTTAAAATCTTCATGAATGATGCTGCGTTTCGTTGTTATTGTTTTCTATCGCTCTATTAAGTCTGATGATTTGAGGGCCGCATCTCCTTGAGCTGGGCAAAATCACGCGGGTTTGGGGTATGGGCATAACGGGTTACCCCGTAATGATTGTGGTGGTGATAGCTAGGGCAGAAATGAAGACGCAAGCACACGTCATCCCGGTTGGGATCATGTCGAAAAGAGCAGTTGGTTTTAAAGCTTGCATAAATTGATGTCGCAAATAATGAAAGGATAAGGTGGATTACAATAAAAAAATGTGATTTTTGTAAAATTGTAAACAAACGAACAGTTAGTAGGGGAAGGTTTTGAGAGATTCAAATTGAAAATTTCCAGCTAGTTAGTTGCAGGGTTTCAGATTTCGCCCCTCTTAATCTAACTTGACAAAATGGACCAGATACATAACCAAACCGAAATCTTAGAATTAAATAAACTGAATGTCACGCAAAAAGAAATTTCCAAAAGAGTCCTTTGTCAGCATGACGGAGCTTGTTCTGCCAAATGACACGAATACATTAAATAATCTTATGGGAGGCCGTTTGATGCACTGGATGGACATCGTATCCGCGATTGCAGCTCAGAAGCATTCTAACCGAATAGTTGTTACAGCCTCTGTTGATAATATATCATTTAAAAATCCAATCCTGTTGGGTAATGTTGTTACACTTAGAGCAAAAGTAACGCGAGCATTCAATTCGTCTATGGAAGTACGGATAGATGTAGATGCCGAAGATATACCTGCTGGCAAAAAGTCAGACAGTAATGTTGCGTATTTTACGTTCGTTGCTTTAGATTCAACCGGTAAACCAACTGAAATACCGGAAGTAGAACCAGAGAACAATGAAGAACAAGAACTATATAACGGCGCATTGCGCAGAAGGCAATTAAGACTTATTCTTGCTGGCAGAATGAAGCCTTCAGAAGCTAAAGAACTAAAATCCATCTTTGAATAATAAATTCTTACGTAACCTTGGATCCACTTATCGTAGAAAGTCTATTTGGCGAAGATCTGTACCAAATTCCTGCAAAAGTAGTAATCGGCATTTCTAAAGAATGGGGTGCTATTTCGCAGGAAGAAAAAACGCAGCTCACAAAAATTTTGGCTGCGCTAAAAATACACCTTGAAGCTGTACATATAATTACAAAGGAATTCATCGCTATCGATACGCTGCCTTTTCAACCAGATCGTATAATTTCTTTTGGCGTTCCCTTCCAGCCTACAGTAAAAGCTTACGAGTACACAAGGGCAGGGAATAATCACGTAATTTATGCAGACAGTCTAGACGCCTTAGATGAGACTAAAAAACGGAATTTATGGTTAGCTCTAAAAAATATGTTTAGTGTATAACAGCGTGCCTTATTGTAAACGTTTCCTGAAAATCTCTCCTCTTTCAAGGTTCAACAAACCTTGTGTGTTATGGTACTTATTATATCTTTGCGCAAGTTTTTCAGAACCATCTAGGTGAACTAGGTGGTTTTTTTAACCTATCACTTCAAAAACTTAATAAATCATGAATAACATTTTATACTTAATCCCCGCATTTGGTATAGTCGGATTAATTGCCATGGCTATAAAATCGGCCTGGGTTAGAAAACAAGATGCCGGTGATGCTAAAATGCAAGAATTGGCTGGCTACATAGCTCAGGGAGCAATGGCCTTTCTTAAAGCTGAGTGGAAGGTATTAGGTTACTTTGCCGTGATCGCCGCTATTGTTTTGGGCTGGTCAGGTACCCTTGTTGAAGAGTCACATCCGTTTATTGCTGGTTCATTTCTATTAGGAGCAATCTTATCCGCATTCGCGGGATATGTTGGTATGAAGATAGCAACTAAGGCTAACGTTCGTACTACACAAGCTGCCAGAACGAGCTTGGCTCAAGCTTTAAAAGTATCATTTACTGGAGGTTCAGTAATGGGTATCGGCGTAGCAGGATTGGCCATCTTAGGATTAGGAGGTTTATTCATTGTACTGATAAAGATTTTCGTTCCAGAAGGCTCTGCCATCAATGGACTCGAAATGAAACGTGCTATTGAAGTGTTAGCAGGTTTCTCATTAGGTGCTGAATCTATTGCATTATTCGCCCGCGTGGGTGGTGGTATCTATACTAAAGCTGCCGATGTTGGCGCTGACCTTGTTGGGAAAGTTGAAGCAGGTATTCCTGAAGACGATGTTAGAAACCCAGCAACCATTGCTGATAACGTGGGTGATAATGTAGGTGATGTGGCCGGTATGGGCGCCGATCTTTTTGGTTCTTACGTAGCAACTATTCTTGCAACCATGGTATTAGGACAAGAAATTGATGCATCAACAGATAATTACGGTGGACTTTCGCCAATATTACTTCCTATGTTGATTGCCGGTCTTGGTTTAGTGTTCTCAATAGTGGGCACTTGGTTCGTACGCATTAAAAAAGAAACTGATAGCGTTCAAAATGCTTTAAACATAGGTAACTGGTCTTCTATAGTTTTAACAGCCATTGCATCTTATTTTGCTGTTAAAATGCTTTTACCTGAAACACTTGTACACCGTGGCTTTACCTTCACTTCAATGGATGTTTTCATCGCCATTATAATCGGTTTAGTTGTAGGTACTTTGATGAGCTTAATTACAGAATATTATACAGCTATGGGTAAACGCCCGGTGCTTTCAATTATTAAACAATCAGGTACTGGTCACGCTACCAACATCATTGGTGGACTTTCAGTAGGTATGGAATCAACCGTTGCTCCTACCCTTGTTCTTGCAGCGGGTATTATCGGTTCACATGCTTTTGCAGGTTTATACGGAGTAGCAATTGCCGCTGCCGGTATGATGGCTACAACCGCTATGCAATTAGCTATTGACGCTTTTGGTCCTATAGCCGATAACGCCGGTGGTATTGCTGAAATGAGCCAATTACCTGAAGAGGTTCGTCACCGTACGGATAATCTCGATGCTGTAGGGAATACAACAGCAGCAACCGGTAAAGGCTTTGCTATTGCATCTGCTGCGCTTACTTCACTTGCTTTATTTGCTGCCTTCGTAGGTGTATCTGGCATCACTGCAATCGATATTTTTAAGGCACCAGTTTTAGCTGGGCTTTTCGTTGGTGGAATGATTCCATTCATTTTCTCTTCGCTTGCTATCGCTGCTGTAGGCCGCGCTGCTATGGATATGGTTAATGAAGTTAGACGCCAGTTCCGTGAAATACCAGGTATAATGGAATATAAAGCTAAACCAGAATATGAAAAATGCGTTGCCATTTCAACTAAGGCTTCGATCCGCGAAATGATTGCTCCTGGCGCTATCGCTTTATTATCTCCGATCATAGTAGGTTTTGCTTTCGGACCTGAAGTATTGGGTGGTATGTTAGCTGGTGTTACTGTCTCAGGTGTATTAATGGGTATGTTCCAGTCGAACGCAGGTGGTGCTTGGGACAACGCTAAAAAGTCTTTTGAGAAGGGCGTAGAAATCAACGGTCAGAAATTCTTTAAGAAGTCTGAACCACATAAAGCTTCTGTAACTGGAGATACTGTGGGTGATCCCTTCAAAGATACATCTGGTCCTTCCATGAATATTTTGATCAAATTAACGTCAATTGTTGCGTTGATCATTGCACCTCATATCTCTACAACCCATCGTCCTTCTACAACCGAGAATCTTAGGGAAGTACCTGTAAAGGCCCAAACTGAAGTAGTTAATGAAGTAGAATCTAGCATTGAAGATTAATCATATTGCTTAAGTTTTATAAGGAAAGCCTCGAATTCTCGGGGCTTTTTTTATTTTTACTAATTAAAAGCTGGTAATATGAGACTTTTACTGTGTTTACTCCTTGTTTGTAACCTTGGCTTCTCGCAATCTTCGGTATTTGGTAAATGGAAAACCGTTGATGAGAACACAGGAAAAGTGACATCCATAATTGAGATTACTGAAAGAAAAGGAAAGGTGTACGGAAAGGTTATGAAGGTGTTTACCCGTACAGATCCAGATCCTATCTGCGAGAAGTGTGATCCTACAGACGAGCGATATAAAAAGAAAGTAGTTGGCATGGAGATCATGAAAGACATGGAGAAAAACGAAGATGAGTACAGTGAAGGAAATATATTAGATCCTCAGGATGGGAAAGTTTATAAATGCAAAATCTGGCTAGAGGGCAGTGACTTGAAAGTAAGAGGCTATTGGGGACCATTCTATAGAACACAAACATGGATTAGGTTTCCGAATTAATCGGGTATTGATAGAAATCATAAATAAACAGGTTACCAGCACTATAAACCATGGTATACAAGTCGAGCACCAACATGAATGAGAAAGAAACCTTTGAGCGCATATGCAAAGGCGATGAAAAGGCTCTCGAGTTCCTGTATAAGAAGTACTATCGGATGATGACCAAGTTGGTTATCTCCAATAGTGGCACTGAGGATGAAGCGCGTGACGTTTATCAGGATGCATTGATTGTTTTTTGGCAGAAGGCCACATCAGGCAACCTAGTGCTAACCTCTAAGATGAGCACATTCATTTACAGTATATGTCAAAATCTGTGGAGGAAAGAGCTAGACCGAAAAAAACGGTTATCGAATGAAGAAAAAGATTCACCTGTTACGTTGGATACGGAAACAGCTGAAAGAGAAAAAATAATCGCCAAATGCATTGATCAGTTAGGCGATACTTGTAAAAAAGTTTTGATGTATTACTATTTTGAAGAAATGTCGATGCAGGATATTGCCGATAAACTCGGCTTTGCCAACACCGATACGGCGAAAACAAAAAAATACAAATGCAAAAAGAAATTAGATGAACTTGTTAAAACTCAGTACTCTGAGAAGGACTTTTTAGATTAACTACCATGGCAGCAGAAAGAGAATTAGAGTTATTGGACGATTATATCGCCAACAAACTTACCGGCGGGGAGAAAGATGCATTTGAACAAAAGTTGAAAAATGATGCTTCATTGCAAAATGAATTTCAACTTCAACAAAAGCTGATTGATGGAATTAAAAAAGCCCGTTTGACGGAGTTAAAGTCAATGTTAAATAATACAGCGGTACCTCCTGTAAAAGGTCAGACAGCTTTATTAAGTAAAGTTGCATCATGGCTTGTGGTAGCAGGTATCATTGGTGCGGGTGTTTATTTCTACTTCACCAAAGAAGACAAACAAGAAATTGCGGAACAACCATCAGTAAATAATTCAATTCAAAACAATGACAAGGTTGCGCAAGAAAGCACAGAACAGGTAGTTATCGAAAATAAAGAAACGAAGACTACTAATAAAAATACGGATATAGCAGTAAAACGAAATGAAACAACCGAGTTCAAAAATGACGTTAATTCAAATTCGACCGCTTCTGTACCAACTGAAACCAAAGCCATCAATCGCCAAAAACCGGATGTCTTTGACCCTACCAGCGAAACTGAAAGCAATTCAGCACCTGAGAATAATGGGGTAAAAGTGAATAGCAATAATGCAAAGCTGGTTGCTTCGACTATCGAAGTAAAAACAGATAATGCGAATAAGAAGTACACTTTCCACTATCAATTTAAAAATGGGAAGCTCTTTTTATATGGTTCATTTGAAAAGAACTTATATGAGATCATGGAGTTCTTTAATGAAAACAAACGGACGGTATTCTTATTCTATAAGGATAGCTACTATTTATTAAATGAAGAAAACGAACAAATAAAGCCTCTTGCATCTATCACTGACCCAGTGTTACAGCAAAAGCTTAAAGACTATAGAGGAAACAATTAAAGCCCCCAAATTAAAATCGACTAAGAAACTAAGTCCCCGATTCATCGGGGACTTTTTTATTTTCTATGCCCTGAGGCAAATGAAGTTTTAAAACCTTAGCGGTTTATTTATATTTGGCCTTTTACCATGAAAGAAAGAAGACGAAAAAAGAAGTTAGGCGGGTACCCTGCCCTCGGTGTGGTTATTAGTATCTCATTAGCACTTTTTGTTATCGGGCTGTTTGGCCTATTGGTAATTTATTCACAAGAACTAGAGAATCAGGTTCGCCAGAATATACGTATGCAGGTATATCTGAAATCCACCATTACGGAAACACAGCGTCTTCAAATAGAGAACAAGTTACTCTCCATGGAATATGTAAATAAAGACGCTGGCAAGGGCCTATCATACATATCGAAAGAAGAAGCAGCAAAAAACTTTATTGCTGAAACTGGCGAAGATTTTACAAAATTTTTAGGTGATAATCCTTTACATGATGCCTATCTGGTAAGCATAAATCCAAATTTCCATTCGGTAAGTGAGATGGAGAAGATCAAAGCAGAGATAAAAAAAATGAATGGTGTGTTTCAAGTGTTTTATGTTGAAGGCCTTATCAACTCCGTAAATAAAAATATAACCAAAGTCGGCTTGATTTTACTTGGACTTATCGCGGTACTCTTGCTTACCGTTGCCTTACTTATTAACAACACTTTGAGGCTTGCCCTTTTCTCACAGCGTTTCTTAATACGAAGCATGCAATTGGTGGGCGCCAAAAAATGGTTTATACAAAGGCCTTTTCTTTTTAGAGCAGCAGGCTATGGGTTACTTGCTGGTGCTATAGCGTCAGCACTATTATGGTTGTTCTCAAATTTTATTCAACGAAAAATAGAAGATCTATCATTAATTCATAATCAAAAGCAGCTGATGACTTTAATGGTTGTTTTGCTTGTTTCAGGAATAATGATTGGTGTGGTAAGCACATTAATTGCTATTCAAAAATATTTACGCATGTCGTTAGACGAACTGTATTAAGATTACTACTATGGAGAATAAACTTCCTTTTGGAAAAAAGAATTATCAATGGATGATCATTGGCGTCGTGACGTTGGTTATTGGTTTCATTATTATGACGCTGGATAAAGAGCCGCATGGCTTTGGTTTTTTAGGTATCACACTCGGTCCCATTGTGGTTATGACCGGCTTTATGTTAGAGATCTATGCTATTCTACACCGACCTACCAAGTAAGCGCACAATTACCATACGCATTCATATATTACTTTCACTCTGAATAGCTAACAGGCTAACCATTCACTATGTCTATTATTGAAGCCATTATCCTTGCCATTATCGAAGGGCTTACGGAATTTCTACCCGTTTCATCAACAGGGCATATGATTATTGGGTCTTCCGTAATGGGTATTGCTTCTGATCCCTTCACAAAGCTATTTACAGTGGCTATACAGTTAGGTGCCATATTCGCTGTAGTAGTATTGTATTGGAAAAGATTTTTCCAAAGTCTTGATTTTTACTTTAAACTAATTGTTGCCTTTATTCCTGCTGCCATATTAGGTTTTTTGTTTAGTGATGTAATTGATGAATTATTAGAGCGTGTCGACGTGGTGGGATACACATTAGTTATTGGTGGTATACTTTTTCTTTTTATTGATAAGATCTTTGAAAAGAATGAAAATAGCGAGCAAGAAATCAATTATCCTATTGCTTTAAAAATTGGATTCTTTCAGTGCATTGCCATGATACCCGGTGTTTCTAGATCTGCAGCAACCATTATAGGTGGTTTAACACAAAAACTTAATAAAAAAACGGCAGCGGAATTTTCTTTCTTTTTAGCGGTTCCTACCATGTTTGCCGCCACGGTATATTCATTATATAAATTCTATAAACAAGGTGGCAGTTTCGGGTCAGAAGAAATTACATTGTTGGCAATTGGAAATGGGGTAGCTTTTGTAGTGGGTATTATTGCTATCAAATCATTCATCACATTCCTCACCAAACATGGTTTTAAGGTTTTCGGATACTATCGAATTCTTTTAGGCGCAACCATTCTGATCTTGTATTATCTCGGAATACAACTTTCCATCGTATAAATGGAAAAACGTAATGAAGAAGGACGCGTATTGCTTGTTAATAAGCCATACAGATGGACTTCCTTTGCTGTCGTAAATAAGTTAAAATATAAGCTACGCATAAGAAAGATAGGCCATGCTGGTACCCTGGATCCGCTGGCTACAGGTCTGCTCATTATTTGCATGGGCAAGATGACAAAGAACATTGCAGACTACATGGGCATGGAGAAGGAGTATACGGGCAAATTTATCTTAGGGCAATCAACAGCCTCGCACGACTTAGAGACACAACTAAGCGAACAGCAAGACACCTCGCACATCAGTTCAGAAAGAGTGTACGAAATAGTTAAAACGTTTCAAGGTAAGATATTACAACTTCCACCACTTCATTCGGCCATACGAGTAGGCGGCAGAAGGGCTTATGAATTTGCACGAAAAGGACAAGCCATTGAGTTAGCATCTCGTGAAGTTGAGGTATCAGAATTTGAAATCACTGACACAAATCTACCTGAAGTCACTTTTAGAATTGTTTGCTCTAAAGGTACATACATTAGAAGTCTTGTTCGTGACATAGGACAGGCGCTTGGTGTTGGCGCACATCTTTCAGAACTTTGTCGTACACGTATTGGAACGTTTCATTTGAAAGATGCACAGACCATTGAAGAAGTAAACACATGAAGATCTATCACGGTATTGATGATTTTACGCGATTAGATTATGCAGTCGTAACAAGTGGCACGTTTGATGGCGTTCATGTAGGCCATCAAAAAATACTTAATAGACTAACTGAGATTGCCCTGAAGCATGGCGGCGAGACTGTGGTATTGACCTTCTGGCCCCATCCTCGTCTTGTACTTCATCCTGAGGATGAATCACTCAAATTATTGAACACCTTTGAAGAGAAAGCAGAACTATTAAAGGCGCAAGGCATTCAGCATCTTGTTCGCATTCCTTTTACCAAAGAATTTTCACAACTCACATCAGCAGAATTTATAGCAAAGATTTTGGTTGAAACGATCGGAACAAAAAGACTGGTGATAGGTTATGATCACCGGTTTGGTAAGAATCGAGAAGGCAGTTTTGAACAATTAAAGCTAAACGCCTCAACGTATGGATTTGCAGTAGAAGAAATACCACGTCAGGATATTGATCACATTGCAGTTAGCTCCACTAAAATTCGTCACTCATTGGAAGCAGGTGACATAGACACCTCAAATCATTTACTTGGCATGCCCTACCGTATGTCTGGACGTGTTGTAAGAGGCGATAGATTGGGACGCGTACTTGGGTTCCCTACGGCAAACATTGAAATAGATACAAAATATAAACTTATACCATCTGATGGTATTTATGCTGTAACCATAATGCACGAACATACTATTTATAAAGGCATGCTTTATATTGGTAACAGGCCAACAATAAATGGTTTAAAAAGAAACATTGAAGTGAATATTTTCGATTTTAACGAAGATATTTATGGTGAGTCATTAACGATTTATTTTCATAAGTTAATTCGTGGTGATCAAAAGTTTAATGACCTTGAGGAGCTTAAAGTTCAACTGCATCTTGATAAAGTTGATTCGCTTCGCGTTCTTAGTAACATCAGCCATTAACATTGGCAAATAGTACAGAGTCTAAGTTCTAAGTTCCGACATTCAGATTGAAGTTAGTAGATAATTCAAATTTACTCAACTAGATTTAAATTCAGACGCTTGAGCAGAAAACAGGCTCGACAGGAAACATTATTAGGTTCGGATTATGGAGAAACCATTATGGTCACCATCTAAGGAATTTATTTTAGATTCCAACCTTCACCAATATATGGTATGGTTGAAGGGAACTAAAAATATCCGATTCGATGATTATCAAAATCTTTGGGAGTGGTCCACAGAAAATATTCCATTGTTTTGGGAAACTATCTGGGAATATTTCAACATTCAACATACAGGCAATTATTCACAGGTTCTTACTGGAAATGAAATGCCTTTCTATTCCTGGTTTGAAGGCACCGAACTTAACTATGCTGAACATATCTTTCGTAATGAAACCGACAAACATCCAGCTATTATTTTCCAATCTGAAAATAGTGCATTACAACAGTTAAGCTGGAAAGAATTAAAAGATCAGGTTACTTCACTTCAACATTATTTTATAGCGTGTGGAATAGAGGCAGGAGATTGCATTGTTGGCTACATGCCATGCACACCAGAGGCAACCATTGCATTTCTTGCAGCTAATTCACTCGGTGCTGTGTGGTCAAGTTGTTCACCTGACTTTGGTACTAACGCTATCATAGAACGTTTTAAACAAATTCATCCTAAAATATTAATAGCCGTTGATAGTTATAATTATGGCGGCAAACGTTTCGACAAAACCGAAGTCATTAAGGATTTAATCAAAGCCATTCCATCACTAGAAAAAGTCATTGTACATTCTCAAAAAATAAAAAATAGAGAAGGTATAGGTAGTATAATTACTGATTGGAAAGACACAATTGCAAGCAAAGCGTTGCCCCTCAATTTCACGCGTGTTCCCTTTAATCATCCCATCTGGATATTATATTCATCAGGCACAACAGGCTTACCCAAAGCAATTACACATAGTCATGGTGGAATTTTGTTAGAGCAATTGAAATACGGTGCTTTTCACAATAACTTCAAAGCCGGAGAAAAGTGTTTTTGGTATACTACTACGGGTTGGATGATGTGGAATTACTTACATGCAAGTTTGCTTGCAGGTGCAACCATGGTAATCTATGATGGTAGTCCTACTTATCCAAATCTTAATAAACTCTGGAATTTTATTCAAGATGCAGGCATTCAACATTTCGGAACGAGTGCGGGTTTTATACTTGCTAACATAAAAGCAGAAATTCATCCATCCCAAAACTTTGACCTTTCATCGCTACGATCCATTGGGTGTACGGGGAGCACTTTACCACCGGAAGGATTTGAATGGATATATAAAGAAGTTAAACAAGACCTTTGGCTCGCATCAATGAGTGGTGGCACCGATGTTTGCAGCGCATTTGTGGGTGGCAACCCAACGTGGCCAGTTTACTCAGGAGAGATTCAATGTAGGGCTTTAGGATGCAAGCTAGAGGCATTCAATGAGGAAGGAAAAGCGTTAAAAGAAGAAGTAGGTGAAATGGTCATTACAGCACCCATGCCTTCTATGCCTATTTACTTTTGGAATGATGGTGATTTTACCAGATACCGTGAAAGTTATTTTGAAATGTTTCCCGGCGTGTGGCGACATGGCGATTGGATAATGATAACCTCAACGAACGGCGTAATTATCTATGGAAGGTCAGATGCTACACTTAACCGCGGTGGAATACGCATTGGAACAAGTGAGATTTATAGGGCCGTGGATAAAGTGGTAGAAGTAAAGGACAGTCTAATTATTTGCATTGAAAAAGAAGGTGGCGAATTTTGGATGCCGCTTTTTGTAGTGATGAAAGATAACTATAAACTCACCTTAGCGATAACCCAAAAAATTAATGCTACAATTCGCTCAGAATATACGCCCAGACATGTTCCAGATGAAATTATAGCAGTTAATGATATTCCATACACCATTAGTGGAAAGAAAACAGAAACACCCGTGAAAAAATTATTAATGGGGCGGTCATTCAAAGATGCCGTAAATGCTGGCTCGTTACGCAATCCAGAATCTGTTGCGTTCTTTATTGAATTAGCTAGCAGATTAAGACTATAAATTGAAACACTGCAGCCTTCTTAACTCAAATTATTAAATTGCGCCAAAGTGTATTTAAAACAAAATGAAAGGCAAAGGGAAAAGTTTAGGGAGTAAACTAAAGAAATTAGTATTAATTCTATTTGTTTCCCATTTCGTATATATTGTTGTCTTGAAATGGATTGATCCTCCCATTACCGTAACGCAACTTTCAAGTTGGTTAGGTGGCGATGGACTCAAACGAGATTATGTGAAGCAATCAGAAATCTCTAGATACGCAAGTCTAGCTGTTATAGCGGCAGAAGATCAACAATTTCCAAATCACAACGGCTTCGATTGGAAAAGTATAGAAAAAGCTATTGACCATAATAAAAAGAAGCCGGCAAAAGTACGAGGTGCATCAACTATTAGTCAGCAAGTTGCTAAAAACGTTTTTCTTTGGTCTGGTAGAAGTTGGGTGCGTAAAGGCATGGAAGCTTATTTCACCTTTATGATTGAAAAAATATGGGGTAAAAAAAGAATTTTAGAGGTGTACCTTAACGTTTCTGAAATGGGTAAAGGTGTATTTGGCATTGAGGCCGCATCGCGTAAGTATTTTAAAAAGTCAGCAAATATATTAACAAGAACAGAAGCTGCAATGATAGCAGCTAGTTTACCTAACCCAAAAAAATATACGGTTAAGCCTGTTTCGCGTTATATAAGCAGGCGATATCCATGGGTTGTAAAACAAATCGTTAATATTGAAGATAATAAGGATATTAAAAACCTATTAACTCCAGGGTAGTTTAATGTATAGGTTTATATTAATTTAATGGTCATGACGTTTAATAAAATAACATTTCTCGTATTATTAGTTTCTGTATTTATTATCTCTTGTCAGGATAAAAAAAAACCGGAACAGTCTGTAAATAGCGATACGCTAAATATAAATTATACCGTTTTAACTGCACTTCCACACGATGCAGACGCTTTTACCGAGGGACTTATTATTCACAATAATAAAATTCTTGAGAGCACAGGACAAAACAATTCATGGATTGCAGAGGTTAATCCAAGCACAGGTGTGCAGGACAAAAAAGTAAATCTAGACAGTCGATATTTCGGGGAAGGTATTACTGTTATAAATAACAAAATATATCAACTAACCTGGAAAAGTAACAAAGGTTTTGTCTATGATGCGCGCACCTATAAGTTGCTTAATGAATTTCCTTATTCAACAGAAGGGTGGGGTATAACGCATGATAATAAAAATTTAATTATGAGTGATGGCAGTGACAAACTATTCTTCTTAGATACACTCACATATAAGGTGGTTAAAACACTAAAAGTTACTGAAGGAAATGCGCATCCTAAAAAACTAAACGAACTTGAATTTATCAATGGATTTATCTTTGCTAATGTGTGGGAGACAGCATTAATACTTAAGATTGATCCTACTAATGGCAAAGTGATTGGTCGTATAAATTTATCAGTACAGGCTAATGAGATTCGAAGTATGTATCCTAATGCCGACGTACTTAATGGAATTGCATATGATGCAAATTCAAAAGCACTATTAGTAACAGGAAAATGGTGGCCCAAATCATATCTCATTAAACTTCATTGATAACAAGACATGTGTTGACTTGGTTAATAAAGTAATTTACTACATTTTTTTTAAAATTACAGTCCTTTATTCTTGGAATTATAAGGTCTAACAGCATCTCATTTTAGATCGCTTATATATTTTTGATATCAAGAAATATCTACTGAGGGAACTGGGGATATTTCTACACACAGACCAGTCTTTTTTAAAGTAAAACGAATGGCATGGAAAATACTATTATGATAGAGAGTAATTTTCAACTAACCATTTTATGGACGCCAAACTTAAGAACCCAACTTTTTTATCAAAGGATTTAATATGCTTTTCTCAATTAAGATGGAATTTCGTTTATCAGAGGCCACAGCATCTTTTGAGTCGCTTTGCGTTACACATGCGCGTGTTCTTTATTGAAGAACCCGTTGGCGGTCCTACTGATGATTATAAGATTGAGCAACCTTCTGCAAATATCTGGGTTATTACACCCCAACTTCAAAATCCACATGATACAGAAAGCTATCATGAAATTATCAAAAAAATTCTGGACTACGCCATTACAAATTTTGAAATCAAAAATTATATAGCTTGGTATTATACGCCCATGGCCTACAGATTCACCAGGCATTTAAATCCGTCACTTACTATTTTTGATTGCATGGATGAGCTTTCAAATTTTGCATTTGCTCCAAAGGAATTAAAAGATCTCGAAGCCGAATTGTTTTCAAAATCTGACGTTGTTTTTACAGGTGGAAATTCCTTGTATGAAGCAAAGAAAGATAAACATCACAACATCTATCCTTTTCCTAGTAGCATAGATAAAAATCATTTTATGCAGGCAAGGAAATTACGTAATCAAACATCCAAGGCAGAAAATCCTACAATTGGTTTCTTTGGTGTTGTTGATGAACGTATGGATCTTAAACTCTTAGAAGAAACAGCTAGACTTAGACCAAACTGGAATTTTGCTGTTATAGGCCCTGTGGTAAAAATTGATGAAGCCACACTACCTCGCCTTGATAACATTCAGTATGTAGGAATGAAATCATACCAAGAATTACCGAAGTTTATTGCTACGTGGAATATTGCCATGATGCCATTCGCTTTGAATGATTCTACCAAGTTTATTAGTCCCACTAAAACACCAGAATATCTGGCCGCAGGACTTCCAGTAATTTCTACAGCAATTCGCGATGTTGTAGATCCTTATGGCGTCAATGGCTTAGCATATATCGTGGAAAGTCCTGAAGAATTTATTAAAGCAGCAGAGCATATCTTAAGTTCAACAAGATATGACGAATGGTTAAAAGATGTAGACGGTTTCCTTGCCAATATTTCTTGGGATATTACCTGGAATAAAATGGCCGGAATAATAAAAGATACTCAATTACAAAAACTTAACGCTAAAGCAAAAATCTATGTTTGATTATATGATTGTAGG
>CAXSCR010000065.1:0-24552 GCA_964235605.1 uncultured Cyclobacteriaceae bacterium | reverse complement strand
AACCCGCTCATAATCAAACACTATCAACTATTCTTTTTTTGTCGCTGAACCGCTGCTATATGGGGTTTTTTTCCTGTAATATTAAGAGAGCTTCAACTTTATGCGTCTGGCGAGATTCTTTATTTCAGAATCCTTTTTTCAGCTGTTATTTTATTGATCATAGTTTTTGGTTTTAAAAGAGCTGATATGCAAAAAGATTTAATCCATCTTAAATCCCTAACCAAGAAAAAGCGAAATTTTGTAATAATGTTAACCTTACTGGGTGGCGCGTTACTCACGGTAAATTGGCTTACCTTCATTTACATTGTCAATAACATTAACATTAAAACAGCTTCATTCTCATATTTGATTTGCCCTGTAGTCACAGCCGTTTTGGGCACGTTGATTTTAAAAGAGAAGATGAGTAAGATTCAATGGCTCGCGGTTGGGTTGTGTACACTTAGTTGTATGCTAATGGGTATTAACTCTTTGCTCGAATTGGGATACAGTGTACTTACTGCTTTTACGTATGCCTTCTATCTTATATCACAAAAAAAAAATCAGGGATTTGATAGAATGATTGTGTTGGGTATTCAGGTTCTTTTTGCTTTTATAATACTGAATATATTATATGGTTATCTAATTCACGCTGTGCCAACCGATCTAGATTTTTACAGCATTATACTTGTTATAGCGGTTGTATTTACGGTCTTTCCATTGTTCTTAAATTTATATGCCTTGAATAGAATCAATTCTGCTACCATTGGTATTTTAATGTATATAAATCCATAATAAATTATACCATTGCATTTTTGTGGTACAAGGAGAGTGTAAGCTTAACACAGCTTGTTGGGTATGCTATCATATTTGTTGCACTTATCCTTTTTAATTATCACACCTTAAAAAAGGTACAGTCAGTAAAGACTGCTTGATTCGTTTTATGCAGGTTTAGCAATTTTTACATTTCTCCATTTTCCTAACTTTCTTATTCTGCTATCAAATAAAAGATCTCCTCTATCTCTGTACTTTTTATTTAGCGTGTCATGTATTATCCATAAACCATCTATTGACTTGTCGCCTGATGATACCAAAACAGTATCACCATACCTGAATTCACCCTTCCAACGCTTTAATAAATTTCTTGAAAGCGCTATCCACCGTAACTCTTTATTGTAAAGTTTATTTACGTTAATTTTTCTATTACTTGCTGTTATTAAAGGAGTAGAATCGCATTGATGTATTGATGGATTATAGATGGTTAGCGTTTTCAAAATGAAACTTTTTTCCTTTTTGAAATTTTTATACGGGTTAACATGAACGGTATAGTTAATTCCCTTTGTGAAGGACCCTATTATAGGTGCCATCATGAATGCCACTAATAATAAAATTGATATAGATTTTTTCATAAAGATTTTAATTGAAACCAACGCATTCTTTATTTGTACTGGTAGGTTTATAAAATCCATGCCACAACCATGAGCAGTTACTATAAATTTTCTTTTAAGATCATTTTGGTAACGTGTGCAAACCGTTGAGATATTTCATTTTGTACGCTTCGAGGCTAGTTGAGGGGAAATTCACTTTGTTAGAAAAAATTGACATTTATAAATTTGAAGAGGTGTGTGACAACACATCACTCGCCCAGTCGATATGTCACATTAAGTTTTGAGGATTTATTCACGCTTTATGGATAGGAAATAACATAAAGTACTACCTTCTTAGCAAAAAATTCTATGCCATGGCTCTTGGTGAGGTCCGCTAATCGATCTTTAGACTTTTGATCAAGTATTTTGAACAGATAGGACATAATTTCCATTGATGGCCCCGTGCTGGGCAGTATTGCCTGCCATAATATATAATTTGAAGATGTGCTTTATTCCATTTTTCTTGTGGAATCAATCGTTTTAGATCTTTTTCAGTTTGCGCTACGCTGCGTCCATTGGATAGGCCCCACCGAAATGCGAGGCGATGAATATGTGTATCGATAGGGAATGCGGGTAATCCAAACCATTGTGTCATCACAACAGAGGCTGTTTTATGACCAACCGCGGGCAATTCTTCAAGTTCTTCAAAGCTTCCAGGAACTCGTCCATCATATTTTTCCACTAATATTTTTGAAAG
Organism: uncultured Cyclobacteriaceae bacterium; assembly: GCA_964235605.1. Lineage (GTDB taxonomy): Bacteria > Bacteroidota > Bacteroidia > Cytophagales > Cyclobacteriaceae > DATCRE01. The sequence goes on along the minus strand of CAXSCR010000065.1, from coordinate 22,452 downwards.
CCCTGCAATTCCTTTTGACTTCATGGGTGATAAGCCGCACGGTCTTATGATTTCCCGAATTTCATCGACGCTGAGCTTCAGCATGTCATACGGATTATCAGCAAGCTTGAAAAGACGTGGCGTAACTTTATTAACCATTACGTCTGTACATTGTGCTGAAAGTAACACAGAAACTAATAATGTATAAGCGTCTTTATGATCTAGGGGAATTTCAGGATTAGGATAGAGTTTATGCAGTATGTTTAGAATATCGTTTACCTTTTCTTTCTTGGTCATTCAGTTTCAAATTTCACCCAACTTTCAATTTCAACTTTCAACTTTCAACTTTCAACTTTCAATTTTCAATTTTCAATTTTCTAATTTCAGGGTTCTAATTTCAAGTGTCTACATTCAATTTTCTAATTTCAACTTTCCAATTTCAATTTTCTAATTTCAAACTTCAACTTTACAAAATTTTAAATTCTACTCATACAATAAATACTTTTTTCTGCTTTCTTTATATGAGTCAAGTTTTGTTTTCCAACTCGCTCTTATCGCTTCTTCCGTGAGCCCCTCGTTGATTTGTTTTTTTAATATGTCATTACCCGCAAGTCTGTTAAAAGACTCGATGAAGAACCTTTCTTTGTCAGGATAGATCTTATAGAAATCAAGCAAGTACTTCAAGTCAAACTTTTCGGGTACTTCAACGGTTCGTAAATCGATACCATAACATAGCTTGTTCTCATGTGGCGGATTGGTGGACATGCCTTTAATGCTAACTGGTGTAAATTGAAATGGCATGTCTTTTAATAGCGGATTGCCTAATATAAGAAATGGTATTTGAGTACCACGCCCTACACTAATAGCAGTGCCTTCAAATAAACAAATAGAGGGATAAAGTTTAATGGCCTGATCGTTTGGAAGATTAGGCGAGGGCTTAACAGGAAGTGAATATTTTATATTGTGTTTCCAATTCTTTAGTGTAATAATTTCAAGGTCGCATTTTTTACCACCTTCAAGCCACCCTTCACCATTTATCATTTGCGCGAGTTCGCCTACCGTTAACCCATGTACTATGGGAATGGGATGCATGCCGACAAATGATTTAAAAGCTGGATCAAGTACGGGGCCATCTACATAGCCGCCATTTGGGTTAGGCCTGTCAAGAATCAAAAGTTTTTTTTTATTTTCCGCACATGCCTCCATTACATAATGTAGTGTGCTAATATAGGTATAGAAACGAGCTCCTACATCCTGAATATCAAATATGATTATATCGAGATCTGCTACTTGTTTAACTGTAGGCTTTCTATTTTTTCCATATAACGATACAAGTAGTATACCTGTTTTTTTGTCTGTACTATCATTTACATGTTCACCATCAGCAGCATCACCACGAAAACCATGCTCAGGAGCAAATATTTTCATTATTATTACCCCTGAACTTTTTAGTGTATCGGCTAAGTGTATTTTACCTACTAACGAAGTGTGGTTTACGACTAAACCAACTTTCCTATTTTTCAACTTAGGAAGGAGTAAATCAAGTTGCTGTGCTCCTAATATAATAGGCTTGCTTTCATCTTTCGCTTCTGTCTTCGGCTTAGATGCAGTTTGTGTTAGTACATTACCACTACATGTGAAAAAACAAACAGCAAGTATTAAGATGGGTATTATTTTTTTTATGGACTTCATTTTGTCTTCCTCATTAAGTGGTTTTATCACCTATCTGTATAATTATTTGACTGTGGACTAATGTTATTCTAATTTGCATTAAAACATTGAAAAGTTAATCATAATTTGAACCTCTCATACTTTATATCAAAAAGAATAAGCCGTGATCAGCGAAATGGCTTTTCAACTACAATTCATAACATCGCCGTTGTTAGTATAGGTATTGGACTAGCGGCTATAATGGTGGCATTCCTAATAATGAAGGGTTTTCAAGAAACTGTCAAAAATAAAATCTTTGGGTTTAGTGGGCATTTGATTGTGACGAAGTTCACCATGAACAATTCGCCTGAAGAAATACCCGTTAATTACCATATTGACGTGTATACCAATAAACAAGCTTATCCACTTGTAGCTCACGTGCAGGAGTATGTTCATAAAGCTGGACTTATAAAAACGGAAGATGAGGTTTTAGGTGTTGTCGTTAAAGGTGTTGGAAAAAGTTTCGATCAAAAAGCATTTAAAGCAAATATCATTGAAGGCAGATTTATTAATATTTCAGACTCTGGCTACGTTAATGAAGTTGTTCTTAGTAAGCACATTGCCAATAAACTTAAAGCACATGTAGGTGAGCGTATCGTCACACACTTTTTTCAAAATCCTCCACGACTTAGAAAATTAAAAGTAGTTGGTATTTATGAAACCAATCTTTCAGAATATTTCGATAGCAAGGTAATTATAACCGACATCCGGATGATACGAAGACTTAATGACTGGAATGATAGTCTAGCAGGTGGTCTAGAGATCTTTGTAAGCGATCCTGCTCACATTGATGAAGTGGGCGAGGCAATTGCCGGTACAATGGATTACGACTTGCATATTGAACGCGTAAGTGATAGATACATTCAAGTATTTGAATGGCTTAATTTACTAAGTAGGCAAGTTAATATTCTATTGGGTATTATACTTACTGTGGTATGTGTTAATATGATTTCTATTGTGTTGATATTGGTGATGGAGCGTACTCAAATGATTGGCTTGTTAAAAGCAATGGGTTCACGTAATGGCCTAATCCGTTCAATCTTTATTTACAGTGGCATCCACCTTATTGTAAGGGGATTGGTTTTTGGAAATGCACTTGGCCTAGGCTTATGTTATCTCCAATATAAATTTGAATTCATTAAACTCAATGCGCAAGATTATTACATGAGCGTTGTGCCCATCAGCTGGAGCTGGGAAATCATTGTCATTCTAAATCTGTTTACATTTTTAACAGTCACCACAATTCTGTTGCTGCCTACTATGGTGATAATGAGTATTAATCCAATTAAGGCGATACGATTTGATTAATAGTACCAGAGTTTATTAGCCTTGGCATATTAGGAACTGGGCATTAGGGGATGGGGAAGAAATGTGATTGAGCTGTTTATAAACTACGATCAACCCGTACCATCTAATTTAGCTTGCCTTTGTGTTAGTTGTTGATATTATAACTTTTAAGATGAATTTTCTTACTTGAACGTTGGAAAAATCATCTTGATTGCCTTGTTCCAACCCAAGCTATTATAACAAGACACATTCCTTTTCGTGAAGACCAATATTTCATCATGCTTGTTGGCATTATACCTTCCATAACTGGAGCTTAACAAGCATCCAATGACAATTGCTTCGAGAGCAAGAGGCCACGCAACTCATTAAAGAACAAAAATTTTCCATATCGAAGTATGGTTATCGGTTTGGGTACAAACTTAAACTATTTCGAGTAAAGGCAGGTGGTATACAGGCCTTAGGCACTTATGCAACAAAAAATGGGCGGAATTTATCCGCCCTTTATTACTTATTACTTATTAAAATTTAGCAGTTATCTGGAAGTTTATAGATCTGCCAGGTCTTCCCGGGAGACTATTAACAAGTCTGCGAATTGGCTCAGGATAATAGATCTTCTCATTCAAAAGGTTTTGTACAAACACGCCAATTGTTAAACTAGATATTTTGCTTTGCTGTAAAAGCTTATTAATATTATAAGAAACATTAGCCGTCATGAAATTGTAAGGCTTTGCTTCCGGATTCATATTACGAGTGTAAGGAAGGGAAACATCTCCTCCTTTTCCAAAGTAGGAATTAAATAGTGCTAATGATAAGCCAAATGGTGAATTATAGTTTACCCCTGCTTTCATCATTAATTTTGGCATACCTAAAACATCTTCATTGCCGTATTGATCCTGTTGAGTTTGGTAGGTAGCAGATCCTAATAAAGTAAGTGTCTTTGAAAGGTAAGCTTTACCTTCTAATTCAATACCTTGAGATTTAAGGGTTCCCTCGTTAATTAACGTCACAATAGATATTCCATTGACAACTATTACACTATCAGTAGGTAAGGTAGATCTAATGATGTTATAATGGTTGCTGTTATAGTACGTAAGAGAAACTTCACCGTTAGGTTTTGCATAGAAGATTTGCGCTTCAAAAGTACCAATTTTTTCAGGAGTTAAGTTGGGATTGCCATATATAACAGGATGATTTTTAAACCCTAACTCCTGTGCAGTTGGAGACCGGAAAGCCTGTCCATAAAGTAATTTGATACCTGCTGACTTGGTTAATGTAATTATCGTACCGACCCTTGGCACTACATTAAGCTTAAGATTGGCAATCTTATTTGCCTGCGCACCAGCAATAATTTTAAGGAAGCTTGCTATTTTATAATCTGTCTGTAAATATACGCTCCAGTTTGTCTTGTTATATTTCGGAACGAGCGCTATAGGATTTGGATTTAAAGGTAAACTCGTATCTAATATATTATAGGGAACGTATGCTCCATTGGGCAATTGTGACCAGTTGTAGCTTTTTCCTTCTCCTGTCTGCGTTTCAGTATATCCTCCTAATACGATATTAAGATCTTTAGTAGGTTTAATAAAATTGGTCAACTCTGCAATTACATCATCTGATTTATAGTTATACTTATCATTCAATAAAACTGGTCTGCCTGACTGGCTTGTAAAGTGATTATGCGTAACACTGACGCTTGATGTAAATGTGGAGGAAAACTCTTTTTGATAATTTAAATCAGAAACAATGCGTTTAACATGTTGCTCATACTCTAAAGGACCAGTAGCAAATGGATTGAAACTATTTCTCCAAAGGCCACTATAAGACATAATAGCTTGTTTTGTGTCTGAAATATTTGTGGCAAATCTCAGTCCTTTATATTTAATAGAGGCATCAACTCCTATTGATTTCTCAAATTCTTTTATCGTTTTTGGGTCAAGGTAGAGTGAGTCTGCGGTATTAGCTTTATTTCTAATGTAGTCATTTGGTCCACGAGCTGTAAAGTCCCAACCCTTGCTATCTAAGAAGTTTACTCCCGCCGCTACTTCAACATTTCCTATCTTTTTACCGCCGCTAATTGTACCTTGTGCAGTGTTAAATGTTCCGTAACCTACCTTAGCATTCAATTCTTGTGCTGCACCTTTCTTTGTGATTATATTAATTACCCCAGTAAATGCTTTCGATCCATAAAGTACGGATCCAGGACCTCTCACAATTTCTATTCTTTCTATTCTTGATAACGGGAATGCGCTTATTACTGAATGTATTGTACCTACTGTACTACTTTCACGTACAGGTCTTCCATCTATCAGGAATAGTATTGTTCTTGTACCTCCCTCAGTGGATTGCCCCCTTAGTATTACCTGATTTTTCGGCGTATTCCAGTTACTGAACATATAGACTCCGGTAACCCGGTCGAGTACTTCAAATAAAGTAATGGCTCCATAGGCTTCAATTTCTCTACTTGTTACCACGCTCATTACGGCGGGGGCATCTTTTACATTTTCTTTACTTTTTGAAGCAGTCTCTACTGAAATATCCATCAAGTCTTCAAGGTTGAAATCCTTCACTGTGGTGGTATCATCCGAAACTTGTGCAAAGGCACTAAACGAAATAAAACTGAGGAGAGAAACAAATACCGCTGCTGTAATCTTTATTTTTTCCATTTTGCAATAATTTATTTTTTTTCAAAGGATGGAAAAAAGTTACAATCATGTAAGATAACTTTTTAAGAGTAAGCACACATGTAAGATCGTGTGAAAAAGAAGTTAAAAGTAAGAAGTAAGTCTAAACATGAACGTTGGTATAGTCGGTCAACCGCCATGCGTGTGAGAGGTTAACCAAACTATTTCATTTTGTATTCCTCAATTTTTGTAGAAAAGCTAACACCACAACCAAGGTTTTTTTATTGTTTATGGTCTTTGAATCTGCATGGAAATTGATTAGAGATGACTCTACAATAGTATCCTGCGTGCGCAACAAGCAACTCATCATCATTTATAAAATTGCAGTTGGCGCTCTGAGAGAAATTAAAACCAGGGAGCCCACCCGGTGGTGGCTCCCTGTTGTAACCTTAAATAGCTGCGAGCGCCTCACGCTGGCAGCTATTAGCTTATGCCCTGCACCATGTCCATCAAATGCGGCGCAAGCGCTGCTGCGTGTAATGGCAGGACTTTAATTCGTGCAGAGCAATGTCGTTAATTTGAGATGACTAAGTCCCGAAGCGACGGTATATTGGTAGCATGAAATTTCATAAGGATATAAGTCATGTAGTGACGGTATATTAATATCATACCTGTGGCACTTGTTTTCGCTATAAAAATATTATCTACCCATATTTCATCCTTACGGGCAATGTCATTAAGTTAAGAGATTATTTGAAAGCAGTAAGTTTGTAAAAGTTTTATGCTTTACTCTTGACTGAACATTCTCACCTCGTTCTATATCTTCCACTAGCCATCACCATAACAAAACCCCGTAGGCAATCTCATTGAGTTAAAGGTGTGAAAAACGTCTGGTATCTGTTTTGAGGGGTTAAAATCTTAAAACCGTATCTAGGGTTTGTGCCGTGCCATCATCATAGCTGTATCCCAGCAAAATCCCGGAGGGATGATATATGGGTAGATATATTTATAATGAAAACAAGTGCCGTAGGTACGATATATACCGTCCCTACAGGACTTATGTCGCTATGAAAATTCATGCTACCAATATACCATCCCTCCGGGACTTTGTGATCTTAGGTTCAGGTATGGTGAGACATGGACATGGACCGAGGTGGGAGAATGTTCAGTCAGCAAGCATAGAACTTTTACAAACCTTAACCTGCTTCTTCTATGAACGCTAACTTAATGACATTGCCTTACGGATTATGTTAGATTAATGGCTATGGTGAGACACAGACCGAGGGAGAGAAATGTTCAGTCAAAAATCAAGTTAAAACTCTTACCATCTCATAAAGCCGGGCAAAAAAATTGAATAAAGTTGTAGGGTCCTTACAGGCTTCCAGAATCTTGCACATAATGACAGCGGAGATGCACGGAGAAGATAAGTGCCACGCGCGGAATGAGATTATGTGCACAGAGTAAAATCGCAGTCCTTGCAGAGAGAACATTGTAATGATCGTGATGCTGATTGCGCCGCGATCATTACAATGTTATATACTAGGATTTTGTTTGATGCTTCTGGCCCCATGCAAAATCTTAGTTTTGTTATGTGCGCCTGAGGTTTGGTTTGAAATGCTAACGGACTTTCGCGCATCTTCAACGCCCTAACCATGGAATACAATCTTATCCCTACGATTATTTGCAAAATGAGCCCTGAACATCAAGCGAATAAGCATATTATTAAGTCGGGTTGTAATTCATCAATCTTGAATAAAATGAACGTTCCTAACTGCCTTAGTTATATTCCATTAAAAAAAAGTGACGCTTTTTCCAAAACACTCATTAAGTCACTCCATCTAAATGGTTTTGAAATAAAATCGTTCATGCCTGCATCGAAGCAAGCATCCTTATCATCTTGCAGTACGTCGGCTGTCATTGCGATTATAATTGGTTGCATTGCAGATATCTTTCGAATTTCCCTGGTAGCTTCAATGCCGTCCATTATTGGCATCTGAATATCCATAAGTATGAGCTGGAAAAAGTTATTCTGGCTCTTTTCAAGCGCTTGTGCTCCATTCATGGCCACCTCTATATTTGTGTATCCTAATTTACTTAACACCCTTAATGCAAGTGCCTGGTTAACCAGATTATCTTCAACTAAAAGAATACGAAGGGGATTTGACACCGCAAAATCCTTAAAAAGAATATTTCTATTATCACTCTTTAAATCTTGCGTATAACCGTCATCAAAAATTCTATGAATTGCGTTATGTAATTGGTATTGCTTAACAGGTTTACACAGAATAGAATTAAATAGCGAATCGATTTTTTTCTTGCTATCAATGCCGTTTAATAGAATAACAGGTATTTCAGTTGATTTTGATCTTATTAATTTAGCTAATGAGACGCCATCCATTTCAGGCATCTCAAAGTCTGTAATAATTAAATCAAACTTACTCTTAGAAATTAATTCGGCTACTGGTAATGGTGATGTTACCTCAGTAACTATAAATTTTAACTGCTCAAGTTCACGTTTTAAAATTCCTAAACTAGTAATATTATCATCCACAACTAAAACAGATTTTCCCTCATACGTAATAGCAACTTTGTTCTGTTGAGCAATAGGCGGGGGTAAACAAGCTTTACACTTAATGTTAAAATGAAATTCTGTTCCTTTTCCTTCCACACTTTCAACTTTAATACTTCCTCCCATTAATTCAACAAGATGGCGGCTAATTACCAGGCCTAAACCCGTTCCACCATACTCACGCGTGGTTGAAGAATCTGTTTGCGAAAAAGCTTTGAATAACTTTGATATTTTATCAGCGCGAATACCGATGCCAGTATCTTTAATTTTGAATCCAATTTCTAAATCATTTTTTGCAATTTGAATTACATCTATTGCCGTAAGAACTTCACCCTGGCTTGTAAACTTTACTGCATTTCCAATTAAGTTTATTAGTATCTGGCGGAGCCTGTGACTGTCGCCAAAAATACGTGCGGGCACACTTTTATCTATATAATAAACTAACTCCAAATTAATTTTTGCAGCCTTCGATGCAAATAAATCCATAACATCTTCAACACATTGCCTTAAATCAAAATCATGATTATCCAATACGAAGTTTCCTGATTCAATCTTAGAAAAATCCAGGATGTCATTTATTATGGTAAGCAATGCTTCTCCACTGTTTATAATAGTGGTTGCGTATTCTTGTTGTTCTTTTGTTAACGATGTTTCGTTAAGTAAGGAGGCCATTCCTAAAACACCATTCATTGGCGTTCGAATTTCATGACTCATCGTTGCAAGAAACGCGCTTTTAGCTTGATTGGCTTTATCTGCTTCTTTTCTCGCTCTTTCAGTTTCATCACTTTTTTTAAGAATCACCTCATTTAATCTTTGAAGATTATTTGCCTGCGCCTCCAGTTCATCATTTTTATTAATTATTTCAGATGTTTGCTCAAGTAATATTTTTTTAAGATATATTTTCTGCTTTTCGATAAGATTTAATCGGATCCTATAAAATGCTACGGTGCAAATAATTAAGAGCGCTGCTAACAATGATCTAAACCACCATGTTTGCCACAAGGGGGGGATTATTACTATTTTAACAGATCTTCCCTTCTCATTCCATATTCCATCACTATTAGCTGCTTTAACTTTAAACGTATATTCGCCAGGATCTAAATTGGTATACGTTGCTGCGCGCTTGCCTCCTATGTAATTCCATCCCTTATCAAAGCCCTCCATGATGTAGGCATAATTATTTCCTGTACTAAAGTTTAATGCGGAAAATTCAAAGGAGAATACGGATTCGGAATAGTTTAAAAGTATTTCATCGGCATCATTTATATTTTTCTGCAAGGGCGAAGTACAGCTGATTTTTACTGGTTTATTAAATAATTGAAAATCAGTAATCACTATGGCTGGCGGCTTCAGGTTCTTCTTCAGGATGCTGTCTGGATTAAAAATATTAAATCCATTTCTGCCACCCATATATAACAGACCAGATCTAGACTTCATGGCTGCATTTGAATTAAATTCAAGGCCCTGTAGTCCTTCAGATGTGTTATTAAATGTAATGAACTTTTGGTTTTTATAATCAAAATAACAGAGGCCTTTGTTAGTACCTATCCAAAAATTGCCGTTTCTGTCTTCGATTATACTTTCTACATTATTACTGGGTAGGCCGTCTTGCACATAATATCTTTTAAATTTTTTTGTTTTCTGGTTGAAACAATTAAGCCCTTCATTGGTAGCAACCCATATATTTGCTTTTACATCTTCATATATTTTTACGGCTACGTTGTGGCTGATACTAAAAGGATCTTTTTCATTATGCATGTAATGAAGAAACGTATTTGTTTTTTGATCAAGTAGCGCTAATCCTGTGCCTACGCCACAAACCCAGATCTGGTTTCTGCTGTCTTCGAAAACGCGTAATAACAAATTGTGTTTTAAACTTTTTGAATCTGCATTGTTGTGTGTGTAATAAGTGAATTTATTTGTTTTCCTGTCTAATTTATTAAGACCTCCACCGTAAGTTGCAATCCATAAATCTCCATTATGATCTTCAATTATATCAAAGGCTTCGTTGGCGGTTAGCCCTGCGTTATTTGAAATATTTTTTTTATAAACTGTAAATTTTTTCTTTTTTCTGTCAAAAAAGGTGACCCCGCCAGCCCAGGTAGTTAGCCAAATATTTTCATCTCTGTCAATTGTTAACGAGGTTGCATAATTTCCACCTATGCTATTTTGAATTTTGTTATTCGCCTTATAACTTATAAAGTTATTGGACTTCGGATTAAAGACGTTCAGGCCTCCTCCATCTGTAGCTATCCAGATATTTCCATGACTATCTTCTTTAAAGGCATTTATAATGTTACAATTCAATCCACTATCATTAGTGGGTGTAAATTTATAATGCAAAAACTTTTTCTTATTTAAAGAACACACGCTAAAGCCTTTGGCAAACGTACCTAACCACATATTATTAAGGGGATCTTTATAAATTGCATCTATTGAATTGTGTGCTATACTTTCTGTATTACCAACTTCGTTTTGATAGTTGGTAAACAAGTTTGTTGAAGTTTCTAAAATGCTTAACCCGCCATTTTCGGTTCCTATCCAGATTTTTCCGTTATTATCTTCTTCTATTGATAATATAGAATTATTACAAAGGCTTTTTGAATTTTGTGGATCGTTCATAAACCGAATAAATTTATTATCAGCCGATAATAAATTCAGACCGTTTTTTGTGCCTATCCACAAATTTCCCTTTGAGTCAAGAAATAATACTTCTACATAATTGTCGCTTATGCTAGTTTCCAATGAATTATTCTGGAAGTGACTAAATTCATCTGTTTTTGTTTTTAGCATATCAAGGCCATCTGCCGTGCCAATCCACAGATTTCCGTTTTTGTCGCTAATTGTACATCGAACAACATTAGAAATAATACTATTTTGATTTTCTGAATGCGTGTAGTTTTTAAAGGAATTTGCTTGTGGATCGAATTTAATTAATCCAACTTGTGTACTGATCCATAAATTATGAGGCTTGTCAAAGTATAAATCTTCTATATTTACATCATGTAGGCTTTTAGGGAAGTTATGTGTAAAAGTGTCTAGGTCCCGATTGTAAAAGTTTAATCCGTTAATTGTTCCAACCCAAATGTTCTTGTTACTATCTTCAACAAGATCTGTAATCCCATCATTACTGATACTACCTGCATCACCTATGTTGTTTGTATATGCCTTGAAAGAATATCCATCATATTTATCCAATCCGGCTCTGGTTCCAATCCACATAAATCCTTTACTGTCATAAAGGAAACTTTCAACTGTACTTTGTGAAAGACCATCTTTTGTATCATAAGATTTAAACGACAATTGGCTTTGGGCCAGCGTAAATTTGCAGAATAGACTAAGAACTAGAATGGTTGTTATTCTAAACACGAATATTTAATTTGAGGTTACTAAGTGATATTTCGGGTCTACACGTTAGTAAATATAACATAAGCTTGATCTTTTAAAATCAGGATTATCCTGATTTTTAAATCAGGAAAATTGCCATTTATTATTAGAATAGCTAGTAAATGGCATGGAATATTAGCCTTAAGCCTTTAGACTTCCTTTAGTATTTTATTTGTGGGATAATTAATTGCTCAAATTAATTTGGTTTTCCTCCCGGCATATGAAATATGGACACGAAATTTTTTAAATATTACACCTGATGGTCAGATGTCGTTTGGTCGTTATCAATAAATAGGATCTTTATGGGAATTGATTAGAAGGACACTAGCAAATAATATTCTACGTGTACTTTCCCTTTCATGTACAACGCTGTACTATGGCCACGAAATGCGCAAACAAAGCTGCATGTATGGCATTATTTTAATTCGTGCAGAAATACCGTAAGGATTCACCTAACAGAATAATATTTTGTTTGCCTTGAACATAAAAAGTATTTGAAAATAATTTCTGCCTCTTCTTCTGATAATCTTATCTTTTTATTATCGGGGGAAACAATTTATGTTGGGAAATTAACTCATTAGAATTTAAGAAACAGGCCAGAATAAATTACCCAGATTAAAATACATTTTAGTCTTTTTTTTGTCTATTTGCTGACCCCTTTCTGTTAGTAGCCGTATTGAAAATAGCTGACCATTAAAAAATTTGGTTTTGCCCCTGGCAATGTGAATAGGAAGCGCGACTATTTGAAACTAATACTTGAACTGTAAGCGCTTATCTACTTATGCAGGTGAACTATTCCCACATTGTCAAGTTACTGTTCAAATGACTTTACTGAGCTGATATAGAGCCTGCAAGAAATACGCGATCAAATTCATCTCTTCCTGTAGCAAAAAACATTAACCTGAATAAATACGAAGTGCCGCAATCAAATGATTAAAGGAGAAGTCCAATCCACATGCGGAGAGAATTTACGATGCCAGGACATATCCCTGCACACTGAACCTATTACTATTGTTAAAGTACGAATTTTAATTTAAAGCTGTATTGAATTATTGATACCATCTTGTTGCGAAATTTTGACGTTCAATACACCAGTCACGGGTTAACAGCTACATAAAAGAAAATCCCCGACCAATTAAGGCCGGGGATTTTTATTAACACAACTTAAATAAAGCTGTTACTCTACCACTAATCGCTTGGTTTGTTTACCTATTCTAACTAGATAGACGCCAGCCTTCAGCGGGTTTCTTAAATAGAACTCAAATTCCTGTTCTGTAAAACTTTTTGCCTCAAGTTCTTTTCCCATCAAATCGGTAATGGATACAATAACTTCAGCTTTTGGTTTTTCATTTAGCCTTACATTGAACATTTGTCCTTTTCCAGGGTTGGGAGAAATATGTGCACTGAAAGACTTTGAATTAAATTCTATACTTTCTTGTTCAACTCTCGCGGCTGCTGTACCTATGAATTTCCATTGCTGATTTGCACCACCACTGTAACCCCATTGCTGTATTATGGTACCATCTGATGTGGAGTGATCAGTAATATCAAGCGACAATGAGCTGTTGAGATTTGTTATGGCATAAGTATTAACACCAACAGAGTCGATTATCCATTCCTGGTTTTTATCTCCTGAAACGAATGCCAGATGCGCTATTTTGGCACCATTGGCTACAGAAGCACCGGCAACTGCCATCGCTTTAGCACTACTTACTGATTCAACTTTATAGGTGAAATCAGCATTTATAGATAGCTTCCATTGCTGTGTGGTTGATTGTGTATTGGTTGATTGTGTAACATCGCCTGTACTGGCAGCGGTTAACACCTTACCATTTTCAACTGACTGTATGTAATAGTTTCCAGCAGCAACAGGAGGTTTAGCCACATCCGTTGAAGGATTAGGACTTAACGGTAAGCCTGAAGCCCATGTGTAAGTACCTACTGTTTTAGCAGGAAGTGTTGCAATGAACTGATTGCCCTCACATTTTACTTTGAACTTTTGTGCTGTTGCACTAAGATTAATCACTACCATTACCAATTGTCCATCAGGATTTCTGAAGGTTACATTGGTCAGTGTTCCCGCCTTTCCTAAGCTGCTATCAACACGTTTTGCACCAACTTTTATGAATTTGGAATATTGACCGGTGAGGTAGTATTCTGGAATAGCCCAGTAACCATCACTAGTGGCAACTTCCTTTACAAATAATGTTGGATCAGCAAAGAAAGGACCATTGTTTGGATCGTTGTTTTGATCAATCATCGTTACCCATGAGTTATATGTACATGCCCAATTTCTAAAATACTGAGCAATTCTGTCCATACCTTCAGTACCCCAAACCGAACGTTCAGTGAAGAATATTTCCTTATTAGGAAACATGTTATGCAGCTTAGTCATTTCTGTTGGCTCGCCGCCGTAATCATGGAAACCAGTTCCGTCTGCAGCAGCATAGCCACCCGCATCTGCCAGAATATTTGCGGGGTTAGTCATCGCATCATCCATGTTATGATCGTGAATCCAGATTTTCGTGGTGATACCTTGTGCTACAAACTCAGCTTTTATTGCTTTTACCAATCTTAATTCTTGCTGCCAGGTTAAGCCCATTGATGGCATGTCGCCAGTGTCATGACCAGGCTCATTTTGAACCGTCATGGCATAGATAGGAATACCTTCAGCTTCATAAGCCTTAATAAACTTTGCATAATATTTAGCACAAAGCTCATACATGTCATCCTTCAAAGTTCCACCAGTCATAACGCCAGAGGTTTTCATCCATCCTGGAGGGCTCCATGGCGTCGCGAAAAATCTGATGTTGGAGTTAAGTGCCTGAGCTTCTTTAATAACTTTTATGATATTATAGTCTTTATCTTTCTGAATAGAAAAACTGTTGAGCGTTCTGTCTTCAACATCAACATATGAATACCATGGACGACCCGTAAAGTCGGATGTTCCGATACAAATTCTAAATAAATTCATACCAATGCCATTTGCCGGATCAACCAGTTGTCTTAGAACCGATTGTCTTGTAGTGGCAGACATTCTCATCAGATTATATACCGTTGTTTCTTCAAATGAAGACCCAATTCCATAGATGGTCTGATATTGCGTTGCAGGATTCACATCAATGGCAGTAATAAATGAATTACCAGGTTGTGTAATCGTTAGGTTAGGTTGCGCTGCAAGTTTGTAATCAATAGGCATTGGAGCTTTGTACCAGGCAACGTCTTTCGGGCTCTTTTCAGAACTGATGGTGACATTTACACTGAAGTTTCCACTGACTGTATTAATTGTTGCAACGACGCTCGCAGTTTTATTCCCATCTGCTGTTGTAACCGTGATTGTAGCAGTACCATTGGCTTTAGCTGTAACAAGTCCGCTTGCAGATACCGTAGCTACAGCGGTATTGCTGGAAGTCCAGGTCACATTTTTATTTGTAGCGTTTGATGGCGCTACAGTAGCCGTTAATTGCGTGGTAGCTCCTACACCCATTGTGAAATTACCAGGTGAAATGCTTACTCCTGTCACTGCTACGTTGCCGCTTGTTACAGTTATCGAGGATGAAGCTGTTTTTGCACCGTCTTGTGTAGTTACAGTAATGGTTGCTGACCCTGCTGCTATGGCAGTCACAAGTCCACTTGCATTAACTGTTGCAACTGAAGTGTTACTAGATGCCCAGGTAACTGTCTTATTGGTTGCATTACCTGGTGCTACAGTAGCGGTTAACTGCTGCGTTCCACCTACTGAAAGAGAAGCCGATGTAGGACTTACTGTTACGCCCGTTACGGCTATACTTCCACTGGTTACAGTTACAGTAGTCGTTGCTGTTTTTGCGCCGTCTTGTGTAGTTACAGTAATGGTTGCTGACCCTGCGGCAATTGCAGTTACCAGTCCACTTGCATTTACAGTTACAATACTCGTATTGCTCGAACTATAGCTAACATTTTTATTGGTAGCATTAGATGGGGATACGGTTGGTGTAAGTTGTTGCGTTGTGCCAACTGTCAATGATACAGATGTAGGACTAACTGTTACTCCTGTTACAGCAACATTACCATCAAGTTTAATAAAACTCCATTGTTGATTGTTGGCGCCACTATAAGTTAATTGTTGAATGAGGGCACCATCGGCCGTTGAATTATTTTGAACATCAAGTGCCTTACCACTGAATTTTGAAATTACATTGTAGTAGCCACCAGTCAGTGAATTTATTTGCCACTGCTGATTATTATTTCCCTGATAATCCCACTGTTGTATAAGCGCGCGATCTTCAGCTGATACATCTTTTACATCCAGTGATTTACCACTTAATACACTAATAATCTTATAGTATCCATTACCCAAATCAGTAACAGTCCATTTTTGATTATTGCCACCATTGTCAGCCCACTGTTGTATAAGCGCACCATTTGAAGTTGATACGTCTTTTACATCTAGCGCTTTGCCGCTGTTTCTCGATAGAATTTTATAGGTTCCATTCGCTAATGCACCACTATTGGTTATAACAGTGATGGTGCTTTGTGCAGTCTTCGCCTGGTCAACCGTTGTTACAGTTATGACAGCGGTTCCTACAGCAACTGCAGTTACTAAACCGGTTGCGCTTACAGTAGCAACTGATGGGGCGCTGGAAGAGTAGGTAACATTTTTATTCGTTGCATTAACAGGAGAAACAGTTGCTGTTAATTGTTGCGTTCCACCAACTGACAGCGTAGCTGAGGTGGGGCTTATCGTAACGCTTGTTACGGCAACGTTGGTATTGGTAACAGTTACTGATACCGTTGCAGTTTTACCACCATCAACTGTTGTTACAGTTATCGTTGCAGAACCAGCGGCAACACCCGTAATTAACCCAGATGCATTTACTGAAGCAACAGATGCATTACTTGATGAATAAGTAACATTTTTATTCGTTGCGTTTGAGGGAGAAACAGTTGGTGTCAATTGTTGTGTTCCACCGACTGAGAGCGTTGCAGTTGTTGGACTTACCGTTACACCCGTGACGGCAACTACGCTATTGGTAACAGTCACTGCTACTGTTGCAGTTTTACCACCATCAACTGTTGTTACAGTGATCGTTGCAGAACCAGCAGCAACACCCGTAATTAACCCGGATGAATTTACTGAAGCAACAGCGGCATTACTTGATGAATAAGTAACATTCTTATTCGTTGCGTTTGATGGCGAAACAGTTGGTGTCAATTGTTGTGTTGCCCCAACAGCAAGCGTTGCAGATGTGGGACTTACAGTAACTCCTGTAACTGACACATTTGCTGTTGTTGTGGTGAAGCTAATCCAATTCAGGTTAAGACCCGCGCCTGAAAAATTTAAACGAAGTGTTTGCAGGCCAGCGTTTAATGAGGCTGTAGTAGAAATGGTTGTCCATACCTGCCATCCTCCTGTGTTTGGAACATTTACTGTAGCTAAAACAGAAGTACCCGACATGAGTTGAATTTGTCCTGTGGTGCTTGCGCTTGCAACTCTGAATTGAACCTGGTATGTTCCTGCAGTCTTTACATCCACAGAATAATCCAGCCAATCACCCGCGTCAACAAAACCTACGTTCTGTCCTCCGCCTGTATCAGTTGTGGTTTCAGTTTGAATGCCAGATTGTGTTTTAAAAGCCTCTGCTTCAATTGTACCTGGAATTTGCGCAGGAGGTAATGGCGCATTTCTTTTTACTGCATTATAGAATCCAGTATTAAAAACGACTCCAGGTTTTCCATTTGCAATATTGTTATTGCAATAAGCAATCAAATCATTATAGGCGTTGGCTGGTGGTGTTCCACCATTTTTGATATAACTTCTAAGATTATCAAACGCCGAATTTGATGGTACCGTCCATAAGCAATTACCGAAAGATATTTTCTTAAATGTCCATGGAAAATATCCTACATTATTATTGATAGCCCAGTCAGTCATCTTACGAATCACACTTTCGCTATCCTCACCATACTCACCAAAAATTAAAGGAACATTGAGTTTATCGGAAACAGCTTTTCTACCATCAAGAAGGCTAATGCCACTTTCGTCTCCAAAAACATAATGATGTGTTTCATATACCAGGTTAGTATCCCATTTTGATGTTATACCTGTTTTGCTTTGTGTTGTAGCATCCAGCCAGTCGATTTTCTGCATATCAGATGCCCACCAATCTCCTTCCGCAACGATAATGTGATTCGCATCAACTGTGCGGATTGCATTCTTCATTGTTACATAAGAGGTTAGTAATTCATATTCCCTGCCCGCCTGTGTAACCGGTTCATTCAACAGATCGTAACCCCAGATAGTAGGTTCATTTGCATAGTGCGTGGCTATGTGCTTCCAGACTTGCGTTGCAATATTGATGTTATTTGCATCCCAGAAAAGAACACTATTTCGGGGCTGGGTATCGTTTGATAAATTATTATCACTATGATCGCCGGGGTTTTGTGCGCCAGGAGCAGCATGCATGTCAAGCAGAATATGCACGCCATTAGCTTTACAATATTCTATTAGCCGGTCAAAATACTGGAAGCCCTGATCAGTTACGGCACTTCCATTCCAGAACATATTATAATGGAACGGAACCCGCACTGAATTGAAACCTAATGCTTTGAGATCAACAATGGTTTGGTTTGTGACATAATTCATTCTCCACTGATGTAGAAAATCATCAGCCTGAGCCTGATTACCGCCAAATGCTCCTTTTACGCCATTGTAAAACTGGGTGTGAGTCTTAAATCCAAACTCTCCCATCATAAGGTAGCCTTCCCAGACTAGCCAGTTTCCGAGATTCATTCCCGTGAACTGCAACTCGGCGCCGTTTTTATCTAAAATTTTTGTCCCTTGTGTGTGGACAAATTGTGCATTGATATTACTCATCATCATCATTAATATGACAATGAGCATAATGCACCTCATAGGTGTTTTCATTATTTTGTTGGTTTAGTGATTTACAAAATCTATTAGGTATTAATAGCCGGGGGAGCCTTTCTTACAAAATCACATTGCTATAGCGTTATGAACTGTGACTTGTAAAGTTACTTGTAGCTGAGCCTAAGGTGAATCTTCCTTGCTCTTAAATATTTCTATACTTGACTGAGAAAACATCCTTCTTAAGGACGCCAAACTTCTCATCTTCTTTTTGAGTGTTATCATAAATAGATTGGGTTAGGTAAGTAGTCGCACTATGCAGTGACCACCAACCAATTTTGCAACGGAGTGTATTGAAAACATAATTTTTATTTAAAAATTTATTGGTACACGGTAGACTTTAGAACACGAATTCATTCTTCTGTACCTCTTCCTGGGCAGCTGTATTATGGCCTGAAACCATGTTTAAACTCAATTTTTAAAACTGATGTACCATCTTTTAAACAATCGATTGAAAACACATGAAAATCGTTTGAAATATTTTTTTTAAATACATTTTAAGCCGGAAATATAAGGTATTAATCAATCCTTATTTATAAGGGAGATTAAAGTAGAATTTTAGTCGATTCTCCATTTTTTATCTGTTTTTGTGAAAATATTCAGTTTTATTTTTTTATCCACACTTATGTGGAGTATTTGTAACACTTAAACATCATTTAATTACCTTAAAAAGCGCTGTAAATGCAGTTTTAAGATTATTTAATTTCACATCCTTCACAATAATTGTGGTAATAAATTAACATATTCAACAGTACTTTATATCGATTGCACTTTTACTAATTGATTTTTCATATGATCTTAGTTCAAAATATAAAAATTGAGCGAGGAGAATCCGGTATTTTGAGTAGAAAAGGTATGTACAGTTGGCTTAAATTTCTCTATTTGTTTATATGTTTAAGCATATACAATAGTGTTTCAGCACAATCGATAGCACACATTAACGATTCGACTGATGAGCACATACTCACTGGGCGTGATCAAATGTATCTGGAAGACAGAGCAGATACTTTTACCATAAATCAGGTTGCGAACACGCTTTATAATAAATTTAAGATTAATTATTTATTTGCGCCGCACAACAAAAACCGCTCGTCCGCCTACTGGATTCGCGTAAGAATCAAAGAAAATAATTTATCCCGTAAGGAATGGATACTTGAATTTTTTGATCAGACCATAGACCATATAGAAGCGTATATTCCAAATGATGACGGAACTTATAACCGCATCATAATGGGTGACGAACTCCCTTTCCGGGAGCGGGTTTTTCACCACAAAGATTTTGAATTAAAAATACCCAACAAGTCAAACGCGATTAAGGAATACTACTTCAAAATCAAAGCCCCTCATCGTGTCAATATAATAATTGTTCTGCGTTCTATCGAAAAACTATTTTATTATGCCCTGAATGAATATTTTGTTTTTGGTTTATTCTACGGAATGATTCTGGTCGTTTCCATTTACAATTTACTGATGTACTTTGCAGTTCGTGAAGCACAATATCTAGTTTACGTATTGTACATTTTAACGGTTGGAATATATACGGCCAGCGCAGATGGAATAGCTTTTGAATATCTCTGGCCGGCTAATCCCGATTGGAACAATCTAGCTACAGGCATATCACTTTATTGTCTCATTTTATGGGCCCTGGTTTTCACCAGGATGTTTCTTCAAACTTATTCGAATTATCCTAAACTTGATATGCTTATAGGTATTACTATAATAATCAGGACGCTCATCTTTGTAATAGGTTTTTTATTTTATCATGAACTGTTAGAATATCGATGGATAGAATTTTTGCCATTGTCGATAGCCTTTATTTCAAGTATATATGCTTATGTAAAAGGATTTAAAGCCGCCCGTTTGGCCTTACTTGCCTATGCGCTGCTTTTTATCGCTTTCATAATCAAAGTAATCATAAACCTTGATCTTGGTTTTATTCCAGGAACAATTCTTACCAATTATAGCATAAACGTTAGCTTATGGATTGAAATGGTTCTGCTTACTTTTGCCCTTGGCGATAAAGTGAGAATTTTAAAAGATGTTAAAGATAAAGCGTTACAGGAAATCATTAGACAACATGAAATTAATCTGAACTTGACGGTTGAGGTTAAAAGAGATCTTGAAGAACAAGTACAAAACCGGACGAAGGAGATTCTCCAGCAAAAATTAATCATTTCAAATCAGTTCGAAGAAATTAAAATTGCCAATGAAAAATTAGTAGAAAAGTCTGAGGAGATAACCAAGATAAATGCCGGGCTCGATCTGGATAACTACAAACTACAAAGAACAGTCAAGGAAGAAATGCTGGCAAGGGTAGGGAACAAGAGCCTGGAATATGAGGAATTCAAAAAGATTTTTCCCGATGAATTAGCTTGTCTGCGTTACCTTGAAAAGAAGTGGGAGAATGGTTTTGTCTGTAAAAAATGTGAGCACAATAAATCGTTATCAGGCAAAAGTAAATTTGACAGACGGTGTTCCAGGTGTGGATATAACGAATCGCCAACTGCCTTTACCATATTTCAAAACGTAAAATTTCCGCTTGAAAAAGCTTTCTACATTCTTCACCTTGTTATCTCAGATCGAGACGAAATTACAATCGACGTACTCTCCCGCACATTGGGGTTAAGAAGAAATACATGCTGGGCTTTTAAAGATAAGGTGAGCAAGATTATTAAAAATAACAAACCAAAAAAAGGTCATTTAAATTGGGAAACCGTGGTTTTTAGAATAGATTTTGAGGAAGATCACAAGCATACCCCGCATCATGATTAACAATACTGTGCTTTCGGATCTACAGGCTGAATAAGAAAGAAGAAGTAAACCAGTAATACACATAGAAGATATGAATATGGAAAGCACGATGCTATTAACGTTATGATGCGCTCACGCAGACCGGTTGCAGAAGATAAGACGGCAATTAATATCTAAAATTTATTGCCATTGGAATCTGGAAACGGTATCAATTTATTAATGCTAAATAAATGTCAGACGAATTGTTTTGAAAATTTACTGCTCCCACTTTAACCAAAAAATAAGGTAGCTCCGTTTGTAGCCCCGGATGTAGCCCCCGATTTTTTACGGTGTTGCATTCTATCCTTTTAATTCGTTTATCTGATTGCGTAAAACGAACATGATAGCGTAACGCCATTATATTCATCCGGTTAATCCGTAAAACTATTATCCGGACTGCATAAAGCGATGCCTGAAGAATGGACCACCCGCATTATATAGTAACCTAAACCTATCCCACATGAAAAAATCTATTACTAGCAACAGTACCGCGATTGCATTACGCAATCGATTTCTTAGAGTAAGCTCAGTTATACTTTTTTGCCTTTTTTTAAGTAAAAGCCAGGCTCAGATCAAAACAGTTCACATGGTAGCAGGCGCTCATCTTGACACACAATGGAACTGGACAGTAAAGGCGTCAATCAATGATCATATACCAAAAACCCTACGGGAAAATTTTGACCTTTTTGATAAATATCCCGGTTATAAATTCAACTGGGAAGGAGCCATACATTACATGTGGGCCAAAGAATATTACCCGGCAGAGTATCAGCGGCTAAAAAATTACATATCCCAGGGAAGATGGAATGTGGCAGGAAATGCGTTAGATGCAAATGATGTACTGGTTCCTTCTCCGGAATCAAATTTCAGGAATCTTTTATATGGCCATAATTTTTTCAACAATGAATTTGGTAAAAAGAGTACGGACATTTACCTGCCCGACTGTTTTGGCTTCGGTTATTCATTACCCACAATAGCTAAACATTGCGGCCTAAATGGATTCTCTTCTCAAAAATTATCATGGGGTAGTGCAATTCCCCGCCCGTTCGACATAGGCATATGGCAGGGTGTCGACGGTTCAAAAATTATGGCAGCGCTTGATCCAGGACCCTATGGCACTCAAGTAAGAGAAGATCTCAGCAACAGTACTGCTTTACTTGATATTGTTAACAACCAGGGAAGCCAGACCGGCCAATATATTG
>CAXSCR010000064.1:0-25009 GCA_964235605.1 uncultured Cyclobacteriaceae bacterium | reverse complement strand
ACCGAAAAATAGCAGATCTCTAATATCTTTCCACACTAAAGCACATAGACCCAATTTTATACCTTTGTTCTATAGTGAGCTGAAAATATTTTTTTGTCATTGCAACACGAAATTAGATTTTCAGTCTCACTTCTTTTATGGGGGTACCCCCATAAAAGAAGTGAGACTGCCCTGTTGCACTTATTAGTTGAACTTACAATTAGATCACTCTAAATAATTATTCTATGGCTTTATCGCATGTTATTGACTACCAAATTAAAGGTGAGAGTATTCAAATTGTAGAAATTGAACTTGACCCGATGGAGACAGTGATAGCAGAGGCGGGTGCCATGTTATATATGGAAGAGGGTGTCAACTTTGAAACTAAAATGGGTGACGGCTCTAATCCCCGTCAAGGGTATTTGATAAACTGCTTTTGACAGGCTCAAGATTACTTACGGTGAGTCACTGTTTATGACACACTTTACAAATCATGGAAGTCGTAAAGCAAAGGTTGCTTTTTCAGCACCATATCCCGGCACCATCATACCTGTGGACTTATCACAGTGCCAGGGTAACGAATTGATAGTTCAGAAAGATGGTTTTCTATGCGCAGCCTATGGTACAAAATTATCGATCACCTTCAATCGTAAATTGAGCACCGGGCTTGTGGGTGGTGAGGGTTTTATCTTACAGAAAATTCAAGGTGATGGTAAAGCCTTTGTGCATGCAGGAGGAACGCTAATTGAAAAGACATTAAAATGAAACCCTAAGAGTTGATACAGGCTGTGTGGTTGCCTTCGAATCACAAATTGATTTTGATGTGCAAGCAACCGGCGGTTTAAGATCAATGATATTTGGTGGTGAAGGAATTTTTCTAGCTACGCTTCGGGGACTGGTAAAGTATGACTTCAATCCAATGCCATTATAAAATTAGTTCAAGCGCTGGCTCCATACGGCCATAGTAGCGGAAAAGAATCAAGTTCTGTTTTAGGCGGATTATTTGAAGAGTAGCTTTCTTAACTTAACAATTATCTTTCGTGTCTGATACTTAGGCAGACATTTCTAATCGACTTCTAAAAGTTATTGATTATTTTTATTCATACCACATATTTGTAATGAATAAAACATGAAAGATCTGTCAACTTTTGTTTCCATCGCATCAATCGTTCTACTGTTAGGATATGTTTCGTATAACGAATTACATAATAAAACTCGGATCGAAAATTCTTTTTCGGATGAAACTGTAGCGCTAGAGCATATAGAAGAGAGTGGTGAGCCTTATCTTTCTGCTATTACTTTCGACCTTCCAATAAAAATCACATTTGCTGATGAACCTGTTCCTCTTAATCTTCCAGATGTAAGCGAGCGATTGGACAAAGAAATACAGATCAATTCATATTTACATAGCAATACTATTTTTTTAATGAAGCGTGCAACGAGATGGTTTCCTCAGATGGAAGAGATTATGCGTAAGTATGATATACCATCAGATTTTAAATATCTACCACTAATTGAAAGCAATCTACTTAATGTTTCTTCGCCGCGTCATGCAGCAGGTTACTGGCAAATTCTGCCAGAATCTGGAAAGGAGTTTGGCCTGAAAATTACAAATGATGTTGACGAACGATACGATCCACTTAAGTCAACGGAGGCGGCTTGCAAATACCTCCGTAAAGCACATCAAAAATTTGATAGCTGGACTATGGCGGCTGCATCGTACAACCGGGGTATGAGTGGCATGGATCGCGCGGCGGAAAATCAAAAAGTAAAATCATACTACGATCTATATTTGACTGAGGAAACTTCACGCTATGTATTTCGGATTCTCGCGATCAAGGAAATTTTTGAACACCCTTCAAAATATGGTTTTAGAGTTAATGCTAAACATCTTTATAAAGAAGAACCTTTACGTTATATAAAAGTAACTGAAACAATTAAAGATCTTATTGAATTTGCCAATGACCAAGGCATTAATTATAAATTGTTAAAGCGTCACAACCCGTGGTTACGCGAAGAGAGACTAACGGTAAAGAAAGGCGAATCGTACAACATAGCTATACCGGTAATAGACTGATTATAATAGTTATGACAATTAAGAAAGGATTTACCCCTACTGCAGAGTCGTAAATAGAATTTGAACTTCTTCTTAAAAACGATTTAATATGTAAGGTAGACGCACTTGTTCTTCTGTCTCGTGCGAAAACTCTGGTACGAATAATTGGCTGAGTCAATTGTTAGGTAAAAAGTTCGTGATATGAGTTGGCTTTTTAGATGGAGTAAGAATAATCCTACTCCATCCTTTATAGCTAATGAGCAGCTGCTCCTTCGAACTCGGGAATATTCTTCAGTTCCAGTTTTATATTTTTCTGTTCAGCGGTTGTTTTAAAATCATGGATAATTTCTATAACATCCATATCAATGCTATATGACTTACTGCCATCTATTAATACGTTTACATTATCTGGCAAATTCTCAAGCGTATCGGCAATACTTCCTTTGTTAAGAAAGGAGACTTCTTCAGCCAATTGAATAATTATTTTGTCTTCATCTTTCTTTTCTTTTTTAAAGGAATATGCCCGTTTAAAGTTGGCCCTTAAAATAAAAAAGATGGAAACTGCTAATCCGATTCCTATACCTCTTAATAAATCTGAGAATTGAATGGCAATGACAGTGGCGATAAAAGGTAAGAATTGATCCCACCCCAGTTTATACATGGACTTGAATAGCGAAATCTTAGCTAGCTTATATCCCACCATCAAGAGTAGCGCAGCTAAACAGGCAAGTGGAATTTTGTTAAGAACTGTGGCGAGAAAGATTACGCTAATCAATAAAAGGAGCCCATGAATTATGGCTGATAATTTTGTTTTGGCACCTGAATTAATATTTGCAGAACTACGTACAATTACAGCAGTTAAAGGAAGTCCTCCTATCAATCCAGAAACAACATTACCCAACCCCTGCGCCTTTAACTCTCTATTAGTAGGTGTATTACGTTTGTAAGGATCAAGTTTGTCTGTGGCCTCTACACTTAACAATGACTCTAAACTTGCTATGATAGCTATTGTAATAGCAACACCGTAAACGCGGTAGTTTGATAGCGCTGAAAAGTCTGGCAATGTAAATTGATTTATAAAGTCTAATCCAGATTGTGCGATAGGTAGTTGCACAAGTTTGTCGCCCGATAAATACCACGATGGATCGCCCAGTTTAAACAATTCATTCATAACGATGCCGACGATTACTACGACTAATGCCCCAGGGACAATTTTGAAAAAAGAGAATTTTTTTAGGAATGGGCGTTCCCACATGATCAAGATAAAAAGACATACAGCCGCAATGATTATTGCACTAGAGAGAAGGTTGTCAATGGACGTTATAATTTCTGAAAATGTATTTTCGCCATCTGCCTGAAAAAAACCGAAATCGCCTTCATTATCTACATCATAGCCTACTGCGTGCGGTATCTGTTTAAGTATTAATATAATACCAATAGCGGCAAGCATTCCTTTTATCACGTTAGATGGAAAATAATATCCAATAACGCCAGCCTTTAAAAAACCTAGGGCAATCTGTAATATACCCGCCAGCACAACAGCTAGTAGAAATATTTCATAGCTACCTAAATCTGTTATTGCCTGGTGAACAATTACCGTTAAGCCTGCGGCAGGTCCGCTAACACTTAGCGCCGAGCCACTAAAAAAGGCGACCACAATTCCACCGACTATACCCGCTATAATTCCAGCGAATAAGGGAGCTCCAGAGGCAAGCGCTATTCCCAAACAAAGCGGTAGTGCAACCAGAAAAACTACCAACCCTGAAGGTAAATCATTCTTAATATATTGAAAGGTTAGACCTTTTGTGATTTTGTTTTGAGTGTCCATTAAAATGAATATTATAATCAAGATTAAAATCGTTACCGGATTTAATCTTGAAGTAGATGAATATGAAAATGTTTGAAAGAAGAAGATCCAGGATTAATACCTTGATGAGTAGTTGTTACAGCGTCTCGGGAGGCGAGTAGACCTCGCTGCTGTAGTCTGAGGACGAAAAATTATGACATTGTTTTGAACCCAAAGTAATGCGTTCTTTATGGCTAAAAATTAGTTTGTTATAAAGACAATTATTAATGCAGCACGCATCATCGTCAGAGACGCTTACTTTCTTGTCACCAGACTCTTCTGACTCCACAGTTTTTTCCTCCCATTCAATCGGGTTATCACTAACTTTCGAAAGCAAGACAATTATTTCGTAGCTATAGGCTAACGAGATTGTAAAAATAAAGACCCATGTAACGAGCGTTTTCAACAAACTAATTATTTATATGATAATTGTACAAAGTATGCTACACCGATGTATGATTATTAATCAACAACATTGTGTGTTACGACAAAAAGCAATCCCTCCTATTTAATAGCGAATCATTTTAGTGGCAAGGCATCTAATTTATATACATTAGGCATTTCAGTGTTATCTTTAAATGATACATCAAGATCTTTGATAACACCATTGCCGATGTCGTATACCCAGCCATGCAAGTATGGACGCTCATGCTTTTGCCATGAGTTTTGAATGATCGACGTTTTACTTAAGTCATAGATCTGCTCAACTACGTTAAGCTCGGTAAACCTATCTTGACGTGATTTCTCATCCACAATAGCATCAAGCTCCTTATGATAAATTCTATAAACATCTTTAATATGCCGTAACCAATTATCAATCAAACCAAATTGTTTATTACCCATGGCAGCCTTAATACCACCACAGCCATAATGGCCACATACTATAACATGCTCAACTTCCAGAACGTTTACGGCATAGTCTAATACGCTAAGCATGTTCATATCGGTATGCACTACCATGTTGGCAATATTTCTATGAACAAAAATTTCTCCCGGATCTGTGCCGGTAATTTCATTTGCTGGTACACGGCTATCAGAACATCCAATCCATAAAAATTTCGGACTCTGGATATCCGAAAGCCGTTTAAAGAAATTCGGATCGTCCATATTTTTTTGTGCTACCCATGCTTTATTCTGTAGGAGCAATTGCTGATAATGTTTGTCTATTTCGCTATTCGCCATGGTTTGTGTTTAATTTTTTTAACTCTACTTGTATGTCTTTTACTTGGATGATTCTATGAAATCATGAATGGTTCTAAAATGTCTCTATCAATAAAATTAGCTCTGCTTCCATCAATTATCAATGTCGAAAAGGCAGGTACCTTACTAAGTGAGTTTGCTTAAGGTACCTTTATTTACGACGAAACGTCTTTAGTAAATTGCATTAAATAATAATTGTCATTCTTTACCAAAATGATCGCCTCGTGAAAGCTCCCTGTTAACTGGTGCAGTTCTTCGGTATCGATTCACAGATCTGCGTTAAAGTGTTTTTGTTATCAGTCTGAAGAAAACTTTCATCACCTTCGAATCTTGATCATAACAACGCATGTGGTCTCTGTTTCAGGATTAAAAAAAAACCGGCGTAAACCGGCTTTTATGAATATGGGTGATCTTCTATGTTAGTTGAATTTCTTCTCGCTCCTTGTTTAAAAACTTAAACTCAGTAATCCCCATTGACGTATCTTTTATCATTCTTACCCACCTTTTGTATTTCAAATACCAGCGCATACGCTCTGAAATAAAACCTTGTGTGAAATAAGCATGTAGATAAGGATGAACTGCAAGCACCAGGTTCTTTTCATTTTGCTTAACCAAAAGATGTTCGATATGCTTTTCAATAAGATCTGACACAAGAATTGAGGCTGTGATTTTACCTGTACCGTTACAAGTAGGACAAACCTCTTTAGTGGCAATATTCATTTGAGGACGAACACGCTCACGTGTGATCTGCATCAGACCGAATTTTGATAAAGGAAGTACGGTTGACTTTGCCTTATCATCATCCATTTCGGTTTTTACAATATTGAAAATCGTTTTCTTACTTTCAATACTCTTCATGTCAATGAAGTCAACCACAATGATGCCACCCATATCGCGAAGGCGAAGTTGGCGTGCAATCTCCTTTGCTGCTTCTATGTTTACAGACAGGGCAGTAGTTTCCTGATTTTCTTCTCGGTTGGATTTATTACCACTGTTAACATCAATTACATGCAATGCCTCAGTGTGCTCTATGATTAGATACCCGCCGGCTTTCAAGCTTACGGTTTGACCAAAAGCAGACTTAATCTGCCTCTCGATACCATAATGTTCGAAGATTTTGGCTTTGCCCGTATATAGCTTGAGAATCTTCTCTTTATCAGGCGCAATCTTTTGAATATAAGCTTTAGCATCGTCAAAGATCTTTTTATCGTCAACATGAATGTTATCGAAAGATTCATTGAGCATATCGCGAAGAAGCGATGATGTCTTATCTAGTTCTCCAATTAGCTTATCGCGCGGATTGGCATTGGGTAGTCTGGTCATGCCTTCTTCCCAGGTTTTTACCATGGTACGAAGATCACGATCAAGTTCAGCAACTTCTTTACCTTCTGCTACAGTGCGTATAATCACACCGAAATTTTCAGGCTTGATAGATTGGATAAGACGAAGAAGGCGTTTGCGCTCCTCACTGCTTGTAATTTTTTTCGATACACTGACCACATTAGAAAATGGGACCAATACTAAGTATCGTCCGGCTAAGGATAACTCGCAGGATAATCGTGGCCCTTTTGTAGAAATTGGCTCTTTAACAATCTGAACGGGTATAACCTGGTTCTTTGCCAGCTGCGTGGTAATCTTACCATGCTTATCTATATCCGTTTCAGACTGAAATTTATCAAGTTTTCCGCCATTCATCTTTTTGGCCCGAACCAGCTTAGTAAACTTTTGCAGTGAACCGAACTGGGGGCCAAGATCTAGATAATGAAGAAATGCATCTTTTTCGTAGCCAACATCTATAAAAGCTGCATTGAGCCCAGGCACTACTTTTTTAACAGTACCTAAATAAATGTCGCCTACGGTGAATTTGCTACCTTCCTCTTCGTGATGGAATTCAACGAGCGTTTTGTCTTTGAGAAGGGCTATACGACATCCGTCTTGAGTGGCACTAATAATAAGTTCGTTACTCAAAACACAAAAAATTTAGATAAATGATGTGTATAGTCAACAATACAAACAGACGTAAACCTATAACAGGATTACTTCTTTTTGTGTCTATTCTTTCTAAGACGCTTCTTGCGCTTATGCGTTGCCATCTTGTGTTTCTTTCTTTTCTTTCCGCTTGGCATAGTAGTAATGCTTTTGGTCCCGACAGGGCGGGTTTTTGTTTAACAATAATTAATTTAAATCCTTAAGATAAGAGTCTACTGTTGCCTGTACAGCCGGATCCTTATCCATATCTTTTACTTTTTGAAACTGCGCTCTTGCTTTTTCCTTTTCACCTTTGCTCATCCATGCAATGCCAAGTAATAGCTGGCCTTGGGTATGCGCAGGGTTTATCTTCAACAATTCCTCGAGCCTTTCAATAGCCTTATCATATTGGCTTGATTGAATGGAGAGCATGCCCAAATTAAATAAAGCAAGCTCATTCTTTGGATCTTGCTTCAATACCTCTCGTAACATCAAAATACCCTGCATAGGGCTTGATGAACTAAGGTATGTCATCGCCATCTTGGTTTTAACATCTAAATTCTTTGGATTCTCCTTCAGAACTTTGCCATAAAACTCTTGTGTCTTGGCAGCCAAAGCATTTTGCTTAGACTGATCAAGGGCGAAGGTGTAAGCCTGATAATAATTATCACCCGCTTTAATCCAACTTTCAACACTGTTAACGAACTTCGATGCCTCTTCAGCAAACCACGCTGCTGAGTCAAATTTCCCAGTTTCCGCGTACAGGTTTGTTAAAGAGTCGGCAAAGATAGCATTTTTTTCTTCCTGTGTATTACCTTGATAATTAGCGCGAAGATTACTTATCCGGTTAAGTACTTGTTTAGATGCCGGTTTATGCACATCTTCTTTAGTTGAAGGCTTCGATCCTGAAGAATCTGCAACTAATTCGCTTTCATTATCAACTACAACTTTGGGCAGAAGGAAAATTAATCCAATTATTATGGCGCCAACAATTATTATTATAATTCGTGTCTTGAACATGTATGTGAGAAGTACGAGGTCGCGGAGGGTTAAAAATCTTTCCGTTACCTCCTGCTATTAGATATTCGGTTGTTTTTCGGCTAACTGCTTTACCTTCTCGCTATTCTTGATTTTGTTTACAAAAATTTTTGCTGGTTTAAAACTAGGTATAAAGTGTTCTTCAATAACTAAGGCAGTATTGCGTGAGATATTTCTAGCAATTTTTTTCTTTCTTTTTTTATTGATAAAACTCCCAAAACCACGGATATATATGTTTTGGCCACTGGACATGGAATTTTTCACTACGCTAAAGAAGGCTTCAACCGATGCCGTAACATCGGCTTTATCAACACCAGTCTTCTCTGCTATTTCATTTATTATATCTGCTTTAGTCACTGTATTATATTTTAGGTGAAGTTTTAAGGGAGGGCAAATTTAATTTGCGCACTCAGAATTAAAAATGAATATTGAAAAAATCTGATAATCAAGGGGATGGACAAACGATATTTCTCTGAAAAAGTCGTTGAATGGTATTTACAGCACCAGCGGACGCTCCCTTGGCGCAATGATCAGGAACCGTATAAGATATGGCTTTCGGAAATTATTCTACAGCAGACACGCGTAATCCAGGGCTTACCTTATTACATACGGTTCATAAAAGAATTCCCGACTGTCGAAGATTTAGCTGCTGCACATGAACAAAAAGTATTGCGATTATGGCAGGGTCTCGGGTATTATACAAGGGCACGTAACCTACATAAGTGCGCAAAGGAAATTGTTGAGAAACATAATGGTATTTTTCCTGGCTCATTTCAAGAATTGAAAATGCTTCCAGGCATTGGTGATTATACCGCCGCAGCCATCTCGTCAATAGCTTTTCAAGAACCAGTGGCAGTAGTAGATGGAAATGTTTTTAGAGTTTTAGCTAGAATTTTTGGACTCTATGACGCCATAAACAGTTTGCAGGGCAGAAAAAAATTCGCAGAACTAGCAAAGGAATTAATTCATAATCAAGTGCCAGGTCAACATAACCAGGCCATAATGGAGTTTGGAGCGCTCTACTGTATACCTAAAAATCCCGATTGCCCTGCATGCATTTTTAATTCCATATGCTATGCTTTTAAAAAGGTGTTGCAGAACGCATTGCCGGTAAAAATAAAAGGTAAGGCATCGCGAAAGCGTTATTTCTATTATATAGTGTTACAGAAAGGTTCATCGTTGCTAATGCATAAAAGAACCCAAAATGACATCTGGGAAGGACTATTCGATTTCTATCTAATTGAAAAAAATCGACCTTTTAACGTTAAAAGTTTAATAGAAGAAGATGATAATTTGAAAAAACTAGTAATATTAAATCCAGCGTTTAAGGTTTCAGAAACATATAAACACGTGCTTACCCATCAAAATATTTTCGCCAAGTTTATATTGTTTAATGTTGATATAACTTCGCTTCCTACTAACGAAAATTTAAAATTTTATAGTAAAAAGCAGATTGAGAGCCTTCCCAAGCCGGTCTTAATATCCCGATTTTTAGCAACGGAACATCTTTTATAAGTTGTAGGATAATGGTAATTTTGTTAATTCAATCTCATCTTAAAAATTCATATTAACTGTAAATAGATACGATAATGTCAGGAGTAAATAAAGCGATTTTAGTTGGGCGTCTCGGAAAAGAGCCTGAAGTAAGAAACTTAGAGAATGGAATTGCTGTTGCTCACTTTAGCATAGCTACATCTGAAGTATATAAAGATAAAACCACAGGAGAACGTAAAGAGTCAACTGAATGGCATAACATAGTGCTTTGGAGAGGTCTAGCTGAGATAGCGCAAAAATATCTTCATAAAGGAGATATGGTTTATATAGAAGGAAAGCTTCGAACGCGCTCTTGGGAAAAAGATAATGTGACTCGTTACACTACTGAAATTGTTGCAGATAACATGACGATGCTTTCTGGAAAGGCAGGGGGAGGAAGCGGAGGCAACGAATACGCGTCTGCAGAGCGCAGCGTTAGTACTAATGGCAATTTTAGTTCAAATGTTCCTTCTGATACGACTGATGACTTACCATTTTAAATGTTCAACTAATTTATAATCTGCTTGGACGATCCTCCCGGGAATACCGAATTATTAAATAGCATTTCAGGTCAAAACCTGATGTATACCCTAAGCTTTGCCTTCATAGGTCTATTTTTGCTTGTCTCTGCATTGATATCTGCTGCTGAAGTTGCTTTCTTCTCATTGAAGCCAGACGATCTGGATCAGTGTAGATTAAGCAATGACAAGCGCGAGAAGCGCATTGATGAGTTGCTTAGCAAGCCTCGTGAATTATTGGCCACCATGCTTATCGTTAACAATCTTGCTAATGTTGGGGTGGTGACCATTACTACTTTTCTTATGTGGGAAATAATGGGGACTAGAAGTCCTGACCATATTGTAATTGCAGCGGTTATTTTCTGTGTAACATTTGTCATTACTTTTTTTGGTGAGATAATACCCAAGGTATATGCCACGAAGAACAATTTAAATCTTGCTAAGCTTCTCGTTAATCTTTTAAAGCTTTTGATCATTGCCTGTAGACCTGTCTCAATTCCGATATTAAAGATGAGTACAGTTGTTGAAAGGCAATTTAAAACCAAAGGATACCAGACTACGGTGGAGGATCTCAATCAAGCGCTTGACATCGCGACAGTAAATGATGAAACGCCTCACGATGAGAAAGAAATTTTAAAGGGTATTGTAAACTTTGGTACATTAACCGTGAAGCAAGTAATGCGCTCACGAATGGACATTTCTGCCGCTAACATAGAATTGAATTTCGTTGAGCTTATTGACTGGGTGAATAAATCTGGGTTTTCGCGCATTCCTGTTTACCGTGATACGCCTGATAAGATAGAAGGTGTTTTATACATAAAAGATCTTTTGCCTTTTATGGATCAAGATGTGTCTTTTGAATGGCACAAATTATTACGTCCTGGTTTCTTTGTTCCGGAAACAAAAAAAATTGATTCCTTACTAAAAGACTTTCAATCAAAGCGCGTACACATGGCACTAGTTGTCGATGAGTATGGCGGTACATCAGGTCTAATAACATTAGAAGATATTATTGAAGAAATAATTGGTGACATTAATGATGAGTTTGATGAAGTAGGATTGAATTTTCAAAAAATAGACGACAACACTTTTGTTTTTGAAGGTAAGACTTCACTTCATGATTTCTGTAAAGCAATGGATTGTGAAGTGAATTTATTTGACGAAGTAAAAGGGGAAAGCGAATCATTAGGTGGTTTAATTCTCGAAATTAACAATAAATTTCCACAGGAAGGTGATCAACTCAGTCATGAGCAGTTTACTTTTACAATAGAAGCTGTAGATAGCAAAAGCATTAAGCGCGTGAAGGTGCATATTCATGAGCAGAAGGAAAGTTAACTTTTACTCAATGATCAAAAGACGATGCTTGATAGTTTGGTTTGGTTTGCTGCTTTCATTATCGGTGAGCTGCACACGTGATTTTCTTCCTAAGCCCATAGGTTATAACCGGCTGATTCTTCCTAAGCCATCTTACCAATTACTGCCCGATT
Source organism: uncultured Cyclobacteriaceae bacterium (assembly GCA_964235605.1). Taxonomy (GTDB): domain Bacteria; phylum Bacteroidota; class Bacteroidia; order Cytophagales; family Cyclobacteriaceae; genus DATCRE01. The sequence continues at coordinate 13,384 of CAXSCR010000064.1, read as the reverse complement.
CTTTGCCTTATTCTTTTGAGTACTCTAAACATGCTACGCTCCTTCCAGACACATCACACATGCGTGAGAATTTTTGGATTGAGATTTATTATCCCGAATTAAAATCGAATGTTCACATTACGTACAAAAAAATAAATAACGACAGAAAATTGCTTGAAGAGTTTTTAAAGGATGCTTACACGCTTACCGCTAAGCATCAGATAAAGGCTTACGCGATAGATGAAGTGATAGCAAAAACACCAAGTGGACAAACAGCCGTAATTGCAGAGCTAGAAGGCGAGGTACCCAGTCAATTTCAATTTACCATAACAGACTCAACACAGAATTTTTTACGAGGCGCACTCTACTTCAATACCAAAGTTCAAAACGATTCGCTAGCTCCCGCCATTGCATACATGAAAAAAGACCTGATGCATTTGATAAATACTTTTGAGTGGAAGGCAGTAAAATAAATGATGTTATGCTTTTTAAAAAACTAACGGCTGATCGTTATTTTAAAAATTTATTTAAGTTAAAAGAATTACTATCTCTTCTTTCATTCCTCCATATTTAAGTTCTTAATTTATAATGAGTTAATTTATACTTTTTGATTAAATTCGCTTATTATTTTATTTAATTCTATTTGATGTCATCACCTCCTAAATCATCGACTTACTTTATAAGCGGAATCTTTATTTGCTTGCTAGGCGCAGTGTGCTTTTCAACGAAGGCGATTTTTGTAAAGCTTGCTTATCGCGATACAGATGTGGATGCCATTACCCTTTTGACATTACGTATGATTTTTTCTCTCCCGTTTTTTATCCTAACTGCGTTTGCTGCTTCGAACAAAACTACTAATGTGAAGTTCACGCCAAGTCAATGGATTTACATAGCAGGGATAGGATTGCTAGGATACTATGTTAGCAGCTTATTAGACTTTCTAGGATTGCAATATGTTTCTGCTGGTATTGAAAGACTTGTATTGTTTGTATATCCAACCATGGTGTTGTTAATATTGGCGCTCGTATTTAGACATAAAGTAGAACCGAAACAATGGGTCGCGGTATTTATCACCTATGTCGGGCTAAGTATGGCGTTTTTTGGTGAGGCTAATCTTAAGGAAGCACAAAATGAAAATTTTTATTTGGGCGTTGCCTTAATTTTTATATGCGCAATTACCTACGCCATGTACACTGTAGGGAGTGGCAAAATGATTCCTATAGTTGGTGCGGCAAAATTTAATAGTTATGCAATGAGCTTTGCATGTGTAGGTGTTGTCATTCACTTCTTATTCAGCAGTCATCAATCTTTATTTGATCAATCAGCACAAGTTTATATTTACACTGTTTTGATGGCAGGTCTTTCAACGGTCATACCTTCTTATCTTGTTAGCGAGGGAATAAAACGGATAGGTTCAGACAATGCTGCCATTGTGGGTAGTGTCGGACCAGTTTCAACCATAGTGCAAGCTTACTTTTTTCTTGCCGAACCAATCATTGCTATACAAATTGTGGGTACTGTACTTATACTATTTGGAGTGGTTATAATTGGAAGAAGGGCTGAGACATCAAAGCGTAAGATTGTTTAAGACGGGCTTCCCCAAACAAAACTCATTGAAAGTCTCCCACACTTTGCCATTATGTTTTAGCAGCGCAAACCGGTCAACAGCAAATCCGCTTGAGAATTCTTTATGCTCAAATTCATCCCAGGCCTTTGCAAACATTGGTTTTTTTAAATCGCGAAAAGCTAATGTAAGGTGAGGATGAAATGCCTTATCCTTATAATTTGCATTAAAGACATTGAGCTCTTTCTTACAATGCGTATGTAGTTTTTTATGCATTGCTTCCAACGCTTCATTCTTTGCGACATCAATGAAAATAACACGAGGCGGAAAAGATCCAAAGCCAGAGAGGGTAAGATTAAAAGCATTTACTTCCGGCGCAAATTGCTGAAATGTTTCCAGCAACCCATCCTCTTTCTCCGCTTTCCATTCAAAAGGCATGTGTAAGGTAATGTGTGGTGGAGAATTAAGCGATGCCTTGCTCTTATACTTATCTTTAAAATAATTTTTTAGCGCTGTTGCTTCCTCAAATATCGGAGACGGCGGTATAATCGCTATAAAGTAGAGCGCGCCTTTTTTTACTGTCTTAATGTAAAATTGCCGGAGCATTTTCAAATGTAAAGATTTCTGCGTGGCTTTTTATGTTCTTACGAAAAACTACAGCTAACGTTACTAATAAAATTAATTACGCTTAGTGGCTAACCATTGCATAACAACATCTACGAACTCGCGCGGTTTTTCTGCCTGAACCCAGTGCCCTGTCGCCATGGTAACTAAAGACGACTTCGGAAAAATATCTTTAATTCGTTTTCTATCTTCATCACGAATGTACGAAGAACGATCACCCCTAATAAATAAGCTAGGTTTATCAAAAGTGCCGGACTTAAATAAATCGACACCTACATTGCTTAATTTACGGGTGATCACAGGTAGATTTATTTTCCATGAAAAACCACTTGTTGCAGTTCGTTGAATGTTCTTCAACAAAAATTGTCGTACATCTACTTCTGGCACATAGGCAGATAAAGCCTCATCGGCCTCACCTCGTGTTTTTATCTGGTCGATGGGTATCGCTGTTAGTCCGTCTGCAATAGTGTAGTGCTCTAGGTCGTAGGCGCGTGGTGCTATATCGACAATAATTAATTTAGATACTTTCTCAGGATAAGAGAGCCCAAAATTCATGGCTGTTTTACCACCCATTGAATGCCCAAGTATGATAGGATCCTTTAATTGATGATCGTTGATAAACTCTAATAGATCTGCTACGAAAGACTCATAATCAAACGCATCATCGTGAGGTGATTGGCCATGGTTGCGCTGATCAATTGCGTATACTTTATATTGATCACCAAATAATTTCGCTTGAGGAAGCCAGTTATCTGAAGAGCCAAAAAGTCCGTGTATAATTATCAAAGGCGGCTTATCTGATTCTGTTCCGTATTGTCGTGAGAATAATTTCATGGTATCAATTTCATGGTATCAATTTAAGCTTCATTATAAAGCTCCAGTAACTTGTTAATATCAATCTTTATTTAAACAGTGATGTTGTAAACGAAGATTTAGTTTCAAAAGTAATAATTCACAGATCAGAATTCAGAATTGCGATTATGGAAAGTATATTTGACCTTTTATTTTAATTTCATGACGCTCGCTGAAGGAACTTATACAATCCAAGGTTTAGATATTGTAACGATTGCAAAGCAATTTGGTACACCATTATATATCTATGATGCCAACAAGATTATCAACCAAATTAATAGTTTGAAGTCGGCTTACGCTGGTTGTGACGTTAAGATAAAGTACGCTGCTAAAGCTTTAACTAATATTTCAATACTGAAATTGATTAGAAAGCATGGCGCTGGCGTGGATGTGGTTTCTTTAAACGAAGCTCAGTTCGCAATCAAAGCAGGCTTTTCTGCTGCTGGTATTATGTTTACACCGAGCGGTGTTGATTTCAGTGAAATTGTTGAAGGTGTTACGATGGGGCTGGCTATTAACATCGATAATTTGTCGACACTAAAAAAATTTGGTGAGAAATACGGAAATACATATCCATGCTGCATCCGCCTTAATCCTAGTATTATGGCTGGTGGCAATTTGAAAATTTCCACAGGCCACAGTAATTCAAAGTTTGGTATTTCTATACATCAACTTCCTGAGATATTAAAACTTGTTAATGAATTTAAAATTCAAGTGAACGGCCTTCATATTCACACCGGCTCAGATATCAAAGAAACTGAAGCCTTTTTAAAAACAGGAGAAACCCTTTTCAATGCAGCAAAGCATTTTACCGATCTAAAGTTTATCGATTTTGGAAGTGGATATAAAGTAGCCTACAAGGATGGTGATGTTGTTACCAACGTGCAAGAGCTTGGTGAAAAACTTACCAAAGCTTTTAATGCATTTTGTGATGCATATGGAAGAAAATTAGAAATTTGGATTGAGCCTGGTAAATATATTGTGAGCGAAGCAGGCTTGTTAGTAACGCAAGTCAATGTCGTGAAGCCTACACCAACAGTAACTTTTGTAGGTGTTAACTCCGGACTTAACCACCTTATTCGCCCGATGATGTATGATGCTTATCATGATATTGTCAATATATCAAATCCGACAGGTGAACAAAAAACATATACCGTTGTTGGATACATATGCGAAACAGATACGTTTGGCACTAATCGTTCGCTACGTGAAGTAAGGGAGGGTGATACAATCGTATTTAAGAATGCCGGTGCTTACGGATTCTCAATGGCATCGAATTATAATTCTCGTCCACGCCCAGCAGAAGTGCTTGTTATCAATGGCGAAGCGAAGTTAATTCGCGAACGTGAGAAGTTTGAAGATTTGCTAAAAGGGCAAGTTGAAGTGGAGATATAGTTCGGAGATCTCTTCGCTAAAGCAGCTACGCCATCGTTCAACTTCTTCGTGACTTATCTATTCTCCCACAATTTAAAATTGAGAAGACACGATTCTTTAATAGATTTGTTAATAACATATAACAATCTATTTGTAGTTCTATCTGGTTATTTTGGATTGGTTGTGTTTTAATCACTATTTATAACTGTGAACCAAGTAGTATGTTTAGTCGTTCTACGTATCATAATCCCCAAGGTCAATGAATTTCAAAAAACGAGCACTGCTGCCTTTATTTTTTGTTTTAATTTCATTTGCGGCTTTCACGCAAGTGCTTAAACCGGCCAAGTGGAATGTTGAAGTGTCCAAGCAAAGTGTTGCAATCGGTGAGGAATTAGAGTTAGTCTTCCATGCGAGCATTGATGCAAACTGGTATATGTACGCCAATAACTTCGATCCTGATTGCGGACCACTGCTTACAGAAGTATCTTTTAAGGAAGTTAAAAATTTTGAACTTATTGGTGGTCTCCAAGCCATAAATTCTACAGATAAGCATGATGAAGTTTTTGATTGCAACGTTAAAATTTTCAAGAAAAAGGGCGAGTTCAGACAAAAGATTAGGATAACCAATAGGCCACTTATCATCAATGCAATAATGCAAGGCCAGGTTTGTACTGAGGTAGATGGCAAATGCATTCCGTTTGATGAAGATTTTGTGTTTGATCAGATTACGGTTAATGGAGATTTGAAAGTGGATAAGACGAAAGTCGAAAATGTAAAGCAGAAAGATGGTGATACTGAAAAAATAAAAAACGTAAGTCCTTTAGCACAAGACTCAGCTGCATTAGCTCCATCAAAGACAAATGAAAAAGTAATTGATAATTATGGCGAAAACAAAGGACCAATTTTAGACAAGTCTATTCTTGATGGCAAGTCTATTGAAAAAGAGGAATCCATATTAGGATATATGATTCTGGCTTTTATTCTTGGACTAACATCGCTTATTACGCCATGTGTTTTTCCGATGATACCCATGACCGTTACTTTCTTTTTAAAGGATGGCCAGAGCAAGCAGGCAGGTGTTAGAAACGCGATTTTCTTCGGCGCATCAATTATTATAATCTATACTATTGTCGGAACGGGTTTCGCTTTACTATTTGGAGCAGACGGTTTAAACGCACTATCAACCCATTGGATCCCTAATCTTATAATTTTTATAATCTTCATTGTATTCGCACTTTCATTTCTTGGATTGTTTGAAATCAATGCGCCTAATCGACTTGTTAACCAAGCTGATCGCGCCGCCGAAAAAGGTGGGCTAGCGGGCATATTTTTTATGTCTGCAACTTTGGTGTTGGTCTCCTTTTCATGCACCATTCCACTTGTCGGAAATGTTTTGGTGCTCGCTGCGGGTGGCCAAATCGCTAAACCAATTTTGGGTATGTTCGCGTATTCACTTGCCTTCGCTATTCCTTTTACACTTTTTGCTTTCTTTCCTGAATGGTTAAAGGGTTTACCTAAATCAGGTGGTTGGTTAAATTCAGTGAAGGTTACACTGGGCATGTTAGAATTAGCCCTTGCTCTGAAATTTTTTAGCATTGCCGATCAAACGTATCATTGGGGCATATTAGATCGCGATATTAACATAGCCATATGGATTGTGATCTTCAGTGCACTCGGCCTCTACTTTCTTGGAAAGATTCGCTTCTCTAGCGATAGCAAGGTTGATTATGTAAGCGTTCCGAAATTGTTATTGGCGATTTTAACATTTTCTTTTGTTGCTTACTTAACGCCAGGTTTATGGGGTGCGCCACTAAAAGCATTAGCTGGATATTTACCGCCGATGTATACACATGATTTTGATTTGATTTCTCTTGCACGTAGTAGCAAACAAAATCAAATTTGTGAAGAGGCTAAGTATGCGGATTTTCTTCATTTGCCCCACGGCATTCAAGGGTACTTTGATTACCATCAAGCATTGGCTTGCGCCCGTAAACAAAACAAACCACTTTTCATCGACTTTACGGGTCACGGCTGTACAAACTGCCGTGAGATGGAGGCAGTGGTATGGTCAGATCCAAAGATAATGCAGCAATTACAAAATGATTTTGTTGTGGTGGCCCTCTACGTAGACGATAAGACAGAACTTCCAAAAGAAGCTTGGTATACATCTAAATACGATGCAAAGGAGAAGCAAACCATTGGCAAGCAAAATGCAGATTTACAAATCACCAATCTTGATAATAACGCGCAGCCCTTCTATGTTCTGGTAGGTAATGATGAACGAGTTTTAGCATGGCCTCATAGCTATGACCGCAGTATCGAAAATTTTAATAAGTTTTTAGAAGGCGGTAAAGCCAAGTACCACGAACTTTATGACAAATGATCAAAGCTTTGTAGCCTGATCTATTACTAAAATTTTCCGCCCGCGGTAGAAGCTTTCATTTATAACCATCAACAATAAAACGCATAGCGTATTAAAAGATAAGTTATACACCTAGTCATGAACATATAATAACTGCTTATATGTTACTTTTATAATTCATATAAAAAAAGCACACACAATGGCACAAACAAAACTTGGAGAAAACACGGTAAACACAAACGGCAACTTACCACCTATTGGAAGCATTGCTGCTGACTTTACCCTTATAGGAATAGATTTAAAAGAAGTTAGCCTTAATCAATATGCAGGTAAAAATGTTATTCTTAACATCTTTCCGAGTATAGATACTGGTGTATGCGCAACTTCAGTACGTGAATTTAATAAAAGAGCAGCATCATTAACAGACACTGTAGTGCTTTGCATTTCTAAAGATTTACCATTTGCATTTAAACGCTTTTGTGGCGCTGAAGGTATAGATAAAGTGGTAGCACTGTCAGATTTTCGTAACCGTGGTTTTTCTAAGAGCTATGGTGTTGAAATGGTTGATGGTGGAATGGCAGGCTTCTTAGCGAGATCAATTGTGGTGATCGACAAGAATGAAAAAATAAAACACACGGAACTTGTCCCTTCGGTAGGGCAAGAGCCAAACTACGAAGCTGCATTAGCGGCATTGAGCAAATAGACTTACAGAACGAGTGACATCTAGTCACTCGTTTTGCTTTTGAAGTCTTTCTATTTGCGGCATGTGATGACGAACATGTTCACGCATAAAACAAGTCGCTTGTATCACATCAAGATAGCCTGCAACCGGGTGCTTATAAATTTTCTTTCGAATATTCTTATTCTCAATACTTTCAAAAAATGCTTTCATCTCAGCGTGGGCATTCTTCCATTGCATGGTAATCTCACGAAGTGGTATACCGGTGGGTGTGGTTTCCACCAGATATTTTGGCGCTTTATATTTGAAAGGAACGCGTTGAGACAATTTCAGCAAATACAGCTTAAACCATTCTATGATTCCTGAATCTTCAAGTCTATCAATGCCCAAAGATTTTTTTTTCATGTAGTTAATGGAAACAATTTCAGAGGCTAGTAAGTGTGTGAGAATTTCATTGATAGACCATTTTCCTTTCGTAGGTTTATAATTCAATTTTACATCATCTAACACAGATAGATCATGAAGGACTTTGTTTGTCACTGCCTCAAGTTTGTTAAAGGCGTTATTAAGTTTTGTATTCAAAAGAAAAGCATTTAAAAAATTACAATATTTGCCACCCTTAAAGAGTTTATCATTATTCAAATAACTTAAACAAATCTTCTGGCCACTCCAGCATGACTCAATTTCAACTTTATTTTGATCTTGGCAAAGATCATATTCTAGATTATACCAGCGGCTACGACCACATATTGTTTGTAGTGGCACTTTGCACTTTATATATGATTAATGATTGGCGCAGGGTTCTGATATTAGTAACAGCATTTACCATAGGCCACTCAATAACACTTGCTCTCGTAACACTAGACATCTTAAGAGTAAACAATAAGATAATCGAGTTCCTTATTCCCCTCACCATTTTTATCACGGCTTTTTCGAATATATTCAAAGATGAAGAAAATCTGGGTGAAAGAAAGATTCAACTAAATTACTTATACGCTTTGGTTTTTGGGCTGATTCATGGTATGGGCTTTTCGTCTTATTTAAAAAGCATTCTAGGCCGCCATCAAAGTATCGTAAAACCATTATTTGCTTTTAATCTTGGTTTGGAGTTGGGTCAGATAATAATCGTTGTAATATTTCTGATTGTGAGCTTTATTTTCGTGAAAGGGTTTACAGTGAATCGAAGAGATTGGAAAACTGTTATTTCCGCTATGATTGCCGGTATGGCATTAATCCTGATGAAGGAAAGATTTTTTTGGTAATATTTAAACCTAACAATTATATGAGATGCATCATATTAATAATGAGCCTAACTAGTCTACAAATAGCTTGGGCACAAGACACTAAACAGTGGCAAGGTAAGTTTGAGCAACTTGACCAAGCCTTGCCTACGCCTAATGAGTATAGAACAGGTTCTGGCTCGCCCGGCCCAAAGTACTGGCAACAAAAAGCTGACTATGTAATTAATGCAGCGCTAAATGATGATAACCAAACCATCACAGGCTCGGAAACTATTACATATCACAATAATTCACCAGATCATTTAAATTATCTATGGCTACAGGTTGATCAAAATATTTTTGCTAAAGGTAACAACACAACCAAAACAGCTAATACGTCTGTGAAAGATTCCTCAACCGTAAAAGCAGCTGCCGCTACTTTTGACCTTTATGATTTTGATGGCGGATTCAAGATCAAATATGTAAAAGATGCAATGGGTAAAGATCTTTCTTATATAGTAAATCAAACCATGATGCGTATTGATTTGCCGACACCTTTAAAATCCGGTGATAAAATTAATTTTTCTGTTGATTGGTATTTTAATGTGCTAGATCGTAGCACGGCCGGCGGACGAAGCGGGTACGAATATTTTCCTGAGGATGACAACTATTTATACACCATAGCCCAATGGTTTCCACGCATGTGTGTATATGATGATTACGAAGGATGGCAGAATAAACAATTTCTAGGGCATGGAGAGTTTGCTTTAGCCTTCGGTGATTATAAAGTACGTATTACTGTTCCTGCTGATCATATTATAGCGTCAACCGGCATGCTTCAAAATCCACAAGTTGTATTAACCAAAACGGAGCAAGACCGATTTAATAAAGCCAAGACATCTTTCGATCAACCAACCATTATCGTTACGCAGGCAGAGGCAACACTGAAGGAAAAAACGAAACAAAAAGAAAAGAAAACCTGGGTTTTTCATGCTGAAAATGTTCGTGATTTTGCCTTCGCTACTTCGAGAAAATTTATTTGGGATGCACAAGCAGTTAAGATCGGAAATAAGGCGCCACTTGCCATGTCTTTTTACCCTAAAGAAGGCAATCCACTGTGGGAACGTGAATCGACCAAGGCTGTTCGCAATACCCTCATTACCTATTCAAAGTATACAATTGACTACCCTTATCCAGTAGCCATATCTGTTCATACAGCAGACATCGGTATGGAGTATCCCATGATTTGTTTCAATTGGGGCCGACCGAACAAAGACGGTACATATAACGATGCCATAAGAAACAAAACTGTTTTTGTTATTATACATGAAGTGGGTCATAATTTCTTTCCGATGATTATTAACTCAGATGAAAGACAATGGACCTGGCAGGATGAAGGCATTAATAGTTTTATACAATACCGCACAGAAGCTGAATGTTACCCCGGCTTCCCTTCTAAACGCGGCCCTGCGGATAAGCTGGTGCCATATATGAAAGGTGATAAAAATATGCAACGTCCACTCATGACTAATTCAGAGCAAGTTGTTCAATTTGGAGCAGAGCAATACACAAAGGCCGCCACGGCTTTAAATGTACTTAGGGAAACCGTTATGGGTCCTGAGTTATTTGATAAGGCATTTAAAGAATATGCTAATCGATGGGCGTTCAAGCATCCAAAACCTGCAGACTTTTTCCGTACAATGGAAGACGCTTCTGCGGTAGACTTGGATTGGTTTTGGAAAGGATGGTTTTATACCACTGATCATTGTGACCAAGCTATTGATAATGTAAAGTGGTTTAAACTAAGAGATGAGAAAGCCGATCCTGAAAGAAAAAGATTGAAGCTTAATGAGGGCGCGGCAGATGTAACAGCTTCAGCGAGAAACTTTGATAACGGCCCGCAACCTTTAACGCTAATAGAAACCGACGCAAGAATGTATGGTGAATTTTTAAATCGTATTAATGATAAAGGAATAATACAGAAACTGGAAGGAAAAAATATTTATGAAATCACGCTTTCTAATTCAGGAGGTTTAATGATGCCCGTTATTATTCAATGGATCTATCAAGACGGAACAAAAGAAATTGAAAGAATACCTGCAGAGATCTGGAGAAACAATGAGAAGAAAATAACTAAAGTGTTTGTGAAGGATAAAGAGGTAATTAACATTGTGCTTGACCCTAACTTAGAAACCTCTGATGTGAGTATAGAAAACAATGTTTTTCCTAAAGTTCAGCAACCTTCAAAATTTGACACCTTTAAAAATAAAACAAATTAAGTTAAGCTTATAGAATATTATTTTTTTATAAAATTTTTAAAAGTGCCGGGCAAAAGCCCGGCGCTTTTTGTTAACATGCGATTGTATTTATTAACCTAAAATACTTATGAACCGTTTATTAATATCGTTAATGGCAATGACCATTGGGTCTACATTTGCTCAAACGCAATCTTCCTGGAAAGGAAAGTTTGAACAATTAGGACATGAATTACCCACGCCAAATACCTATCGAACAGGTTCAGGCGCGCCTGGCCCAAATTACTGGCAGCAACGCGCAGATTATGTAATAGATGTAGATATCAATGATGAATCACATTTACTTACAGGTAAGGAATCTATAACGTATCATAATAATGCGCCAGAATCACTGAATTATTTATGGCTGCAATTAGACCAAAATCTTTTTGCCGAAAAAAATATGACGGAGAGGAGTAAGACCGGTTCAGTGAGAGATTCAATTCCAGCGAAATTTTTTGGCGGCGTGGCCAATGTTGGGTCAACTGATTATAAAGGTGGCTATACCATTAAATCTGTGAAAGATGCTTCGGGTAAATTATTGCCTTATACAATTAATAACACCATGATGCGAGTTGATTTGCCAACGGCAATAAAAACGGGCGAGAAATTTATTTTCTCTGTTGAATGGAGTTACACCGAATATGACCGTAATGAGTATGATGGCGGCCGAGGAGGCTATGAGTTTTTTCCAGCAGATGGCAATTATGTTTATACGTTCGCCCAATGGTTCCCGCGCATGTGTGTTTTTGATGACTATGAAGGATGGCAGAATAAACAGTTTTTAGGCATGGGCGAGTTTGCTTTAACTTTTGGTAACTACAGCGTTAAAATTACAGTGCCCTCAGATCACATCGTAGGCGCTACTGGCGCATTACGGAATCCAAAAGAGGTTCTTACAAAAGAACAGCAGGATCGACTAGAGAAAGCTAAAAAGACATTTGACAAGCCTGTTTTAATTGTTACGCAAGATGAAGCTACGCAAAAAGAAAAAATAAAATCCACAAAGAAGTCTACTTGGGAATTTTATGCAGAAAATGTACGTGACTTTGCTTTCGCACATTCAAGAAAATTTATCTGGGATGCCATTGCAGTAAAGTTGGGTGATAAAACGCCGCTTGCCCAATCGCTTTATCCCAAAGAAGGAAATCCATTGTGGGGGAAGGAGTCAACGCTAGCCGTAAAAAATGCACTCGAAGTTTATTCAGCAAGAACCATAGATTATCCGTACCCAGTAGCGTTTTCAATACATACCGCTGATCAAGGCATGGAATATCCTATGATTTGTTTTAACGGAGGAAGGCCAAATAAAGATGGTAGCTATTCACAGCAAACACTAAGCGGAATGATTCACGTTATCGTTCATGAAGTTGGACATAACTTTTTTCCGATGATTGTTAATAGCGATGAACGTCAAAGCACATGGATGGATGAAGGACTCAATTCATTTCTTGATAAGGAAACATTACAAGAGCGTTATCCTCAGTTAAATTATACACGGGGCACACCCAAGAGCATAGTACCGTTTATGAAAGGCGATAGAACCTATATGCGGCCCGTTATGGCAACAGCCGATAATCAATGGGCAAATCACGGACCTAATGGCTACACAAAACCAGCTGCGGCTTTAACGCTGCTAAGAGAAACAGTAATGGGTAAGGAATTATTCGATAAAGCATTTAAAGAATATGCGCAACGCTGGGCCTTTAAGCATCCTAAACCTGCTGATTTCTTCCGAACCATAGAAGATGCCTCCGCTGTTGATCTAGACTGGTTTTGGAAGGGGTGGTTCTACACAACAGACAATGTCGATGTTGAGGTAAGCGAAGTGAAATGGTTTAAAATTAAATCAGAGCTTGTTGATCCCGAAAGGAAAAAAGTAAAGTCCAAAGCAGGAGATTTAAAGCCAGGCACGAATGGAACAACTACACCAGATGATTTTAGCAGCGGGCCGCAAGAATTCACCCTAACAAACACACCTGACTTGATGTATGGAGAATTTAAAAGCAGAATTAACGATAACAGCATCAAACAGAAACTAGATGGTAAAAATATTTACCAAATGAAATTTAAAAACCTTGGTGGATTGGTTACTCCGCTTATCATAGAATGGACCTATAAGGATGGCACCAAAGAAACCGAAAAAATTCCGGCAGAGATTTGGCGAATGAATGAGGCAGAGGTCACTAAAGTTTTTGTAAAGGAGAAGGAAGTCATCTCTGTTATTCTTGATCCCAACTTTGACTTAGCAGATGTAGATATGAAGAATAATGTATTTCCTAAAAAGAATACAGAGTCAAAATTTGACGCATTTAAAAATAAATAGATCATAATGTTAAAAAAGAAAGAGGCCGTCTTAAAGGGCAGCCTATCTTTTAACTTTTACTTGGGGCTTGGTGAATAAGTCTGAAAAACGTAAAAGTGAAAATTTTAGGC
>CAXSCR010000063.1:0-25347 GCA_964235605.1 uncultured Cyclobacteriaceae bacterium | reverse complement strand
GCGCCTGGTGCGACTGCTACTGTTTCTGGAACGCTTACTTGTAAAACTGAAACAGCAACTTTAACTGGTTCATCACCAACAGCTGGAGTTACGTATAGTTGGACAGGCCCAAGTGGTTTTACTGCCGCTGTACCGAGTCCTACGACTGCTGTTGCAGGTACATATACATTAAAAGTTACAAATCCAACGAATGGTTGCACGTCAACAGCTACAGTTAATGTAATTCAAAACATTGCGACACCTGGTGCTACAGCTACAGTTTCTGGTTCTATTACTTGTGTTAATCCTTCAGTGACACTGAGTGGGGCTTCACCAACAGCAGGTGTTACATATAGATGGGTAGGTCCTGGTAGTTTTGTCGCTACAAAAGAAAATCCGACAACAAGCACAGCGGGTTCTTATACCTTGACAGTTACTAACCCTGGGAACGGTTGCTCATCTACCACCAGTGTTGCTGTAAATCAAAACATAGCTATACCTGATCTAGTTGCTACCGGTGGACAAAATACGTGTAAGACCGATGCAGCAGGTGGGCTCGTACTTACATCAAATTCCTCAGTAGCGGGTGCGCAATATTTATGGACTGTTCCGGCTGGAACTGAGGAATACTTTGATAATACAAATGTTCAAAATATAACAGTTCCATTTACGTTTATAGAAGGAGAGTTTACAGTGACTGTAACGGATCCTGCAAATGGATGTACGAAATCGCAAACTGTAACAGTGGTCGATAACTCGGCGCCTCCAACATGTTCTTTAACGTTTAACAGTGCGACTAATACAATCTCTACAGTATCAACTCCAGGTGCTACTTATAATTGGACTTCAAGCAATGCACAATGGCCCATAGCAAGCGGTCAAGGAACTAACTCGATTACATTTACGCCTGGTTCTGTAAATACACAATCCTTATTTACCGCAGTTGTTACTATAACAGCAACAGGTTGTTCAGAAGATTGTAGTATTAGTTTACAGAGAACCTCTGGTGGAGTAACGGGTAGTAGTAGTTCGAGAGAAAAATCAGAACAACACATACAAGCCACACAGTCTGGGTTTGTATTCAAGGGATTTCCAAACCCATTCAAAGATGTGGCTGTTGTTGAGTTTAAATCTTCAGAAAATGATTTTGTACGTGTAGAAATGTTAAATGTCGTAGGGTCAAAGGTTTCAACAATCTATGAAGGAAACGTAGAGTCGGAAAAAACCTATCAGGCCATATTCAATGCTGGTGAGTGTGCTGCAGGAGTATATTATTACAGGATAGTAACCAGCAAGAAATTGTACGAAGGTAAATTCATTTTAATGCACTAGACTATGAAACTTCTATATCTAAGATTGATCGTAGTGTTTTCTCTTGGATCGCTGTGTAGCTATGCCCAGGTTCTTACCTCACCTATGAATTTTTATGTAATTGGGGAGGATGACAAAAACGAATTGCATTGGGATGCTAACCCGGGAGCCGAAATGGTTACGAGCTATAAGATTTATAGAAGTATGAACAAAACAACTTTTGCTTTGTTAAACACGTCCACAACGCCCAACTATATTGATAACAATGTTGATAATGGTACGATTTATTTTTATAAAGTAACAGCAATCAATACCTCTGGAGAGGGATCGGCATCTGTTATAGATGCTGGTGTACCGGAAAGCAAATTTGGAAAGTTCCTTCGTGTTAATGGCACTGAATCAGATACCATTTGGGTTAACAATTCTGACGAACTACAGCTTAATCCAGCAATAGGATCATCATTTACAATTGAGTTCTGGTTACGTGTAAGGGCTTTGCCATTGCCAGGTAACGAGGGCTATATAATTGGTAGATACACCAACACTGATCTGATGCGATATGTGGTGCGCTTAAGAGAAACTGGCAAAATTGAATTCCATACAACCAATCTAACAACAGGCATTTCATCAAATACAACCATTGCTGTCAATAAGTGGTATCACATAGCTGTTACTTATATCCGTAATGGAACAACGCCTACAAACAGTGCTAAAATTTTTATAAATGGTGTGCAGGATAAAACTAGTACAACCATGCAATCAACCTTTTCTTCTATTGGTGGAAAAGTAATTTTTGGTGGTGACCCGGTAGCCACTAACCGATTTCTTGATGGATATGTAGATGAGATGAGAATCTGGAATGTGGAGCGTACACAAGTTGAAATTGCCAATAATAAATGTGTTAGTTTAAGAGGTGATGAATCAGGACTTGAAGGCTTATGGCATTTCGATGAATCAGGAAATACATCTTCACCGATGATCTATGATTATCATAAGAGTGGAAATAACGGCGGTAATAATGTAAAGACAATGTTATTCACGCCAAAGGCTAATGACGACGTTGCCTTAGTAACCTATAATACACTTGCGGTTGTTAAGGTTCAGAAAAATGATATCGTTTACAGTAAAACAAAGTTAATCACAAAGTCAATATTGAGCGGTCCATTACACGGAAGTGCAATTATAATTAATAATGACAGTATTAAGTATACACCGGCTCCGGGTTTTTCTGGTCTTGATGTAATAAAATACGTGTTAGCCGATACCACTAGTTTTTGTAATTCTGTACCCCAATATGATACGGCGACACTTTATTTACAAGTTGAATGTAGCGCAAAAGATAATCTTGTATGGGCAGAAGTTTCTGAAGGTGCAAAGTCTTCAAAGGAAAAGTTTGTAAAGAAGGGATTGTCTACTACGCTGTCTTCTAAAAATAAAGGTGGTGTTTCATCATCAATGAAGGTTGGTAAAAAGTTTAAGAATAAATCTTCTCTTGAGTGGAATGCAGTTGGTGCTAATGCGACCGTGTCGTCTGATGTATCTGTTGCCTTCAACGTGCCACCTGATCAATTTGGTTTTAATATATTAGATATTGATAAAGAGCACAGTGACCTAGTTGATTTGTTGGTTGTATCCGGCTATAAAGATGGAAGCATTGTTAACTTATCAACCTCGAATATAATTAGCATAGGTACTGCCGTTACATTTATTGGTAACAATTCTTTCCAAGGTATTCAGAATGCAAATGATGTGAACTCAACTGAAGGTAATATTTCTATTAACTATTTTGCAACGATTGATTCAGTGGTATTGACGTTTAAAAATGCCTCCCCAACTGCTAAGGTTAATGGCGCACAAAATATTGGAATTGGTGATTTCTCCTGGTGTGAGACAACCAATAACCCGCCAGTCATTATAGATCAAGAAGGTAATCCGGCTACCATCATTAGAGCAACTACACCATTCAATGAGCCTTTAACGCTATGTGTTAGTACACTTGATATAGACAGTGTTTACGTTACAGAAATAGTTCCGACGCAAAATATCGGCGTACTTGCTACAGCGGCTCCTGATACGTGTTTGATCTACACACCTAAAAGAAATTTTATTGGCGAAGAGTCTTTCAATGTTACATGGTGCGATGACAGGGACCCAGCTATGTGTACACAAGTTGAGGTAATAATTACTGTTTTGCCTCCTACTAATATGCTGCCATTTTTAATTTCACAAGCGCTTTCGCCTAATGGTGATAATATTTTAGATTATTGGGTTATCCAGGGTATTGAACGTTATCCGGAAAATAACGTGAAGGTATTTAATGTTTGGGGTGATTTGGTATATGAAAGAGATAATTATGATAATGAATTAAGTCCCTGGCGAGGTGAGTCAAACCACGGTAAACGTACAGGCAGTCAAGGTATACCAGATGGAACTTATTATTACATTTTTAATCCAGGAGATGGCACAAAACTGTTGAAGGGATTCGTGGTATTGAAACGATAAATGTGCTGTATGAAAAAATTAATTACTACTTGTTTATTGCTGGTATCTCTGTGTGGGTTTGTTGAAAAAGCATACAGTCAGCAAACTGTTATGTACACCCAATACATGTTTAATGGCCTTACTTTAAATCCTGCTTATGCGGGTAGTGATAAATATATAAATGCCACCCTACAAGCGAGGCAGCAATGGATAGGATTTAATGGATCGCCTACCAGTCAAATGTTTTCAGGGCATGGTCTTTTGCCGAATAAAAACATGGGAGTTGGTATTTTAATTGAAAGGGAAAGCATGGGTGTGGATGAAACATTTAACGGGTATCTTATGTATGCCTATAAGATTAAGTTACAACATGGCACATTTTCAATGGGAATCCAGGCCGGTGTTTCAAAGTACAGTCAAAAGTTAACGGAGCTTACCGTTCCACAAGGTGTTACCGATCCAAGTTTCGCCAGCAATGGATCCTACATATTACCTAACGTAGGAGCGGGGATCTATTATAGTACTGCACGCTTTTATGTTGGGCTTTCTGTGCCTTATCTTTTACAAAACACCTTTGATAAAAGTGATGTTGTACTAAAAGCTAAGCAAGCGCGCAATTATTTTTTAACAGCAGGGCATATATTTACATTAAGTCCTTCCTTAAAACTCAAACCTAATTTTTTAGTAAAGTATGTAGACGGTGCGCCTGTTAACGTTGATATAAATGCTTCTTTATTGATTAAAGAGATATTGTGGATTGGATGTTCTTACAGGATGAAAAATTCAATCAATCCTTTAATAGAAATGTTGTTTACACAGAAGCTTCGGGTAGGATTAGCATATGATATTCCCACTGCAAAGATGGCAGGTGTGTATTCTGGTTCTCCGGAAGTGATGATCAACTATAGATTTATACCGAAGAAAAAAGTTACCCGGGTTATATCGCCTCGTTATTTTTAGAATTTTGTGTTGATAAAGGTTATTCTATGAAAAATTACATAGCACTGCTAATATTTATATTCACTTTTGCGATTTCTGGATTTGGCCAAAGCAGGAATGAAAAATTACTTATTGAGTCTGATAAGCTTTTTAAGAATTTTTATTACTCCAGGTCTATTGAAGGTTATAAAGAGCTGTTGCAGAATGATGCTGGTAATGTTCCTGTAATGTTGAAAATAGCTGAAGCCTACACTAAACTTCATAATACCAAAGCTGCTTTATTGTGGTATGAAACTGCTTTATCTCCAATAGAAAATAGAGTCAAAGTTCCTGTAGAAAACCTTTTTAATTATGCTGAAGTATTAGCTGAAAACAGTAAGTATGATGAAGCACTAAAGTGGTACCAGTTGTATAAGGAAAGTGCGCCTAACGATAATCGTGCAGCAAAAAAAATAGAGACTATCAGTAATCGTTTCGCTTTATCTGCTGATTCAATGCGTTATGATATTAGGAGCTTAAGCATTAATTCAAAATATTCTGACTTCGGGCCTGCTTTTTATGATAGTGGAATTGTGTTCGCTTCGGCTCGTGAAGAAGTCTCAAAGAAGAAAAGATATAACCACACAAATAGCGCTTTTCTAGATTTTTACTATTCAAAATTTCAGGTTGACAATACCTTAAGCACACCACAAAAATTTGACAAAAATATTAATAACGAGTTTCATGAAGGGTCGTCTGTTTTTTATGATAACGACAAAAAAATGATTTTTTCCAGAAATATTAATAAAGAAGTAGTTCTTACGCCTACTCAGGTTAGGGGTGAAGGTGAAGAGGAGGATGTAGAGATGGACGCGGTTGATGCTGCCTTGCTGCTTCAACTTTTTTATACTGAGAAGGGTGTTGATGGTAAGTGGAAAGCACCTGTCTCACTTTCTATTAACGATAAGTTGTATTCAATGGGTCATCCTACAATAAGTAAAGATGGCAGTCACTTATATTTCTCGTCGAATATACCAGGTAGTTATGGAGGAACTGATATTTATGTGAGTGAATGGGTTGACGGTAGATGGTCTAAGCCAACCAACTTAGGTGCGGATATAAATACAAACGGTAATGAGATGTTTCCTTTTCTTCATCAAGACAGTATTTTATATTTCTCTTCCAACGGTCATGGGGGTTTAGGTGGACTAGATATTTTTTCAGTTTCATTAAATAAAAGCAATATTGTTAATGTAGGATATCCGCTTAATACGCAAAACGATGATTTCAGTATTATTTTAAATGAAAGTGGTAAGATGGGTTATTTTTCATCTAACAGGATGCATGAAGAAAATGATGATCTGTATCAAGTTTTTATAAAAGACCTTCTACCAAAAGAGGAACCTCAACCTGAGTTACTTCCTGATGTATACTACACTGTTCAAATTCTAGCTTTGATTAACCCAATAACAGTGCGCAAATCATTTTTAAAGAGATTAAGGGGCGTGCTTAAACATGATGGTGTCGATGGTTTTCATCGTTATACCTACGGAACCTATAGTACGCCGGGTGAAGCTGAACTTATATTAGATCAAATAAAAGCGGAAGGTTATAAAGACGCCTTTATAAGAAAGGTGGAACAATACAAAGAATTATCTCGTGCGCCAGGTGTTGATGTTGAAGAGGTGCGTAAAAAGGAGCAGGAGCACAGACTACAGAAGGCTGCTAATGGTGATAGTTAATAGGTTGTAATAAACATATTACACGAGTAAAAAATCATTTACCAGCCTTAACCATTTTCAAGATTGCATCACGAATTAATTCTGGGTTTGACCAAGGCACAAAATGATTCATGTCGGGGACTAGGGTTAATTCGACATGTGCATTAACCATCATCTTTTTTGCAAAGTCTGCGTTACGCGGCGATACCAACACATCCTTGCCACCTTGAATTACAATTACAGGGCAAGTTATGGTTTTCCAGAAGGGCAACATTCTTTGAAGTTCTTGTTTGGTATGATAGATTTCATCATTTGATGCGCGGAAGGCGCGTGGCAATATCCAACTTAAAAATGGTGTTGCCAGCGGTGCACGAAACCAGGACTCATTGGGCTCAAGGTCAGGATCTATAGAGCCAGCTACTATGATTAGTCCATCAACCAACTCGGGAAAATCCATTGCCATTTGGGCAATGACCGGGCCACCGAGTGAATGACCTACCAATATAATTGGCCTGCTATTTTTATATTTATCAAGAATTGGCCTTAAAGCCTCACCTTGTTTTTTAAGTGATGGCTCGGCTAAGCCAAAATTTGAATAACCAAACCCAGGTCTATCTGCCGAAATTAACAATGCTTCCCTTAATAACACAGTGTCACTTAAAAAATCAATGAAGGCACTTAGCGAGCCGGGTGATCCGTGAACAAAAACTATGAGCGGCTTTGATTCGTCGCCAGCTTCTGCGTAATGCATGGTGCGAAAGCCGACGTTGTAACTGTGCGTAGATCCTGCAATATTTCTTTTAGTGAAGAATTTATGTAGCTCTTTTTCACTCATCCTAAAAGTTAAGCATGAATGAAACGTAGCCATGAGAATAAGAAATACACAGCCAATAGCAATTCGAACATTGCGTATAGATCGTGGTGACATTTATTGAATATTCAATAGCTTTTTATATCGGGGCTTATCATGCATTACTTCAATAGCTTTTTTTACGTTATTGTCGTATTTGAAACCGGCTTCGATACTTCCTTTTTCGAGATAATATCGTAAAGCAATTTCTTCCTCTAGCAATATCTTTATTTGGTCTTTGTACAGGACTAATTCGTTCTTTTTCGTTTCATTGATTCGTGTCGTGATTTGTTCAATCTGACTCTTTAAATCGCTGTAGAATTTTTCCTTCTTGGCTTCAGCTGTAAATTGCTGCAACTCTAAATCAAGGAATGATTTGTATTCGTAATTTTTCCCTTTCATCCAAGTAACGAATTGTTGGTAGTCGTCATCGCTTAAAGCAAATTTATCAGCTCCTTCTATTTCGGGGTGCTTAAAAGCATATTGTGTTGCGTAATCAAAAATAAAACCTTTTTCATATAAAACTTGTGTGAGCGGATGTGCTTCAATAGACTCCACCGCTATATCTGGATCTATACCGCCACCATCATAAACGGTTCTTCCATTTACCGTCTTAAAAGGTTGCTTTATTGAATCAGGTAAAGAACTTACACTTCCATCTGCTCGACGGTGGCTATAGTCAAGTACTTGAATACATCTGCCTGTAGGTGTATAATATTTTGCTGTAGTTACTTTTAGTTGAGAGTTGTATGAAAGCGGCCTGCTTACTTGTACCAATCCTTTTCCGAATGACTTTTCACCAATTATCGCACCCCGGTCATAATCTTGAATTGTACCTGCAACAATTTCAGATGCAGAAGCACTGCCTCTGTTTATCAGTACGGTTAAAGGTATCTCAGTATCAACTGGACTATTAAGCGTTTCATAATTCAGATTGTTATCGGGAATTTTTCCTTTTGTACTTACTACCTTCTTTCCCTTTGGAATAAAAAGGTTTGTTACGTTAACTGCTTCGATAAGAAGGCCACCCGGATTGCCACGAAGATCTAGTATAATATGCTTTGCACCCTTTTCTTTCAAGCTAACAACGGCATCCTTTACTTCTTTACCTGCATCTGGTGTGAAGTCAGACAATTGAACATAGCCGACATCGCTTGCCACCATACCAAAGTAGGGCACGTTGTTTACTTTTATTTTTTCGCGTTTGAATTCTAATTTAATGGGTGCGTCAGAGCCGAAACGTTTTACAGTAATATTCACAGGTGTACCTACCTGTCCCTTCATTAATTGATTTGCTTTTTCGCGTGAAATTTTGGCTAATTCAATATCGTTTATTTTAATTACTTCATCACCGATTTTAAGTCCGCCTTTTTGTGCTGCGTGATCATCCATTATCAGCGTTACAATGTTTCGTCCGTTGAGTTCACGTGTAACAGCACCTATTCCACCGTATTGTCCGGTGTTGAGGGTTCTATAATCTTCAACTTCATCTTCTGGAATATAATTGGTATAAGGATCGAGTGAGTTAAGCATGGCATCAATACCTGTACGCACTAGGGTGTTTGGATTGACCTCATCAACGTATAACGCATTTACCTCCTTGAATAAGGTCGCGAAAATATCAAGATTCTTGGCTATTTCGAAGTAACGCTCACCCGGATTGGTAAATGCCAGAGATGCTAAAGCGGTAGTTACGGCAAGTATAAAAAAAATTTTCTTTCTCATTTTACAGGGATTTTGCAATACAACGTATAACGACTAAAAAATATACGCAGCTCATTTGTTCTGGTAAATTAAAGGTTTGAATGTTTAGAAGCGAGCAAAGAATTTAGGTTTTTTTAGCATGTAAGAATTACAATTAATTAGTAGATTACCTGAATGCTGTTTAGTGATTATGATTCCCATGATATTTTATAGTAAAAAATTTGATATTAACGCCAAGCTTTACGCAACAACCTTAACCAATTACCATGCATTACATTTTCAATGTCGGTAGAAGTATAGCCACGTGCAGAGAGTAGCGAAGATATATTTTGAAGGTCAGCTATGGTTTCTATATCGTATGGACATTGTTCTTTACCGAAACCGCCGTCAAGATCAGAGCCTATACCTACATGTAATGCATTTCCAGCTAGCTGACATATATGATCCATGTGATCTATCATGGCTTCTAAATTGCAATTCATAACTCGAGGTATTGATACCCCACGTTGCCAATCAGGCACCATCATCCAAGAATCTAAAACCCCGCCAATAACAGCGCCTCTGCTAATTAATTCTTTAATCTGTTCGTCGCTGAACTGACGGTTGTGGTTAACAAGTGCACGACAATTATTATGACTTGCCCATACATGACCATGAAAGTTATCCATGGCTTCCCAAAAACTGTCATCACATAGGTGGGTTGCATCAAGGATAATATTAAGCCGCTCCATTTCTTTTAGAAGCGCTTTGCCAAGCGCACCCATAAAACCAGTGGCATTTGTTCCTTGCGCATAGCGTCCAGGTCCATAGTGTGCCGGACCGACAGCACGGAGTCCATTGTTATATGCTTTCTCTAGATGCTTTATTGTTACAATAGAGTCTGCACCTTCTAAGCTAAGTATATACCCTATTGATTTTTTATCCGATGGCTTACCATCATTCCAGTAGGCAAGATGTTTTTCAAGTCCTTGCAGGTCTTTGATCTGAACCACCTCACCCGCTAGCTCCATTTCTCTATACCAACTTAACTGTGCTTGTGTATGAGCCCAGGCTTGTTCAGGTGAGTGCCAACCTGGAAGTGGATTATCAGGCGCAACGTAGCGCGCAATTTGTGTAGCAACGACAAGACCAATGTTTCCTTTTCTCAATTCAGAAAAATTTACGACACCATTTCCACGGTCAGGTTTGTCATGCATGTTTTTTTCACGGGCTCTTATTTCAGCGATGGGCTTACGGAGATCACGATTCCATTCCATGGCGTTCATGCTGAGGTCGAGGTGTGCGTCGATGGTGAACATATTTTTAGAAATTAGAAATTAGGCATTGGGCATAAAAAAGGGTATTAGGCATTGGGCATTAAAAAAAGGCATTGGGAATTGGGGTGTTCACTTGGTTGTAAAGTTATATGGTAATTTTTCTTTTGCGGGCGAGGGTGCTCCATCTTTCGGTGGCTTGTTGATTTTTAATTAGGATTACTTCATCGTGTAGTGCTACCGTTGGGCAGATGTGATAGGGTATACCATACAGTACATCGCCAACCTTAAAGGTGTTGTTTTTTTGTGCTTGAAGTGTCATGTGTTCTTCGCTATGACCAATAGCCTGTAGATCGGGCGCATTGAGAAAATGAACGCGTTTGTCTAGGCTGTTTTCAGAAGCAACTGATTTGTGGCCAAGATCTACGCATAGTATGTCATTGCTTGGTTTTGATATAATACGTGTGATTAAAAGGGCAGCGAAAAGAAAAGGTTGTTCCGATAAGATCGATTGATATCCTTTATCCCAATATATAAATGTACCTGGACTGCATTCAACGCCTTTTCGTTTTGCATGAATAGGAAAAGTAGGTGTTCCACCAGCAATGACTTGAATCGACTTTCCTATTTCTTTTTCTATATGGTTTTTTAAGGTTTCTACGGGAGAAAAAGCATCATTGCATCGTTGCGTTCTAATTGCTAAATCAGCATCACGAAGATGGCCATCATAAGCATGTAGGCCCATGAAATTAATGCCACGCAAATCTTGACAAGATGAGAAGAGGTATTTTGCATTATCTGGTGATATACCTGTTCTGTTCATGCCAACATTCAAATCAATATATACATTAATCTTGATATTGTGTTTCGTAAACACATTAGAAATATCTTGTGCACATTCTATGTTATCAATAAGGCATGCAAATAACGTTTTTGGAAATTTGATTGCCAGTTCTGCGAGGCGATTAACTTTTGGGCCAACAGGTTGGTAGGCGAGAAGAACATCTTTTGCACCCGTTGTAGCCAACATCTCAGCTTCTGCTATGGTGGCGCATTTGAATTTTTTAATGTCTGCTTCAATAAACAATTTCGTTATATTTTCCGACTTGTGTGTTTTGACGTGTGGACGAAGTCTATCATTGCTAGCAGTAAAAGTTTTTACTAAGTCTATGTTTTTTATAAGATGTTCATGGTAAACGACTAGTGCAGGAGAATCAATCTCTTGAATGTCTTTGATCAGATACCAATCCTTATTCATGTTAAGTTGATAATTCAAATATCGCTTCTATTTCTACAGGAATATTGTCGGGTAGAGACCCCATGCCAACAGCACTGCGTACACCAATTCCGTTTTCTTCGCCCCACACTTGAGCAAATAATTCACTACATCCGTTGATAACGAATGGATGTTTATCAAATTCAGGAACACAATTCACCATGCCCAAAACTTTAATAACGCGTTTGATTTTATTTAAACTACCTAGGTTTGCTTTTAAGGTTGCAAGAATGGCAAGCCCCACTTGGCGCGCAGCAAGCTTTGCTTCTTCCTTAGTCATATCATCTCCAACTCTCCCTATGATTAGGCTTTTGTCTTGCTTCACTGTGCCATGGCCCGAGACATAAACAAAGCTTCCAACAACGAGAAGTGGTTTATAGACACCAAGTGGAGTAGGGGGCGGCGGGAGTCGTAAATTGAGTTGATCAAATCTTTCATCAGGTGTAAGCATTGATATATAAATTTTGTGATGGAAAGATAGTTATTCGTCAATCATAAAATCAAACCTAGATTATTTAATGTTTTATTTTAATAACCCAGTTACTAATTTTGGTCTGCATGGAAATTGATTTAAAATTGACGCTACAAAATATATTCTGCGTGCGCACCATGCAAGTTCATCATCATTTATAAAATTGCAGTTGGTGCGCTGAGATTTCTGTCAGGTCTGTTCAGCAAGCCGAACAGACCTGACAGAAATTAGAAACAGCGAGCCACCACCAGGGTGGCTAGCTGTTGTGAAGCTAAAATAGCTGTGAGCGCCCGACGCTCGTAGATATTTAGCTCTAAAATACATTTCCTGCACTATGTTTATGAAATGCGCATGTTCTGCTGCATGTATGGCAGGACTTTAATTCGAGCAGGGATACCATTATGTTCAAAAACAGAATATATGTTTCAGTAAAAAAAGAACTTAAAATAAGGTGAACAATCTCTTTTGGGAATCAAAACACTAGAATCAACACATTAGAATTAAAAAGCAGACCCGAATTTAACCTTAAACAAGTGAGCAGATTTTTGATCTCAGATAGGTGAATGTTTTTTAATTCATTGTTAATCTAGCTAAAATTGAAGAAGTTATAGCGTTCTATAGGCTTTCCATGTTTGTCTGTTTATAACAAACAGTAAACGCTAAGCTTGTCTGATTAATTTCATTGAGACAATAAATTCTTATTGAATGTAATGAATGATCATAACACCTGTTAGTCCGGCTACGGCTACAATGGTTTCCATTATTGACCAGGAGCGAAATGTGTCTCTAAGGCTAAGATTGAAATATTCTTTGAACATCCAGAAGCCAGCATCATTAACATGTGAAAACATGAGGCTCCCTGCGCCAATTGAAAGGACCATTAGGTTCGGATTAACACCCGGCTGACTCATCAATGGCATCATGATGCCCGCTGCCGTAAGACCTGCTACAGTAGCGGAGCCAACACAAACCCTAATAAGTGAAGCAATGGCCCAGCCCAGTATAAGTGGATGCACATTTAATCCATTAAGCAAGCCAGCAATTTCAATGCTAACACCACTATCCATTAAAATTTGTTTCAGCCCACCTGCACCACCCATTATCAAGAGAATCATGGCAATATCTTTCACAGATTCGGTATAATGATTCATGATAGTTTTCATATTCATGTTCATGCGTATGCCGAGTGTATATGTTACGATCACAAGCGATGTAAGCATAACAATAACAGGATCACAAAAAAAATTAACGAACGGCTCCGGTACTATCTTTATTAACGCCCGTACGCTACGTGGCATAAATCGGATATGTTCTGCTGTACCGATTTGCTTAAGTATGGTAGTCACTACTAAAAATATAACAGGTAATAAAGAAGAGAATATGCTATTGAAAAGGCTTGGTAATTTAATAGGAATGGTAGTTGACTGAAAACTTTTAATTAATGGTGGATTAATCTTTTTTAATGTTTGAGCAAACAACGGACCTGCTATAATAACAGTAGGTATAGCAATGATAAAACCATAAAGAAGGGTTGTACCCACATCCGCATTGAACTGTGCAACGAGCGCAGTAGGAGAAGGATGAGGTGGTAAAAATCCATGTGTTACTGATAAGGCTGCAATCATAGGCAAGCCTACGTATACTGCAGGTAATTTATATTGGTAAACAACAGAAAAAATAATTGGAATAACTAAAACAAAAGCGACTGTGTAAAATAATGGAATACCAATTACAAAGCCTGTAGCCATCAACGCCCACTGCACATAACTTTTGCCAAACAGCCCCATTAAGCCAGTAGTTATTTGTTGTGCCGCCCCACTTTCTGCAACTAATTTCCCCATCATGGAACCAGCCACCACAATGATAGCTAGTGATCCAAGCATGCTACCCATTCCTGTCTGTATAGATGCTGTAATTTTAGAAACATCTAAACCCAATAGTAAACCAGCTAAAATTGAAATGATAAGAAATGCGAGAAATGCATTTATCTTAAATTGACTGATGAGTAAGATTAATAATGCTATGCAAAGGGTAATGATGAGGATGGACATGGTGATCGTTTTAGGGTTAAGGGTTTAGGTTTTAGGTCCAGGTTCGAGGTTTCAGGGTTCAGGTTGAGTTGCATGCTCATCGACAAGTTAAGGTTCATATTAGTTAGAACAATTACTCACATTAACAAAACATGACGTTAAACCTTAAACCTTGAACTTTGAACCTTAAACCTCGAACCAACAACTGATGTACAATGAAACCTAACCTTCTCAACTCCAACGAATAAGTGCCGATGCCCACGTAAAACCACTACCAAAAGCAGCAATACAAATCAAATTGTTTTCTTTGATTTTGCCTTCCGCCCAAGCCTCACTCAATGCTATGGGAATGGAAGCTGCAGTCGTGTTTCCATAACGCATGATATTATTATATATTTGATCGGTTGATAAGCCAAGTTTTTCTTGAACGTATTGACTTATGCGAAGATTGGCCTGATGCGGTACGAGTAGATCGATATCTTCTTTTGTAAGCTTATTTGCTTCAAGCGCCTCATTGATCACTTCAATAAACTTGACAATGGCATGTTTAAATACTTGATTTCCATTCATTACTACCTTATAAGTAGAAGTATCTAATATTTGATCAGCCTGACGTTCTGTGGGCGGTCTGCTGCTTCCAGGATCTTTTATGTACAACTCTTCGGCGTATCTGCCATCAGCGTGTAAATGCGTTGAAAGAATACCTTGCTTATCTGATGCCTGAAGTATAGCAGCGCCTGCACCGTCGCCAAAAATTACAGCCGTATTTCTTCCACGCGTTGTTCTATCAAGTGCAGTTGATTGAATTTCTGCTCCAATAACAAGAATGTTTTTGTATACACCGGTTTTTATAAATTGATCAGCAACTGATAAAGCATAAATGAAACCCGAACATGCATTGCGTATATCAAGTGCCGGAATTCCTTCGAGACCTAACTCACGCTGCAACAAAACGCCAGAGCCTGGAAAGAAGTAGTCAGGTGTAATGGTGGCAAATACAATAAACTCAATATCTTTTTCAGTGAGCTTAGCGCGCTGAAGCGCCATGCGTGTTGCTTTAGCCGCCATGTTGGCAACCGTATCTTTTGCAGGATCTACCCAACGTCGCTCCTCAATCCCCGTTCGCTCAACAATCCATGCATGGTTAGTTTCCATGATGGTAGACAGGTAATCATTAGTTATAATTGTTTCAGGAACATGATGACCCAAACCCACAATTTTCGAATAGCGCATAGTTCAGTTTTGTAAAGGTGACGAAGGTAATATTTTTTGTCCACAGTCCGCGGTCCACAGACCACAGTAAATTTGTTGTATAAAATATGTAACGTCATCTATCAACAAAACGTCTGTGGACCGTCGACTGTCGACTGTGGACTATTTTCACAGCACAACATTCACAATTTTACCTTGAACAATAATTACTTTTTTAGGCGCTTTTCCTTCTGTCCATTTTTGGACTAGGTCGGAGGACATAACTTGTTTTTCGATTTCTTCTTTTGGCATGTCTAGGGCAAAATTCATCATGGCGCGCACCTTGCCATTGATTGATATTGGATACTCGAAAGAATTTTCAACTAGGTATTGCTTGTCAAATGTTGGATATGTGGCTTTGAGGATTGTCTCCGTATTGCCCACTTTCTCCCAGAGTTCTTCTGTAATGTGTGGTGCAAAAGGTGAGAGAATGATTATCAGTGGTTCAAGTATTTTGCGTTTGTTACACTTCATTGAAGAAAGCGCGTTGACACAGATCATGAATTCACTCACCGATGTATTGAAAGAAAATTTTTCAATGTCTTCTTCTATTTTATGAATGGTTTTGTGAAGTACTTTATATTCTTCACGCGATGGCTCTTCAGTACTTAATTTGAAATTACCATTGTTATCATGAAACAGATTCCAGAATCTTCTTAAGAATTTCGAGACACCATCTATGCCATGTGTGCTCCATGGTTTAGATTGCTCTAATGGACCTAAAAACATTTCATACATACGAAGTGTATCGGCGCCATAATGTAAAACAATGTCATCTGGGTTAACCACGTTGTGTTTTGATTTGGACATTTTTTCCACTTCTCTCTCTACAACATACTTTGAATCTTGAATTTCATTTACAAGAATGTCAAATTTATTTCCCCATGATGACAGGTACGCTTCAACAAGTAGATGATCACTTCCATCAACATAATTTATAGGAACATGTACTTTAGAAATGGTAGTTAAATCTTCAGTTGTTAACGGCGCTATAGACGAACCTTTATATATTTCATTAAATTTATCAACGCCCCTTTGAATTGATGAAAGTATATGATTTCTTTCTTCTTGTGATAGAGATCCTTTAATACATTTATGTGCAAGGTTCTTAGAAATAAGTATTTCTGGCAACGGAATATCATCAAACTCTCTTGTTGCAATTGAGAATGATTTTCTCAATACGAATTTGAAAGCTGATAATCCTTGAATGTGCCCCTGATTAATCAATTTTTTAAAAGGTTCTTCGGCACTAACATAACCTAAGTCTTTAAGCGCTTTACACCAGAATCGTGAATACAGCAAATGGCCTGTAGCATGCTCTGATCCGCCAATATATAAATCAACGTCTTGCCAATACGACTCAGCTTTTTTACTTACAAATTCATTATCATTTTTCGGATCCATATAACGGAACCAATACCAACTTGAGCCTGCCCAACCCGGCATGGTTGTTAGCTCATAAGATTTGCCCTTGTAGTTCCAGCCCTTCGCTCTGGCAAGCGGAGGCTCACCAGTTTCTGTTGGTTTGTAGGCATCTATTTCGGGCAATGTTACAGGAAGATCTTTTTCTTCTACAAGTTTTGGTAAGCCATTTTCGAAATAAATCGGGAAGGGTTCACCCCAGTATCTTTGTCTTCCGAAAATTGCATCGCGCATGCGATAATTTACTTTTTTTTCACCAATGCCCAGTGCGTCAACTTTCTCTAATGCTTTGTCAATCGCCTCCTTCCAATGTAAGCCATTTAAAAAATCTGAATTAATAACATTACCTGACTTTGGTTCAAAATTGTCTTTGGTGATATCAGAAGTAGGTCCTTCTAATACATCTATAATCGGTAGATTAAAATGTTTTGCAAATGCATAGTCACGTGGATCACTTGATGGCACGGCCATTACCGCGCCTGTTCCATATCCTGCCAATACATAGTCGGCAATCCACACTGGAATTTTTTGATCGTTGAATGGATTGATTACATAAGCGCCGGTGAATGCACCCGTTATTCTTTTAACCTCGCTCATGCGTTCGCGTTCCGAACGGTTTTTAGTAACATCAATGTAAGTTGTTACTACTTCGCGCTGCGCTGCGGTTGTAATTTTATCAACCAGCTCATGCTCCGGGGCAATAACCATAAAAGTTACACCATAAATAGTATCCACCCGGGTGGTAAAAACCCTAATCTTGTCTTGATGATCCAGAATATCAAAATCAAGTTCACAGCCTATGGATTTGCCAATCCAGTTACGTTGCATTTCTTTTAATGGCTCTGGCCAGTCAATTTTATCTAACCCAGTTAGCAACCGTTCTGCATAAGCTGTTATTCGCATGCTCCATTGTAGCATTTGCTTTCGCTCTACAGGGTAACCGCCACGTTCGCTTACGCCATCTTTTACTTCATCATTAGATAACACCGTACCCAGCTCAGTACACCAGTTCACCATAGTTTCTGATAAATAAGCTATGCGATATTGTTGTAGGATATTTTCTCTCTCATGACCGCTAAATCCTTTCCACTGTTTAGCAGTGAAAATTGGCGTATCATCATCACATGCTGCGCAGATGCCAACATTACCATTGGTTTCAAAAGTGTTAATTAAGGCTTCAATCTTTTCTGTCTTATCACTTCCCTTGTTATACCAACTATTGAAAAGCTGACCAAAAATCCATTGCGTCCATCTGTAATAACTCGGAGCACTGGTTTGAACCTCTCGATCCCAATCAAAAGAGAAACCGATTTGTCTTAATTGCTTCTTATAGGTAGTTATATTTTTTTCGGTGGTAATAGCCGGGTGTTGTCCGGTTTGAATGGCATATTGTTCTGCAGGAAGTCCAAACGCATCGAACCCCATAGGGTGGAGTACATTAAACCCCTTTATTCTTTTGTATCGAGATACAATATCTGAAGCAATGTAGCCTAACGGATGACCCACATGTAAACCTGCACCAGAAGGGTAGGGAAACATGTCGAGTGCATAGAATTTTGGTTTAGACAGATCTATATTAGCTTTATAGACGCCACGCTCTGCCCATATCGTACGCCACTTCTCTTCAATGCGTTTAATTTCTTCTTTGCTGTAGTCGGCCATTTTCTTGTAATCTGAATTAATAGACCGCAAAAATAAACCTTTTGGGATATTTTCAGACCCTAATATAAAGCTTAAATTAGCTTCTGGCTGCTAGCTGTGAGTTGCTGAGTTGCTAGATCGATTTTTTAAAGTTTTATGTAAGTGCCTTACCTGTCGCGCTCATGTTAATTAAGGATTTGTATTTATTGACCTGGTGGCATAACGAATAAGTAAAAGCTGCAGATAACAATCATCGTTGAAAGCGCAATCCCTCCAAGCAAATTGCTCGTAATATTAGGAGTTGAGCCAATCCATTTCATGAAGCACTATTTAACTGGTTATCGTTTCCAGTAACAAACACCTTTCCTAAAACATCATGAGAAGAAATTCTTTTTATATCAATATTTCGTAAAAATGACGCTTGCTCAACTATCATTTTTTTTAAAAGCGATTTCCCTGGATAAATGGCGAAAACTATGTTATTGCAGATACGACAGATTAGACTTTTGAAGAGGCGCTAACTATTCGACGCAACTCTTCGATATCAGTCTGTTTAAGGGGTTTCGTTATAAACTGAATTACATTCCTGTATTCAAAAACCAGCTCACGGTCTTTTGTGCTATTAGAACTTGTAAGCACTACAATCTTGCACTTATTTGTGATTTTAGAAGGGAGCTCATTAAAATCTTTTAAGAAAGCGAACCCATCAACTTCGGGCATATTAAGATCCAGGAAGATGATGTCAGGGGCCGGATCGTTATCTAAATTATGTAACCAAGCTAAAGCTTCTTCAGCGGTTTTGTATATAAACAGCTTGTTAGAGAAATTGTAAACCTCAAGAAACCTCCGTTGTATGAACAAGTCTATGTCACTATCGTCTATTAAAACTGTTGTATCAACCTGAAACATCGTCGTAACTATTTTAACTTAATACTTAAACTTAATGAAAAGAACTTAAATAATATCCAAAATTTCGCTTAAAAGAATAACTCTATGTTTTAATACAATAAAAAATGTAGTAAAATTGAACTTCAAAAATTTTAGATATTCATGAATTGCCTATACAATAATAAGATATCAACTGGCATGAGAAGATTAGCTAGGGCTTTCAGTTCACTTAAAAAATTAAATAATAAACACATGAAATTAAAGCAATCCATTTATTTCATTTTATCCGCCCTGTTGGTTCTAGGGCTAGGTTCTTGTGGGTCTTCCTCTAAAGAAGATCAGAATAAAAACTCAGATGAATTTAAAGAAGCTGAGGAGGGTAACTTGAAAAACCAGATAGAGGAAGTTGTTTATAATATTCCTTCACCTTCTGAGTTACCGTATTTACTTCAAGCCACTGGTGCTGAATTCAACGAAAGCCTTTTAAATCCACGAAATAAAGTAGATCAATATACTACGCGTAGTGACATGGCCGCTCTTAACCTCGGTGTATATGCTGCTGACATTGGTTATTTAAGCTCTTATGATAAGACGCAGGAGTCTATCGATTATTTAAATGCTGCTAAGACATTGGCTGATAACTTAGGTATCATCGGATCTTTTGACCCTGAATTATTGAAACGCTTTGAAGCGAATATATCCAATAAAGATTCGTTAACTCGGCTACTGGATGAAACGATAAGGAAGACTGAGTCATTCCTTAAAGATGATAGCCGTAATAAGTTATCTGCTTTGGTGGTAGCAGGCAGTTTCCTTGAAGGGCTTTATATATCAACAGGTGTGGTAAAATCATATCCACGTAACCTGCTACCTGATGATAAACGCAGTTTGGTACTTACGCCAGTTATACGCGTAGTGTTGGAACAGAAAAAATCAGTTTCAGAGTTATTGAAGATGATGAAATCAGTAGAGCAAACTGAACCTGTTACAGATATTGTAGTTGATCTTACTGCGCTTGAAACTGCTTATGCATCGCTAAACATCGAAGAGCAAATAAAGAATAACCGTGCTGATCTTATTTTATCAGATAAGAACCTAGAAGAAATTACTAAGATTATAGTAAAACTTCGTAACGGAATTACTAGTTAATTCTATAACAAAGAATCTTAAAAAAGACTGGCGACATCGTTAGTCTTTTTTTTTGTCTTATCATTTCCTATTTACCTTACGAATGAATTTATCTCATCTCGGTCTGTGTCACCATAGCCGTCAAGCTAACAAAATCTTAGTAGGGCAATGTCATTAAGTTAAGGGATCATTTTAAAAACAGGTTTAAAGTTTGTGAAAGTTTTATGTTTGCTTGACTGAACATTCTCCCACCTCGGTCCATGTCTAACCATAACTGAACCTAAGATCACAAAGTTCCGTAGGGACGGTATATATCGTACCTACGGCACTTGTGTTCGTTATAATAATATTATCTACCCATATATCATCCCTCCGGGATTTTGCTGGGATACAGCTATGATGATGGTACGGCACAGACCCTAAGATATGGTTTTAAGATTTTGCCACCTCAATATGATACCAGGTTTTCAAGCCCTTAACTAAATGAAATTGCCCTACAGGATTCTAGTAGGTGGATAGCTATAGTGAGGACAGACCGAGGCGGGGGAATGTCAGTAATGTAAGTGTAAAGTAAAACTCAAACTAAAACTTAACAACTTTAAATCCGCATATTGATCTCCTTAACTTAATGACATTGCCCTCCCCGGGACTTAGAATTTTTAGGCTGACGGCTATGGTAGGATACAGACCTTGGCCGTCATATTTTATTATAGCGAAAACAAGTGCCATTAGGTACGATATATATACCGTCTCTACAGGCTTTACACTTATGAAATATTATGTTAACGATATACCGTCCCTACCGAGACTTTAGTCATCTTACGTTGACCGGACGCTATGGTGTTGCCAACGAATTATTAAGTAGGATCAGCAATAACACATGCTAATGCGTATTCTTTTCATCTCATCTTTTTGTTATATTTAGCGTTGGCAAGTAATTGATGATTCAATTTTAAAGCTTGACTTGCCTAAATAAACAAAATATTCCATGAGTGAACCTTTACTCAAAGCTATTCTCCGCCTTTTTGCAGTAGTGGCAAATGAAGATGATGTAACCCGTCAAGAGCGAGATCATATCCGGGTTTTTCTAGCAGAGCATCTCAGTCAATCTGCCGTAGAACCTTACCTAAATTTCTTTGATGAATATTCAAAACGTTTAAGTGGAGCAAGTGCTGATCAGCCTTCAGATCAGCATGATATTCAAGAGCTTTGTGTAAAAATAAATGGTGAGCTTACCCAGAAACAAAAAGTAGTTATTGTTCTCGAAATCATTAGCATTATTCAAGCTGATGGCGATATCTCTGCGCGCGAGGATGAGTTGGTTAAAACTATTTGTTTTCACTTCAAAATCACGACTTCAGAAATCGAAGCTATTAAAATATTTGTGCTGGGTGTTAAACCATATGAATTTGAGCATGACAACATTTTGGTAATAGATGCCTCAGAAACATCATCATTTAAAAAAACGAAGCATTTATTCAGGCATCATCTAAATGGCTTTATAAGTGTGCTCTATAATTCGGAAGCAGAATTATATTTTATTAAATATCAAGGCGGATCAGACGTATATCTCAATGGCGTACCCGTACGATCAGGTAAGATAAGCGTGCTCGCTGTTGGAAGCATGTTGCGTTGGCAGCAAGATGAGCCTGTTTATTATGGTCAAATATTAAATCAATTTAAAAAGATTGGCATTTATTCTCGTACTACATTCGAAGGTCGGAACATTAGCTATCAATTTAAGAATGGTAAACTCGGCCTTCGAAATATAAATGTATCAGAAGAATCTGGAAACCTTATAGCCCTAATGGGTGGTAGTGGTGCCGGAAAGTCAACCTTACTACATGTACTTAACGGATCTGAAAAACCATCGCAGGGCCAAGTCATTATTAATGGCATTGATATCCATCAGGAACCTAAGCGCATAGAAGGGGTAATCGGATTTGTGCCCCAAGATGATTTATTGATTGAAGATCTCACTGTTTATCAGAACCTTTATTTCGCAGCCAAACTTTGTTTTAGTGATAAGACCGAAGCAGAGATTGACATACTCGTTGTAAAGGTGCTCGATGACTTAGGCCTTGAAGAAACGAAAGATCTTAAAGTTGGTTCACCTTTAAGTAAGACCATTAGCGGTGGCCAGCGAAAGCGTCTTAATATAGGCTTAGAGTTATTACGTGAGCCTGCAGTATTATTCTGCGATGAACCTACCAGTGGCTTATCATCGCGTGACTCTGAAAATATAATTGATCTTTTAAAGGAACTTTCACTTAAGGGAAAGTTGGTATTTGCAGTAATTCATCAACCTTCATCCGATATCTTTAAGATGTTTGATAAGCTGCTAATTTTAGACGTTGGTGGTTATCAAATATATTATGGTAATCCCGTGGATGCGATAGTGTATTTTAAGAAGAGCATCAACCTGGTTAACAGCGATGAGGGAGAATGTCACGATTGTGGTAATGTAAACCCTGAACAAATATTTAATATCATTGAAACCAAAGTAATCAATGAATATGGCCATTTTACCAATGAGCGTAAAATGAGTGCTGAACATTGGAACTCCGTATTTAAAAGTAGTTTTAAACCCAATTCAATTGAAGAATCGAAAGAAGAGCCGCATTCTACATTAAATATTCCGACACGAATTAAACAGGCGCATCTTTTTTCTCTTCGTGATCTCAAAGCTAAATTACATAACGTACAATACCTTGTTATTAATTTATTAGAAGCACCGTTGCTTGCCTTTATACTCGCCTTTATTGTACGATATTATAATATTGATGATAAGCTTTTAACAGGATATACTTTTGGGAAAAATTTGAATGTAACGGCCTATCTTTTTATGAGTGTAATTGTTGCGTTGTTTATGGGACTAACCGTAAGCGCAGAAGAAATTATACGTGATAGAAAGATTCTTAAGCGCGAAGCCTTCTTGCATTTAAGTCGTAGCAGTTATATTTTATCTAAGATTTCTATACTATTTATGATGTCTGCCATACAAACGTTTATGTTTGTTGCCGTCGGTAATTATATATTGGAAATAAACGGGATGTTCTTTGAGCATTGGTTTATACTTTTCACGGCTTCTTGTTTCGCTAATTTGTTAGGCTTAAACATTTCTTCTGCGTTCAACTCTGCTGTGACCATTTATATTCTTATACCACTCTTACTTATTCCTCAACTTATACTAAGTGGTGTTGTGGTTAAATTTGATAAGCTTAATCCTTCTATAGGAAATACTGCATCAGTTCCCTTTGTTGGTGATTTAATGGCATCACGTTGGGCATTTGAAGCGGGTATGGTTACGCAGTTTAAGGATAATAAATTTGAACAGGAATTTTATCCGTATGACAAAGTAATGGCCGATGCCGATTACAGAAAGATATATTTTATTCCAGAGCTTGAAACACACCTCGAGTTTTGCTTAAATAACTTCAAGTCTACCAATGCGGCA
Source organism: uncultured Cyclobacteriaceae bacterium (assembly GCA_964235605.1). GTDB lineage: Bacteria > Bacteroidota > Bacteroidia > Cytophagales > Cyclobacteriaceae > DATCRE01. Next base: position 1,565 of record CAXSCR010000063.1, on the reverse strand, counting down.
ATAAAAGCTAAGTTAGCAAGTGACTTAGCACTTATTAAAAATGAAGTAGGTAGGCAAATGCAAACCTTGAAGAAACCGGAGGCAGATCGGTTAGATGATCTTACACCAGCGCGATTTGACTCGGCGGTGTATGCTAATATTTCTTCAGCGTTAGTGGTTATTAAACACATTTATATCAACCGATACAATGTGGCTGATAGAGAAAAGGAAAAAAAGATTCATCAGATGACGGATACGCCTGAAAAAGAAAGAGCGTTCGAGTTATTTAGGGAGCAATATAAAAATGAAGCTATTGCTGAACTCGTAAAGAATGTATCTGAAACGCATCGTATTATTGAGAAAGATGGAAAGTTGATTCAGAAAATTTATCCCATTTACAAAGATCCAGATCCTGTACACGCTATCGACTTTGATGCGCAATTTTATATGCCATCAAAACATTTTCTAAATCACAACATAGATACTTTTGCTTTCAATACAGGTGTTATATGGTCAATGACGTTTGTGCTTGCCCTCTTATTATACCTTGATGTTTTACGCAGGATAATAGATGGTATTGGTGGTTTATCAAATCCATTGTATAATAAGAAATAATTTTTTGCTAACTGTTATCGGCATGCATGGCAATGACTTGTGAATAGTTTTACTTTGTTTCTTAAATCATAATTCAGCTATTATAACGTCTCATGTTCTTCGTTCTTTCTAAAACCATTAGTTTCATCACCATGCCAATAGTAATTATTTGCTGTGGGTTTTTGGTCTCGGTATTCATAAAGAATGTGAAGTGGAAGAAAGGATTGTTTTGGGCTAGTCTGGGAATGTTACTGTTCATCTCAAATGACTTTATTGCCAACGAGGTTATGCGTGCGTGGGAGGTTGATACCAAGCCTTTCCGTACAATGGAAAAATATGAATTAGGTATTGTACTTACGGGCACTACCATTTCTGGATTGCAACCTGCGGATAGGGTTTACTTTAGTCGCGGCGCTGATCGCGTCTACCACACCGTGCAATTATATAAGTTGGGTATCATAAAAAAAATACTCATTAGCGGCGGTACAGGTTTGTTAACAAATGCAGATGATCCTGAGGCGATAAAGTTTAAACAGGCAATGATTATAATGGGCGTGCCAGAAGAGTACCTTATAACAGAAAGCGAAACTAGAAATACATACGAATCTGCAGTGGCTGTAAAAAAAATGCTTGTAGAATTAGGCTACAAGGATAAAGACTGTTTGTTGATTACCTCTGCGTTTCATATGAGAAGGTCACTGGCTTGTTATCACAAAGCAGGTTTGGATGTAGATAATTTTACAGCGGATTTTTATGCCTATAGCCCTAATTATTATATCGATGCTTTTCTCATACCTAGAGTAGAAGCTATGGTGATATGGCATAAGTTAGTTAAAGAGTGGGTTGGCTTTGCTGCATACAAAGCTGCGGGCTACATATGATTAAATATTTATATGAGTATCCGTTCCTGTCCTAAGTGGACGGTGGTAAAGGCGCGGAAGTTAATCGCATCACTTTCTACAAAAGTGTAGGCAGGTTTAAATACGATAATG
>CAXSCR010000062.1:0-26230 GCA_964235605.1 uncultured Cyclobacteriaceae bacterium | reverse complement strand
CGCTCATTCGGGACTTGCACCCTATAGCCAGTAAACATGCCTGACGCACCATTACAACCACAAGCTGGAAGCTTGCGGTAGTGGGGTGAAGATATAAGAAACTCCAACCGAAAGTTTCTCAATGAATTACTGGAAGCGTTAAAAAAAAACGAAGTTTGATTTTGAATATAAATCTGACAAGAGTTGGAAGAGTATGTATGCCCGATTGAATTCTTTCTAAAAAAAGTATGGTCATACGTATGTCCCTGGAGATGAGGAACACAAGGAATTATCTGCTTGGGTGGAAAATCAAAAGCAAGTGAAGAATCCGCTACCCGTTAAACAAATTGCTCTTTAGATAAGTTAAATTTTGACTGGACGCCAATTAACAAAAATTGAAATAATTGGGAGTTCATGTATGGTGAACTAAAAAGGTTTAAAAAAAATATGCTCATACAAAAGTCGTAGATACCGATAAAGAACAAACATTGAAGAGAAATTATCCACTCTCTTCATTCGTGGCACACCTCTGAGCAGGGGTTAATATCGCAATCTTCCGCCAGTGTAAATACTCATTCCATTCTTGAAAGAAGAGGTTATGCCTTTCATCTGCTCTGATGTAAAAAACTTCGAGTTTTTAATTTTAAAATCATTAATGATCATTTCAACTTCTTTTAAATCTTCTTCACTACATTTTGAACAAGTATTAATTTTTACTCCATCCTCGAATTTTAAAACTGGAAAAGAGATGCTTTTAACTTTCCGGCTCAAACTTTCGCCATAACCCAGATATGCCTTTATTTTCAATGTATCAAAGTCAATTACACTAATGCCATATAAACCCACGATACTTATAGAATCATTAACCACATACTTAGAGAGTAGCATTTTTTCCGAAGGTATTTTTCTGTTGATGATAGATTTAATATACAATAGTTCAGAAGAGTTAAAAACAACTGTTTTATTGAAGAATTTCTCCCCAAGTTTTCCCTTTTTAAATTCCCTATAGACAAATCCCTTAACTTTTTTCCCATCCGAACCTATAATACTGTAATTCATTTTCTTTAGGTCCTTTGTGACAAGAACCTTTTCCCCACATGAAGAGTGTAGGCCACCGATAAAAACAAACATTAACATCCACCTCATAACTAAAGAAATACCCTCTTAATAAACTGTTTCTATATATTCTACTCTAGCTTTCTTTTCTGCGGTGAAAGCTCTGCCTTCATCATGATATACGTCTCCGGAATTTCCGTATGGAGTCAAATGAACTTCCTCATGCGCTGCTGTTCCATTGATTCTCTCTTTATCCGTTCTATATTGATTTTTATTCTCGAAATCTTTCAAGCCAGAATCTTCATAAGCTCTTGTATAATCCTCATTTGAACCATCTAATTGTTTAACAAGATTAGATTGGTTTATATCTACGTCGACTAGTTTTCCATCTTTTAAAGTCACCGCTTTCACAGTTCCATCTATAGCATCTGCTTTTGTAGTATTTGTCGAGATGACCAATGTTGACGTTTTTATATCTGCTTCACCGCTTGACAAACCATATTTTCCTTCGGCAGACTCAGTAACAAGCAACTTATCAGTAACAATAACTGTATACTTCTTCTTATCATCTATCAATCCACCAACAGCCTTTCGTCCACTCTTTGTTTGAGTTCGAGCTTCAATGTACTTATCCACCCCATTCTTAATTGCATCAGCTGTATATGAATACTTACCTGTTTTCTTATCGTAGGTGACACCGATGATCTCTTTACCGTTTGGATCAATATACGATATTGGATTATTAGTGGTATACTGATAGGGACTTAATGCGGGATATTTATCAGAAAATGGGTCGACAGATTGCCATATTGAAGTCTTGGCATCATAATACCTCGCTCCATAATAATAAAGCCCTGTCTCCTCATCCAACTCTTTACCATTATAAAGATATGGAGTTCTGTCTGTATTTGAATGCTCTTCCACAAAAGTTTCACCAAAGGCAAAGTATTCAAGATGTTGATAAACTTCACCGTTGGCATCAGTAACGTAACTTGTGCTTCCTAAATGATCAGGGTGATAATAATACTGGAATTTCTCGGCTGTACTTCCGCTGCTAGCTATTTGCCCTGGTGGTATCTTGCCGCTTTTACCGGCAGTTAGTATCTGCCCATTGGCACCAAGAAATTTTATATTCTTTACTATGCCATCAAATATGTGCTGGTTCTTGCCTACATAATCTACTTTATCACCACCAGCTTTTAAAGGACCCTTTCCATCATTATCCCAACCTGCACCTAGTTTACTTACGATGCGTTGGTCCTCAATGTAATAGTGTTTGGTGTAGCCACCACTTCGTAATACCAGGTACGGATTGACATATACCGTATAGTTACCCATACCTCCGGAACTAGCTTTAACCTGGCCGTTTACATATACGGTTTGGCCAGTGCTCTTACCTTTCAGCACACGCTCGCCTGCTGCATCATATACATAATGCTGTTGTGAACCGTTGTCATAGATCGAGCGGATTCTGTTCTCCTCATCCCAAAGTATCTTTCTTCTTTGCCCCGTCTTATCATCTGTCCAACCCGTTTGATTTCCATTGGTGTCATAGGTATAAGTTTGATCACCAATGTGTATGGGTGCATGGGGTTGTTCTGTGCTATAAGTATACGTTAAATCGTAAGTGGTTTTCTTTTGCACATTGCCTTTGCGTTGGTGGTTTTGTCCCTTATGGATAATGCCGCCAACACTATTATAGTCCATGTTTAAAGTATAGGTATGTGCATCATTCGAGCCTTTGAATGATCCCTCCGCTTTCGTTAAACGGTATAAGTCATCGTACGCATAGCTGTATTCGCTTGAGCCGCCCATGAGATTAGAAGCCGGGATGGGTGCGTTGTTTTTCAATCCCAGGATGTTATTTACTTTATCATAAATATAAGCATTGTCCATGAACAATCTTTTGTTTGCGGTTTGCGCGGTCATATTTTTTAATCTGCGCCTGTCGGGTTCATAACTATAGTTTGTTTTTGTACCGTTGCCATACGCCAGGTATACGCGTTGCTCGAACTTATCATAACCCAATTGATTCACGTAATTGAATGTAGCACTTTTCTTTTTGCCAGTCATACTTCTTAACAAGCCACCTGTGTTGTAACTATACGTTACAGTTTCACCATCGGCATAGATCATAGATGTTAATCTGTTCCAGGTGTCGTATTGCCATTCGGTAACATAGGTTTGTTCATCGAACTTAGGTATCACAACGGTCCTTACATTCTTGATCACTTCACCTAACGGACCATAGAAAAATTCCTGTGCACCGGTTGCATCTTGTTGTAATACAATTCTCCCGGCGCGGTTATCAGTGGCCCCCGCTTCGCCATAGGTATACTTGACATTGTTTTCCGGATTTTCAGGATAGGTAATGTCTGTTAAACGTTCAAAGTCGTATGTGTAAGTTATGGCACCGCCTGCTTTAGCAAGGTTAGCTGTTGTGAGTTGTTTGAGATTACCCGCAAGATCGTACGTGTACTGTGTTGTGCCGGCATCAGGGTGCTTGCGTAAAATTCTCCTGCCGAAATTATCGTAGGTGGAGAGTGTGATATTACCTAAATCATCAATGGCTTCGATCTGCTCATTGATAGCATTGTATTTAAAGCTTGTCCATACAAGTTTGTCAGTAGTATAATTTTTTACCGATGTTACACGGCCCCGTACATCAGTAAACTGTTCGGTTTGCTTACCATTGGCATCGGTAGTCTTGGTGCTAAATTGCTTTCTATTGTTTTTGTCGCTTTCAAAACTATACGCGGTTTGCGTTACAGCATTATCAGGAAGTGTAACTGTAAGGGCACGGTTCAGTACATCGTAAGTAGTCGTTGTTGGTTTAACATCATCCACGTTGGTATTAAATGTACCCGGTGTGCCTGAGGCCTCTATAATGGGATACAGCGCACTTACCGTTCTTCCAAAAGCATCAAAGGTCACACGACCACTCACTGCCATCATTTCAGTATCTGCTTTACCATCGCCGCCATAAATTGAAACATCTTTTTTAGTTTGAAGCACACGGCCCAATCCGTCTACAAAAATGGAAGTCAGTAAATCGTTTTTTGGATTTAAAGGATCGTAATGATTTGTTAATGCCCAGGGCACTTGTGCCTCAGGATGGTATTCAAACTTAATGGTATAACCATTGCCACTACTCTTTTCATAAGGCCCAATAACTTTAACTACACGACCGAGATCATCCAGTTCATAAGTGATCTGGTTGCCGTTAAGATCTTTGCTGCTTAATGCCTGACCAAACGTAAAATCATACGTTGATTCAGAGCTATAACCGTAGCTGTTGTTTATTCTGGTAGTATAGCTGTGTACAACATTATCGTACACATAATCGAAGCTTAGCCTTTGGTCCTTTGCATTTTTAGGCCTGGTTATTTTCTTTAAGTTGCCATATTCATCATATTCCATATCGTGGATGGAAACTTCAGTATCAGAGAGAAATTGTTTGATTTGTTTTACATCACCCGTATTAACATCAATAACAGATTCACGTTTACGATACGTTTTGCCAGAGCCTGAAATAATGATATGTTTCGGCGTAGCCACAATATACTTATCGGTTAAATTATGATAGGTAATGGTGGAAGAGATATTATCCTCATCGCCCTCATCACCAAAATCGGTATAGTTGGTTACGTTTCCTTTGGCATCATAATCATATGTCATGCTGGTACTTGTGCCCGGCGCTGATTGCCCTTCATAGAATCTCTGTTGGGTTACAATTAACGCAGGGAAAGCATTGCCTGCATCTTTTTTCTTCACATCGGCAGTAAGTACTGCGCCGGTAGCGATGTCTTTAAGCTGATAAACATTTTCTTTTTCAACAAACTTGTTTCCACTTCCATCAGTCATTAGCTCGCTCGCCACCAATCCTTTTTCATAATAATTATCGTTTATGAAATTTTGTGCAACTGTAGTGTAAACAGGCTTGCTGCCTTTACCTGTATCGTGGCTATTGGTGATTACTTTTTCAAAGCCATAAAACTCACGCTCATGACGGTCATAATAACCACCTTCATACGCATATGTAGTAAGCATGTTATCCACACCATCACCTTTAAAACCATCAAACACTTTTACACTATCAAGCACCCAAACATTGTTAGGCATTTCATAGGTATTGCCAATGCGCTTATAACTCATGGCAAAAGTTGCACCCAAGGGGCGCTTCACTCCCTTTAGCATATTTGTACGCCCAATTGTTGAGCGCGATACCTTAAGGTTTTCATCGTCGGCGTCGGAGGTGATATAATCAGGGAAACCATCACCGTCTATATCGGTGAGTTTCTTGAGGTCTCGACTTACGCCATTGCCAATGCTCACATTAGGGTTAAAACAAATTCTAATAAAAGAAATAGGTATACATCCGGTAAAAGAGACATTAGCTGATTGACTAGAGGACGAGTTCATATCAAGTTGTGATGCGCCGGCCCAATCTATGTAATCACTGGCGAAACCATTTCCTTTGTTCAATTTTACTTTAACACCATCGCCATTTTGGACCTCATCAACCAAACCATCACCATTTACATCTTCTAACACACCAGTCATAAAATTTTTAGATAGTGCCAGACCTATACCTGCAGAATAACTTGGTGATTCACCACCCTTGCCAATAGACACACTCAACCCTGCGCTTTCACTTGTACTATTACCTTTTGAAATACCGGTATTCAGCCACGCTTCGTCAGGGGCAAAACTATAACCCAGGTTTAAAGCAACCATTCCATTCTTGTGCACACGATCTGGTAAGCCATCACCATTAATATCCATCCAACTAAAGCTTGTTTCGTTGGTTCCTTTATTTACACTAACATTAATACTTCCACTAACCTTAGCACTTCCTACACTGGTTTTTGGTTTACGTCCGCCCTTGACAGTAGAGGAAACGTAACCTCCTGCACTAAAGCCATCTGAACTTGTGGTGGTTTGATGAACAGATTCATCTCCATTTGGCACCGACGTATAGCCGTCTTCAAGTCCACCTGTTGCTGTGGTGTATTGAATTCGCTTGTCAGTAACAATATCCGGATAACGGTCGCCATTCATATCCATAAAGTCGGCCATTAGATCAGTTGTTCCATTGGTGGTACTATAACTTCCGGAAACCCCTACAACTGCCACCCCTCCTGTGAAAGACGTGCTGATACTCTTGCTAATCTTTTTTATACCACGAGCTCCGCCGCCTGGGACGGGCACATCTATAGTTAAATCGTCTTCACCTAATCGTGAACTACTCATCGTTGTTGCGTTCAGGTAGGTATTTGCATCATAACCCTGCCAAAACATTTGCTTGCCCATGGGCCCTAACACAATAAACATTTCTTTCGATGGGTCATAAGCTTTTTTGCTCTTGAGGTCATCCGGATTACTTACGGCATCTGGCGCAGGTGAATCTTTTAATGCTTTGCTAAGATGCAGAAGGTTTCGATCAATAGGTGCATCTGCTCTATCGCGGTTACCATTATAGGCGAAGTGCCCCCAACCACGATAAAGAGATCCGAAGATTAAATCATCTTCTTTATAGTAGGTGGTGAATACGCCTGCCGATACAATGACTTCTTCGTTTCCATCAACTGAAATACCAACCGTACTTGTAGTGAGAAGGGAAGCCAGGTACTGAGCATCGCTTATATGGTATTCTAAATATAGACTGTCAAATTCTTTTACTTTTAAAGGAAAGGACTTAACAGTATCTACCACTCCATTCACGATGGTAAGCGTATCTTTATATAATAATTTATTAGCCTTTTTTATAGAAAAAATAATTTGTCCTGTTGCGAAAAAATTGGAAAACTCCAGGTGAGGGGTTATTGTTAAATTGGCTGAATCTTTTGCGATCCACGGTGTAGTCGCTGCTTTTACATCATTATACATGGTGTATTCAGGTACAGGATGGAAATCAATGAAAGGTTCGGGCTTTCCTTCTGTCGTTTTAATAACATAACGTGAATCGTATGAAGCAACATAGTATAAACGGGGGTGCCATTGAATAGCTGACCAGTCAATATTGGTTGAAGCACTTACCCGGAAAGTAAGCAGTTGTGTAGTGTCAACGTTTATTTCTTTTAAGATGGATTCAGTTTTTGAAACATCCCACGCATAGTCTGAATTCCAAACTACAGTAGTGTCATTCTTATCATTAACTTGTAAGATCTCAGCATGGATATTATCGGAAGTGACAGGTTTAGTAAAATTACCATCTATAACAACCCTTCCATTGAAAGGAGGGCCAACGGTTTGCTTCGCCGCAAGCACAAAATCCTTTTCGCTGGAAAAACTGTAGCGTGGTTTATTATTGGCATCCGTTAATTTCAAGTTTTGGTTTAGATACTCTATAGTTGGTGACCATTGTATTGAGTCATACGATCCATTAAATACAGATTGAGTTCTAAAAAATAACCGGTCACCTTTTCGCACCGTTACGCTAGCTACACCATTTGGCGAATGCGCTGTATAATCTGTTGCCAAAATACGTGTCGTCCATAAATCCTTGTCATTGTGTTGTATCTTCACCAATACGCCATCGGCAGGAGCTTCGGCACGTTCTGTATCTTTGCTTTCCAACAATCGCACCGTACCTGTTATTTTTATTTTCCCTGCAGATGGTGCGTTCCACATTCTTACTATATCATGCAATGGACTTTCATCAATGGCTGTTTCTAATTCTTGTGGATCGGCGTCGATGATGTTCCCATCAACACTACCAGTGCCGATAATGGGACTCGGCGTATCGCTGCTCGATGATGTGAATACAGGGTCGCCAGTAGCCGCATCAATATGATTAAAGTAGACTTTGCCATTTACCATTAGATCAGGTAATTGATCGCCATTCACTTCTGAAAAGTATACTGAGGTCACAGATGTTGTTTTGCTAGTACCAAAACCCACAAAGGCATAAAAACTAGCTTCCAAACCAAAATTGAGTGTCTTACTTTTCTCTTTATAGAAATTGTTGGTTCCGTTCAAAGTCACTTCACGTTTCGCACCAAAAACAGTATTACCGGTTGATCCCGATTGGTTAGGCCTGTAATACATTTTGTCTCCCTTTCTATTCATGAATACTTTGTCCGGTAAACCATCACCATTAATATCTATCATGGAAAGCAAACCTTCACTCTTGGACTGTGAGAAACCAACCGAGCCTCCTACAGAGAGAGCCTTACTTACAGAAGAGCTTGTTGAGGGCCCAACAGTCACAGTAACACCTGCCCCTATGTCTGAAGATTTTGTTCCGCTCAATGCAGAGGCTTTGTCTGTGTACTGATCTTTTGTAATAACCAGACTACCTTTAACATCATCATCCTGTGGGGACCAGTTTTCAGGAGCAGTGAGTGGTTTAAAACTTCCAGCGGTGCCAACTTCATTATAGTAATCAAAGTCATGTGTATTAAATAGCTTACCGCTCGCATCATATTCTGAAACGCTACTCAATAAGGTTTTAAAGAATGCACCTGGCTTGTATTTCAATTCGTAACTCCTGATGTTTTTACCTTCGAACTGCACTTCTATTTTACGAAGCAAATCGGCTGTTACTTGTTTAAAGCCCAGGTTAGCCATAATGCTTATATCGACCCTTTTAGCCTCGTTAAGTTCACGATCTCTTGTGAATAGTACAGTATACTTTCCTTCAGCACCACTGTGGCCAGTGTAAGTGATTTTATCAATGTACAATTGATAGCCCTTAACCGTGCCACCGCTTAGCCCTGTATCTTCTACTTTAGCATAATGGTATTTTACAAAATTGTTGTTTAGATCGCGTACTTCACTCAAAGCCCAATGCGCTATGTTGCCTTTGTCATTTGATTCATTATCGCGAAGCGTTGTGCTTTTGTCCGGCCCACTTGTAGGATTTCCCCCGTAGAAATAGCGTGTTCCACTTTTGTCTGTTACTTCCCACCAATAGTCAGTTGGATTATTTCCATGGCGTATAATTCGGTTAAATGCACCTTCGACACGTGGATAAAATTGTTTATCGCCAGGTACTCTATTTTGCAAAGAACCACGGTGAGCAACTGGGCTCAGTTGTTCTCCATTCATGGAGTATGTTTCGGTTTCTTGTGCTGCTTTATATCTTGGCACCCCCCAGCGTGTTTCAATACCAATAGAAGGTACCGAAAGATTCCACCCTAAACCCATCCAACCATTACCGCCACCGCTATTGTAGTTAATTGCTAACTCAGGTTGCATGCCGTTTCTACCACCGGGAATGTTAATCTGATAGCCCATGCTGGCATTGCCTGTATTATTGGCTTGAGGTGGATTGATTAGGTTAACCGCAGTTGTTGGGTTTGCAGCCTTGATGCCTTTCATGGATGTTGAATTGTAGGCTTCAGCTTCGGGTGATTCAGGTACTTTAATAATCGCGTTAATGTAATCTGTAAAATGTGTAGTCTTTGATACCACTTCACTAGATTGAAGCAACACGGTATCAGTGGGCACAGTTATCCAATGGTGGGACTGTTCATCGAAGTAGTAAGTCCTAATATCTTTTTCAGTATAACCATCTGGTATTTTTTCCATATCAAAAGGGATACTAACACTAACTTCGTTACTAAAGACTGTTCCATGTGGAAGAAAACGGAAACCAGAATGATAACGGGTAACATTCACCATGCCACCGTCAAGTGCCGGAATATCTACATCACGCAAAGTTGTGATGGAAAGCACCGAAGATGTTTTCAATGCATGGGCATCTTTACTTAATGAGGCACCTTGCAAATTTATTGTGCCGCTTTCATTTGCACGAAACAATTTTTCAGTTCTATAGGTAATGTTGTTAAGTCCAAATACAAAATCAGGTGTAAGTGGTTTTTCAAAAGTTACGGAATGGCAAGTAGTACTTCCATCTGGATACACGGCTTCCACTTCCATAGAACACGAACTCTGAGCCGATTCAAAATCGATTACGCTTTCAAATTCACCATTATAAACTCTGGCAGCTTTTCCGGCAACATTAATTTTAATTTTATCGTTACCTGCTCCAGTTATTAAACCTTTTATATAAGCCTTACCAAAATAATAATTACCAGAAGGCTGGTTAATTATTACCTGAATGTTATCATTATGCTGATTCGATGATTCAATTTCAACTTTCAAGCCTTTGATCTTGTAGCTATATTCAGGATTCTCAGGTGTTGTAAACCGAATTATATTATCACCTTGCTTTAACCATGCGGCACTGATCTGCTCGCGTTGTGTTGCCCAGCCTCTTCTTTTTTTAATTAAATACCCACCCACTGATAACTGATCATTTATGCTACGTGATATGGAGGTATGATCTTCAACACCTTCTAGCTCGTAGGTAAGCCAAACTGTTTCTGTTCCACTCAACGGTTTATTTATAGCAATATGAAATATATTATCAACCGGATTGTCAATAGGAGACTCCTCTGTTATACCAATCAAACCTTCATGCTGTGCAGAAGAATAGACCGTCACTGCATTTGATGCTGGGTGAGAAGGGCCCCCTGTCTTTGCCACTACCTTAGAAACGAGCATGCTTAAACATACCAATAGCAGTGCGGGGCTTTTATAAAGATTTGTCATGGTAACAAAGTTTCTTTTTCGTTCAATCGAATGATATCAAAACACGATACTGATGTGCCTAATGTTAAGGCGTGAATTCCCAGAAAAACATCTCGCGGACAGCGCGGTCATATTCTATGTCATCGCTCAATGTGCCACCGCTCAGATATCCTTTTTTACCAATGGCGAAAGCAAAGCTGTCAAATCGTTGAATGCTGCATTTTGCCTGGGGAGTCCACTTATCCGTGGTTGGATCATATTTCCAGAAATCATCAGCGGATGAAGTACTTCCGCCTCCTATATAACCTGTACCGGCATACCCCATGTTACCTATTGAAAATCCTGCACTTAATTCTCTTTCGACACCAGGAAAATCAGTTTTCTGGGTCCAGGTGTCCGTAGCAGGATTGTATTCATAAAAATCTTTGGTATAGGAATAACCGTTGTTTTCAATCCTGCTACCTGTGCCGTAATATGCTTTCCCATTTATCACAAACGATACTGGATTATACCTTGATTGCCCTGGAAAATCAGACTTCTTAGTCCATTCATCGGCACTAGCATTATATTCCCAAACATCCTTTAATGCGCTTGGTCCATTTGTTCCACCTACCACATAGCCTTTATTGTCGATAGAGAACCCTATGGCTCCAGCTCTTACACCGCCAGGGAAGTCATTTTTTTGAGTCCACGTATCTGTTGTATTGTCGTATTCATATAGAAATTTAAAATAGCTGGCATTGTCAGTACCTGTTCCCACATAAGCCTTCGTGCCAATGACGAAGAAAAATGATTGAGAGGCATGCATACCTACAGGAAGATATTCCTTTTGAGTCCATATATCAGTAGATTGATCATACTCCAACAAGCGTGCAACGCTTGAAACATATGCTTTTGTGCCGATAACAAAGGAAAAAGCTCCAGAGGTACCCCACGCAGGAAAATTTGCCTTTCGTTTCCATTGGCCAGCGCTTGGAGAAGGTGAGTCGCTGCTACAAGAATTTAGCAGCAAAGCCATAGCCATGATAACCGCAGTAAGGACTTTCAATGTTGAGTTTTTCATATAATGGATATTGTTTTAATACACGACTACTTTTTGCGTTTCAATACTTGTTGGTGTTTGTATTGTTACCAGATACATACCTGAATCTTTGAAACTAGACACAAATTGGAATTCACTCTGATTTGAACCGGTCATTTCATTAACCTTCATGCCACGGGCATTAAAGACTGTAACTATGACTCTGCCTGGCTTATCAAGAGAGACACTTACATTATAGTTTTCATGGCTATTGACAATGTTAGGGTATACTGCTACACGTTGTGATTCTGCACCGCTTACTACAACCTCATCAGTAAACACACAACCATCTTTTTGTTTGGTAACTGTAACACGGTAAATTCCTGATTCGATAGCATTGATCTTTTTATCAGTGCTGTGGAATCCAAAACTGCTTTCCCATTGATAAGTCACTTCTATTGAGTCCGGCACCTGAGTAGATGCATCGATTACAATATGGTTCCCAGCAGCTAATTTTTGATCTGGGCCAAGATTAATATATAATGCATCAGGCATGGCAAGTGAAAAAATTCTTTCAATCTTATTATGATTGGCATCTTTTACAGACAGCGAATAATTACCAACAACAAGATTTCTTTGCTCTGCCGATGTTACGGATTGCTCCCACTCACGAGATATTTTCGCTTCTGTATTATTAAATGTAAGTTCATAAGGAGGTTTGCCAGCGATAATTTCTATTCTAACTTTCCCTGCTGTTTCATTCGTACATGATGGGTCTTGCACATTGCGGACAACAGCAAGAAGTTCTTTCTCTTGTGCAAATCCAAAGTTATCCTTACCAGATCCGTCCGTATCCCATAGTACATTTTTGTATACGACTTTACCTTTAGATATTCTGTCTGGTGAAATGTATTCCAGATTATCAACTGCAAAATTCCCTTGACCGCTCCGGTCAATGACAAGCCAATATCCCAAAGGATCTAAAGGCAGTCTAGCAGAATCAACATAGAGTTCTACAGGAAGCTTATTGGCCGTATTACCAGATACAGTAACGAGCCATTTTCTTTGTACAATAGATAAGACAGAATCTATTCCATCTCCTGGCTTTGCATTTAGTGGCAAGCCATTATCACCCCATATTAAAAAATCTTGATCGGCAATGACTGCCTTGTTCTCAGCATTTAAGCTTGCTAATGCTCCAGTTGTCATTACTAACAACCCAGAATCATAAGCGCTTCCAGATTGCTTTTGATAAAGGTTAAAAAAATTATCTCTTCCTATGCCGGCTATATTCTTCCCAAAAGTTTTATTATCATTAATTCGCCATAATACCTTCTCCTTGGAGCTTACGAAGTTTCCTTCGCGAAGTCCTGTTCCATATTTGATGGCTAGATAAGTTTCATATTGCACCCGTTCTAAAAATGTAAGTGATCTATTGAAGACAATAAGCTCCGCTAATGAGCCCTTAAAAGGTTTATAACCTTTTGTCTTACCCGCGCTACCCAACGCAAAGAAGGCAGTTGATGAAGTGGTTGTTGCTTTTTCCCAGTTTTGTAAAACGGAATTAAGCACGGTTATTTTTTCAGCCTTTCCGTAAACATCGGCGATGGTATCTGGTCCAATTGCCTTTCGTGTGGTCAGTAAGACGTTCCGGGAAGAGCCTTGTTCACTACCCCAAATACCACGTTCAGTAGTATCAGCCGATTGGAATACTGCTAGAACCGAAAGGTCCGCTATCCCTTCAAGGCTGAAAGGAATTTTAAAATAGTCATCAAGGCCATCAAAGACAATGGCCTTATTATAATTAATCGTTCCCGTTAGTAAAGGTGTTTGCTGGGAAGATACGCTCGTGGCGTTATTCTTAAAATAACTAACATCAGTCCATTTTGTCGCGCTTAAAATACTTTGATCTGCTTTGAGCCATACGCGTGGTCCGAATAAACTATCAGAAGACTGCGACTTGGTGTAGTGAGAACATACTAGTATAAGCAATGCAATGGTAAAAATCTTTCTCATGTTATCCTGGGTATAGACTACATTTCGATATAATAGAGTTATTTGGTTTGGTAATAGAGCTAATGCAGCTATAGAAGCAGTGCAGGTGATGAAATTTTGGTGAGGTAGAAATGGGTTGCCTCTTTACACTTATTGCTAATACAAAGGTCCGACGAGAACCGGGGGTCTTTTAGAGCTTTCATATTCAGTGTTAGGTATCTGCTGGACCACATTACCAAATATGAAACCACAAACTCAGTTTAATTAGGACATTGATTTACAGTTGTTTAAGAAAATGTCAGGTTTTAATGTGTCCCATATTAGTACAGGGAGGTACTAATTTAAATTACTTACAATCTAAATGTCACGGATATCGTGATCGTCATCTGACGCATTCGACTAGTAAAAATAAGAATAGGTGTAGAATTGAATCGGTATGGTAATAACATACGACCTGATACCCACCAAGATTATCGAACCGAAAAAGGCTGAAATCATTACAATTTCAGCCTTTTAAGTGAATGTAGTCCCGACGGGAATCGAACCCATATCAAAAGTTTAGGAAACTTCTATTCTATCCATTGAACTACGGGACCATTTCTAATGGCCTGCTTTAACAGGGCTGCAAATTTATTAAAATACTGCTATGATTCAATTGATGGTTCTTCTTCTGTCTCAGAAAATGTAAAGTCTGGGTTAACAGAATTTGGATATAGCGTGAAATGTCTCTTTTTAACCTCCAGCATGATCTCATTTCGGAGTTTATTAATATTTTCTCGTGTAGCTGCTGAAACAAAGACAATGTTATTCAAACCATGTTGTCGGTAGTAACCTTTCATTTCTTCCAGGTTAACATCTGGATTTTTCTCTTTAAACAAGTCAACTTTATTCAAAATTAAAATAGTCGGGATATTAGCCGCACCAATCTCAGAAAGTGTTTTAGTGACAACTTCTATCTGGTTATTATGGAAAGGATGTGCTATGTCAACCACATGAAGCAATAAATCCGCCTCGCGTACCTCATCAAGCGTTGACTTGAATGATTCAATAAGGTGATGGGGCAACTTTCTTATAAACCCAACGGTATCAGAAAGAAGAAATGGAATGCTTTCATAGACAACCTTTCGTACCGTCGAATCGACAGTAGCAAATAATTTGTTTTCAGCTAACACGCCGGAACCTGAAAGCAAATTCATTAGGGTAGATTTACCAACATTGGTATACCCAACTAAAGCCACACGCACTACATTACTTCTGGATTTACGTTGGGTTTCACGTTGCTTTTCAATCTTCTCTAATCGTTCCTTTAGTAAAGAAATTTGATGGCGTATGTTTCTTCTGTCTGTTTCAATTTCCTTCTCACCTGCACCGCCACGTGTACCTGTACCGCCTCGCTGGCGTTCAAGATGGGTCCATAATCTGGTAAGGCGTGGTAATAAATATTGATTACGAGCTAATTCGACTTGCGTTCTTGCCTGCGCTGTTTGTGCGCGCCATAAAAAAATATCGAGAATAAGAAGACTTCTATCATATACCCTTACACCACCAGCCTCTTCCCCGCGTTCGGGATTTAATTCTTTTTCAAGATTTCTGAGTTGTGAAGGGCTTAGATCCTCATCAAAAATAACATTATTAACATTTCGAGAAATTACAAACGCCTTTAATTCGGCGAGTTTCCCCTTGCCTATAAAAGATCTGGGATCGGGTTGAGCTAAATTTTGAATGAATTTTTTTATTGTCTTGATACCGGCAGTTTCAGCTAAAAAGGCCAATTCATCTAAATATTCTTGAGTTTCTTCCGTCTCGCGACTACTACTTAAGGCAACTAAAACCGCTGTATTCTCTTGTATTGACATTTTCTGTTAATTAAAGGGCAAACTTAACGTATAAATTTATATACCCATTTTACTCCACGGTTACTTTTTTTTATATTTAGGGGATGTAACCTAGAGATTTTCAAGTTTAACCTGTTAATTGACGGCTTGTCGAACGGTATTGAGAATTTTCATTAAAAGAGCCAGAATGAGAATTGCCATTGTCCTGAATACATCCTGGAATATTTTTAATTTCAGAATGAATTTTGTCCACGCCCTTATAGAAAAGGGATATGAAGTGCATACCATTGCACCTACCGATGAATATGCAAAATATCTGGAAGAGGCGGGCTGCATTCACCACGCCGTAAAAATGGACAGCCGTGGTGCTAACATCATTAAAGACTTAGCCTTAATAGCAGAACTCTTCATGATTTACCGCAAGGTAAAGCCCGATGTAATACTTCATTATACCATTAAGCCGAACGTTTATGGCACCTTGGCTGCATCATTGTTAGGTATTCCTGTTGTAAATAATGTTTGTGGTTTGGGTACTGTCTTTTTAAAGAATGATATGGTGTCTGATATCGCCATGTTGCTTTATAAAATAAGTTTTCGATTCGCTCGCAAAGTGTTTTTTCAAAACCCTGATGACTTAAAACTTTTTCTAGATAAGAAGTTAGTTCCGCCTCATACAGTTGATTTATTGCCCGGTTCCGGAATCGATTTAGATAAATTTAAACCGACGCTTTATAAGCGAAATGTAAAATTCACATTTCTATTAATTTCCAGATTGATAACAGACAAAGGTGTTTTGGAATATATCCAAGCAGTCAAGAAATTACGAGCTGCCGGTGTGTATGCACATTTTCAAATACTTGGCTCTATGGACCCGCTGCATAAACGGGGTATCAAAACAGAAGTAATTGAAGAGTGGATAAGCAGTGGAACAATAGAGTATTTAGGCACAACAGATGATGTGCGTCAATATATTGATTTGGCAGATTGTATTGTGCTTCCGTCCTATCGGGAAGGAACGCCACGAACCTTATTGGAAGCAGCAAGCTCATCAAAACCTATTATTGCTACCGATGTACCAGGCTGTAATCATGTAGTAACGAATAATTACAACGGATTACTGTGCAGGCTAAAAGATGCTGATGATCTTGCAGCCAAAATGGAACACATGGCCGGATTTAGCAATGAAACTTTAAAACAGTTCGGCATAAATGGTAGAACCAAAATGGAAGCCGAGTACAGTGAATCCATTGTTATTAACAAATACCTTCAAGCCTTATCTGCCTTAAAACAGGCTTCATAATATTACTATATGCAAATTAAAACAACCGGTATTGAAGGTTTAGTAGAAATTATGCCTTCTGTTTATAATGATGACAGAGGCTGGTTTTATGAATTTTATAAGGAAGAAGAATTTCACAAACAAGGTATAAAAACTCGCTTTGTTCAAGAGAACCAATCCTTTTCTAAGAAAGGCGTAGTCAGAGGACTACACTTACAATTGCCACCATATCAGCAAGCAAAATTGGTGTCTGTAATAAGTGGTAAGGTAATGGATGTAGTGGTGGATGTTCGTAAAGGTTCAAAAACCTTTGGACAAGTGTATTACTGTTTGTTAGAAGCAAGCCGCCATAATATGTTGATGGTACCCGAAGGATTTGCACATGGATTTGCTGCGCTAGAAGATTCTATATTTTTTTACAAATGTTCCAATTTCTATAACAAGGAATCTGAAACAGGTATTGTTTGGAATGACCCAGAATTGAAAATAGATTGGCCTGTAAGCACTGCAATCTTGTCAGAAAAAGATGGTCAATTACCTACCTTAAGCGACTTGTTAAGAAAATCTGTAATTTCACGGTAATACATAACCAATTACTACCGTTGAAACACTTGTTTAACCAATGTACAAGTCTCTTGCTAATAGTTTTGTCGCTGGCATCATGTGCCTCTTATCGGCAGAACATTATGTTCAAAGTTCCCAATAACTATGAACTAGAAAAACAGATTTCACATGCGGAACGGAACTATACCATACAGCGCAATGACTACCTACAGCTAGAGGTATTTACCAATGAAGGAGAACGAATTATAGACCCTAATCAGGAAACGCTAAAAGATGCTGGTTCAAGTGGCGAAGGAGCACGTCCTGTGTTTCAATATCTCGTAGACGTTAAAGGTCTCGCATTATTTCCTATGGTGGGTGAACTAAAGGTTGAGGGTTTAACCTTACACGAAGCAGAAGCAATACTTCAAAAAGAATACGCTAAATATTACCAGCAGCCCTTTGTCGTTTTGAAATACACCAATAAGAGGGTAGTTGTGTTAGGCTCACCAGGAGGTCAACTGATTCCATTAATCAATGAAAATGTAACGTTGGTAGAAGTATTAGCATTAGCAAAAGGCGTTGATAACAATGCAAAGGCCCATAACATTCGTATATTGAGAGGAGAGAAGGTATACGTCGCAGATTTAAGTACAATAGACGGATATCTTAAAAATAATATGATCATTGAGCCTGGTGATGTTGTGTACATAGAGCCAATAAGAAGACCGTTAGTTGAGGGATTCAGAGACTATGGACCGCTACTCGGAGTTATGACAAGTCTCTCAACTCTAATTTTAATTATATTAAACTAGCAGACATTGGATCCTAGAAATATTAAAATTAACGAAACAACAATTGAAGGTGTTGATATAAATAAGCTCGGAAATACATTTCGTCATAACTGGATTTGGATTCTCGTCATTATCATCATCACTAACTCAATCGCATATTTAAAAATTCGTTACACACCAGGGTTGTATCAATCAGAATCAACTATCAAATTGGAGGTTAAAGATGAGGCTTCAGATTTAGGCATAGAAGGTTTTGTAAACAAATCTCAAAGCGATCTTCTCTCGGGTGAAATAGAACTAATTCAATCCAAGCTATTTTTGAGTAGTGTTTTAGATTCAATGCCACTCAACATTAGTTTCTATAGTATTGGCCACTTGCTAAATAATGATTTATACGGCAATCCACCGGCTAGTATTGAATATTCAATTAAAGATGAATCGATTTATAATAGTCAGATATATTTTGATCCAATCAATGACACTGAGTTTAGTATTCATGTTGGCAATTCTAAGAATGTAATAAAAGGTGCATACGGAGAAAAAGTTTCAATTAAGGGTGCAGACTTAATTTTTCAAAGAAATACCCATTTTCAAAGAGGCGATGAAATAGGCTACTATTTTATCTTTAACACAAAAGAAGCACTACTTAATTACTTACTGTCTAACCTTACGGTTGCACCGCTAAACTTTAACGCAAAAACTATACATGTAGCCTTCAAAGATTATAACCCTTTTAAAGCACAAGCCATCTTAAATAAAATTAATACAAAATATCTTGACTACAGCAACGAGCAAAAGAACCTAGCGACAAAACAAAAAATTGACTGGCTTACCAATGAACTCCATCAAATAGAAAAAAAGATGGAAGATTATGAAAACTATTTTGAACGATTCACGCTGCAAAATAAAACCAATAACGTGGATGAATACTTACAAAGTACGGTTTCCATGATTACAAAAATTGATACACAACGGTTTGAAATTACCAGCAGGATAAATGAAGTTAATCGTGTCAATGATGATCTTAATAGCGCTGATGCATCCCTTACTATTTCACAACGGTATCTGTTACCGAATTATTTAAATAAGAATTTAGACGACATTCAGCAATTATTACTCGAACAGGAAAGACTCAAATTATCTTACAATGAAAGCACGTTTGCTTTTCGTTCAAAACAAAAAGAAATTGATAACATAAAAACCAAAACAACGAATCAATTAATAGAGTTAAAAAAGGAGTTACTCATCCAACTACAGAGTTTAAATCAAAAGAAAAATAGACTGGAGCGAGAATTTGCATCTATGCCCGACAAGAGTACCCAGTTTAGTAAAAACCAACGTTACTATAAACTTTATGAAGAGTTCTATTTTGCCCTCATGCAATCAAAATCACAATTTGAAATTGCGCAGGCCGGAAGCACCTCTGATTTTATAATTCTTTCGCCAGCAACAATACCTACAATTCCTATTTCCCCTAAAAAACTAATGATCATTGCCATCGGCATAGTGTCAAGTTTTGTTTTGATCGTGTTTACGGTGGGTATTCTTTATGTGGCTAATAATAAAATAACTAGTATTAAGGATTTAGAAAAGTTGACCAACGTACCCTTACTTGGTGTGGTACCTACCTCACGTTATACAGACAACAATACGCTTTACGTTTTAGAACATCCTAAGTCGATGGTAAGTGAGGCCCTTAGAACGTTGCGTACTAACCTTGATTTTTTTAGTGCCGGCTCCTTGCAAAAGGTGATAGCCATCTCATCTACAGTTTCAGGCGAAGGAAAGTCATTTATAGCCATGAACCTTGGCGGTGTGATGGCGCAGTCGCATAAGCGAGTAATTTTACTAGACCTTGATCTAAGAAAATCCAAAGCAAATCTTCCTACTGCAGTAGACGATCCAAGCAAGGGAGTAAGCACCATTTTAATAGGCAAGCACCTATGGCAAGACTGCTTAATAAAAACTGCTGTGCCAAATTTGGACTATATCCCTTCGGGACCACATCCACCAAATCCGTCTGAACTTCTGTTGAATGGCGATTTCGGCGCCTTACTTACCGAATTAAAACAGGTATATGATTTTGTTATTTTAGATACGCCGCCTGTAGGTATAGTTACAGATGGAATAATGGCAATGAAAAATGCAGATATTTCTATCTATGTTTTTAAGGCAAATTATTCTAAAAAAGATTTCCTATTTAACTTAAGACGTATCATCAGCATTAATAAATTCTCTAATATTACTACGGTTCTTAATGCATTACCTTATACTGATAAAAAGGGATATGGGTATGGATATTATGAAGAGAGTACACCACGATCGATTTTTAAAAAGACATAGTGTTTAACTGGTTTAAAAAGAATAATCCTACGGGAACGCCACTAACCGTGGATATACATTCCCACCTGTTACCAGCGATTGACGATGGTGTAAAAACTTTTGAAGAATCAGCAGAAATTATTCTCCGATTTCAGAAAATGGGTTACAAAAAAATCATTACAACACCGCACGTAATGAGTGATGCTTACAGAAATACCATTACAGGTATACAAGAAAGTTTAACAGCACTTACAAATTATCTTCAGAGTAAAGAAATACACATTGATATCGAAGCCGCGGCCGAATATTATCTGGATGAATACTTTTATAAAGTAATTGAAACACAACAACCCGTTTTAACTTTTGGGAAAAGATATTTACTCTTTGAAACAAACTTCCTTACAGAACCACTAAACTTAAAAGAATTTATTTTTCTAGCCACTACAAAAGGATACAGACCTGTATTGGCACATCCCGAGCGTTATCTCTACTTGCAAAATGATCTGGAAAAAATCCAAGATCTTTTGGATCGTGGTGTACTATTTCAAATAAATATTAGCTCAATTACTGGCTATTACTCGAAGCCTGCACAACAAACTGCATACAAATTAATTGATCGTGGCTGGGTTCATATACTAGGAAGTGACTGCCATCATCTTCAACATATCCAGCTAGTGGAAGATGCACAAAACAATAAATACTTTCAAAAAGCTTTATCTTTACCGCTCTTGAATAATACATTTTAATGATAGCTGTAACTGGAGCCAACGGATTATTAGGAAGCTTTATTGTCCGAAGATTAATAGCGAGTAACCAATCCTTCATAGCACTTAAGAGAAAAGATAGTGATGTCTCATTGCTTGAAGATCTTAATTCAAAAATAACATGGCGTGATGCTGATGTTACTAACCCCGTTGAATTGAATGAAGCGCTGCAAGATGTAACACATGTTATACATGCAGCAGCCATCGTGTCATTCAGCCCGCGTGATGCTAAGATGATTTATAATGTCAATGTACTAGGTACTAGAAATGTTGTAAACGCTTGTCTCACGAATAATGTAAAACGATTATTGCATATCAGCTCTGTTGCTGCATTTGGCCGACAAACAGGTCAACTTGAGATTGATGAAAATAATAAGTGGGTGAGTAATGGTTTGAATAGCACGTATGCGGAGTCAAAATACCTAGCTGAACTTGAAGTGTTCCGCGGCCAAGAAGAAGGTATGAGTACCGTAATCGTCAACCCTTCTGTAATCCTGGCCCCTACTGATTGGAATCGTAGTAGCGCACAACTTTTTAAATATGTTTACCGGGAGAAATCTTTTTACATAGACGGAACGCTTAATTATGTTGATGTGCGAGATGTAGCGTCTATAGCATGTGCACTTCTCACTTCTGGTATCGAAAATGAGAGATTCATTGCTAACGCTGGATCAATCTCATATAAAGATTTTTTTGACAACATAGCAAAGCACTTTAACAAAAAAGCACCTTCAATAAAACTTAGTAATTTCTTGCTTAAGGTTGTTTCAACCCTAGAAGATATAAGATCAAAAATTACTTACTCAACTCCGCTTATCTCACGAGAAACCGCACGGTTAGCCGATATAACCTTTAACTATAATAATCAAAAAATAGTGAAAACCCTAAGTTTTCAGTTTGAAAAATTCGATAAAACGCTTCAATGGTGTTGTGAAAATTACATTGTTAAAATAATTGGTAAAAAATAGGGGAAACCCTGTAGCTTTACATCATTAATTTTGAGTATTTTAGGTAAACCTTTTATTCATGTCGAGAGAATACCGCAAAAGGGAAGAGGAAAACGAACTGATAAAACGCTTTGAGGATCACATCCGAAAGAAGCGAGCGGAATTTTTCGATCTTGATGCATACGAAAAAATCATAGATTACTACATGTTTCGTGGCAAGCATAACAAAGCTTTGCACGCCGTTAATCTAGCCATCAGTCAGTATCCTTATTCCACAGAACTAATTACTATAAAAGCACAAGTGCTTTCAAGTCTGGATGAGTATGAACAAGCCCTTGAATTGCTTGAACAGGCTCATGCTATGCAACCGAATGATCCGGAGATCTATCTTACTATAGGCTCCATACTTTCACTTCGTGGGCACCACAAAGAAGCGATAGAGAATTATGAAAAGGCATTGATCCTTGCAGAAGAAAAAGATGAAGTGTATTACAACATCGGTCTTGCTTATCAAAGCATGGAAGATTATGCCAGCGCAATCGATTCTTACAAAAAAGCCATAGAAGAAAACATAAATCACGATGGTGCATTATATGAGTTGGCCTTCTGTCTCGATGTAAGTGGACAATTAGAGAGCAGCGTTGATTATTATCAAAAATTTATTGATGAAGATCCCTATTCCGCCCCAGCGTGGTATAACCTTGGTATTGTTTACAATAAGTTAGAGAAGTTTGAAGAGGCGCTACTTGCCTATGATTATGCTGTAACCATCGATGACGCTTTTGCTTCAGCTCACTTTAACATGGGCAATACGCACATGAACTTGATGCAATATGCAAAAGCATTAGAATGCTTTAAAAAGACTATTGAAATAGAAGGTCCGAGTCCAGAAGTATATTGCTGCATAGGTGCAGCTCATGAAGGTTTGGAGCAATACGATTTAGGTTTGAAATTTTTTCAGAAGGCAACCAAACTCGATACACTTTATGATGAAGCTTGGTTTGGTGCGGGTGCGTGCTTAGAGAAAATGGAAAAATGGCACCAAGCGCTCCATTTCTTCAATAAAGCCCTGAAATTACATACTGAAAACTCTGAATATTGGAAATCAGTAGCCCATGCTGAATTTAAGCTAGGAAACACTGTCTCTAGTGTTGATGCGTACGAGGAAGCTAGCAAATTAGACCCTGAGGATAAAGAAATCTGGCTTAATTGGTCTTTTATTTATTATGAACAGGGAGATCCCATAAAAGCAACAGAGGTCCTTTTACAGGGTTTTAGCGATGTTCCTGATGATGCCGAATTTTTTTATCGCATGACTGTGTACCTAATTGAAGCAGGCAAATTCAAAGAAGCCTTTAATTATTTAGAAAATGCTTTAATTTTGGATTTTGATGGTCATACAACCTTATTCGATTTCTTTCCGAAAATCGAAACACAAAAGGCACTGTACAAGATCATTGAACAGTACAGAAAAGACAACAGCTAAAAATGAAAGGCAAATCTGCTAAACCAACAACGCATTATACAAGCAATGCATGGATATGGCATGGTTTCCCTAAAAAAATTAAATAACCAATGAATTACGAACTGAATAATATCCCTGAGCGAACTACAAAGCCCAGACAATATGGTTTTACCATGATGATGGACAAAGGCCTAAGCATACGGGAGGCAGAAGATTTTGTAAGTACTTGTGCTGATCATACAGATATTGTAAAGCTTGGCTGGGCAACATCTTTTGTAACACCAAATTTAAAAGACAAATTAAAAGTATTTCAAAATGCTGGGCTTCCTACCTATTTCGGTGGAACGCTCTTCGAAGCTTTTGTAATTCGTAATCAATTTGACGATTATAGAAGGTTGCTCGATAAGTATAATATGACCTTCGCAGAAGTATCTGATGGTTCGATGGACCTTGATCATGATATTAAGTGCGATTATATTGCAAAGCTATCTGAACAAGTAACTGTTCTTTCGGAGGTTGGGTCTAAGGATGCCGAAAAGATTATACCGCCTTACATCTGGATAGAATTGATGCAAAAAGAATTAGATGCAGGTGCCTGGAAAGTTATAGGTGAAGCACGTGAAAGCGGTAACGTTGGCTTGTTTCGTTCTACCGGAGAAGTTCGCTCTGGTTTGGTGCAAGAAATTCTTACTAAAATTCCATTTGAAAAAATAATTTGGGAAGCGCCTCAAAAAGCACAACAAGTCTGGTTTGTAAAATTACTTGGCGCGAATGTAAACCTCGGAAATATAGCTCCTGAAGAGATTATACCACTTGAAACCATACGATTGGGTTTAAGAGGTGATACTTTTTTACATTTTCTCGGTATCGAAAGAAAGAATACCAATACTGCCCCACCATTTGAAATTGATTAAGCAGTATGTAAGTTCAATTAATTGAGAAAAACGCAAAACTATATTCTTCTCTACATAAAAGGATTAAGTATGGGGGTCGCTGAAGTCATTCCTGGCGTATCAGGAGGAACAGTGGCTTTCTTGACTGGTATTTACAATGAATTGATCGCTTCTATTAAATCTGTTGACCTGGAGGCCTTAAAATTGATTCTAAGGCTTCGATTCAGAGAATTTTGGAAGAAGATCAATGGCAAATTCTTGTTAAGCGTATTTGCCGGTTTTGCTACCAGTATTATATCCTTAGCTAAGCTTATTGTCTACCTGTTATCAACTTACCCAATTTTGGTCTGGTCCTTCTTCTTTGGTTTGGTCATTATAGCAGCACCCTTGGTTTTTAGGGAAATAAAACATTGGACAATTGCTGTGATAATAGCACCTTTTATAGGGATTATAATTGCATATGCTATTACCAACCTCTCGCCAACGCATTTGCCTAACAGTCCTATTTTTATTTTTCTTTCAGGTGCAATGGCAATTTGCGCAGTTATACTTCCTGGCATTTCTGGTGCATTCATTCTACTCTTAATAGGTAAGTATCAATTTGTAATTACTTCCCTTGTAGAAGTAGACATGCGTGTTATGTCTATATTTGTTTTGGGATGCGTATTTGGGATTGTTCTATTCGCACGGATTCTTTCCTGGATATTGGCAAAATATCATGACATTACCATAGCTTTATTGGCTGGTTTCATGTTAGGGTCCTTAAATAAAATATGGCCATGGCGTGAGATTTTGGAGTATGTCACCAATAGCAAAGGCGTGCAAATACCCGCATTCGATAAAAGCGTATTACCTTGGCAATATTTTGAAAAAACGGGTAAAGATCCCCTCATCCTTCAAGCCATATTTATGATGGCGTTGGGTGTTATAATAGTTGTGTTAATTGACAAAGTTGTAGCAAGACTAAAAACTAAAAATTAATGGAAAAAGTATTCGGGCTAATTGGCGCCTCGGTTAGTCATTCATTCTCTAAGTCATATTTTGATGAGAAGTTTTTTCGTGAGGGATTCCGCGATTATCATTATGAACTGTTTGCTCTTACTAGTATTAAAGACCTGGAGACATTGTTAACTGATACCAAAGGCTTAAGTGGTCTAAATGTAACTATACCATATAAAGAACAGGTTATACAATACTTAAATGAAGTTGATCCGGTTGCAAAAAAGATCGGAGCTGTTAATGTGATCAAATTCAAGGATGGCAAACTCATTGGTTTTAATACTGACTCAGATGCATTTCGCGAAACGCTACAGAATTGGCTGCCAAAGACAAGATCTTTTCACGCACTTATATTGGGTACTGGCGGATCTTCAAAAGCGGTGCAAGAAGCGCTAAAGAAATTAAAAATCAATTTTAAAATTGCTTCACGCGATAAAGATAAAGGCGATTATATCTATGAAGAATTAAACGAAAGTATAATTTCTAAATCGCAGTTGATCATTAATACAACACCATTGGGCATGTCTCCCAATAACACAAGCATGCCACCAATAGATTATGAATTAATAACAAAAGATCATTATGTATATGATCTAATTTATAATCCCGCGCGTACCATGTTCTTACAAAAAGCCGAGATGCGTGGCGCTACTATTAAAAATGGTCTGGAGATGTTGCATGTCCAAGCTGAGAAGTCTTGGAATATTTGGAACTAATGAAAATCGTTAGCCGTTAATAGTTATTGGTTAATAGTTAATAGTTAATAGTTAATAGTTAATAGTTAATAGTTAATAGTTA
>CAXSCR010000061.1:0-27569 GCA_964235605.1 uncultured Cyclobacteriaceae bacterium | reverse complement strand
CGAAAAAAAATTCAAATTTCTCGTTTAGCACCAAAAAGCTGCAATGTGGGTTAAATCCAAGCTCAACATTTTGGAAGTAGCAGACCGGTTGGGCATCCAGGTGAACAAATACCGTAAAGCGTTGTGTCCGTTCCATGATGATAAGCGACAAGTTTACAGTTCAGTGAAGACAAACAGATATGTACTTGCTTTAGCAGCGGATGCAGTGCGGGTATAATGGATTCGATCAGTTTAGTAGAAAAGAAACTGCATGTAACTACACACGAAGCTATCAAATGGTTGCAGGAAGAATTTAACATCACAGCATCAACCGCACAAAAAACAGAGCCAGTAAAAACAGAAGTGAACTATGCCAAGCTGTTCAAAGTATTCGAAGGAAATTTTAAGAAGAGCGAGAAGGCACAGAATTATCTAAAGGGAAGAAATATAAATCCTGCTTCACTTGAAGTTGGCTTCAACAGTACAGCGTGGCCACAGATGAAATACTGTGCGATCTTCCCGCTGAAAGATAAAGACGATAAGATCGTAAGCCTGTACGGAAGAAGTATCTATAACAACAATGATCAAAGCCATTACTACACCAAAGACAGAACGGGCGTATATCCACGGTGGCCGAAGTCATGGGCTCGCACACTGGTGTTTGCTGAAAGCGTGATCGATGCAGCTACATTAGAGCAACTGCGCTTCAACATTGAAAATCTTTTTCCTGAATCTACGCAAGTACTGGCCTATTATGGTACGAATGGATTTACACCCGATCATGAGCAAGCAGTAAAGGAACTCAAGCACCTGGAAGAAGCGATCATATTTTTTGATGGTGATGAAGCTGGAAGAGAAGGCGCAAAACGATTATCGGAGAAGCTTCACGTGCTGCGCCCGGAGTTGAAAGTAAGTAATACACAAACCCCGGAAGGTGAAGACGTGAGCAGCTTACTTCAAAGCCATGAAGTTGAAATCTTTCATCACTTAATGAAGAACCGAAAATATTTTTCTTTTTCATTAAAACAACAAACCGAATTAGTAGCGCAAGCACCGTCAACAGCTTCCAAGCTTCACACCTCAAATGCTGAATTACTTTTTTACGAAAAAGGAATATTAAATGTAACTGTACTTGGTGGCATTAAAATTACTGGCTTAGATAGACTACGAGTAACCTTAAAGATCGAGCACAAGAGCCACACACATTTACTTCCACTGCGTCATAATTTAGATTTATACAACAAAGGCCAAGTCGATCAGCTTTGTACGCAAGCAGCGCAAAGCCTGGATATCAGCACACCGGAAGCGATACACGCCATGGCCGGACTCACTACAGCATTGGAGCAATACAGAAACACCAGACTTGAAGCGCTCAAACCAAAGAAGGAAGATAAGCGCATGATGAGTGAAGCCGACAAACGCGAACATTATCCTATCTGAAAGAAAAGGAGTTGATGCTGTAGACTAATGCCCGGCTTTAATGTATAATTTGTTTTAATAAAAGATAATTTAACTTCTAGAAAGAATCCTATTTTTGATTTATAATGTTAACAAACAACTATGTTAGATTTCTCTAAAACTATTCAAATACGCTGGGCTGATATTGATGCCAACCGCCATCTCCGTCATTCTGTTTACTATGATTACGGCGCGTCTTTGCGTATGATGTATCTAAGTGAACGTGGACTTACCACCGCAAAGCTTGAGGAGTTTAAAATTGGACCTATTCTTTTTAGAGAGGAAGCCATTTTTAAAAGAGAAATACTTTTAGAAGACAACATCACCGTTAATGTAACCCTTGTTAAAACAACCAAAGATTATAGCCGATGGAGTTTGCGTCATCATTTTATAAAAGAAGATGGTTCGCTTGCGACGATATTAACCGTAGATGGAGCATGGATTGATATGACAAAACGCAAACTAGCCAAACCCAATGAATTCATTCAAGGCATCTTTGAATCGATGCCCAAAGGGCCTGATTTTGAATGGATCATACCAACAAGCAAATGACAAAACTCATTGACTTAAGCCATGACATCGAGCATGGAATGATTACTTACAAAGGACTACCTGCGCCATTAATCTGCGACTATTTAAGTCGTGAAAAGTCACGTAGCATTTATTCACCTGGAACAGAATTCCAAATAGGAAAAATTGAAATGGTGACCAATACGGGCACCTATATAGATTGTCCATTTCATCGCTACCCTGATGGAAAAGACTTAAGTGAAGTTACGCTTCAAAAATTTGTAAACCTTGAAGGAGTCGTTGTGCGCGCTGACTTAGGAAAGGTATTGAGATTGATAAAGAATTTTTTAAGGATATCGATGTCTTAGGTAAAGCTGTTTTAATCAATCCCAATTGGAGCGAACATTGGCAAAACTGATGCATACTTTGAAAATCATTCTTTCTTAAATGAAGAGGCAGCAATTTACTTACGCGATAACGGAGGAGTGCTTTTGTATAGACTCTCGCAATATTGATGATACACGCTCAAACAAAGAATGGTTCACACAATACTTCTCAGGCTGAAATACGTACTGTTGAACATCTATGTAATCTTTATAATGTACCTGACGATGGTTTCCTCTTTGATGCTGCACCTCCAAAGTTTAAAGGCGTTGGCACTTTCCCTGTGCGAGCATATGTACATGTCAAGGGTAGAGCGATAGATTGCTAGTTCATGATCCACTGTTCAATGACTTTGGCGTAAAATTCATATTCCAGTTTGTGAACACTTTCCGCAATTCGTTGAGGAGTTGCATCTAACGCTACTGGGCATCGTCCTTGAAAAAGTATTTTGCCTTCATCGTAATGTTCGTTAACAAGATGGATGGTAATGCCTGTCTCTTTTTCCTTTGCCGTTTTTACCGCTTCGTGAACTTTCATTCCATACATGCCTTTACCACCATACTTAGGCAATAATGCAGGATGGATATTAACCATGCGTTCCGGATAAGCCTTAATCAAATAATCAGGTATCAACCATAAAAAACCAGCAAGCACTACATGTGTTACTTGACTTGCTTTAAGTTTATCCAACACAATTTCTGAATCCCGGAATTCTTGCTTCGTAAATATCCCGGTAGGAATTTTATATTTTTTTGCACGCTCTAATGCGTAAGCGGCGGGATTATTACTGAGTAAGAGAACGATTTCAATAGATTGATGGCCTTGGAAATATTTAATGATCTCTTCAGCATTAGAGCCACTGCCAGAAGCAAAAATTGCAATTTTATTTTTTGGCATACACGTTTGAATTCATTGCGATATCTTTTTCAGGTGCTAAAGATATCGATATCCTTTGGATTCACTGAGAAAGCACCCATACCATCTAGCCAAATAATACTTAAGTTCCCCATCTCTAGTTTAAACTCACTTTGATAAATGTGATTTGAGCCTCCTATTAGTTTGACTAGAGCAAGTTTCTTAGATAAAATACATCGAATTTGAATATGATCACCGTAGCTATCTGTATGAATAGCTACTTAAGATTCGTACATTCCTCATATATCTATACAGTCATTTATGTGGAAGGAGGCTAGGAAGTTGGCGATTTTTAGTACTCATTAGCGTTGCGTTATAAGTCGAACATTTTCAGTTGATTCTTACCTTTTACTTTAAAATTTGTAATTGAGTTTGTTGAAAAAGTTAATGGAGTGGTTTTTTTCAAATGCTGAGATGCTTATAACCTATAGTATTTCGCATAAGTTTTGTTTGAGCAAAAATTTCTTTTTGGCAATAGCTACTAATACATAAACAGAGACGGGCAATTCGCGCTCCTGGACAGGCTACTATTCCGTTGTGAAGTAATAAATCTATCCTGAAAAAGTTATCGTTTAAATAATCGCAAAACCATTTTTGAAACCTCAAACTAATCCCCTTTATTTGCTCAATAGTTGAGCATTCCTGTTGCCATTTTCTGAGCATTCTAATTGCCAAAAACTGAGCATTGTTGTTTACCGATTACATAGAATACATGCGTAACACCGATGGCCATTTGTTCAGAAAGTACACTATGGCTAATATTCATGAATTTTTTACCGTAGCTTCCAAAAACTTTTTTGAGCGTTCTTATCAACTCAACCAAAAATTACCTGAGCTTTACCAGGTCTTTAAAAATCTTTATAATCAAGAACCCTTACAAGAACAAATTAGCCCTCGATATTCGTAAACCCAATGCTGTGATCTGGAGTCAGTTACTTTCTTCTCAACGTATTCATCATAACTCTTCGTCTGAACAATCACGAAGTGCTTTCGAGCAAGATTATGATCGTATTATTTTCTCACATCCCTTTAGAAGGTTGCAGGATAAAACGCAAGTGCATCCATTGCCAGAACATGATTTTGTCCACACGCGCCTGACGCATAGCCTTGAGGTTTCAAGTGTTGGCCGTTCGCTTGGAAGAAAAGTTGGCGAGCACATTTTACAAAGACATAAGAAGCTTGAAAATAGTTTTTCACTCTTTGATTTCGGTGCTATTGTGGCCGCAGCATCGTTAGCACATGATCTTGGCAATCCACCATTTGGTCACGCTGGCGAAGATGCAATTTCAGATTTCTTTGCACTTCATCCACAAGGCTTATCGTTCAAAGAAAAAGTTAGTGAACCAGAATGGAAAGATCTGATAACCTTTGAAGGGAATGCACAAGGCTTCCGTATTATTAATAGCAATCAATATGGGTTAAGACTTACGGTAGGTACGCTTGGTGCTTTTACCAAATATCCTTGTCCCGCATTATTTCCAACGCGTGATAAATCAAAGAAGAGTCAAAAAAAATATGGTTATTTTCAGTCTGAGTATGAAATTTTTGAGGAAGCCGCGTCGCAGCTGGGTTTAATCAAAACTTCAGCGCATGGCTGGTGTCGTCATCCACTAACTTTTCTTGTAGAAGCAGCTGATGATATTTGTTACAGTATTATTGATCTTGAAGATGGCTGCAGGCTAGGTCTGGTAAGCTTCAATGAAACAGTTGAACTTTTAGCTAATATTTTAAAAGAAGATTTTAAACCTGAAAAGTTAGATAAGATTAGCGGTTCAAATGAAAAAATAGGCGTACTCCGCGCACTAACAATTAAGAAGCTTGTAGATGAGTGCACTTCTGTTTTCTTAGATAACGAACAACAGATACTTGAAGGCATATTTGATAAAGCATTGGCAGACCAATGCTCCTTCAAAAATGCTTTAGAAGAGATCTGTAAAATTTCTGTTGAAAAAATATATCGTGCACGTCACGTGGTAGAAATAGAAGCATCTGGCCATGAAGTTTTGCCAGGGCTTTTAGAGGAATTTACCCAAGCGGGCACACATCTTTTGCACCACCTTAAGTCAAGAAAATATCAAAACCTAGTATTGCTGCTACCTGAAGAAATCCGGGCATCCATACTTCAGAAGAAAGATAGTAC
Organism: uncultured Cyclobacteriaceae bacterium; assembly: GCA_964235605.1. GTDB lineage: Bacteria > Bacteroidota > Bacteroidia > Cytophagales > Cyclobacteriaceae > DATCRE01. Next base: position 22,183 of record CAXSCR010000061.1, on the reverse strand, counting down.
GTATAACATGCTGCGTTGTATTGTAGATTTTGTTTCCGGCCTCACAGATAGACATGCCTTGTCTTTGTATAGGAAGATTAAAGGAATAAGTCTATAATCAGACATCAAATGCTAATGACATGTGAAATCAATTCTGATAGATTTTTTAGCCGAATATGCTAACCGCATAATACATATTTAAAAAAGCTAAAAATTCTTAGCTTTGTCTAGCACCGTGTAGCTGCATGATCCACCCTTTGCAGCTTTTGGTTCTTTAATCTCTAACAACATCAACTATGTGGAATAAAATAGCACAGTTTGTCATTAGTTATAAATTATATCTCATTACGATTATCGTGATGATAACCGCTTTTATGGGTTATAAGGCGTCGAAGGTAGAGATGAGTTATGACTTTGCTCGAACCGTTCCACCCAGCGATCCAGACATGATTTACCTCACTGAATTTAAAAAACAGTTTGGTGAAGATGGTAACATTGTAGCAGTCGGATTAAAAGACAGCGCCATCTTTAGAATAGAAAATTTTAGCAAGCTCTATGCGCTTAATGAAAAAATAAAAAAAATACCAGGTGTTAATGGCGTTGTCGCTCTCCCATCTATCAAGATGCTTCTAAAAGACACGCTCAATAAACGTTTTGATTTAGAGTCTGTCTTTCACGCAAACATAAACACACAACAAGAACTTGATAGCTTACTCATAATAGCAAGCGGACAGAAAATTTACATGAACCAAATAGTAAACCAAAGCAATGGCGCTATCATGATGTTGGTGTCGGTTCAAAAGGAAGTAATGAACTCAGCAAAGCGTGTTGGTCTGATTCAGGCGCTTGTGGCAGCGGGCGACTCTTTTACATCGGAAACAAAAATTGATTTACGTTATGCAGGCTTACCTTTTATCAGGTCTATCATAGCGGAGCAAGTTCGTAAGGAGATGCAGCTCTTCCTTTACCTATCTGCACTTATTACTGGTATCATTATGTTTATGTTTTTCCGTTCTGTGAGGGCGGTAATATTTTCTATGATCATCATTGCCATCATGGTAATATGGGTGCTTGGAACCCTCGCATTATTCGGTTATAAAATCACCTTACTCAGCGGACTTATTCCTCCGGTAATCGTAACGATAGGTATTACGAATGCAATTTATCTACTAAATAAGTATCACCTCGAGTTTGCCAAAACACAGAATAAGATAGAAGCAATTGCTATTGTAGTAAAAAAGATGGGGTTAGCAACATTTTTAACAAACCTCACCGTAGCGATAGGCTTTCTAACTTTGTTAGCTACTGATATTCCTGTGCTCAGGGAGTTTGGCGCAGTAGCGGGCGTTAACATTCTAGCACTTTTTGTTGTAAGCCTTATTATGATACCGGGTATTCTTTCATGGATGCCCGCGCCCACTGAGAAACATTTGCGGCATCTCAATTTTAAAATAATGGGCAAGTTCGTGAAATGGATAGATGGTTTAGTTGTTGACAGTCGTTTCATGATTTATGCAGTGACCATTGCTGTGGCACTTATTTCTATTTATGGAATTACCCGACTTAAATCAGTTTCATTTATGGTCGATGATATTCCTGAAGAAAGTCAAATTAAAAAAGATCTTAAATTTTTTGAATCAAACTTCAGCGGTATTATGCCCCTTGAGATTGAGATCGAATTTAAAACCAAAAAGAGAAGACCCGTGCTTGATGTAAACAATTTGCAAAAAATTGAAGCTTTCGAAAATTTCCTTGATTCAATAACCGTCATGTCGAAACCAGTCTCTGTATTGAGTTTTGTTAAGGCTTCTAAGCAGGCTTTCTACAATAACAATCCTGAAAAGTTTTCGCTGCCATCAAAAGCAGAAGGTGGATTTATTATGCGCTATATGAAAGGGCAAAGTGATAATAGTGGCTTATTCAAATCTTTTGTCGATTCAACATTCTCCAAGATGCGAATATCATGTCAGATGGCTGATATAGGTTCTACAAGAATGGATTCACTTGTTCATGATGTGATCGAACCTAGAATGAAAACCATTTTCGCCTCATCAGGTAAGGACACAACCATAACCGCTATTACGGGGACTACAAAAATATTCATCAAGGGAAATAAATTTCTCATCGCTAATCTTCAAGAAAGTTTGTTATTAGCGTTTATACTCATTACACTTTCTATGGCAGCACTTTTTGCCAATGTAAGAATGATTGTTATATCACTTATTCCAAACCTGCTTGCTATGATGATTACGGCAGGATTGATGGGTTACTTTAATATACCATTGAAGGCAAGTACAGCACTTATATTCAGTATAACTTTCGGTATCTCGGTTGATAACTCCATTCGTTTCTTAGCGAAGTACCGGCAGGAAATAATGTCTAATAATTTTCTTGTATCAAAAGCGGTAAGTGATAGTATTTTGGAAACAGGTAAGAGCATAATCTATACTTCCATTGTACTTTTTGCGGGCTTTATAATTTTTGCATTTTCTTCTTTCGGCGGCACTATTGCATTGGGTGTGTTAACATCCACAACGTTGGTCATTTCCATGTTTACCAACCTCATTTTGTTACCTGCGCTTATCTTATCTTTTGATAAGCCAAAGAAGGTAAAAGGAGAACACTTGTTGATTGATGATATTGATTCAACTTCGTTTGGTGAAGACGGGTCAAAAGATCTGAACAATATTAAAATCGACAATAGACACTCTTCTGCAGAATAATGATCGCGCGTAACTGGCTTAAATTAGGAGACCTTAAGAGGGTCTTGACCATAAGCCGTATGATAATATTTAATAATTCAAGCGAAACGCGTAGCGCATAGCGTGAAACTATTATCTTGTACCTGTTTCAACTAGCCAGTAACAAAAAACTAGTTCTACATAACAGTCCATTATGGCATATAAAGAACCTGCACCGCTTAAAGATAAAGAGAATCCTTTTGAAGCAATGATGTCCCGATTCCATGAGGCATCACAAATTCTTGGTTTAGAAGAACAGATTTATAACGTACTCAAAATTCCTGCAAGACAAGTCATTGTTGCATTACCCGTAACCATGGATGACGGCAGTATAAAAGTATTTGAAGGTTATCGGGTAATTCATTCAACCATACTTGGCCCATCTAAAGGCGGCATCAGGTTTGACCCTAACGTAAACCTAGATGAAGTAAAAGCATTAGCTGCTTGGATGACTTGGAAGTGTGCCGTTGTAGATATTCCTTATGGCGGCGCAAAAGGTGGCGTGACTTGCAACCCCAGAGAAATGTCGAGCGGCGAAATCGAAAGATTGATGCGTGCTTATACATTAGCAATGATAGATGTATTTGGTCCTGACAAAGATATTCCAGCACCTGACATGGGTACCGGGCCGCGTGAAATGGCGTGGCTTATGGATCAGTACTCACGCACACAAGGAATGACAGTACAAGCTGTAGTGACTGGGAAGCCTATTGTTTTAGGGGGTTCACTCGGCCGTACAGAAGCTACCGGAAGAGGTGTAATGGTTTCGACACTTGCAGCGCTTGAAAAACTAAAGCTCAATCCCTATAAAGCGACTTGTGCTGTACAAGGATTTGGAAATGTCGGATCCTGGGCATCGCGACTTCTGCATGAACGCGGTCTTATTGTACAAGCCATAAGTGATTTGTCGGGTGCTTATTTCAACGAGAAAGGAATTGATATTGAAGAGGCCTCGAAGTATCGTGAATTGAATAAAGGATCATTAGAAGGATTTGGTGGAGCAGAAAAAATAAAAGGAGAAGATATACTCACGCTCAAAGTAGATGTACTCGTGCCAGCGGCAACTGAGGATGTAATAACCAGCTCTAATGCATCGAATATAAATGCAAAGTTAATTGTGGAGGGCGCCAATGGTCCTACGTCATCAAAAGCCGATGCGATTATCAACGGCAAAGGTATTGTGGTGGTACCAGACATATTAGCCAATGCGGGCGGTGTAACGGTTTCATATTTTGAGTGGGTACAAAATCGCTTAGGTTATAAATGGACTGCAGATAGGGTAAATAGAAGAAGTGATCGTATCATGAAAGATGCGTTCAACAATGTTTACAAGACATCTCAAGAATATAATGTGCCCATGCGTACTGCTGCATATATGGTAGCTATTGATAAAGTAGCTAAGACGTATAAGTATCGCGGAGGATATTGAGATGATTCAAAAATATTCAAAGTTAGAATTCAGAATAAATTAAAATTATCTTTGCGCCATGCAGGATAAAAGCCTGCTGATTCAGTTAATAGATTTAAATTCATTTTAGCATGACTATCCATCGTGAAGGACGCATTTTATTATTTGTTTTATTGATTGTCCTTTTTGGCTTAAACTGGGCTGTGGCCTATTACCTTCCGGCGAATGCCGTAGCCCTGAATAGTTTAATTGTAGTGAGTGTACTTTTTTACCTGCTGATTCTTCAATTCTTCCGCAATCCTGTATTTGATATAAACTCTCACGACAATCATGTTATTGCACCAGCCGATGGTAAGGTTGTTGTAATTGAAGAAACAGAAGAGACAGAATACCTAAAGGGAAGACGCAAGCAAATTTCCATATTCATGTCTCCGGTAAACGTGCATGTTAACCGAATGCCGGTTAGTGGTATAATAAGCTTTTTTAAATATCATCCGGGTAAATATCTGGTAGCCTGGCATCCTAAATCAAGTACAGAGAATGAACGCACTACGGTTGTGGTTAAAACAGAAAACGGCGTTGAAATATTATTTAGACAGATAGCCGGTGCCCTAGCCCGACGCATAAAATGTTATGTTAAAGAAGGCCAACCGCTAGTGCAAGGCCAAGAGTTTGGGTTTATAAAGTTCGGTTCACGCGTTGACATCTTTCTTCCCTTAGAGGCTAAAGTCGTTATTAAAATAGGAGATATTACAAAAGGCGGGCGCACCATTATCGCTGAGCTGTAAGCATATAGTCTGTAAGCATATAGTCTGAATTGCACATATACCACAGGTAATTTTTTTAAGAATCCTAACAATCGTTTGAAACTTTTCTTATATACCTTTAGGTTAAAAATTATCCAAGAGTCTAATATTGTTGGACATCTTCTGGGTACTTATTAAATGTTAATCTATGCCTCAATACCAAACATTAAAATTTGCTAATAATCAGCAGGCTTTTTTTACCACGTTAACCAAGCGGGTTAATGATTACTTTAAGACTGAAAATTTAAGTCGTCATGCCAATGCAACAATGGTAATAAAAACAGTTTTTATGTTTTCATTATACTTTGTCCCATATGCTTTAATTATAAGCGGTGTCTTCACGAATCTTTGGATTCTATGGGCACTTTGTGTTGTTATGGGAATTGGAGTAGGGGGTATTGGCCTTTCTGTTATGCATGATGCCAATCATGGCGCTTACTCAAACAAGCAATGGGTTAACGATTTGTTAGGCTACTCGCTGAACTTAGTTGGCGCAAGTGCTTTTAACTGGAAGCTTCAACACAATGTACTGCATCATACCTACACAAACATTCATGAAGCTGATGAGGATATTAGTCCTCGCGGAATTCTTCGCATGCACCCGGATTCCAATTGGCTACCGATCCATCAATTCCAACATTTTTACGCCTGGTTTTTTTATGGTTTAATGACTTTGGTTTGGGTATTTGTGAAAGATTTTATGCGATTGAATAATTACATAAAAATGGGACTCGCTAAAAAACAAAAGGCAAATGTTACCATGGAGTGGGTTGTTTTGATCGCTACAAAAATTGTTTACTTCTATTATATTTTTGTCATTCCTGCTTTACTTATACCTTCTATAACATGGTGGCAGATCGCTATCGGTTTTGTAACCATGCATTATCTGGCAGGTTTTATCTTAGCTATAATTTTCCAGCCTGCTCATGTAATTGATGGTACTGAATATCCGGTTGCTAGTGCTGAGGGGCAATTGGAAAATAGCTGGGCTATCCATCAATTACAAACAACAACTAATTTTGCAAACAACAGCACGGTATTTTCCTGGTATGTAGGTGGACTTAACTTTCAAGTTGAACATCACTTGTTCCCGAACATATGTCATGTGCATTACAAAGATATTTCTAGTATTGTGAAAGTGACCGCGGAAGAATTTGGATTACCCTATAAAAATGAACCTACTTTTCTAGGTGCCATTATAGGACATGCAAAACAGTTGAAGCAATTAGGAGAACGCCCACAGGTACTTACGCCAGCTCCCGTTTATAGCTAACTTTTATTTTTTAGACTAGCTGAGTACTTCGCCAATCCAAAAAGGCATTGAAGATTTAATCTCAACGTTGCCATCATGTATTGACTTTATATTATTGTTATGTAGAAGCTCCAATCCTTGAAGAATAAATTTTTGCGTATCTGACGTTTTTCTAAGTGAGAATTCGGCAAGAGAGGGAACCCATTTTCCAAATTGCTCTTTTACATGAATCCATTTTATTTCCTGATCAAATAATACCACATCTAGGTCTTTAAAGGACTGCGCAGCGTTAAAAATATTAGGCGTAATTTGAATCATAACGTGCACGGCTTTTTGGTCACGACTAAGAATGAGCAGCCCAGCAGATAATGGATCATCGGTTGAACGATAAGAAAAAATTTCAATAGGAGATTGCGCCATGGTTTTGTCTTGAATTAGTTGCATGTCGCTATTTTCTTGAACTAGTACAGCGTCAATCCTTATTCCCCAACTTAATACCTTATCTAAGGCAGCGTCTAACACCATCACAAACGGCGCCCATTCTAGTAGAGGTTCAACATGCGAGAATGAGAAAGCGTCCAAAATGAACAATGCCGGTTCTTGGCCCTCTTTTACAAAATGATGTGATGACATAAGTATAATCTAGCGTGTAAAAGTTGTAATTATTAGAAATAGAAAAATAATTAATAAAGGTTTTATGGAATCCTTAAAGCCCATGCATCTCAGAAGCAAAATTAAACATTGTGGCTATGAAAAACATAATATGGATTCTAGGAGCTCTCATGCTCTGCGCGCTTAGTTTCAGATCCCCTGAGGATAGGATTATTACAGGCAAAGTTACATTTGCCGATGATGGTAGCGAACTTCCGGGTGTAAATGTATTGCTGAAAGGAACGACTAATGGAACTACGACAGATAGCAAGGGAAACTATCAATTAACTGTACCCGATTCAGGAGGAACGCTCGTCTTCACCTATATCGGTATGAAGTCACTTGTAGTTCGCATTGAAGATAAAGCAATTATAGATGTTAAAATGACTGTTGATGCGACCTCTTTACAAGAAGTGGTGGTGGTAGGATACGGCACGCAAAGTTCAAAGTGCATTATGGGTGCCGTATCAGGAGTTTCTAGTAGGAACTCACATCGAAAATCAACGAAGGCGCTTAATCAAACACCTATGCCTATTGTTGCAGATTCTTATAACATTGCTTATGATAAACAAGAGTCTGACTATGCAGCAGAGCCAAACAACACAGAAGAGTATGATGTGATTCATGAAAATATATTCCTCGAAGCAACAAAGAATCCACTTTCTACTTTTTCTATTGATGTCGACGCAGCATCATACAGTAATATAAGGAGATTTATAAATAACGGCCAGCAACCGCCCAAAGATGCCGTGCGAATCGAAGAGATGATAAATTATTTTACATACGATTATGCGCAGCCCACCAATGACGATCCATTTGCTGTACACACAGAAATATCAACGGCACCATGGAACGCTAAACATAAACTCGTGCAGATAGGGCTGCAAGGCAAAAAAATTCCTACAGAAAATCTTCCAGCTTCTAACTTGGTATTTTTAATTGATGTATCAGGCTCTATGTCTGACCCTAACAAATTGCCTTTGTTAATATCTTCTTTTAAAATGCTAGTACAAGAATTGCGTCCGCAAGATCATGTTTCTATTGTAGTATACGCAGGTGCTGCCGGGCTCGTATTAGCGCCGACATCGGGTGCTAATAAGGAAAAGATTATTGATGCGCTTGATCAACTTCAAGCAGGCGGCTCAACAGCTGGAGGCGCTGGGATTAACCTTGCTTATGCCGTTGCCAAAGAACATTTTATTAAAGAAGGAAACAACCGCGTAATTATTGCTACTGACGGTGATTTTAATATTGGTGAATCAAGTGATGCTTCTATGGAACGTTTAATTGAGAGTAAACGCAACGATGGAATATTTCTTACCGTGCTAGGCTATGGCATGGGTAACTACAAAGATTCAAAAATGGAAACTCTGGCAGATAAAGGCAATGGTAATTATGCATACATAGATAATATTACAGAAGCACGCAAGGTGTTAGTTAATGAATTTGGTGGAACACTTTTCACCATAGCTAAAGATGTGAAACTTCAAATAGAATTTAATCCCGCCAAGGTAAAAGCGTATAGACTTATTGGTTATGAAAATAGAATGTTAAAGAGTGAAGATTTTAACAACGACAAAAAAGACGCTGGTGAGTTAGGTTTCGGTCATACCGTAACAGCACTGTATGAAATTATTCCTGTTGGTGTAGAGAGTAAATTTTTTAAAGTGGATGAATTGAAATACCAGAAGGCCAAGATTGATCCCGCTGCTTCTACATCCAAAGAATTGATAACTGTGAAGCTTCGCTATAAAAAACCAGATGGTGATACTAGTAAATTAATTGAACATGCAGTTTTAGATAATAACGTAGCGTTAGATAAGACTTCAACTAATTTTCAGTGGGCAGCTTCTATAGCTTCTTTTGGCATGCTGTTACGTGAGTCTGAGTACATCAACCATTTTACCTATGATGAGGTGATAAAGATGGCACTACGTTCGAAAGGTGAAGATAAGGAGGGCTATCGAATTGAATTTATTAATATGGTGAAGTCAATGGGAATGACGGCAAGAAGAAAATAACAATCCCCCCCTTTTTTATAATGATTATAACTACCTCATGCGGGGTAGTTATTTTTTTTTGCCTAGGGTAGACAAATGACTAACCATCCTCAATGTAATTGCTTACGGTTGTTAAGGGAAATGGTTTTTAAAAAATGATAGTAGATTAATCCATTTCTACCGACTATTGATATAAAAAAAGAATTCCTTCTCTTGATGTTTTAGTAAAGGTGTTTTGTTTTATTGGAACGCTACCAGTTTAATAATACTATGTGAACTGGATAACTCAGTTTCCAATATTACAAGCATTTTTACCTGGAGGGAGTGCGCTTTCAAGCGATGATTGTCATCTGCAGTTTTTAAATATTCGTTATCCACCTGGTCAAGAAATTCAAAATCCTAAAGAGCCCGCCATGTGAGTCACCAACATAAATTTAAAAGATCGAGCTAGCAGCTCAAAGCTAGCAGCCAGAAGCTATAAGTGTGATATTAAAAACTTAAAAGCGATTTCCCTGGGGTTGTCATAAAGATGTCGCAACTTTTTATTCTGGATTTCCTATCTTTAATTTTTCATTGTCAACGTGTTATGAAGAATATATTTTTAATTGTACTGCTAGGCATAGCAAGTGCATCAAATGGGCAAGCTTTGCGCGACATCAATTTTAATTACCAATATGAGCGCGGAGATTTTTCATTCTTAATAAAAGCAGTTAGGCAAGAAGCGGGATGGACTATATTTTATAAGCTAGAAATCTTAGACACGGGCAGCTATGATATTGACCAATTTACGATAGCATGGGAAAAAAGGGAAAATGTAAATGTAAAAGAAGGTGCTGCCGTTTTTTCTGATACAACACAACTTCTTGAATCTGGTAAGTACAGTGTAGTAGGTAAATTGCAAATCGAAGCGTCACAAGCACCACAATATATTGTTGCTAAGATTACGAATAGGGCACTTCTTAAAAGTGGTATCTATTTTAAAATGCTCGAGCCTGATTATCCTGTAAACGCCTACATGAAAACTGAAAGTGGATCTGTTATTTTTCAACCTTTTATAAGCGCTGGTATGCCTGTACGTATCGAAGGGTTTGAAGCGGGCTCATTGCTTACAGTTTCTTATTATGGCGATTCATTTCCACCAGCATTACCTCCACTTTCTGAAGGGCAACCGCCGGTTTCAAGAAATATGCAACCTGATTCTTCTTTTACAATCAAAGCATCGCGAATGTTGACTTTCAAGAAGAAAGGATTGTATTTAATACAAAATGATCCACATGCAGCAACGGCGCTGGCATTTCGCGTAGAGGAGGCATACCCGAAGTTTACACGATTACAAGATTTAGGCGGCCCTTTTGTTTATATATGCACCAGGCAGGAGTTTGAAAAAATAAAACAAGCAGGCACTGATAAAAAGGCATTCGATAAAGTGGTACTTGAGCTGGCGAATGATACCGATCGTGCACGTACATTAATGCGTAATTACTTTAAGCGTGTTGAACTTTCAAATCAATATTTTACATCATACAAAGAAGGCTGGAAGACTGATCGCGGCATGATCCATCTTATTTATGGGTTGCCAAAAAGAGTAACTAAATTATCTGATCGTGAAGTGTGGGTATATGAAAACACGAACTTAGTATTCATGAAGTCAGGTAGTCTTTTTGATCCGGATGCTTTTGTTCTTAAGCGGGACAGGAAGTATGCTAATCAATGGTATGAGAAAGTTGATTTAATAAGAAATAGCAGATTTCAATAGAATTGTTTCTTCGCATTCAAGCTGCGACAAGTATATCACAACATCATGTTAATTAGAAGAATAACAAGCAGACTTAGATAAGCTTTTGTTGCTATGTTCTAGTAAAAATCTCACTTCACAATTTGATATAGAAGTTCTTTGAGCCCGATATGTGAGTCACCTTCATAAAACTTTAATTAAAAAATTGAGCTAGCAGCTCAAAGCTAGCAGCCAGAAGCTGTAAGATGATATTAAAGCTTAAAAGCGATTTCCATGCTTAACAACTATGATTTTTGGGATTTAAACAGGAATTGCGGAATTTGAACCCCCAATGGAAAAAACAGACATGATTTACGGCACCCGCGCGGTGATAGAGGCGATACTCGCGGGTAAAGAGATTGAGAAGATAATGATTCAATCAAGCTTAACAAACGATTTAATAAAGGAATTAGTCTCAGTTGCGCGTACACACAGCGTCCCCTTTACTTTCGTACCGGCCGATAAACTTAAACGTCTTTCAACAAAAAATCATCAAGGTGTAATCTGCCTTCTTTCAGCTGTAAGCTATGCGTCATTAGAAAATATTACGCACGGTGTTTTTGAACAAGGGCGTGAGCCATTTTTCTTATTGTTAGACAGGGTAACTGATGTTCGAAATTTTGGTGCAATTGCCCGTACCGCTGAGTGCGTTGGAATAGACGCCATTGTTATCAGCGATAAAGGGAATGCCCCTATAACCAGTGATGCTATGAAAACTTCAGCTGGCGCATTAAACCATGTTCCTGTTTGTCGCGAGCGTGATTTAAAAAAGACAATTAAATTTTTGCAAGAAAGCGGTGTGCAGGTAGTAGCCTGTACAGAGAAAGCTCATAAAACAATTTATGATATTGAATTTAAAGGCCCTACGGCTTTGGTAATGGGTTCTGAAGAAGATGGAATTTCTGATGTTCTTTTACGTGAAGTTGATGCGCTTGCCAAGATTCCTTTAAAGGGAAAAATTGGATCGCTCAATGTGTCGGTTGCTGCCGGGGTAGCTATGTATGAAGTTTTAAGGCAGTGGGGTAAGTAGTTTACATTGCCCGGTTCGAGTAAGCCCTAGATTACAATATAATTTCGTTTCCATTCTTGCTACATTATAACATTAGTATCTGAATGAACCTTTGCTCTTTCATAGAACATACCAATCTTAGTCCGGTGCTAACTATAAAAGATATAGATAAGCTGGTAGAAGAAGCAAAAGAAAATAGTTTCCTTGGAATCTGTGTCCCTCCGTTTTGGGTTAAAAGGGCACAACGTGAAATAGGAAAGGAAAAAATTATTTTAGTAACTGTCGCTGGTTTCCCGTTAGGATATAATATGACAGAGACAAAACTCGATGAAATAAAACGTGCTATTGATAATGGTGCCGATGAGATTGATGTGGTATGGAATATTACTTCTTTCAAAACAGGCATACCCTGGACTAAGATAGAAATTGCTAAATGCAGTAAGTTGGCGCATGATCATTCCAAACTATTAAAAGTAATTATAGAGACAGCCTATCTCTCGAATGCAGAGATTGAGCAGGCTTGTAAACTCTGTGCAGATGCAGGTGTTGACTTTGTAAAGACGTCAACTGGCTTTGCTCCAACAGGTGCAACTGCAGAGCATGTAGAACTAATGAAAAAGACATTGCCACCAACGGTAGGTATTAAAGCTTCAGGAGGAATTAAAACACATGCACAAGTCATGGCGTTAATCCAAGCTGGAGCAAACCGAATTGGAACCTCATCAGGAGTAAGTATTATTCAACAGACCAAACCCTAACTAACCAAATAAATGAGCCACCTTTTATCTCATGTTTTCCCAAGGGAAAACGACATCCCTGATCGGTTTCGCATCGATGAAGCCCTTGAACAACGCGAATATCTAATCGGTGGAGAATTAAAAACATGGACAGGCAATCTTAATCCTGTATTGAGTCCGGTATTTGTTAAGGAAGGTGATTCGTATAAGCAAAAGGTAATTGGCAGCACACCATTACTAACTTCAAAAGAATCGCTTGACGCATTAGATGCGGCCGTTAAAGCGTATGACCTCGGTCAAGGTTTATGGCCTACACTTAGTGTAACAGAGCGCATAGAGCACGTAGAAAAGTTTTTAGCTGCTATGCGTGTAAAACGCAATGAAGTAGTTAAACTGTTGATGTGGGAAATAGGTAAGTCACTGAAGGATTCTGAAAAGGAATTTGATCGCACTTGCGATTATATTCAAGATACAGTTAAGGCACTAAAAGAACTTGACCGTAACTCGGCTAAACTTATTGAAGAGCAGGGCTTCATGGCGCAAATTAGACGCGTGCCGTTAGGTGTTGCATTGTGTATGGGTCCATTCAATTATCCATTGAACGAAACGTTTACAACACTTATACCAGCGTTAATAATGGGCAATACAGTTGTATTCAAGCCTGCTAAGTATGGTGTATTGTTAATTAGACCGTTGATTGAAGCGTTCCGTGATAATTTTCCGCCTGGCGTAATAAATATTATTTACGGCCGTGGGCGTGAAACCGTTGGGGCATTAATGGAGAGTGGTAAAGTAGATGTGTTTGCCTTCATAGGTACCAACAAAGGTGCTAATGATTTAAAAAGGTTGCACCCAAAACCACACCGCCTAAAAGCAATATTAGGACTCGATGCGAAGAATCCTGCTATCGTATTATCAGATGCAGATTTAGACAACGCGGTGAGCGAATGTATTATGGGCTCATTGTCATTCAATGGGCAGCGCTGTACGGCATTAAAAATATTATTTGTTCATACTAGTGTACTTAATGAGTTTACAGAAAAGTTTAAAGCAGGTATAAAAAAATTGAAACTTGGTATGCCTTGGGAGGATGGCGTCAATCTTACGCCACTACCTGAACCCGGCAAAACTGATTTTCTAAAAGATCTTGTAGAAGATGCGAAAAAACATGGCGCTAAGATTCTGAATGAGAATGGTGGCGAAGTGTTTAATACATTTTTCTATCCGGCATTGCTTTGTCCTGTTAATGATAAAATGAAAATTTATTATGAAGAGCAATTTGGACCTGTTGTACCTATCGTTCCTTTTGACGATGATGAAGAGGCGATTCAATACGTAGTAAATTCCAATTTCGGACAACAAGTAAGTATTTTTGGATCTGATTCAAAACGCATTGCCAAGTTCATAGATGCTTTTGTAAATCAGGTTGGAAGAATTAACCTAAATACACAATGTCAACGTGGCCCCGATAGTTTTCCGTTTAACGGAAGAAAAGATTCTGCCGAAGGGACCTTGTCTGTGGCTGATGCTTTGCGCGTATTTTCGATCCGCACATTGGTTGCTACAAAAAATATAGATTCTAACATTCAAATCATTAGCAGTATAATTAGAAACAGAGAATCTGAATTCTTAAGCACTGACTATATTTTCTAGTTTACTTTTTTAAATTCGTAAAGGCTTTATGCGTATTTTCATAAGGCCTTTATTTTTGCATCCAATGATTGGGCACATTACTATTAAAGTTTCAGGTAAAGTTCAAGGCGTTTTCTTCCGTGCCTCTACGAAAGAAGAGGCTGATAGATTAAACATTAAAGGCAGTGTTCGCAATGAACAGGATGGCAGTGTTTGGATAGAAGCAGAAGGAGATAGTGAAGCTCTTCAAACTTTTATAGGCTGGTGCAAGCATGGCCCTCGCATGGCACGTGTTGATTATTGTGAAGTCACTAAACAGGCTTCGTTAAAGAATTTCAAACAATTTGAAATTAGTAGGGTAGTGAATTAGATCCGTACTCGTTGGGGTCAACATTTAAATAAATCCTGCCGTAAGCGCCAAACCAGATCTCCATTGTTTGCAAAATTGTAGTTGGCGCTCAGAGCTTCTCTAATAGGGCGAGCCGCTAAGGCGTCTCTTATGTAATCAAGATAACTACTAACAAAAGAAAGTGATAAATGCGGTAAAGAAGAGGCTGATAAATTACATATCGATGCATTGTTCGCAATGAGCATGATGTGTTTAAGAAAGCATAAGTGAGATATAAAAGCAAACGGCGCTAAAGATTTTCAAACAATTTGAAATTTAGCAGATAACAAATTAATGTCACTGACTTCCTGGTGCCAAATGCCCAATGCCTATTTTATATTTTCTCCTTAACCAAATTCACATCTAGAATTTCTATCTCAGTTCTTCGATTAACCTCGCGTCCATCTTTTTCATCGTCGTTAGATGCAACGGGCTTTTCAGAACCATAGCCTTTGGCAGACAGGCGGTCAAAGTCGATACCATTTAAAGCAAGGTGATTGACTACAGCAAGCGCACGTTTTAGAGAAAGTGTTTTGTTTTCTACAGGGTCTCCGATATTGTCGGTATGTCCATTTATCTGAACCTTTAAGTTTGGATTGGCTAATAATAGCTTTCTAACTTTTTCAAGCTCTTGGATAGTTGCAGGCTTAAGCTCAGACTTACCAGTTTCAAATAGTATGTTTTTCAAAACCATTACAGACCCTAACTCAGCCTTCTCCATAATAAAATCTGTAAGGAGTTTTTCTGAGGACGTTTGAGGAACTTGAAAGTTTATGGTGTTAAATAGATATCCCTGAGATTCTGCAGTGAGTACATATGAACCATTTTGGGGAATCTGAAATTCATAATCACCTGTGGGAGAAGATTGGATTGATGCTAGTAATTTTTTGGTATTAACGTTAACTATGGAGATAGCAACGACCATTGGCTTCTTTGTTTTTTTATCGATAGCCTTTCCTTTTATTAGATAGGGATTAACCTTTTCTTTAACGGGCTCTTTTACAACTGTAGTTGTATTCGTTTTTATAGGCTCAACCTTTGCGATTACAGGTTTCTCTGCCACACTACGGAATGTTGCCTTTAGTATTTCATAACCACCAATTCCATATTTTCTTAATGTCGCGAAGTAAGCGGTTCGTTTATCTTCTGATATATTAAAAAAACCGTCATATTCAATTGAGTTTATCGGAAATCCGAGGTTCTCAGGCTTCTGCCATTTTCCATCCTTTAATATGGTCTTAAAGATATCGCTGCTCCCCATTCCAGGATGTCCATCTGAAGAAAAATAAAGTGTAACACCATCTGGATGGATGTAAGGGGAGTCTTCATTTCCCCAAGTATTAACCGGATCCCCTAATGGAACGGGTTTACCCCATTGCCCCTTTGCGTCAAGCGTGCTCATATAAATATCCATGTTGCCTTTCCCACCTGGCCGCGTACTGCTGAAATAAAGCTTTTGACCGTCTGCTGATACTGAGGCCGACGTTTCTCTAAACATAGCCGAGTTAACATTGCTATTTAATGGCGTGGGTTTTGCCCAGGTACCGTCTGCTTTTAGTTTAGATGTGTAGATGTCGCCATAGTGCATATCATAATACAAAAACAGTGTTTTTCCATCTGGTGAAAGCGATGCTGCAGCATCATGGTGACCCATGTTTATCTCATTGCTTATTTTTTTTGGCGCTGCCCATTCATCATTAACCATTTGTGATATATATATATCCTCATAGCCAGGGTTTGTTTTAAGCGTATCCTTGGTTCGGTTTGATGTAAAAATCATGGTCATCCCATCGGCTGAGACAATCGGGCCATAGTCATCATGAGTAGAATTAACCCCCGTTCCTGCATTTTCAATTAACACATCAACTGGAAAGCTTACCAACACATGGCTTAATATACATTGCTGTATCCGTTGGTCTAATTCAGGCCATTCCTTCTTGCTTACAAATTTTTTGTACTGTTCAAAAATTCTTTTCGCCTTTGCAAACTGTAAATTGCTTTGATAGGCTACGCCAAGATAATAGACAATTTTAGGATCAATCTGTGGATCTAATTTGTAGGCTTTTTCTAAAAAGCTAGAAGCCAATCCTTTTGTTTCGGTTTGCAGATAAGTATATCCAATCTTAAAAAGTATTAAGGGATCGTTTTTCGCAACCCTAAGTGCCTGATAATAGGCTACTAAAGCGTTTTGGTAGTCCTTTTTCTCATACAATTGATCCCCTTTGACAAGTGGGTCTGATTGGGGGAAGGCTACAGTTAGAGAAGCCAATAAGAAGATTAAGGCCGCAAGTGACTTATACATATCCGTAATATTTCAAGCGTTAATATTATAAGTTACAAATAAAAAATTGAAACTTTTCTATTAGAGGAATTTTATCATCAACTTTCACTCGCTTCGCAACTGAACCTGTTAAGAATCTAATCCAATTTAAATGTACTATAATGTAAAGGCTTTAAGAAGGCAATGTTTAACCATTCTAAACTCAGTGTAAGGCTTGTTTGAGGAAATTATTCAAGGGTAAAAGTGTTTTACAAATCGCCCCTACGTTTTGAAGAAACTTTTTATCTAATACCTCTTCGTCTGTAAAATTGTGAACTACAATAAAGCTCTTCAGTTTGAGCCATTCAATATACTGATGATCTTTGGGATAGCCTTTGGGCATGGTCTTAAGCTTATCGCTTTCATCGAAACCATTAAAAGTGTCTTCGAACTTTTTATTATCAAAAATCTTCTGCAAAGCTGGTGCATTGTAATCAATCTCCTGACGAATCTTAGACAGGTTGGCTGGATCTGGAAGATACAAGCCGCCTGCTATCATACTTTTGTTGCCGGGTTCTATGTGTAAATAGTAGCCTGGCTCTTGCACCATTTTTCCATTGGGTGAAAAGCCTGCGCCCATATTTGTTTTGTAGGGTTTTTTATCCTTACTAAATCGTACATCACGATAAATTCTAAATGAAAGCTTTTTAGGATCTAAGCCCCCTAGACTAACATCAAATTTCATTAGGATATTCAGCATCTCCGCTACGAAATCTTCGAAGCTTTGTTTAGCCTCAAGGTACCTTGGCTTATTCTTTTCAAACCAAACCCGGTCATCATTGTGTTTAGCAAGATCTTTTAGAAACTTTAGAATGAGCGCAAAGTCCATGGTATTAGATTATAAATAATCAATGATTGTTTCTAGTCCTATACCGCGTGATGCTTTTACTAAGATGGTTGCATTCTGCATAGGATTTTGTTTTAATGCCTCAACCAAATCCTCCTTCTTGTTAAACTGCTTGGCCTGCGGCACTTCCTCTTGGGTGGCACGAATGAGGTTACCACATAAAAATACTTCTGAGAGTTTTCTATCTTTAATGAGCTTGCCAAGATTTCTATGTTCTTGTTCAGCTTCATCACCCAGTTCAAACATATCACCTAGAATAACAACTTTGCGCGAAGCCTTCATAGCAGCCAGGTTCTCTATGGCTGCAAGCATTGAACTGGGATTAGCATTATATGCATCAAGTATAATTATGTTTGTTCCTTTTGATATAACCTGTGAACGCATGTTGCCCGGGGTATACTCCGCCATTGCCTGGTTAGCCAGCTTCGCATTAACGCCAAAAAATTTTCCGATGCAAAGCGCAGTAGCTATGTTTTCAAAGTTGTACGCACCGATTAAATTGGTTTGTACCTCATCGCCATTCTCGGCTTTTATTTTTACATAAGGATCTGCACCCAAAAATTCGGCATGGTAATAATCACCCGTTGAAGGATAGAACAATGGTTTGCTAAATCGCTTAGACATGTTGTTCAGAATTTCATTTTTGGAATTAATAAACACTTGTCCGTTATGGGTTATCAAGTATTGATATAACTCCGATTTTGCCCGGATAATGTTTTCCACACCACCAAACATACCAATGTGCGCCTTTCCAATATTTGTAATGAAGCCGTGTGTCGGGTTAGCTATTTCGCAAAGCGATGCTATTTCACCTACATGGTTGGCCCCCATTTCTATTACAGCAAGCTCAACATGTTTACCAATTGATAAAATAGACAGCGGAACGCCAATGTGATTATTTAGATTGCCATAAGTTGCAAAGGTTTTATACTGCTTACTTAATACCGCATTAAGAAGTTCCTTGCTGGTGGTTTTCCCGTTCGAACCAGTTAAACCAATAAACGGTATAGATAGTTGATTACGATGGTGCCGGGCAAGTTTTTGTAGTGTCTCTAGTACATCGTCAACTAAAATACACCGCTCATTGACGGCAAATTTCTCTTCATCTATAACAGCGTAGCTGGCACCTTTTTCTAAGGCCTGGTGTGCGAATTCATTTGCATTGAAGTTGTCGCCTTTTAGTGCGAAAAATAGCGATCCAGCCGCAATTTTACGGGTATCGGTAGATACTTTTCCAGATTCCAGATACTTCTGATATAACTTTTTAATTTCCATTTAAAATCTATTAGAGAACGTCAAACCTAAATAGTTAGACAATTGTATATAAACTATCTTGCTGGCAAGATAACAGTCACGCCTTGCCTTGCGTTGTTTAAAGATAAAAATTATTTGATGGTACGATCATTACTATTCCTTTTACTTCTTCTTAATACAATAATAGCGTCAGCGCAATTTAATTATGTATTAGATCAGAGTATACCTGTACAAAATATCAATGGTGACCCGTTTCTAATGCCATGGGCAGGAGGAATAAATGCGCCACAATACAATACGCTTGATCTCAATGGCGACGCAAAAGACGATTTAGTTTTATTTGATCGCATGGCAGATAAAGTACTAACCTATATCAATCAGAATGACCAATATAGATATGCACCAGAATATGAAATTCTCTTTCCTCAAGATATTACCAGGTGGATATTGCTGCGTGATTATAATTGCGATGGAAAGAAAGATTTATTCAGTGGGGATAATTTAGGTATTAAGGTGTACATGAACACCACAATACCCGGCGGCAATATCTCCTGGAAGAAATTTCTCTTCTACGATAAGCCTAATAAGCCTAAAAGTCCAGTACTCCTTACCTTAGGTTCTTCGGCTGTTTTAGTTAACCTGCAAATGCAATTTGATGATCTACCTTCTATTGATGATTTTGATGGTGATGGTGATATCGATATCATGAGCATGCGCTACGTAGGTGAGGGCTCGGTAGCACTTCACAAAAATTTTAGTATCGAAGAATATGAAACTTGTGACTCTCTGAAATTTAAGAGTGTGACACAAACATGGGGCAGTTTTAAAGAATGTGAGTGTGGAACGTTTGCTTTTAATGGAACTAGTTGCCCGCCCCACGGTGGACGTACGCAACATGCAGGAGGCAAAAGCTTATTAGCGTTAGATGTTGACGGCGATGCAGACTTAGATTTACTTCTCTCGGAAGCGAGTTGTAATAATTTGTATTTGTTAAAAAATGTCGGCACCACTGAAGTGCCGGTAATCAATACACATACAATTTTCCCTACCAACGAACCTGTAAACTTTTATATCTTTCCTGCCGCCTTTTTTGAGGATGTAGATTCTGATGGTGTTAAAGATTTGATCGCAACACCAAATATATATTCCAAAGTATATTTTAATTCTAATCTCGGTGCTTCTAACTTGTTCTATAAAAATACAGGGACTACACAATCACCAAACTTTGACTTCATAAAATCCAACTTGCTTCAAGAAGATATGATTGAGGTTGGTAACAACGCTGTACCTGCGTTTGCAGATTATGATGATGATGGTGATTTTGATATGTTTATAAGTCAGCATGCAGGCACGGATGCAGTTGCACGTATATCATTATTCGAGAACATTGGTGCTGTAGAGACTCCGTTATTTAAGCTGTTAACCAATGATTATCTTAACCAGGATTTCTTAAATTTATATAACATGAAAATCCAATTTGCTGATCTTAATGCAAATGGAAAAACAGATCTTGTCTTTACCGCTACATCTAGCGAAGGAACTAAATTGTATTTCATAGAAAGCAAAAGTGAATCTGGTTTGGATTTCTCTGGACAGATACCTCAGCCAATTGACATAGCGCTTTCTTATGCAGATAATGTTTGTGTCATAAAAGTAAATTCAGACGGCCTGCCTGATCTATTAATAGGAAAGAATAATGGGTCATTAGCGTATTGGAAAAACAATGGGTCATTGAATTTTATACAGGAGGATTCAGAATTTCTTGGGTTAGGATCTGGTAGCTTGGAGGGAAATGCAGCCTGCGCGGTGGGTGATCTTAATGCAGATGGAGAAGATGACATTGTCATTACAGACAAAACCGGTAGGCCAAGAATCATCAGTAATTTTAGAATTGCAGATGATGATTCTGAAAGTTTTTCTGAAATTGTTTACAGTCCTATAACCGAAACCTACTATGCACACAATTTAGGTGATGCTTTATGGCCTTCAGTTGTAAACCTATTCAACACAAATACGCCTGTTGTAGTTGTGGGTAATACTTTAGGGGGTGTTCAGGTGTTACGTAACGATGCAGGTTATGTGCTTCCTAAAGAACCTGTAATAAGTTTGTTCCCTAATCCCGTAAAGGAAAACAATATTATAAACATTAAGGTAGATAGACCGGCGTATTTACAGATATACTCTTTGCTGGGTCAAAAAATTGCTGAACCTGTTAAGGTTCCGGCTAATCAAATCAATGAATACAAAGGAACAAACCTAACGCAAGGCCTTTATCTTTTTCATTTTACCATTAGCAACAAATGTTATACAAAACGCATTGTAATTAATTGAATTGATCACGCCATATTTGCGTTCGTTAACAAGCTGAACACATGAAATCATCTTTTGCAGTAATATTTGATATGGATGGGGTAATCATAGATAGTAATCCCGTTCATAAGATAGCCCTCAAGCAATTTTGTAAGCAACACGGCCACGAGCTAGATGAGCAAGAGTTGCGTGATAAAATATATGGACGCACCAACAAAGATTGGATTCCCAATGTTTTTCCGGGCATTGATAATATAAAACTTAAAGAATATGCCGATGAAAAAGAAGCATTATTCCGCGAGCTTTATAAAGATGAGATTAAGCCTTTGCGGGGACTTATTTCCTTTTTAACAGCCTTAGATGAAGCGAATATTCCGAAGGCCGTTGGAACCTCGGCGCCACATGAGAACGTAGATTTCACGCTGACAAAAACGGATACACAAAAATATTTTCAGACTATATTAGATGAGTCTTTCGTAACTAAAGGCAAGCCTGATCCTGAGATTTATATTAAGTGTGCTGCGGCATTGGGTTATCCTGCTGAGCAGTGTGTTGTATTTGAAGATTCAATTTCAGGCGTGCAAGCGGGCAAAGCTGCAGGGTGTAAAGTGATTGGTGTAAAGACAACGCATTCTGCACCTGAGCTTGGTGAGATAGATATGAGTATTCATGATTTTGATGGCCTTAAGGTATCTGATATTGCGAGGTTGTTTGGGAAATAGAGTTGGTTTCATTGCATCTAATCTAATGGAAGTTTTAGGTTATAAGTTTCTTTGCTTATAGCGATTGCCTCGTTCTTAAATAGCTGCGATCGTCGAGCGATCGCAGCTATTTAGGGTCTGCTGAAAAAGTTTAAAATTCTTTAAAACATTGTAAATTTTAATAGGACATGGATTTTTTGCTGATCTTTAAAAATCAAGTGCTAGGAAAAATGCCAAAAGCCGTAAAAAACCGTGCATCGAAACAAAGCTACCTCAATCAAGGTCAGCCTTTGCACGATGAATTTGTAACACCCTTTTCCAGCGATTCAGCGACAAAAAAAAGACGTTAATTGTATTTGATTATCAGACCGTTA
>CAXSCR010000060.1:0-28228 GCA_964235605.1 uncultured Cyclobacteriaceae bacterium | reverse complement strand
TATACAAGTTAGTTTTTTACCTTAACCTGTGGTCTGAATATTAGGGAGTATTATACCAGGAACTACTTCCCAACAAGTGGAAACCCACTTCACCTCAAACACAAAATTCGGAAGTTTTACAATAGGTAAGGGACGTGGTTGATAGTGCGCTTACATTGTGGTGTGAGAGATTAGGCAGGTAGACGGATTAATTGATATTTAAATTTGTGAGTAAGCTGAAAGCTTACGATATTTTAACCACAAGCTGAAAGCTTGCGGTAATAGTGGGGAAAAGAAAGAAATAAATGGTTTATAGTTTTACCCTTTGGTTAATTTCCTAATGCACAGTTACTAGCGCCAAATTCTAATCCCTAATTTAATTAGCAAGTAACCTTTTAACATACTTCCCAATAATATCAAACTCTAAATTAACCGTCGATCCCACTTTCAATTGGTGAAAATTAGTATGCTCATACGTATAAGGAATTATAGCAACAGTAAACCCATTTTGTTTTGAATTGTAACATGTTAGACTAACACCATTAATAGAGATAGATCCTTTTTCAACAGTTACGTTTCCGAGCGCTGCATCATATTCAATCTCAAATATCCAACTCCCACCTACTTCATTAATCATTTTAATAATGCCAATTTGATCAACATGGCCTTGAACAATATGTCCATCAAAACGCCCATTGTTAAGCATGCATCGTTCAATGTTTGCTTTATCTCCTATACGTAGGCCGCCGATATTTGATTTTAATAATGTCTCTTGAATGGCTGTTACCCAATGTGTATTGCCTTCTATTTTTGTCACAGTCAAGCAAACACCGTTATGTGAAATGCTTTGGTCGACTTTAAATGAATTACTTAATGGACTTTGAAACAAGAAATGTTTGTTGGTACCTTCATTTGTAATATCCTGTACCTCGCCGATGGCTTCAATTATACCTGTAAACATGTGCAATTATAAATTAAATTCATGTGAAATATGCTACCATCTTATTCTTGTATAAATCATTTTAAGACAAGTTTAGTTAAGCTTTATTAATCTTATAAAAATCGATCATCATTCAAATATTTTATTGGTACCATGGAATTTGGCCTCGTGATTCGGAATTGTTATCAAATATTAACTTCACGTTGCCGCAAGATGATGAAGGTACGGACAAAGTACTTAGCCCTAAAACAATTAACACAATCGAAGCATTTATTAAATCAATACTAAAATATATCAAGCTATTCATAGAATTACGAAATCCAGAATGGTACGCTGATAAGATAGCTTTCAATGATGTCTTCAGCAAGTTACAAGAGAACAAGGTTGGTTCTATAATAACCGATGCCTCAGGGCGACGCGACTGCGTGCCCATGTACCTCTCAACGCCCGAAGCCTTCATACGTTTCGTAGGTAATAGCCTCCACCCTACTGACTATACAAGAGTTGACGAATGGGTTAAGCGTATCCAGCAGTGGTAGAACAAGGAATAGAAAAGGTATATTTCTATATCCACCAACATGAAGAGATATACTCACCGGAGTTAGGTAAGTATGTCATTCAACAACTCAATAAACATTGCGGTCCGCAATTCTAGAGCCTCTTTTGATAGAACCTACTAAGATGATTTTTTAAGAGTGCACCTAAATAAAAATGGCAACCGAAGGAGTTCAAAAAATATATCTCTTCATGCATTAACCTGAAAAATTATTCAGTAACTCGGAAAATATATTATTCAGCAGGATGAGTGGACACTATGGTAACTAATAAACTGGAACACTTTCTCAACACTAAGAATTATTCTAAGAACTTAATTACAAAATTTTTCGTGAACCACCCATTGAATTATAAATAATTACCGCCTTAACATGTTTAGGAAGCACTATTTTTCTGCTTGATTGTGAAAGATACCCTGAACCAAAATAAAATTCTACTCTTTCTTGCGTGTTATCTAAATATATAAGTGTTGCACATTTATCATTCTGTTTTACCGATATGACTTTCTGCTTGCTCTCATATTGCCCTGTTCTTGTAAAAACCTTTAAGCTATCTCTATTCTGAGAGGCAATAAACATTTCTTGATTTTTATGATCAATTAATTTTACTAAAGCTTTCGCATCTCCGGGAACATAAAATCCGCTTTTAGAAGATGGCATTACCTTAAACGAACCTTTGCCATTTCCTAATAAAACCATTCCTGTAAACGCATCATATCTCCCGTTAAAAACTTCGTTTCCGTAATCATTTCCAACCATGATAATATCCAAATTACCATCTAAATCAAAATCGGCTGTTATCATTCCATTAATTGGCGCAACCTGTACCGAAATAGGTAAAGTTGACAATTTTAATTTACCCTGACCCAGATTTTCAATATAGCTGGAAGTCAATGTATTCGCTTCTAAAACAGAAGCTCCCTTAAGATCTTCGGTGGTTAAAACTTCTTCAAGGGTAGCCTTACCATATTTTTTAAAATTTGAAAATTTCCTTCGAAACTTGGGGCTCTGAGAATTTAATTCATCCCAGAAGGGTATAGGATACAACTTCTTATCTAGAGCATCCATCGATTCTCTAACATAGCATGCCAGTACTGGATCTATACTTCCATTGTTATCAAAATCTTTATAATACACTTTAAGAGGTTGTGTTGGTGTTACTTGATAGTTGTTATTCAGGCCTAGATTTCCGGCGACATAATCAATATCACCATCACGATCAAAATCACCTGCCGTCAAACTACTCCACCAACCTATATTATTTTCAATTCCGGTTGTGTTGAGTCTTTTAAATTTATGACCATCATTTTTAAAGAATTGAATGGACATAAATTCACCAGCCAAAATCAAATCCACCTTTCCATCATTATCAAAATCTGACCAAAGTGCATCTGTCACCATCCCCGGCTTTCTTAAATCAGAACATACGGCTGCTGTTACGTCAGAAAACCGACCTTTATCATTTTGTAAAAGATAGCTGTCTGGGGCAAGGGGATAGCTTCCTGGAACAACTCGTCCACCAATAAATAAATCAACGTCACCGTCTCCATCATAATCTGCTCCCCGTACACATGAGCCCCCTTGAATGGTTTTAGGTAGCGCTTCCGGTTCTAGCTTAAATTTTCCTTTTCCATCGTTTAGGTATAATCTGTTCTGGTAATCTACACTTGAAACTAAGCTTTCGACACCTCCACTGACGATATACAAATCAAGATCATCATCGTTATCAGCATCAAACAACAATAACCCTGAATCTTCTTCCTTCTTATTTATGTCGTACACACCATCACCTTGCATCTTAAATGAGCCATCTGGCTTTTGCAAATAAATAGAATGTCGATAATTAACTGACCCTCCTATCACTACATCCTCAAGCCCGTCCTTATTTACGTCGCCTACAGAAACACCTGGGCCTGCTTGAGAAAATTTATGTGGCAGTGTTCGTTGGATATTAAAATCAATTTTATCGGCTTCTAAATGAAGATGTGGCAATCTATTAACCTTGGCCAGAATGAGAGGCTGTGAAGGCACTTTGGTGTTTACTGAATCTATCTCAGCGCTATTTTTATAATCAACAACAAGAAGCTGATTCCCTTTAACGTTAAGTAGATTTTGCATTCTGCCATCCGGCCATTGCACCAAGACTGTGTCAATGCTCTTGACGGAATCCAAACCAAAATGTATTACATCATCAACGGATGACAGAAACCCACGATAAATAGAGTGTTCATGATATTGGAGTACACCATTGTAGCGAAGTGTTACTTTACAACCCAAACCTTGTCTATTCTTATCACTTCCTTTCAATTTAATGCGGAGATATGAGGTATTTAAAGTGCTCTTTTTCTCTTCGGAGTATAAAGTATTCTTATAAAGAAAAGCAAGATCATTTATATTGTTAACTACATAATCTAAATCACCATCGTTGTCAAAATCTGCGAATGCCGCTCCATTTGAAAAGGATTTATCTGTAAGGCCCCAACTTGATGTAACATCTCGAAAGGTAAGATCGCCGTTATTTTTAAAAACATAATTAGAAATTAGAACCACCGGGATAGAGTCATTAAGTTGGCCATTCGTAGCAATGGCGCCCACGTTAGAACGATAATTTCCAAAATCTTTATCGGTTACATCTTTTGGAAATCCATTTGTAATAATCAAATCTCTATTTCCATCGTTATCAAAATCAGCAAACAACGGAGACCAACTCCATTCTGTCTGGTGAACTCCGGCAAGCTGGCCAATCTCACAAAACTTAACACCTTTATCAAGGCCACCATTTAGATGGAGCATGTTTCTTACGTATTGGTATTCATAGCCATATTTTTCATTATTGATATAGGTCTGATAACTCTTATTACTAATTGTCGTTTTCTTCCTCAGATTAGTTTCCGGTAACATGTCCAATGTTATTAAATCTGGCAACCCATCATTATTTATATCTGCTGCATCATTACCCATGGAGAATTGACTTTGATGGCACAGGAAAACAGGCGCTTTGTTCGAAAACGTTCCATTTTGGTTATTCATATAAAGAATGTCATTTGACAAATAATCATTTGAAACATAGATATCAGGCCATCCATCAAGATTGAAATCCGAAATAGAAAGGCCTAACCCAAATCCCTCTAATACAATACCAGCTTCGCTAGTGACATTGGAGAATGTTCCATCACCATTGTTCCTATACAACCGATCATTGTTAGGTGAAGATCCATCAGCAATCTTGGGACGATAGTTCGTTGGAACCTTTGTAAGTCTTTGGTTTGTCAGTACATATAAATCTAGGTCACCATCCCGATCATAATCAAAGAATGCTGAGGATGTGCTATAGCCATCATCATCAATTTTGTAATCATTTGCTTTGTCAATGAATACGGGTATACCTTCCTGATTGAGGCCTTGATTGACAAACAGCATATTTCTACGATCAGCTGAATCTTCCTTCATGGTAGCGCACACATAAACGTCCATCCATCCATCATTATTGATATCCACTACAGCTACTCCAGAATTCCATCTGCCTGGCTTATTCACATTTGCCTTATCAGTTATATCTTCAAATTTAAAATCTCCCTTATTCAAGTAGATCTGGTTAGGTACTAGGTTTCCCGCAAAGAAAACATCTAATAAGCCGTCATTATTAAAATCGGCAACACCTACACCTCCACCATTATAAATGTACTCATGTGTAAGAATGTTAAAGCTGTCGTTTTCTACAATCGTGTTTGAAAACGTTATTCCTGTTTCATCTGAAGGTAATCTGGAAAAAAGTTTATCCTCCTTTTTTTGGCATCCAATAAACAGTATCACCACCAGAAAGATTATTAGACACTTAAAAATTCTCATTGCATAGACATTCATACAAACAAAAATAGGCATAAAAAAAGCGGAGACAGTAGTGTCTCCGCTTTAATAAGGTTACTAATTAATAACCTGCGTTTTGAATCAAGATAGGCTCGCCACCTTTTGAACCATTATTCATTAAGTCGATTTGACCTTGTGGAATTGGATAAACTTCATTCTTTCCGACAGTGAACTTAGCGCCTTCATAACTTTTAAGACGTGTACCTTCATAGGTAAGATAAGCTTGTAGGTTAACCGGATTTCCAATAGGATTTGAAGCCGTGGTTTCACCCCAGCGAACCAGATCAAAGAAGCGATGACCTTCCATTGCTAATTCAAGTTTACGTTCGAAGTGAATTCGTTTCAAAGCTTCATTTTTATTAGAAAAATCACCTATGGTATATGGCTTAATAACATAATTTGCTGCCGGCTTCCGACCCGCAGATTTATCCAAGTAAGCCTCCCAATCGGTTTTCTGCTTTTTGTTAGTAGATATAACAACAAATCCATCAGGGTTAGCAGCTCTATTTCTGATTCTGTTAACATAGTCAAGTGCCATAGGTATACTCCCAGCCTCGGCTTCACATTCTGCAGCTAATAATAATACATCTGCAAATCTCATTAAAGGATAGTTTAGTGAAGTATACCCTTTAGTCCATGAACTACCATCAGCAACTTGATCTTGAATTGATTTAGGAAATGCATTCTTCTTTGGCGAGTAAGGGCCACCGTAAGATTGATCACGAATCCATGACTTTCCACCATGATTACCCCAATCTAAATAAGGAATTCCTTTACGACCAGCAGTCCAATCAAGACGTGGATCCAAAGGATCGGTATCTAATACAACGTCCTCTGTTGCAGCTTTGCCCTGATCATCTTTAACTTGATTTGCGCCCACGTTATACGAACCATCTATCAACGGAAGTCCACCGGCAGTTGTACGGTATGAGTTAACCAGATCAAATGAAGGCTGAAAGAAACCGCAGCATCCACCAGGTCCATTTGTATAAGGAAAGTTAAGTACCAAATCAGGATTGGCATTACCTGCACCTGAACCATCGTTAATGGAAGCCTGGTACGCGAAGACAGATTCTTTATTATTATCGTTCAGACCATTATAGTTATCGTAGAACGTGTCATTCAAACCATACTTCACGCCAGTTGGCGTCATTCCTTTGTTTATTACGTCAGTTAGGATAGGAAGTGCTATGCTGTAAGCTTTATTGAATATATGCGCTTTGGCCAAATAAGCACCAGCTGCCCACTTGTTAGCTCTACCTGTTTCTAATCCACTTTCTGCCAGATTATTATAAGCTGCTTGAAAATCTTCAATAATCTTTGGAAGTATATCGGCGGTGTTAGACACATAAAAATTTCCAAGGTTATAATCAACGGTTTCGTCTATATAAGGAACCTTGCCCCACATTTTTACTAGTTCAAAATGATAAAAACCTCTCAAGAATCGAGCTTCGCCAATAATACGCTTCTTGCTGGCATCACTGATTTGTTCGGCTGTTAACTTATTTACCAATTTAATGGTGGCGTTACAACGTCCTATGCCTTCATAGTCTGTAATCCATTTGCCCCGAAAATAACTATTCGTAGGGTTAGCAGTAAACGTTACAATCGAATTGATGTCCGATTGATCACCCGCATCAGAACCCTTATGGGCATCACCACCCGCAACACTTCCAAAAACCCAGCCGGTATTTGATGCCGACCATGCGTCACCACCTGTGATACCGCCTTTCAATGCGGCATAGGCACCGATAAGTAATTGGTTAGCCCCTTTTTCACTAGTTATCTGTTCATCACTCAATGTGCCTGCGGCAGGTTGATCAAGAAAGGTATCGCTGCATGCGTACACACTCATCGCCAAGACTGGCACAAGCCAGTAGAGCGTTTTAGTTAGATTAAATTTTATTTTCATAATTTATATTTAGTTATGATTTACTATTAAAAGCCAAGATTTAAACCAAGAGAATAAATTCTTGTCGATGGGTAATTACCAACATCAACACCTAAAGTTGTGTCAACGCTAGAAGCAACTTCAGGATCTTTTCCTTGATATTTTGTAATAGTAAATAAATTAACAGCTTGTATATATACCCTCAACCTTTGAATACCGTAGCGACCGAGTAGTGCACTAGGTACAGTATAATTTAATTGGAGGTTCTTAAGTCGCGCATATGATCCCTTTTCAATATACCAGGAATTACCTTCTCCATTAGTGCTGAAGTTAGCTGCTGTTTCAAAGATCGGAGTTTTTGCACCATCGGGATTTTCTGCAGTCCAAGAATTAAGCGCACGTTCTCCGATGGCAGCGCCTGAGAATGACGGATAAAAATCAGTATACCATTTTGAGAAGTTAACGATGTCATTACCGGACTTGCCATACAAAAACGCTTCCAATGAAAAGTTCTTATAATTAGCAGTTACGTTGAAGCCATAGGTAAATTTAGGATTCGGGTTACCTATGAAGGTTCTATCGTTTTGATCAATAATATTATCGCCATTAATGTCGGCAAATTTAAAACGACCTGGTGCAGCACCAGGTTGCTTAGCAGAAGCTTGAACATCATCAGCGTCTCTGAAATAACCAACCGTCTTGTAACCATAGAAAGCTGAAATTGGTTGCCCAACTTGGTTACGTACAAAATGCAAATTGCGGAATGCAGCACCCTCAAAATAATCTACACCTTGAGCGAGGCTAGTAATTTCATTTTTATAGGGTGAAATGTTCGCATCGATTAATAAATTTAGGTCACTATTAACATTCACTTTTTTAATGATCTGAAGATCAATTCCCTTATTAACCATACTTGCTATGTTAATGGTTGGATTTTGGGGATATACGCCACCTGTTGCTGGTACTTCTGGGGTGAATAGAAGTTCAGTTGTTTTCTTGTGCCATACATCAACAATAATATCCAAAGTTCCATTCATGAAAGTTCCATCCAATCCAATATTGGTAGTGATGTTTTTCTCCCATTTACCACTAAGGTTTCCAACCTGATTTTGTCTGATACCACTGGTTACCGATCCGTTGGCCCCAGTAATATCATATCCTGTACTTGGGCTTCCTGAATAAAGGGTATATTGATTAGTCGGAATAATATTCTGGTTACCCATTACACCCCAACCAGCACGAATTTTCAGGTCATTCAACCAACTACCTTTTGGCATAAAGTCTTCACTAGAAATTCTCCAGGCACCTGTTATAGCGGGGAACACACCTGTTCTGTTGTTTGAACCGAATCTTGAAGAACCATCGCGACGTACAGTTGCACTAATATAGTACTTATCATTAAGGCTGTAATCCAACTTCCCAAAGATAGAAGCTAACGTTGAAGGTGTGCCTGCACCACTATCAACTGAACGGCCAAGTGTCGGTGTATTAGAGATACTAATATAGTTAGGATCATTAGTGAAAGGATTCAGACCATAACCGCTGATGCCTCTTCCCATACCAGTTTTAACAGCTTCATAACCAGCTAACAATTTCAATGAATGATTGCCGAACTTTTTGTCATATCTAAGTGTGTTTGTAAACACCCAGTTTTTAAAGTTTCCAGCTGATTCATCTATCCTGTAAGCACCATTGTTTTCTGAATTTTCATACGTGCGGAATGTATAGAATTGAAAGTTTGAGTTTCCATAAGTACCACCTATGCTAGACCGGAAAGTAAGATTTTTCATAAGATCCGCTTCCGCATAAAGATTTCCAAAGAAACCTAATGACTGTGATTTATTGTAATCTGAACCTTGTCTGGTAAGATTAGCAACAGGATTAGCTGGGTTATTTAATCCAGGGGCCTGAGTTCCCGCCCATCCTCCGAATTCGTCATGAACCGGAATAATTGGGTTCATACGGTAAGCAAAATTTAGCTGGTTTTCGTTTTGCTGATCACCAATTTGTGGAGAGTCTCTGTATGTGATTTGCATATTTTGCCCGATCCGTACACCGCGAGCAACCTTAAATTCCGAATTGATGCGCATGGTGTAACGTTTCAGAAATTGATTCATTACAATACCTTGCTGATTGTAGTAACCAAGGCCAATATAGTAATGACTTCTATCATTGCCGCCAGAAAGGCCGATAGAATGACGTTGAACAGGAGCAACACGAGTCATTTCTCCATACCAGTCAGTTCCGGCTTTGTTTGCTTTTACAACTTGTATAATAGCACCTTTGTCAAAATCAACATTGTAAGCAGCCGTAGCAGCTGCAATTTTTGAATCACCTTCCATGATTCCACCTTGTGCAGACCAGTTGCCGTCTTTATCTTGTACGCCTACGTTAATATAGTCTGGCAATACCGGATTTGCACCGCTACCATATTGAGGATGCTTAGGAGTCTGTCCACTATTTCTGAAAGCTTCCCATGTTTTATTGGCTGTTTGTTGCGGATCGAGAATGTCAATACCCTTTCCAGGGAAGTTCAGACCCATACTCATGTCATAAGTAACACGCATTTTACCATCGTTACTGCCATGACGTGTTGTGTAAACAATTACCCCTGCAGCTGCACGTGCACCATAAATAGAAGCAGCACCCGCATCTTTAAGAATGGTTGTTGATTCAATGTCATTGGGATTAAGGTTGTCAACATTGGTTGTAGGAACACCGTCCACAATATACAAGGGGCCATTATTGGCAAATCCACCAAAACCACGAATACGTACCTGACTCGTAGCACCTGGCTGTCCTGAGGTAATAACCTGAACGCCAGCTACACGGCCTTGAATAGCCTGCTCTACATTTGAAACAGGAATGGCAACAGTATTTTTATTTGAGATTGTAGAAACAGCCGCAACAATATCCGCTTTTCTTTCACTGGTATAACCAGTTACGATCACTTCCTGAAGAGCTGTTGCATCTGCTGCTAAACTAACATCTATCACTGTGCGATTAGTAACACTAACATCCTGAGTTGCATAGCCAATAAATGTAAACGTCAAAACTGCATCTCCATTGGAAACGTTGATAACATATTTACCTTGAGCGTCTGTGGTTGTACCGTTTGTCGTACCTTTTTCAAGGATATTTACTCCTGGAATTGCCTGGTTCGTGTCATCCAACACTGTACCTGAAATACTAATTTGAGCATAAGATACCGTACCGAGGGCCATAACCCCCATAACGATAACTAGCCTCAATAAATTTTTATATAATTTTTTCATCTTATTTTTTCGAAGTTAGGTTTAGAACTCGTTCAGAGCAGCTGTGTAGGTAACACTGTAGATAATTCCACCATTGCTGTTATCCTGAACCGTTATAACAAATTTTTGGTCTGTCGCAAAGTTGAGATTCGCACCCGCGGTCAAATCAATTGGATTACCATTAACTGTAACACTTTGAAATACTACGCCAGTTGGTAAAGTAATCACCCCTTTAGTATGATACATTTTAGTGTCGACAGTTCCTTCCTTTAAAACTTTCATTTCAATATCGAAGTTGTCATTTTTTCCTGTGATTAATGGATCCTTTTCATCAAAAGTCAGCGTTAATAAAGGAGCTTGTACTGCATAAATCTTCCACGTTTCTTTTGTAGCAACTGAATCTTGAGAATAAACAGTTAGTGTTTTAGAGGTGGTCAGGTTGAGTACTTCTCCTTGTTTCAAGTGCGCAGTTTGGCCACTTAAAATTGCATGAGCAAAGGTACCATCAAGCGTATATTCAAAAGCAATTGAATCGAATTGAGCTGCTGTAGTTCCATAAACATCATATAATACAATAATATTATCTGTATTGCTTATGTATGCAGGTATCACCTTATCTTTTGCAGATTTGCTGGTTTCTTTACCTTTTACTTCTTTCACATCTGTATTTTGCTCAATGTCAGCAATCGTAACAGTTACTGTATAATTAGTCACTGTTCCATCATTCGCTGTAACGGTATAAACAACGGGAATTGAAAAGTCTACAACAGTTTCACCGCTTTTTTGCTCTTTGCCTTTAGCCGTTACTGTACTAAAAGCATCCGAAGTGAATGTTGGTGCTTTTAACTTATCAAGACTAGTTGGCGTAGTAGCATCAGCTTCATAAGGTACTCTAACCACTATGGTTTTTGCTGTCTGATCAATAACAGTATTAGCGGGATCACTAATCTTATCAAAGTAGAAGGCTGTGATCTGATTCTTATCACTGGAAATCGTTACAACGATAGGATCAGAATAAGTATTGACGGCGTCACCGTTATCATTATGATTATTGGTAACAACCACAACATTAAAAGTTCCAACTTGCTGATACTTAAATTTAACACTGGCTTTACCACCGGTAAACGAGGTTACAGGAACGCCACCCCAAGATCCGTTTTCTTTACCGTATGGTAGTAAGGCAATAGCGTCAGCATTTACCTGATCAATGGTAAATGTAAATTCGGTTTCAAAAGCCTTCCCAGTAGTTTTATCCACCGACAGGGTAGATTTCGGAGGATTAGGTGGTTCCTTATCTTCGCAACTGCTAAATGCTAAGCATGCTGCGAAGAAGAATAGACAAGCTGTAAATTTTTTCTTCATAAAAATTTGGTTTGGTTATTAAATTGGCAATTCCCTCATACCCAAACATAATTTGGGAATGTAAGATTTTTTCGAAGGTAAGGTTTGTCTTTTGATTAAAGAAAAAATTAAACGTAAATAATTTCAAACGTGGTAGATGGCATTTATTTGTAGATAGAACGAGTGTAAATGAATAATTCTACATCTATCTTAATATATTGAAATTCCTGATTTCATACTAATTTCAGCCTTTTCAATTTACTATGAGTCAACATAAACAGCATCCCATTCAACTTACTAATTCCCTTACAGGCCAAAAAGAAGTGTTTGAACCCCTAAACCGCGATTATGTAGGCATGTATGTATGTGGCCCTACCGTATATAATGATGTACACTTAGGCAACGTACGCACGTTTCTCACATTTGACCTTGTTTCAAGGTACTTAAGATTTCTGGGCTATAAAGTGCGTTATGTCCGCAACATTACCGATGTTGGGCATTTGGAAAATGATGCGGATGAGGGAGAGGATAAAATCGCTAAAAAGGCAAGGTTAGAGCAATTGGAGCCTATGGAGATAGTGAAACACTATACGGAAGGCTTCCATGAAGTAATGCGGCAATTCAACATCTTACCTCCTAGCATCGAGCCATCGGCTACAGGACATATAGTTGAACAAATTCAAATTATAAATAAGCTAATAGACAATGGCCTTGCTTATGAAGTTAATGGCTCTGTCTACTTCGATGTTACCAAATACAATGAAAAAAATAACTATGGTATTCTTTCCGGGAGAGTGTTAGAAGATCTTCTCGAAAGCGGTCGTAAGCTGGATAGTCAAGATGAAAAACGGAATAAGGTAGATTTTGCCCTATGGAAAAAAGCTTCACCCTACCATATAATGCGGTGGCCTTCGCCATGGAGTGATGGATTTCCTGGTTGGCATATTGAGTGCACCGTAATGAGTACAAAATACCTCGGCGAAACATTTGATTTACACGGTGGCGGAATGGATTTAAAATTCCCACATCATGAATGCGAAATAGCGCAAGCTGTTGGTGCTACTGGAAAATCTCCTGTAAAGTATTGGTTGCATTCAAACATGCTTACCGTCAATGGACAAAAGATGAGTAAGTCGCTAGGCAATTCATTTTTACCTCGTGAATTATTTGTAGGAAATCACCCACTGTTAGAAAAAGGTTATGGCCCAATGCCCGTGCGATTTTTTATGCTACAATCGCATTACTCTAGCACCCTTGACTTTTCAAACGAAGCCTTAAGTGCTGCTGAAAAGGGATATAAGAAACTAGTTAACGCCCTCTCCTATTTAAAGAAATTAAAACCCGTAACAGGCAATTCTCCTGATAAAAATTTAAGTGCAGAAATGTTACGACTTACAGAAGCTTGCTACGCTAATATGAGCGACGACTTTAATACGGCTAAAACGTTAGCCGTTCTTTTTGAAATGTCTGCCCGTATCAATGATATTAAATCTGGAAATACCCCGCTGGGTCATCTTGATGGCGACGCGTTTACTACATTTAGCCGAACGTACATTTCATTTATGGAGGATGTGCTTGGCCTTAAAGAAGAGGAAGAACACAACCAGGATCTATTAAATGGCGTTATAAACTTGCTTATTGAAATGCGTAAAAATGCAAAAAATGATAGAAATTTTGCACTATCAGATAAAATTCGTGATGATTTAAAAGCATTGGGCGTTCAACTGATGGATGGAAAAAGTGGTAATATGAGTTTTAGTATTGAATGAGTTTTGTGTTTAAAAAAATATTTATACTTCCTATTCGCTTTTATCAGTATGCAATCTCGCCCCTGCTAGGCACACATTGCCGACATACGCCTTCTTGTTCACAGTATGCGATAGAGGCTATAATAGAATGGGGACCAATTAAAGGTATGTGGCTCGGAGCTAAAAGAATTGTGCGATGTAATCCATGGGGCACGCATGGATATGATCCTGTTCCAAAAAGATTGGAAAAATATAAATGAAACTATTATTGTTGTTATAAGCATCATAACGTCTGCGAAGCTAATTCATTACGTAGCGTTAGATCCCAACTATAAATCTCATAGATGAAATTTGTATTATTATGGATAGTGAAAACTGTATGAAACGATATATAAAAAAGTATTTGCTAACACTTTGCATTGTTTTGAACACAGTCTTACTCTTTGGACAAAATCAAACACAAGAATATTTACGCGCACAAGAGCAAATCAAAAAAGCACAGCTAATGCGTCAATTAGACTCGGGTGTGTATTATATGGATATGAGTAAATATGAAGAGGCTGATGCGAAGTTTATGTATGTGTTGAATAATATAAAAAGTGTCCCCTCTGATCTCACTTTTTATTTTGGAAAGAATTCATTCTACCAGAATAAATACAAACAAAGCATTGACTGGCTTAACAAATACATTCAATTAAAAGGAACAAACGGGCAATTCTCCAATGAAGCAGTCTTGGTATTAAAGCAGGCCGAAGCAGAATTTCTCAAGGAGAAATCGAAAGAAATTAAAAAAGCAGCGGAAGTAATGTCAGTTAGTTATGATATCGATTGCGGCCCATCGGGCAAAGTGACGTGTCCGGTATGCAAAGGTGGGCATGTAATTATTAAAAAAGGCGCTTTCAATGATGAATATAAGACATGTCCCTATTGCAATGAGCATGGCATTCTTACTTGCGAGGAGTATAATAGCTTAATACGTGGCGAATTGAAAGCTAAACTCTAGCCAAGAAGTCGCGCGCTTAAACCTAATTTAACGTCTGCTTTCCTCGCTCCTCTTTTTGACTTATTTTTGCGGTCATTGGTTTTTCCAGCAAAAGAACCCAATAGACTATGACACTACATAATAAAATTGAAGGTAAAGTGCTGAAGGAAAGGGTATCCCAATCCCCTAGTTTAAGCCGCATAACGCTATCTTTTTATAAATATCACCAAATAGAAAACACGACGGAGTTCAGAAATGAGCTTTATAAGGCGTGGGATGCACTTGGTGTATGGGGAAGGATCTACGTCGCGACCGAGGGGATTAATGGCCAACTAAGTGTTCCCACTAGCAATTTTGAATCTTTTAAAGAGCACATTAATAGCATTCCTTTCTTAAATCAAGTAAGATTAAATATTGCTGTAGATGACAACGGTAAGTCATTCTTTAAATTAAAAATACTCATACGATCAAAAATTGTTGCCGATGGATTGAACGATGCCTCCTTTGATGTAACCAATTCTGGTCAGCATCTAAATGCACTTGATTTTAATAAGTTAACAGAGAATCCTGATGTGCTTATTGTTGATATGCGCAATCATTATGAAAGTGAAGTTGGGCACTTTAAAAATGCCATTTGCCCAGATGTAGATACTTTTCGCGAAGAGCTTCAGGTGGTAGAGAAAATTCTGGAAACAGAAAAAGACAAAAATATTATAATGTACTGTACCGGCGGTATACGGTGTGAAAAAGCCAGTGCATGGATGAAACACAGAGGTTTTAAACATGTCTTTCAACTTAATGGAGGCATAATAGAGTATGCAAGACAGGTAAAAGAACAAGGATTAGAAAATAAATTTATAGGAAAAAACTTCGTGTTTGATGAACGATTAGGCGAGCGAATTTCTAATGATATCATTAGTTCATGCCACCAATGTGGCAGCCCCTGCGACGATCATACCAACTGCAAGAATGATGGCTGTCATCTCCTTTTTATTCAATGTAAAACATGTGCGGCTCAATTCCATGGTTGTTGTTCCGAAGCGTGTAAGGAGGTTATTTCATTACCAGCAGAAAAACAAAAAGAAATAAGACAAGGTGTCAATAAGGGACGACAAGTATTCAAAAAGGGAAGGAAAAGTAGTTAGGTGGTTCCAATACGCTCACTTCCCGGTTCCAGATTGTTTAAGATGAACGGTTCCCAAGTTACGTTGAGCTGTATCAATAGAAGTTATCCAGTTAGGAGAGGATATATAAATATTGGATCAATGCCCAAAACATAAAATAATTTTGACTAGGCAGATGTAGTGTGTAAAACTCTAATTGGAACTTAAAACTTTACCTAATCAAATTAATTAAATGAAGATCAGAATTGGCATTATCAATGTTTCAGATCGAGCAAGTAAAGGCATCTATGAAGATGTGCCAGGTAAAGTAATTGTAGAAACATTGAATGAATATCTGACAAGTCCGTGGGATAGAGAATACGCTGTTATACCTGACGAACAGCATCTCATTGAACAAACGATGATTGATATGGCTGATGATAAGAAATGTTGTTTAATTATCACATCGGGAGGCACTGGACCTGCTAAAAGAGATGTTACCCCTGAGGCTACGGAAGCCGTTTGTAATAAGATGATGCCTGGTTTTGGAGAACTTATGCGATCTACAAGCCTTACTTATGTACCTACGGCGATACTTTCCAGACAAACTGCAGGTATACGTAATCAAACTTTAATTGTAAATTTACCTGGCAAGCCCAAGGCTATTAGGCAATGCCTAGATGCAGTCTTTCCAGCAATACCCTATTGTATTGACTTGTTGGAAGGCCCTTTTATTGAATGTAACGACAAGGTTATTAAGCCTTTTCGGCCACAAACATTATAATTGTAAGTAGAATGGCACGAATTAAATACTATTACGATACGGAGACCTGCAAGTACGAACGCGTACGCGCTAAGAAAAGTGATATTGTACTCAACGCGTTGGGTATATTCTCATTAATTACAGCCATGGCTGTGGTATTGGTGATTCTCTATGTAAACTACTTCGAGTCTCCTAAAGAACTCATGCAACGCAATAAGCTAACTGAACAAGAGTTCTTCATTGAAAGTCTTGCGAAGGAGGTTGAAAGAATGAATGAAGTATTGGCGGATGTTGAGAACAGAGATGATAATATTTATCGTAAAATATTAGGTGCGGAACCCATTGACAAAAGTGTAAGAGAAGCAGGTGTTGGCGGTTACGACCGTTATAAAGACATCAAAGACAAGCACCTTCTTCACGAAGATATAATAATGGAACTTCTAGGAAAAGTAGATCATCTTAAAAGGAAAGTTTACATCGAAAGTAAATCACAAGATGATGTTATTAAGCTTGCTGAAAAGAAAGAAAAACTCTTTGCTGCTATTCCTGCTATACAACCCATTTCAAATAAACAATTGCTTGCACTTGCATCTGGTTTTGGGTTACGCGTTCACCCCATTTACAAAGTAAAAAAGATGCATGGAGGAATTGATTTTGCCGCGAAGATAGGAACGCCAATTTATGCTACTGCGGATGGAAAGGTGTTGGATGTTGCTATTAAATTTAGCGGTTATGGTAAAGTGGTAGAAATTGACCACGGCTTTGGATATAAAACCAGATATGCACACATGCACGAATTCGCCGTGCGTATGGGTCAAAATATTAAGCGTGGTGATCTTATTGGCTATGTTGGCAATACGGGACTATCAACAGCACCGCATCTTCATTATGAAGTTCTTATTAACGATGAACGAGTGGACCCAGTACATTATTTCTATAATGATTTAACTCCTGCCGAATACGAGAAGATGCTAGAGCTTGCATCAATAGAAAATCAAGCTTTAGGTATGTAAGTGGATCTCTTTAAAATAGATGAGCTCTGACATTATGTTTAGAGCTCTTTTTTATTTTAAGGAAAACCAGAGAACTACAACCACAAGCTTGCTATTATCCCCAGAAGATCAAGTATAGATTCAAATAGTATACAATTGCTAAATTGTTTTTCATTAAATTAGCTTATTGCAACATCTATATGATTAGAAATTTACAAGCATTCCTAATTGTTAGTATACTGGTTACTGTTAAAGTACATGCGCAGGGATGCAGCGATGCGGGATTCTGTACCATGGGTGCTATGAAACCTGATCAACCCTTTAATAAAAAAGTCAAACTCAAGCTTCGCTCTATGGAGGTTAGTTTCTATCGTGGAACAACGACACTTACACCCATTATTTATGTAGCAACCGCCGACCTTAATTTTAGTTTGAATAACAAAACGTCCTTCCAGGTAAAACTTCCTTATCAGGCCATAACAGGTAGGTTGGCAAATACTTCAGGCATGGGCGATATATCATTGTGTTTTACACGAAGCCTTTATAGCAATGAAAAATTTGATGTGAACCTTACTGTGGGTGGAAAAATACCAACCAATAAATCTGATAAACAAACCGAACAAGGTCCACTTCCTATGTATTATCAAACCAGTTTAGGCACTTATGATTTTATAACGGGAATTTCTTTAATAAGTAGAAGTTGGTTGTTCGCTACCGGCATACAACATCCTTTTAATAAAAATAATAATCAGTTTCTCTGGTCAAATTGGGTGAGTACCGATCCAAGCGAAGGAGATTATGTTCGCCGCTATCCTAAAGCAAAACAACTGAAAAGGGGTACGGATGTAATGGTTAGGGTAGAGCGAAATTTTAGATTTTCAAGAATGAATTTTAGTATTGGATTGCTTCCAATATACAGGATTACAAATGATCAAATTCTAGATAATGGCAAAGTAATTAAACCAAATGGCGCGGTGGGATTAGCCATGTCAGGCATTATAACAGCCGGTTATAATTTTAACGTGAGATCGGGGATCAAAATGCTTGTTGGCAGAAAGTTAATTCAACGTGATGAAAATCCAGATGGACTCACACGAGAACTTGTTACAACCCTGAGCTACGTTTATAGGTTTTAAACATGAGGCAAAATATTCTTACCGGCTTTCTGCTCCTGCTATGTCTTCAAGTCTTTGGGCAAACAACATTAACAAAAGTTGACGCCTTATTAATGGATGCCAATTACACGCAAGCCATTAATCTTATAGATAAAAGCTTAACTCAAAATTTAGATATAAATACAAAGGTTCTACTACAGAACAGAAAAATTGAATGTCTTATTAGAATTGGGGAGTTCGATGAAGCTGAGGAAATACTTCGTACGATGGAGTTAGAAGTTAAGGGAAAAACAAACACTGATTTTCTACAATCGATAACGCAGACAACAAAAGGTTTTTTGTATCTCAATCAAGGAAGGACAGACCTGGCTTTGGAAACCCTTCAGCAAGCATTGCTTCAATTTGAAAAAGTAGGGAAATCTAAAAGTCTTGAAGCAGCGCAAGCTTTATCTTATTTGGGCCAATCTTATTTCAATTCAGGAAAAAATACACAGTCCGAAGAGCAATTAAGACAAGCTTTAACATTGCGTCAAAGTCAGCTACCAGAAACTCATGAGCTTATTGCTGCCTCGTATAATGATTTAGGCTTAGTGTATAGTTTCCAAGGAGATAATGATAAAGCATTGTCGTATTATGAGAAAGCGCTATCCATATATAAAAAACTTCACGAAAACGACCATCCAAAAATTGCCATTGCAAATACAAACATTGCGGTTATCTATCGCAACCTTGAATTGTATGGTGATGCAGTTAATGGTTTTGAAGCAGCATTAGCAATCTGGAATAAGATTCATAAAAACGCTCATCCATCAAAAGCTTTCGTTCTGTCAAATCTTGCTCAGACGTATTTAAAAATGGGCGATCAGAAGGCAGCGCTTGGATACTATGAACGGGCATTAAAAGTCTATCAAGATAGCTATGGAAAAAAACATCCCGATGTAGCTCGGGTTATGAATGCCATTGGTAATATTAAACTATCTACTAATCATTACGATGAAGCCTTGAATTATTATCAACAAGCATTAATAGCAAATGTTAATGGATTTGAAAGCAATAACATCAGCAGCATTCCGATACTCAAAGGGTTCTATAACGGAAACGTACTCCTCTACTCACTTTTATTTAAAGCCGAAGCGCTTGAATCTAAGTATTACGGTAAGAGCCTAAAATTTAAAGATCTCACCCTATCACTTGAATTACTACATACCTGTGACACGCTTATTGACAAACTACGCCAGCAAATCAGCAATGAAAGCGACAAGATTTCATTAGGAATTATTGCTAACGAAGTTTATAGTGATGGTGTTCGCATTGCCTATAACACGGGTTTGAATGCTTTACAAAAGAAGAAGTATTTCCAAGAAGCTTTTTTCTTTGCTGAAAAGAGCAAATCAGCAGTCTTACTTGAAGCCATTGCTGATTCTGAAGCAAAGTCGTTTGCTGGCATACCTGCTACTATGCTTGAACAAGAAAATAATTTAAAATCAGCCATAGCCTTATGCACGCAAAAGCTTGCACAAAAACCTACTGCTGAGGAAGAAAAGTCGTTACGTCAAACATCTTTTAGCCTTAATCGAAATTATGAAGCCTTTACAAAAAAATTAGAGAGGGAATATCCAGCGTATTTCAATCTTAAATTTAATTCTACAGCCCCATCAATAAATCAAATACAATCTTTGCTTGATGCTAAGTCTGCCATTTTAAGTTACTTCATAGATGATAAAAATGGGAGGCTCTACACTTTCATTATAAAAAAGAAGAGTTTTAGTGTTGTAGACAATGCTTTACCAAAGGAGTTTGATAAGTACATCACGGGATTGAGAAATAGCTTGTTCTTTAATGATCAAGCGGTTTACATTAAGTCAGCAAAATTGTTGTATAGACTTTTGATTCCAAAAATATCTAACAACATAAAAGATATCATCATCCTTCCTACAGGTCGATTAAATATCATTCCTTTCGAAACGCTTTTGACAAAAAATACTAATGACATAACCAATTACAAAGACCTTCCTTATTTGTTAAAAAGGTATAGTGTCCATTATGAATTTTCAGCTGGCTTATTAATTCAAAAATCAAAAGATAACATTTCGAAATCACCTTCTATATTTCTTTGTGCTCCTATTACCTTCCCTGAAAAGGATAATTTAAACGAACTGCCTGGTACAGCAGCAGAAGTAAAAGAGATAGCTAATCTATTCACCAATAAAAATTTGAATAAAGTACTTTATACAAATGAAGAAGCAAATGAAAAATTAATTAAGTCGGGCGCACTTAAAAATTACGCACTACTTCATTTTGCCACACACGGTATTGTTGACGAGAAAAGTCCTGAACTATCACGCATTTACTTACAATCCAATAAAAATTCTGAAGATGGTAATCTTTTTGCTGGCGAGATATATAACTTAGCGTTAGATGCAGATCTAGTCACCCTCTCTGCTTGCGAGACAGGATTAGGAAAAATTTCCAAAGGAGAAGGTGTTATTGGTTTATCAAGAGCACTTATCTATGCCGGGGCAAAAACTGTAATGGTTTCTTTTTGGAGTGTTGCTGATGAATCAACTTCCTTATTGATGAAAAATTTCTATAACGAATTTCTTGAAAACAAATCTGCA
Organism: uncultured Cyclobacteriaceae bacterium; assembly: GCA_964235605.1. Classification (GTDB taxonomy): domain Bacteria; phylum Bacteroidota; class Bacteroidia; order Cytophagales; family Cyclobacteriaceae; genus DATCRE01. The sequence continues at coordinate 7,081 of CAXSCR010000060.1, read as the reverse complement.
GGATTTAGTGAAAACCTTAAGAAAGCGAAGCTGTCATTACTTAACAATGATCAAACATCTGCCCCATACTACTGGGCTCCATTTATACTTATTGGTTTTTAATCTCGGTAATTGGTCTACAAACAGCTATAGTAAAACTTAATAAAATTCACCTCTCACAAGTTCGTACCAACTTGTGAGAGATTTATTTCATTCTAAAAAATCAAAAAAGGCTACAAGAGCCCTTCATCAGCGAAAGAGAAATATTTCTCGCTGGTAATAATGATGTGATCGAGAATCTGAATTTCTAGAAACCTTCCGGCTTCTTTCAATTTCTTTGTAAGGTCAATGTCAGCCTGGCTAGCGTTCAGATTTCCTGATGGGTGATTATGAGATAGTATGATTCCACAAGCTGCCGCTTTAAGTGCGCTCACAAATATAATTTTAGGGTCGGCTACTGTGCCTGCGATGCCACCTTGTGAAACTTCTAATACTTCAAGAACCTTATGGGCTCTGTTAACCAGAAGAATCTTAAACTGTTCAACCAATTCAAGTTTATCTGAATCCCAGGATTCTCTGAGAATTTTTTCAGCATCCTTTGAGCTTGAAATCTTCGGTCTTATGACGCTTTTACTTTGGACTTGTAGGATAGCTGAATCTCTGCTACTTCAAATTGTTTGTTTTCATTTGTGCTTTCCATAATCATAAGATTTAAATTATGGTGCACCCCCAACGAAGGGTGGCTGGCTTGTCAAAAGGAAACGGAATAAATTTGAAAAGAATAAAAGGCCGAAGGCTCATTGAATTTTATGCCGTAGTCTTTTGACAAGACACTGCATCGCCACCCAGAGTTACCTAGCGCCAGAATTTACTTCTTATGTGGAAAGCACTTATAGATAATTGAAGTTGGAGGTATCTGAAATCATAAATGGCTATATTGAGCAAATGAATTTAGTATGGCTCATTGATGTTGGCTATGTTACGAAAGCAAGTAAAGGTCGCGGCAAAGTTGACTATATAGCGACTAAGAAATTTTTAGAAGACAAATTTAAAAGCCCTTGTCTTCCAATCATATTTAATAGTGTTGATTCTTATGGTGTAGACTTCGGGTTAAATCAATTCTATTTCACCATGAAAAAAGCTGGCTTCATTGTTAATCTTTATAAAATGGAAGGTGGGTCACAAAAGCAAGTTGATGTTGCTATTGGATCACATTTGGTCTACTATGCAATGAAAGAATATAACATTGTTCTATCCTCCGGTGATATTGATTTTGTTCCTGCAATACAGATCGCTAGAAAAGATGACGATCAAATCAACGTTACCCTTTTGACCTTTAATTTTGGAGTGCATGAAGAGTTATCGAAACTTTCTACCGATCATCTATATTTCGAGGACTATCCAAAAATCTTAAAACCTTAAACCTTGAAAACCAATTCAAAACAATGTCAATGAATAATATCAACTATTAACCCAACTATCAATCTCATTATAAATATTCAATTGCCATTCCTTAATGTTATTCTCAACGCCTAAAGAAATGATACTACATTCTTTATTTATATTTTCACCTGTAAAAACCTTTTTCATAGGATTCAACATCAAAGAAATTTACAATATCATTGGTAAGCCTTCCAATGTTACTTTTGATAATTTGCATTTCTTCGCTATTGCCCTTTTTCTCGATATACTCATTCAAATAATTATTGATAAGAGTAAGTGGTGTTTTCGTTTCGTGAGCAAGGTTAATAAACGTTGTTTTCCGTTCTTCCATTAATCGCTCAAGCTTTTTAGTTCTCCGTTTTACTTTTCGTTTCAAATCACTGTTAAGTTCCTTAAGACTTCTCTCGGATTGAATGAGTTGAAGATATTCCTTACGGGACTGTTTTATGGTTGACTTCACATAAATTATTGTCATCATTAGGAAGCCAGCGTTGGTTACAGATTGTTCTAAAACTTGAAAATCCCCCAAAGAAAACGATTACAGGTAACGCTGCCCAACATACCATTGAAATATAAGCGACTACTGCATGTTGATACAATGCATCATCAATTAACTTTCCTTCTTTTCTGTGAATGTTGAATTTAATTAACAAGGCGCGGGTTACGCTGTATATAAAACCCAATCCATAAAAAAATGGAATTACCACAGTAAGCTTTCCGCTTAAACGTGAATCACCGGTAAGAAGGAATGGAACGACAAAAAGAAAAGCAAATGGAAGGAAAAGGAAAAGCAATAAACCGTAGGTGGCAAAAAATTTAAGATGTTTTAAATCAAATACTTTATAAAAATAGTAAATCACATACATAGACATGATGAAGCCCACTAGGTAAGCAACTATGGTTTGAATCGTGGTGGGAATGGGAAATGTTTGGGTCTGTGAAGAGGCCACTACAAACATTATACACAATCAGGCAAACTAGCAATATCAGATATTGCAGCCTGCTCTTGTCTGTCGGTCTTTGAAGGAAATAGATAACCTGAAAAACAAGCATAACTATTTCAAACATGGTTATTAAAAAAGTAACCATGTGCATTTTCGTATCTAGGAAATACATAGCACTCGCATTTAAGAAAACATCACAACTATTCCATTTGGAACAGTAAAATCAAATCATAAAAAATTGATGTTTAAACTCTACGTAGCTGGTAAAGTGTATAGGTAAGATTCAGGGATTGGAAAATCTCAAAGCCGAATTTTTTATAAAATGGAATGTTCTTTTCCATTGACGTCTCGAGATATGTTGGTCTTTTTTTCCGATCACATTCATCAATAACTTCCCTAATAAAAGCACTTCCAAGGCCTTTACTTTGTCTAAGTGGGTTCACTCCTATAAACCACAAATAAGAAATTGGTTTTTGAGGATGATTGCTTTTAATCATCGATTCACGTTTTAAAACTTCATTGACTCTGCTTATTCCAATTACAGAGAACGCTAGTTTTAAATCCCAAATAAGAGTGAGAATAGAAGTACGTTTAGTGTCAGGAAAAAATATCAAGGCACAAGCTTCCTGGTCATCTGAAATCCATACTTCACCGAACGCGTTACACACATTGTACGAATACTCCATTAGGCCTTCGATTCGTTCCTTCCTTCTTTCATCCTGCTTCACAACATAATTGACACTCTTGTTATCGTCAAACGATTTTTTAAGAATTTCAATTACTAACGCTTTATCATCGTTGTTCCCTCTTCGCATATCCGCCAAAATGAAATCATTAATCTTCCTTCTTCGCCTTAAACTTGAAGTCAAGCAATTTTCTAGGTTCTTCGCCTAGTGCAACAGCCAATATATATAGCGTTGGAACTGTGAGGGTTCTTTCACCTCTTTCAATTCTACCCCGATGACTTAGCTGTAGACAGACCTAAATGAAAGTTCCTCCTGGGTTAGTTCTTTAGAAAGTCTTAATTTCTTCAGATGCTTGCCAAAGGCTTTAATATAGTCCTGGTTCCTATTTCGTCTCATTAACAGTGACGAAATTGATTAAACCAATTTCCCTACGTTAGCATCAAAAGGTGCTATTTCCGATTAATGGAATTTTGACCGAAGTGAATGGTGCTAAAAAAGTAGGTGAATGCCAGCCGTTTACTCAGCCTTTTTGTTGGCAACAAGGAGTGTTCGTACATCAACTCCAAGTACATCAGCCAAGGCAAAAAGCGATTCTACAGTTGGCTGCATATCATTACGGCACCATTTTGAAACAGTGCTGGTATGTACCCCAAGCTTCTCAGAAATCCACAAATTGGTTTTTCCTTGCTCCGCGATTACGGCTTTTATCCTATTAAAAACTCTATTCTTCTTAGCCATTATGAGATTTAAAGGCTCATAAAAGAGCCTTTAAGTACGATTAAGAAGACAATTTATACTTCCTAAAACTTGCAAAAAGGGATAAAAATAACCTAAGTAAGGCGTTTAATGACCTTATAAATACTTTTAATTTGCTAATAACTGTCATTTTAGTATATTCAATAAAATTTTTCAGGCTGCCTCTTGATTGGAAGCCCATCCTTTGAGAGCGCAGCCTGATTTTTTAGAATAAGTCTTATGAATGTTAGCGAAACAACCATTCAGGTACTTGATCATTTTTCAATTCCAGAAACAGAAATACGAAAAGCACTTCTTCAAATTCTGTTATTACTACCTAATGAAATTCATTCAATCAACGGAGTCAGCCAAAACTTAAAAAGTAAAGGCATATCAATTAGCTCGGGCGCATTGGTTCAAAATCTTTTGATGTTTCAAATAAGGGGCTTGATCAAAGCTGTAAATCTTGAATCTGATATGCAGAGAAAAAGAGGAAGGCCGCAGTTAAAATTTGTTCTCAATCATGATCTGATTTCACAGATCATCTAGTTCAACTTCAAACATTACGCAACGGTACTTCACCTTACATAAAGTGATGGTGAAAAATTTTCTAAAGAGTAAAATTAGTCCCAACGTAGTCCCAGAAAATAAAAAAACCTTGAAATCAAAAGGGATTCCAAGGTTATAAGAGGTCTCGAGCGGATTCGAACCGCTGTAGGAGCTTTTGCAGAGCTCAGCCTAGCCACTCGGCCACGAGACCGGCTAACAGTCACAAAACTAAAAAAATTGGAGTGGATTACAACCTCCACAAAAAGAAAAGGTGATCTTTTGGATCACCTTTCTTCAAGTATTTAATACATCTAATCCTTAAGCATCGCCTTTAGGACCTGACATTTTCTCTTTCAAAGCACTCAAAGCCTCGATATCTCCCAATGTAGATTTCTCTGACTGTTGGTTAATGTTATCGATGGTTTTGCCTTTCGAAGGTGCCTTCTTAGCGCCAGCAGCTCCAGGTTTGTTACCACCTGCGGCTTGTGTTGCTGGTTGTTGTTTCTCATCTTCTGAAGAGTAAGTAGCTCTGTGTGATAACACAATTCTTCTGTCGTCTTTAGAGAACTCTTGAACTTTGAAGTCTAATGCATCGCCAACTTCAGCTTTGCTACCATCTTCTTTCGCTACGTTCTTAGAAGAGCAGAACCCTTCAATACCGTATGGTAATTCAAGTACAACGCCCTTGTCGTTCTTGCTGTTGACAGTACACTTATGTACAGAACCAATAGTGAAGATAGTCTCGAAGGTATCCCAAGGATTTTCTTCAAGGTGTTTATGACTAAGTGCTAATCTGCGGTTAGCTGCATCAAGTTCAAGAACTTGAACGGCCATCTCTTCGCCAACTTTTACAAACTCAGAAGGATGTTTGATTTTCTTAGTCCAGCTCAAATCTGAAACATGAACTAAGCCGTCAATACCTTCTTCAAGTTCAATGAACAAACCGAAATTTGTAAGGTTACGAACGATGCCTTTATGTTTCGTGCCAATTGCATATTTAGTAAGCACGTCTTGTCTTGTCCAAGGATCTTCAGAAAGTTGTTTGATGCCAAGTGACATCTTACGTTCATCACGATCTAAGGTCAATACAACAGCTTCGATCTCATCACCCACCTTCATGAAATCTTGCGGATTACGTAAATGTTGTGACCAGCTCATTTCTGAAACGTGGATCAAACCTTCAACACCTGGCTGAAGTTCAAGGAACGCGCCATAATCAGCAACGTTAACAATCTTACCCTTAACTTTAGAACCAACAATGATGTCGGCTGCTAATGAATCCCAAGGGTGAGAAGTAAGTTGCTTCATGCCCAATGATATTCTCTTCTTGTCTTCATCGAAGTCAAGTACAACCACTTTAACAATTTGATCAAGTTTAAGAACTTCATCGGGGTGGTTAATACGACCCCATGATATATCGGTAATATGAAGTAAACCGTCAACACCTCCAAGATCAATGAACACACCAAAGTTGGTCATGTTCTTAATAGTACCTTCAAGCACTTGTCCTTTTTCAAGGTTGCTGAGGATAGCTACTTTTTGTTCTTCAAGATCTTTTTCGATCAACACCTTATGAGACACAACAACGTTATCATTCGTGTAGTTGATTTTCACAACTTTCACTTCCATTGTCTTGTTCACATAAATATCGAAATCACGAATAGGCTTAACGTCAATTTGTGAACCTGGTAAGAATGCTTCAATGCCGAATACATCCACGATAAGACCACCTTTAGTTCTGCGTTTAACAAAACCTTCAATGATTGTATCTTTATCAAGCGCTTTTTGAACAAGCTCCCAACCTTTCAATAATTTTGCTTTTCTACGGCTTAGGATAAGCTGACCCATTTTGTCTTCACGTTCTTCAATGAAGAGGTCAACAATATCACCTACTTTTAGGTTAGGTAGATCTTTGAATTCAGCCAATGGCACTAGTCCATCAGACTTGAAACCAATGTTAAGGATAACATCGCGATCATTGATACCTACTACTACACCTTCTACAAGTTCGCTTTCATTTACAGTTGTACCTGTGGCTGAATAAACTTTCTCAAGATCATCACGATCTTTTTTAGAATAACCTTCTCCAAATCCCTTACGATCGAAAGCTTCCCAATCAAATTCACCTGGTATCAGGTTCACGTGAATTGCTTTTTTAAGTTCGGCAACAGGAATTGCTTCTGTGTCGATCTCGTCTTCTTCTTTCTTAAGTGATTTAATCTCCAACAAAGGATCTTCTTCGTCGAATTCAATTTCAGGAGCTGCAGATTTTGCAGTCTTTTTTGCGGAAGCTTTAGCTTCTTCTTCAGAGACAGACTTTTTAGGTTTATCTGCTGGTTTTTGTGCTTTTGCCATAATAAGATTAAAATGCCCAAATACATGTAACCGCCGGGCCAACTTGCTACAAATTAAGTTTCAAAAATTACTTTCCAATGGCTCGGAAAGACCGTTCAAACAAACGGACCGCAAAGGTAATAAAAATCCCCAAATATCATTACCAAAACACAACGCCAAACAGGGAAATCGCTTTTAAGTTTTTAATATCAAACTTATAGCTACTTGCTGCTAGCTTTGAGCTGCTAGCTCGATTTTTTAAAGTTTTATGCAGGTGCTCACATGTCGGGCTCATGTTAAGGATTTGTATTTCTTGACTAAGTAAAAGCTGCAGATAACAATCATCGTTTGAAAGCGCAATTCTTTCCACTAATCAATTACCTCGTCCCTCGTACTTCGTCCTTCGTCCCT
>CAXSCR010000059.1:0-28418 GCA_964235605.1 uncultured Cyclobacteriaceae bacterium | reverse complement strand
AATCGTAGATACGCCATAGTGGTTTAGATTTTGATCAATTTGCGACCAAATCTATACGATTTTTTGCGATATAGATTAAAAAATAATCTGCTTTCTATAAATTTTTAACCGAATTCGATTGCAATTTCCCTTTTTAGTACACACAATAAAAGATAGGGTAAAATTTAAACAAGCAACCTTCTCCGAGTAGCGATATATTATTTTTTAGAATGGAAGTAAAACAAAATTGCTTGGTGATCTAACTCTACCCAGGCAGAATAATAATCTTCACTCTTTAACCAAATATATCCCAAATATATGAGATAATGACGGCTTATTACTAAATATGAGTATCCGCTTGAAGTCCTAAGTACAAAATTCACACTTTGCATGGTTCATAGAAAATGCGCGAACCTACGTGTATATTTTCATGTATTCTTTGCCGAGTATCACCGATCATTCAATGTTGGATACGGGCAGTTGCTTGCCCTATCTTGCTTTTGTGGCTACGGTTATGGCCTTTTGCTCCAGAGGAGCATCCTGTTTATAGAAATTTATTGCTTTGTTTATCCGGCTCCATAGGAGCCTCCTGTAACTACTCTTCTATAAAGGTGAATAAATATTTTTCTTCAACCGGTATTTCAAATTTCTTTAACAATTCTAAGTATTCTTGTTTGAATGTTTTCTTCTGATGATGAGTCTCCTGATTTATGATATAGTTAATCACCTATCGATATGCGAATGTGAGAATGAGGATGGCTCATAGCATCGTTAGTGATTAAACTTCCTCGTTATTTTTAGCGAAACAAATTGAAAATAGATTTGTGATAAGGTGCTAGGCATAACGTGTATTTAAGTGGCTCCTATGGAGCCGGTCTTAATTCAATAAATATTTCTATAAACAGGGAACTCCTCCGGAGCCAATTTGACTCTTCAATATCATTATCCAGGCGAAAGAATGAATTACTTAAGTTATAGTCTTCACGAATCAGCAATAATTCAATCGACTACACCCTAAATAGATAAATAAATCCATCCAATTTGTCATCAGGAATAAAAGTTAATGGAGCTTTGACAGAATCATATTTATAAGGCCAGTGAACCATTCTCGCGTTTCATACTCAACAAGCGTTTAGTACTCCCCTAGCAAACATTATGACGATACGAAAAACAAACAGGAAGAGAGAATAGAATTTTCATCTTCGTGCTCCCTCCACAAGCTTTCACCTATGGATTGGCTACATTTGTTGGTGCTCTCCTGTTTAAGCTCAATTTCATGTACGGAGTCGAGACTTAACCGCTCCCAGTAAATATCCGAGCAATACGAAGTTAGCACTTCTCTGAGTTTTATTCATTGTCTGTTGGTGTCGCGCTGCGTCACCCATTTCATGGTATCATTGTAGGCGCGCATTTTAACGATAATGATTGGTTGTGGCCCGTGCCACAAACCAATCATTATCGTATTTATTCCTGAATCTTCATCATGGCGCTGGGCGCCATGATGAAGATTCAGGGTTTAAGCGCGGCCTACACTTTTGTAGAAAGTGATGCGCTTAACTTCCGCGCCTTTACCACCGCCCACTTAGGACAGGAAGCGGATACTCATATTACTAAAAGACTTAAATAATCAACAAAGACTTAAGCTTCTTAATTTGATTTCTTAACAGACCCTCCACTACTTGAGTTCGTTGTGGATTTTGCAGGATTACCACGATACCGCACACTGCCGCCACTGCTGGCGTGTGCGTCTAATTCTTTGGCAACATTCACTTTTATCTCCGCACCGCTACTTGCCTCTGCATTTACATTTTCAGCTTGTATACCATAGGCATCAATTTCACCCGCGCTACTCGCCTCTACAGTAAGAAATTTTGTTCTTCCTCTTAAATCAATTTCTCCTGCGCTCGATGAGCTTGCTTCTACTTTATTTGCTTGTATATCGATTTCAATAGCGCCTGCACTCGAAGCGCTTATCTCCATGCTATTAGTTTCAATAGTGCCTTCGGCATAGATGTTAGCAGCAGAGCTTGCAGATAACTTATCGATCTTCACATAGGTGACATATACTTTTACAGATTTGTTCCGAAAGTTTCCTTCCTTCATATGAATCTTCAAATAACTTCCTGATACTTCTGTAATAACATTAGACGGACTAGTGCCGATAACTTCAATTTTCAACGTCTCTTTATCACCCTTTTTTAGATAAACGTCTATTCCTTCTGCAGCTTTTACTCCTGTAAAAGCCTGAATATTCCGGTTTTCAACCTGCTGTGCATAGCTTAAAAAGGTAACCACAACAAGTAAGGTACACACCCAAAGTTTCTTCATCATACTACGAATTTGTCATAAAGACAGGGCATAAATATAACAGTTGCATCCAATCCATCAATATACTATTAACATGACATGTAACAAAACATAGAAGTTGGGATGAAAATTTATCGGTATTTTTTCTAAGATTGTATCTACAACAACTAGCTAATTATGATGTTTGACAAAAAATCCGAAATTAATGTATTAGTTAATCTCGCAGCCAGTGATAATTCGGTAGACGAACGTGAGGCCAAACTTATATACACAATTGGTAATGCTAACGGCATACCAAAAGAAGACATTGAAAAAATGCTTCACAATCCTAAACCTATAAATCAAACTGCAGCATTTACAGACGACCAAAAGTTTGAACATCTCTATTATCTCATTCAACTTATGAAAATGGATGGACAGGTATTTAGAAGTGAAATTGTCTTTTGTGAAAAGATAGCTGAAAGGATTGGCTATAAAAAAGGCGTTGTTGGTGAAATATCACAACACGTTTACAGCGATCCTTCTATTACAGCTGATAGAAATATGATCAAGACAAAAGCAGATAGATATCTAAGAAGATAAATACATGTTGAATTTAATATCAAAGAGCCTGGATTAGTCATAGTCCAGGTTTTTTTTTGGTACCTCCTAATCTAATGGGTTTAATTTGGTCGAGATTGCCCAATTAGAATTTCCCTCCTATTATATTTGATCATTAATTGTTTTTGAATGCGCGATCGCTTAAAACTACTTTGTTATTTTATATTATATTGGTTGGGCTTCATGGTTATGATACGTATCATTTTCCTGGCCTATAACCACGATCTGAGTAGCAACCTCACACCATTAGAAACGATTCAAGTATTTCTTTACGGATTAAAGATGGATGCTAGCATGAGTGGGTATGCTGTTATGTTCACTAGTCTGCTGCTCTCAATATCTATATTTACCACTTCAAATATTATAAAAAAAGTCATCGATTATTTCACTATCCTCTTCTTATTTCTAGGCTCAGTAATAACCATTATTGATATTGAGCTCTATAGGCATTGGGGTTTTCGCTTAAACACAACACCACTCTTTTATATTGGGCCAGAAGCATTGGGCAGTATTGAAATTGGTGTCATTGTAAAAACCCTTTGTACGCTACTTGTTCTGTTTCCATTCTTTCTACTTATTTATTTACGTCTTATTTCACCGCAAATTCTCAAACTTAAAACCAAAGAATGGAAAGTTTTTGGACTTATGATTTTCGTTACTGCATTATTCTTTATACCAATCCGAGGAAGTTTTACAGTGGCTCCAATGAACACTGGTTTTGTATACTTTCATAATACCAAAGCCTATGCTAATCACGCGGCCATTAATGTTATTTGGAATTTCTATAAAAGTCTGGGCAAGCGACAAGTTATCTATCCTGAAAATTTTTTTAATAAAACACGTAGTCAATCCATCTTCAATAATCTCTATCCAAAAAGCGACTCAACGATCAAGTTATTAAAAACGCCTCGTCCAAATATTATAATAATTATACTAGAAAGCTTTACCACCAACGTCATTGCTTCCTTGGGGGGAATGAATAACATTACACCTAATCTAAATACACTTTGTAAGCAAGGTATATTATTCGATAACTTTTATGCAAGTGGTGATCGTACTGATAAAGGAATCGTGAGTATATTAAGTGGCTATCCTGCACAACCACAATCCTCAATTATAAAAGAGCCATCCAAAGCCCAGCATCTATCCTATCTTCCACGTAAAATAAAGGCATTGGAATATCATACTTCGTTTCTTTACGGTGGCGATGTCGATTTTGCAAATTTTAGATCGTATTTAACCAATTGCCGCTTTGATCACATAACGTCAATGGACGATTTTCCTGATGAATGGAATACAAGCAAGTGGGGAATTCATGATCACCATGTTTTCAATCAAGGGTTTGTTGAATGTGACTCTGCCAAGCAACCGTTCATGAAAGTGATGCTTACCCTAAGTAGTCACGAACCATTTGATGTGCCTATGCCAACACAAATAAAAGGAACAGATCAAGAGTCACTGTTTCTTAACGCCTGCTATTATACAGATAAAAGTTTAGGAGATTTTATACACAAAGCGCAGAAGGAATCATGGTGGTCAAATACACTAATTATTATTACTGCTGATCATGGTCATCGTCTTCCAGGAAACCTTGAACTAAAAAACAAAGAACGCTTCCACATACCCATGCTTTGGCTTGGAGGTGCTATCATAAAAGACACAGTGATACACACCTATGCAAATCAAACTGATATTGCCAATACCTTGTTAGGTCAGGTTGACGTTGCTCAAGACGAATTTAGATTTAGTAAAAATATTTTAGGTAATAACACGAAATCATTTGCTGCCTATTTCTTTGATAATGGTTATGGATTTGTTAAACCAGGCAAGTTTGTTTCTTATGACAATCCTGGAATGCAATTTCTCGATAAAGTCGGATCAAGTCAGGAAGATTTAGATACAACCAAAGCGTATCAACAAATACTGTACATAGACTTTAATAAAAAATAATCTATTGATATTATAGTGTCCTATAAAAAAACCCCAACAGGTAAGAAAAATTAATGTAATAATTTACTTAACGCATGTACACCTCAACAGAATAAAAAATGAGAAAGCTTTTAACATTTGCATCTCTAGCGTTGCTAATAAATTTCTCTGCTGCTGCGCAGGATTTTGGACTTTCATTCTCTTATTTCATTCCCAAGAATGGTTATTTCTCTACACCTATAAGCCCGTTTTCAATTCGTGGTCTCGGCGTTGATCTGAATCAATATTTTGCTTTGGATGTAGGGGCTTCACTTTACCGTATGTCTGGCTTAAACATAAAGGGTACAGAGCTAAAGAGTAAGGATCCTTTCGTAGCGAACTTTACCATCTTTGTTCCAGTAGAATTAGTATTTCAGTTGGGGAATCAAAATATTAAGTTCGATATTAAGGGAGGCGGCTTTTTTTTCTATGCATTTGACCAACGATTAAACTATGGAAACATTGATAAAGCAATCCGTAATTTGCGCCAATGGTCAGTAGCTAACGCCGATCTCTCATTTAAAAACAAACCCGGCTTTGGTTATCATGTCGGAACCGAACTTACGCTTAGCGTAACGTCACAAGTAGCCGTCTCCATTGAGACTAACTATCTTGTTGGAGACTCCAGTTTCCCTTTAAAAGGCAGTTACATAGGAGGTAATGAAACGATAGGAGTTGTTTCGGAATCGGTTAGCTATAGCGATGCAAAAATAGATTTCACAGGACTAGAATTCTCTATCGGTTTAATTTTTAAAAGCGGTGGCGGCCCTGGACAAAAAGCAAAAAAGAGAAGACGTAGATAGTTAAAAAGTCGTGAGTTGTGAGTTACAATTTACGAGTGTTGAGTACAGAATAAGTTATTGGTGGTGCGGCTTAAGGAATTAATTTAGATAAAGACATTATTGTCTGACTAATCAACGAATAAATTTGTTCCGGCTAGCGTGTAGACGAAGTAGCCTTATGAATTAAAGTTCAAGACTTTTTGATATTATTTACTAAAGTTTAAGTATATTATCTATCTTATAAATTGTATTCCATAGTCAGTTCAGCGAGAACTTAGCTTCTCGTGCATCGAGCAAGCCTTATATGCATGAAGCTTCTCTTGAAGCCGGCAAGGAACGCTACAGCGTCATTCAATTTTATCAGCACAACAATTCAGATTAATTGTAAATGATTTCATGTTTGCATCCTTGGCCTGTGTCCTCACAGGACAATGTTTCAGGACATCTAAGTTCCGTTCTGTGAGGACACAGACCGGGGTATAAGAGAAATGGCTTGGATTTCATTACAAAATCTGTGCGCTTAACGCATTTTCGCGCAGTGGCTCTTAGCTTCTCCGTCGCATCCTTCTATTTGGAGAGATCTTGAACCTGTAAAACGCTACACCTTTATTCAATTCTAGCCAGACAAACATGATAGAATATAATACTCTCTTAGCGTATTATAGTGCGCTAAATAAAAACTAGTCTTTTACAATTACACCATTCTGCATCCTTGGCCTGTGTCCTCACAGGACAATGTTTCAGGACATCTAAGTTCCGTTCTGTGAGGACACAGACCGGGGTATAAGAGAAATGGCTTGGATTTCATTACAAAATCTGTGCGCTTAACGCATTTTCGCGCAGTGGCTCTTAGCTTCTCCGTCGCATCCTTCTATTTGGAGAGATCTTGAACCTGTAAAACGCTACACCTTTATTCAATTCTAGCCAGACAAACATGATAGAATATAATACTCTCTTAGCGTATTATAGTGCCCTAAATAAAAACTAGTCTTTTACAATTACACCATTCTTTGCAAGTGTTTGAGCGGTGATGTTGCTTAATGCTGCATTCGCGTCATCCAGTGACCCAAACATTCCTATCCGAAACCTGTTTTCGTTAGCGAATGTTTTTATGTTACCGAATTTAAGCAGTTGTTTCATGAGCTCATCATCCACAGTAAGATTCGAAAACTCGATGCTGTACATGGCAGGTTGCTCAACAATTTCCTTTACATCAATGTTATACTTATTATACAACGCTCTGGAATCTGTGATAAAAGTTTTCATCGCTAATTTTGAAATTGCATCTTTTACAAATCCGGTAGAATCGTTTTCGAAAGTTGGCACAGGCATCATGTAGTAATCGCGGCTGGCAACAGATTTATAAATCCACTGAAACAAATATCCAGCGCTATCAATATGAACATCCGCACTGTCAGGCTTAAATGAAATTTTTTCAAGACCAACGCGCAGCATGGCACCTCCATCCGTATAACGTTTACGCTGGCCTGATACAAAATTACCAAGCGAATAAGCAACAAGCTGATCTTTATCTTTACGCCACTCAATAGGCTGTATAACATGTGGATGTGCACCTATAACAAGATCGGCGCCGTTCTTAAAACAAAACTCAGTAACATCTTTCTGCGATTTAGAAGGAAGGCTTTGATACTCTTGTCCCCAATGCGTAAATACAATCACCACGTCTGGAGAAAATGTTCTTGCTTTGATAAGATCTTTACGAATGGTTGTTGTGTCAATCATATTCACAATGTTGGGTTTCGTTACGGGGAGGCCGTTGGTACTAAAGGTATAATTGAGCAAGGCGATCTTGAACCCATTCTTTTCAAAAACTAATGGATACTCATTTTGTCTTTCACGCGGAGTTGCAAAAGTACCCGTGTGTAGAATATCAAAACTATCCAACATAGCTATAGTTCGCTCTAAACCTTTGCTGCCTCTATCTACACAATGGTTATTGGCCGTAACAAGCACATCCATGCCTACATCCTTTAATGTCGTTAATAATTCATCGGGCGCACTGAATTGAGGATATCCCTTATAAGGTGGACCTGCTAACGTAACTTCTAAATTGCCAATCGCTAAATCTGCCGAGGCTATGTAAGGCTTCATGAAATGGAAGCAGGGCGCGTAATCATATTTTTTTGTTGCCGCGTTATAAGCTGCACTAATTTGTGAATCATGCTGCATGATATCTCCAAAAAAAAGCAACGATAATCGCGTAGTGTCTTGTGCATACGAACCTGTGAAAACTAAAAAAGAGATAACCAGCAATAAAAGTTTTTTCATACAGCAATGATTTTGTTTTCAGCAATTACAAATACACGTTCTTCTTTTTTAGGTTCAACGCAAGCCAGTCCGGTAAAGGCACCGAAGGCTGGCAGCACACCCTGGTGTGAGCCAAAATAAAAACAAGGCAATTTAATTGACTGCTTTCCTTTTCCTCTTAACACAGCACCTGGATGAATATGACCTGATAAATTATAATAAGTATCAGGTACAACTTCAAGTGAGTGATGAGTCAGTAAAAAATTGTCTATACGAAGTTCATCAAACACCTTAATGCCTTTACGAATATATTGTCTTTCACTCATTATATCGTGATTCCCCATCACCAATTCAAATGAAATTCCAGCAAAGTGTTTCAAAACTTCGCCAAAAACTTCCCACTCTGCATTGTAATGACTGTGAAACAGATCACCTAAGATAATAACGCGTTCAGGCTTTATGTGCAAAAGAAGATCTATAAAGACCTCCACATTTTTATCGTTGGCTTTGGCAGGCACAGCTATGCCCGATTTTCGAAAGTGATTTATCTTGCCAAGGTGCAAATCAGCAATCAATAATATTTTTTTCTTTGGCCAAAAGACTGCCTTTTGTGGATATAACTGGAATAGCTCTCCGTAAACTTCAATCTGCATAATTTCTTGTATGAAGAATAGTTTATAAATTGAATTAAGAAATTCGCGAAAATGTTTAAACTATCTGTTCTAACCCTACTTATAACTGGTGCTATTGTGCTACAAGTCAGCGCCCAAAAAGATTCTTTAGCCTTTGCAAGATTACAATATATAACAAAGACAGATACACTCCCTTTTCGTTTATTAAAACCGCGAAAGTTAGAAAATGATAAAACCTATCCCCTTATTATTTTTTTACACGGCGCAGGTGAGCGAGGAAACAACAATGAAGGAAACATTAAGCACATCAATGAGCTTGTAACTAATAATGCAAACCGCATGAAGTACCCATGCTTTGTTATTGCACCACAATGTGCTAAAAAGCAACAATGGATTGAAGCCTATAATTCTCCGTTTTCAAAAAAACCTTCAAAGCCCATGCAGCTGTTTATCGGTCTCTTGGAAAAGACGTTGAAAGAGTACCCTATTGATCCAGACCGTATTTACATCACGGGTGTTTCTATGGGCGGCTATGGAACTTGGGATCTTATATCCCGCTATCCTAACAAATTCGCAGCTGCTGTTCCAGTTTGTGGAGGTGGTGATGTGAAAATGGCGCCGCTTATTAAGGACATTCCGATTTGGGCCTTCCATGGTGCAACAGATCCTGTCGTAAAACCCGAACAATCACGTAAAATGATTACAGCTTTACAAAATGCGGGTGGATTTCCCGGATATACAGAATATCCGAACGTAGATCACCCCAGTTGGGTACATGCATATAAGGAGCCGTATCTTTTCGTCTGGATGTTTCGGCAAAAATTGACGAAATAGATTATCTCATAAAGTTATGAACTTCAGCGGTTTAGTAGTTCGTATTTACAGGAAAGTAAAATTGTTAGGACACAGATAACACTGTAAAGGCTAAATCAGAGTAGATTGCACCCGAATTTCCAGAGCCATGTTTGAACTCGATTTGTCTTATTCAATCTTACTAATACTCTGCCTTTTAGCAGCTTGTGCATTTGAGTTTGTAAATGGATTTCATGATACAGCCAATGCCGTAGCCACAGTTATCTATACTAATTCCCTAAAACCGTGGATTGCCGTTATCTATTCAGGCATTTGTAATTTCCTTGGACTTATTATTCTTGTTTATTTCTTTGGCCTTAGTGTGGCAATGGGCATTGTTAACTTATTACCCGTAGAAACCTTAGTCGATCAAAATGTAGCGCATAGCCTATCCATGGTCATGGCGTTACTCATTACGGCAATCTTCTGGAATCTTATAACCTGGTATTTTGGTATACCATGTTCAAGTTCTCATACCCTAGTTGGTTCCATTCTCGGCGTTGGTCTCGCTTATAGCTTACTACCAGAAGCAGCTGGTGAAGCAGTTAACTGGGGAAAGGCACAGGACATCGGCTTATCGCTGCTAATATCTCCGCTATTTGGGTTTTCTTTGGCCATCATATTAATGTATATAATCCGTAGCCTTACGCGTAAGACTATAATCGGGGAAATGCTATTTAAAGAGCCTAAGAAAAATCAACCACCTCCAATGTGGATTCGCTGCATTCTTATTGTTACTTGTGGACTTGTAAGTTTCTTTCATGGTTCTAATGACGGACAAAAGGGTGTGGGTCTTGTCATGCTGATATTGATTGGTATAGTGCCAAGTTACTTCGCTTTAAACGATACTATTTCTCCCAACCAACTTTTAGGTTCTACAGTAAAAATTGAAAACGTAATTAATACGATCGATCCAAGGACTTTATCGGAGCCAGATCGTAAGAAGCTTGCTGATCTAACGACAATGAATCAAAGATTAAAGGAAAGATTCTATGCATCGAAAGACGTAAGTGACATGCCCAAATCAGAAAGATTTTTTGTTCGAAAAGACATCATGGTAATGGATCGCCATCTTAATAAACTTATTAAACAAGAAGAGATTAAACTCAGTAAAGCAGAAAAAGAATCTGTAAAAAAAGAATTAAAATCGGTTCGCCAGCTTACGGATTATTCTCCTCAGTGGGTAGTCCTTATGATTTCCATATCTTTAGGTATAGGTACTATGATTGGATGGAAGCGAATTGTAAAAACGATTGGCGAAAAAATTGGCAAAACACATCTAACCTATGCACAAGGGGCAAGCGCTGAACTTGTTGCAGCAAGCACCATTGCGGTTTCCACTGCCTTCGGCTGGCCGGTAAGTACCACGCATGTTTTATCTTCAGGCATTGCCGGAACCATGGTAGCAAGTAGAGGTGTAAAGAACTTACAACCTGCAACCGTTCGAAACATACTTATAGCCTGGTTGCTTACTTTACCCGTTGTGATGGTAATGGCAGGTACGTTGTTTTTGATATTCCGCGCCATCTTTTGAAGTTTTTATTTCAGATGCGGGGTGCTAATTTTGCATCGCCATTGATGCAACCCATTTACTATGCTATTTAATTCCATTGAATTTGCCGTCTTTCTACCGGTTGTTTTCATACTGTATTGGTTTGTTTTTAATAAAAATTTAAGATTCCAAAATTTCTTCTTACTTGTGGTAGCTTATGTTTTCTACGGCTGGTGGGATTGGCGTTTTCTAGGTCTTATACTTTTTAGCTCCGTTCTTGACTTTACAGTTGGTATTGGGTTATCGAGACAAGAAAATCCCGTTAAACGGAAACTTCTCTTCTTGGTAAGTATCTTAGTTAATATTGGCTTCCTTGGGTTCTTCAAGTACTATAATTTCTTTGTAGATAGTTTTGTTGATGCTTTTACATTCTTTGGTCATCCCATACAAGGAAGTACACTCAGGGTGATCTTGCCAGTAGGTATCAGCTTTTATACATTTCAATCGTTGGCCTACACCGTTAATGTTTACAAACGAACCGTTGAACCTGCTACCGATTGGATTGCATTCTTTGCTTACGTAAGCTTTTTCCCACAACTAGTAGCGGGACCTATTGAGCGACCAGGCAACTTATTACCTCAATTCTACAAACCTCGTCCTTTTGATTATGAACATGCTGCAGACGGGCTTCGTCAGATGTTATGGGGCTTCTTTGCTAAAATTGTAATTGCTGATAACTGTGCAATTTATGCAAATGATATCTTCAACAATTCAAAAGAACACACGGGCAGCACTTTGTTAATGGGAGCCGTATTCTTTGCATTCCAGATTTATGGTGACTTTTCAGGGTACTCTAACATAGCGTTAGGGACAGCAAGGTTATTCGGTTTTAAATTGATGCGTAACTTTGCTTTCCCATACTTCTCAAGAGATATAGCAGAGTTCTGGAGACGTTGGCATATTTCCCTCTCAACCTGGTTCCGCGATTATGTTTACATTCCGTTGGGTGGTAGTGCTGGTGGCACCTGGATGAAGATGAGAAATACATTTGTTATTTTCCTGCTCAGTGGATTTTGGCATGGCGCAAACTGGACATTCATTATGTGGGGTTTAATTAACGCCATATATTTTCTACCGCTGCTTCTCTTAAACCGTAATAAACAAAATACCAATCTTGTTGCTGAAGGCAAACTGCTCCCTTCTTTAAGAGAAGCCATGCAAATGGGGGTAACATTCTTTTTAGTAGTAATAGCATGGATATTCTTCCGTGCGCAAAACGTACATCATGCATTTGAATATTTAGGAACGATCTTCTCCGTCTCTTTATTTACAGCTCCATTTGTGTTCTCAAATAACATGCTGATAACGATTTTTGCCATTTTTGTTTTTGTGTTAATTGAATGGTTACAACGTGATAAGGAGCATGCTTTGCAGATAGAGAATGTAATCAGTAAACGTGCAGTTCGCTGGAGTACCTATTTCGGCTTAATAATTTTCATATTCGTTCTCGGCAATTTTAACAGAACGGAATTCATATACTTTGCCTTTTAGTTCATATGAAAAGATTTATACGCAACGTTATTCTCATCACTGTTATTACACCAATTATAACAATACTACTAGTTATAGGAAGTACAGCGCTTGTTAAAAATAGAAATTTCGAAAATTGGCAAACTGAAAGTAACACGCTATTCCTAAAAGAGAACGCCCATTATGATATTGCATTTTTAGGAATCTCTCACGCACGAAATTTTTCACGTGATGAAAACCAGCTTCGGGTTGAAGACATCCTAAATAAGAAAGTACTTAACCTTGGACAAGGATATTCTTCTTGCGGTGTTAATGACCAGCAATTCTATTTAGAATACTATTATTCAAAAAATGTAAAGATTGATACCATTGTGTATGTACTTTCACCACCACTGTTATACGGCGAATATTTCAATACAGCAACTAGTACATTTTTACTCGAACCATTTGACTTTGATTTTTTTAGACAGTATTACAACTATAAAGGTGTTATAAACAAATCAGGAAGGCTTATTCAATATGTAAGCAGCAAACTACATCCGAAGTGGTTATTTCATTATCCGCTACGCTCAAAGGCAAACACAGTAAAACTTCTAAAGTTAGATACGGCGGTAGTTAATGCTGGTTTTAGATTAGCTTACTTAGAAGGCGAAAACTTATCTATATTCACAAAGAACTGCAACCGCGTAGAAATGACTATTGAAGCGGCTAAGGCAAACAATTCATTTGTTATATTCATTATTCCGCCAGCATTGTTTGGTAAGTGGAAGGGCCATAATGAAACCATGGAATTCTGTAAAAAAATGCAAGAGAAACATAACATAGCCTACTATGATTTTTCAGAAAGTGTTTTAATTCCTGCGTACTATTACGACCATCATCACCTTAACTCTGATGGTGTGACCTTCTTTACCAAAAAATACCTAGCTCCAATTTTCGCATCAAAGCCTTACTTTAATTAATTATGATTTGCTTGGCTATAGATGCAATGCGCTACCTTCAGTATGTTGCCTAAGTTATGCTAATCTTACATCCATTAGTTTCGTTCAAATAGCGTGGGTATGTTAAGTACTTAATCCATAATTTCAACATCCATCGAAACGACCTGTTCAGTGATCATGATTACATATTACTTATTTACAACGTATGTTTAACTTGAAAACCATTGCTGGCCTGTTCATTATCGTCATTACTGCGCAGCAAAGTTTGGCGGCTAACGAAAACTATAGAACTGGTAAAACATTATGCTTCTCTCCAATAATCACTGCCAGTATGCTAGTCTTGTTCCTGGTATTTGGTGTGTTTTTGATTGTGAAAGGTGTTCGCAGGGAACAGCTCTTTTAATTTTATATTAAATATTCAGCTACACATTCCGTTCAATGTCAGAGCAAGATAATTTAGGTAGTAATTGAGATAATGGTTATATTACTTTCCAAACCTATACACTTGCAAGTGCCAATCACGTAAACCAAGTGGTTATACTAATTACAAAAAATAGTTACCTAAATTTTAAAAGACGCTTACCATCATGGAGGAACCTACAGCTAAAAATAAAGCTTTTAATACATATCAAACATTTATCATTGTCATACTTGCTGTTCTGCAATTCACAGTTGTTTTAGATTTTATGGTGCTGTCTCCCTTAGGTGCACAACTTATGTTAGAGTTAAAGATAACAACAGCACAATTTAGTATAGTGGTATCTGCCTATGCATTTAGCGCCGGAGTATCAGGTTTGCTAGCTGCAGGATTCGCAGACCGGTTCGATCGTAAAAAAATATTACTATTCTTTTACAGTGGCTTCATAATTGGGACTTTACTATGCGGTCTAGCGCAAGATTATAACTTCCTGCTAGTAGCGAGAATTGTTACAGGCATCTTTGGTGGTGTTATAAGCTCAGTAAGCTTTGCCATCATAACTGATCTTTTTAGTCTCGAGGTTCGTGGTCGTGTTATGGGGTTTGTTCAAATGGCTTTTGCATCAAGTCAAGTAATGGGCATTCCTATTGGGTTATATCTCGCTAATCACCTGGGGTGGCACTCCCCTTTCATAATGATTGTGGCCTTGAGTGTTCTAGTGGGAATAGTCATTTTCATGTATATGGAACCAATCGATGCCCATTTAAAAATTCAGTCAGAGCATAGTGCATTACAACACCTAAGTAAAACAATTTCTCAGCCTAAATATCTACGCGCTTTTGCTGCCACAACGTTGCTGGCCACTGGGGGCTTTATGCTGATGCCATTTGGAAGCGCATTCAGCGTACACAACCTAGGCCTTTCATTAGATCAATTACCCATGGTGTATATGGTAACAGGCGTCTTTTCTATGCTTACTGGCCCTTTGATAGGCCGCTATAGTGACATCATTGGAAAATACAATATGTTCGTCATCGGCACATTCTTAAGTATTATAATGGTGTTGATCTATTGCAATCTGGGAGTCACCCCACTTTGGCTTGTTATTATTTTAAATGTTTTATTATTCATAGGTATTTTTTCACGAATGATACCTTCATCAGCACTGATGACTGCTATTCCTGAACCCCGTGACCGCGGTGCCTTTATGGGTATAAATTCATCCATTCAACAACTTTCTGGAGGCTTTGCTTCGCTCATCGCTGGCCTTATCGTGGTTCAAACTGACAGTGGTGTACTTAAAAATTATGATATCCTTGGCTATGTAGTTGTGGCTGCTATGATAATCACTGTATTTATGATGTACTCTATCAATCTAGACGTTGCGCAAACACAAATAAATAAAAATAAAGCAATGTAGTTGGCCTAAAAACCTTGATGTTACTGCACGGGGTTATAATGGGCAAATCATACTTTATTTGTCGTTTGGATTCAGTAAATTAAGATCCATTTGTTGTGTCAATATGGGGTTAAACAACATGATCGCCCGGTCTAGTAAGTCTTCCTTATTACATTGAGTATTGATTATTATTATATCTATAGTCAATTCCATAAAAGTCAATTCACAAGATTTAAAGTTTGATCAACTCACGGTTAAACAGGGTTTTTCGCAAGGAAATATCATAGACATATGTTATTGCTTTTATTATTATTTCTGCGCCACTACAAACTGATGGATTAATTCCATATTAAAATTATCGACAGCCTGTACATAAGCTATTTTAGGTGTAACAGAAGAGCCGAATTTACGCTTTTCTATTGTAGCCGAAATTCCTAGCCTCAACTTTGGATACTCCAATTCACTAGCACGACATACCGTACGGAAAATTGTCTGTCTGTAAATATTATATTTTGCAAGATAATCGTAATTCATACCAACGAGCAAGAAAGTATAGGCACCTGTTTCACTTCGGTAATTAAAGGCAACTGCTATTGGCTCGGGTGTTTCACCAAATTCTGTTTTGATTCGAAGTGAAACAAACTCAAAATTACCACTAGTTGCGATAAGATTAAAAAACTTGTCAGGGTAATTGAAAACATTGATGGCGAAATTATTTGCCTTCACGTTAAAGAATAATTTTTTATAATGGTCTATCTCACTTTGTTTAATCCTACTTTTAGCTTCAACATCAAAGTAGTGTTCGTATTTCAATACATCATAACGGATATGCCGACGTGATCGTGGTGTTAATTGCTGCACGAACTCTTCCGTATTTTTCCAGCTTAATCGCTCAATAGAGCAAGACTCTGGCAAATCAACTTTTACAAAACCACGCCCCGTTAAGAAATCTTTTAGATCATTATCGTTATCGTCAAAATCGCGCAAATAGGTAGATACCGTTTTCTCTGTGTCTTGAATCACATTAAGTTTTTCTAGCAGTAAAGAAACAGCCTCTTTCCAATACTTTGATTTCTTGTCAAGATAGAAATGCGTTCCCTCGGTAATAAGAAACCCTAGGATAAGTGCTCGGGAAGTGAGGTGGTATGGATTTGTCTTTCTCTCCTCCTCGATTTGCATTGATACAGAAGGCTCAGCAAAAATATCATCTTTACATAATGCTGCTGTAAGAAATGTTGCCAACACTGGGTTATTATTTTCATCACGTATTAAAATGTAATGAAAGTTCCAATTTTCTTCGGGTAAAGCATTACCTGAAAATGCTTCTTCAATTAAAGCAATTCCTTTATAGTCTAATGACATGTCAGGAATTAGTCTATTCCATTCCTGTTCATTGAATGCATTGATTGTGGTGTGATGTTCAACAGTAAGGCCTGGTTTAGCTTCGATAACTTGTTGCACTTTTTCTTCGGCCAACAACGGAAGTTTAAATGATGCTCTTACTTCATTTGGAGTATATCCTTCATCTGCTAGTGCTTTGCTATGATGATAGTCCATAGCCTCTACAAGGCCCTTTATATCTTCCATTGAGTTATGGCGTGAGATGGTAAATCTAACACCTGTATTTTTAACAGGCACCGCAGGGAAGACGCCTAAATTTACATAGTAACCTTCCTTCATCAATCGCTCGACGAAATTATATCCGGTTACCGGCATACCCGTACCAATAAAGAAAATGGGTGCTTCATTTTCAACAGCCAGTGGTAATGTTGTCTTTCTTATTTGATCATTGCAATACGCTACTTTAACAGCCAACTCTTTTTGCATATCATAAATTTCATCAGACAAATGAATTTGCGCAGAAGTTATAGCTGCTGCTACCATTGGTGGCTCCATCTGCACGGAGAAAGTTAACGGACCGCCAAAAACCCTAACACGCCTTCTTAATTCTTCATCAGGAATAACAATACAACCACCTGTTACGCCAAAGCTCTTACCCAAAGTAGCACAAAGAATCATTTTGGGATGCATACCAATCTGGCCCATTGAATATCCGGCACCATGAGGACCTGACCAACTCATACCATGAGCATCATCTACATATAAATGGAGTTGTTCATACTTTTCTGCGAGGGCTACCATTTCTTTCAGTGGTGCAAAATCGCCATACATGGAATATACCCCATCGGCCATGTACCAAATTCGCTTATACTTATTACCTAATTCTTTAACCTTCTCTTCTAGTAAATCGAGCCTATTATGCCTGACTATCTCTACCCTGATGCCTTTTGGCTTTAAAAGTTGTACAGCGCTTTGTATAGATGCATGCGCTTGCTGATCAAGAATGACGGCATCCTCGTCTCTAATAATTGACGGTATTACCGTAATGTGTCCCAGTGTGCTATTCTTAGTAACAATTACCGGATAGCCATACATTTCCTCTAGAGAGCTTTCTAGTTTGGTATATAAACTATTCGACACATATGTTTTAGACATCGGAAACTGCGTTCCCAGGCTCATTACTGCGTCAACGACCGCCAACTTTAGGCGTATGTCTTGTTCAAGCCCTAAATATCCACACGTACCGAAGTGGGTTAATAGCTTTCCATTAATGGTAAGGGTTTTCCCTGTAAGAACTTTATCTTCCGAATAGAGGTGAACAATGCCTTTTTGTTTGGCATTGGTAATAATATCATCGATTGTGTCAAGAAGATTATTATGTCTTGTTTTTGCCATAGGAAATTACGTAAATTACTGTTGAAACATTATTTTATATATGAACGACTCTGTTGTTGAAAATGAAAACATTAAGCTCTGGGTCAAGGATAATGTCATGTTTAGCGAGTACAAAGTAGCGGATGTTACTAAGTCGAAAGCGCGCGACATGATAGATTTTAGGCTTTCAATGTGCGGGGGAAAATCATTTCCCTTTTTCGCAGATGTTACAAGAGTAAAGTCTATTGATCGAGAAGCTAGAGAAGAATTTTCAAATGGAAAAGGGATAGAGATGATGTCGGCTTGTGCGTTGTTAATTAAATCTCCGGTAAGCCAGATCATGGGCAACTTTTTTATGATGGTGAATAAGCCACATATTCCTACTAGGCTTTTCACCTCCGCAAAAGACGCTTTAGAGTGGTTAAACAAATTCAGATAACGTAATTTTCGCATCGACATGTGCGAACTTCAGCCTTAAAATTGAGATCAAGAAATAGTAACTTAAAAGCTACGCTGACAAAGTGTAAGATTAACTAATAAATAACAAAACCGATTTTGCACATAGATGGAAGCAACAATTAGGTTACTTATAAGAAAAACCAATCTACAGTACCTCCTATTAAAACGAATAAGACTTTCAGCTACAACAAAACACTTATTCAGCGGAAATTTGCAGGATTAGATTTGAAACTATATCTATCAGCAAAATAACTAAGGAAATTACCCATAAGGATAATTCTTAGTAAACTAAGGAAATGGAGAATATACATACCCGAATATTCAGGGTATTCCCTTAGTTGTATTAAAGTTCATTTATAATTACTTTTAGATGGTCTAGTAATACTTCTTATGTACTTTTTTATTTATTTACCACACTATTTCAAAAATGCAACTAGCTACTTTTAAGAAGCTGGAGTATTATAAGTGAATGTAAATTACTTTTTATACCTCATTTAAATGGCAGAGATTAATAGCCGGATCGATCACATAAGCAAGATGATTTTTGAAATTGCCAATGGTAATTTTAATTATGAAATCGAGCGCACAAAGAATGACGATGAGCTAGATGCCATAGTAGTAGGTATCCACATGCTCAAGGAAGAATTAAAAGCCTCCACCGTTTCCAAGAACTACTTAGAAAGTATTTATAAGGGCGTGGTAGATATGCTCTTTGTTTTAGACCAAGATTTCATTATACAAGCATGCAACGATGTTGCCATAGAAATGTTGGGGGTTGCAAAAGAAGAAGTGATTGGAAAACCCTTTATTCTTTTCACTGATAACTTTACGCAGCAACAGAGCAACGTAGCAAAATCTTTAGATGAGCAAAACAACATTAATAATGTTGAACTCTACATAAAGACTATAAATGGTTCAACTATTCCTACTTCAAGTTCAATTTCTCTACTATATGATAACGGCAACCAAAAGAGTGGTATCCTTATCGTTGCAAAAGACATAACAGAACGCAAAAAGGCAGAAGAAGAGTTACGTAAAGCCAAAGAATTTGCCGAAGCTGCAAATGTATCTAAGAGCCGGTTTCTTGCTAATATGAGTCATGAAATTCGCACACCGTTAAATGGTGTTTTAGGATTAACAGAAATCATGTTGGGTGAGAATCTAAACAAGATGCATAGAAAGTATCTAGAGATCATTCGTACGTCAGGAAAAAATCTAACCAAGCTTATTAATGACGTTCTTGATTTTAGTAAGCTTGAGAGCGGAAGAATAACTTTTGAAAATATAGTTTTCAATTTTGCTGATGTAATGACTGCCAATCTACATCCATACAAATTCTTGGCTGAACAGAAAGGATTATCATTATCTTACCATATAGACGAAACAATTCCAAAATTAGTAATTGGTGATACGAACCGAATTAATCAGATCTTATCAAACCTGGTAAGCAATGCAATTAAATTTACCGAACAAGGAGCAATTGAAATTACACTTTCGTTAATTGAAAGCAAAGAAGACAAAGTAACAATTCAAGGCGTTGTAAAAGACAGTGGCATTGGTGTTCCAAAAGAAAAGGCAAATGCTGTTTTCCAGAGTTTTACACAGGCAGACGATTCAGTTACAAGAAAGTTCGGAGGTACGGGTCTTGGGCTGAGTATTGTAAAGAATTTACTACTCCAAATGGGCGGAGACATTACGGTTTTAAGCCCAACTGACGTTGTTAATAACCTAGGCTCAGCCTTTAGTTTTACGCTTCACTTGAAACAGCCTTTTCAACCTGCTGATAATCCGGACACTGAAAAGTTATGCTTTAAAAATCTGTTACGAATTTTAATAGTTGATGATAACAAAGTTAATCTGATGGTAGCTAAAAAGATGCTCCGTAAATTTGGTGCTGATGTTAC
This sequence comes from uncultured Cyclobacteriaceae bacterium, assembly GCA_964235605.1. Lineage (GTDB taxonomy): Bacteria > Bacteroidota > Bacteroidia > Cytophagales > Cyclobacteriaceae > DATCRE01. The sequence continues at coordinate 8,172 of CAXSCR010000059.1, read as the reverse complement.
TATCGTTGAGAATGGATTTGACGCGATCAACTTAGTAAAGGAAAAAAGTAATGATTACGATATAATATTAATGGATATTCAAATGCCTGAGATTGATGGATACAATACTTCTATCGAAATCAGGAAATTAAATTATCTAAAGCCCATTGTAGCCGTCACAGCAAATGCATATAGTGATCACCAACAAAGGAGTAAAGATTCGGGCATGAATGGACACCTGCAAAAACCATTTAATGAAAAACAGCTATTTGAAATGGTAACTGAATTTGTAGGATAGGGTAAATAATACGTAGTAGTTACTCTCGTTAACGTTATATTACATACAATCTCAGAGACATAGGAGGGCTCTCACTGAATTTGCAAGGAAATCGTTTTTAAAAAATGGATAGTTGATTAAGCGTCATTTTTTACTAACTGTTGATATAAAAAAGAATTCAAACTTATAGCTTCTGGCTGCTAGCTTTGAGCTGCTAGCCCGATTTTTTTAGAGTTTTATGCAGGTGACTCACATGTCGGGCTCATGTCTCACCAATGCCCGCTTGCTATAATGAAAAAGGAGATTGAATCATCTTCAATCTCCTTCATGATTATTTTTTCATTAACATTGTAGCTAAGCTGGATATTGACTATTTAAAAGCAATAATGACCGTCTCAACTACGGTATATTTAATTAAGTTGATAGGAGAATTCCTGACTTATTAATTTCTTTATTTCATCTTTTGATAACGGTTTCTGAAAGTAATATTTAATACCCAACTCTTTTGATCTTTTAAGATCTTGCGGATCCGCTGATGATGTTAATACAACAATGGTTATAGAATTCTTATTTGGAAGATCCATTTTCTGAAACTCTTGTAAAAATTCATACCCGTTCATGACAGGCATATCAAGGTCAAGGAATATAATATCCGGTTTCGCTAATTCCCCGCTTTTATAGAGTTCAAGCAATTCAAGAGCTTGTTCACCATTTAAGGCAAAATGAATCTCATTTGCAAACCCCAAAGAGCTTATTGTTTTTTCAGTTAGGAAATTAAATATCTTATCATCGTCAACCAACAGTATATTTTTTTTCATAACCCTACTTTTTGTTTAAATAAAGATAAATGGTTTTGCTTCAACATAAAAATTATAATGCCACTATATGATTACTAAACCTTCAATATATCCACTAATGGTATTTACAGATGCATAAGGTTACTACTTAACCGAATTTGGGTGCTGACACTCTACCCAATAATCAAAAATTCGTCTCAATGATTTTTCTGTCTCTTCAACACTTGATTTTTTAATAAAAAACCCTTGAACAGTGAGGTGATACGCCTCTTTTACTTGGATGGGGCTAGCTGCGGTTGAAAAGAAAACAAAAGGAATACTTTTCTCCCTTAACATTGGGTTCTCATTAATTGCCCTTCTAAATTGAATGCCATTCATTATTGGCATATTAATATCGCAAAGAATTATAAATGGCCTATCCGAAGTGAATTTTAAATATTCAAGAGCTAAAACCCCATTAATAAAAAACTTCAACTGATCACCTAATCCCATTTTATTACATAGATCTCTCATAAAATCATGATCGTCTAAATCATCGTCTACAACTATAATGGGTCCTGATAATAGCATTGTTAAATATATAATTTATATTAAAATTCAAACTTACCCGTCATAGCTGGCATGATTTTTACACGCATAAATAATTACTCACTCCCTACGGCTATACTCATAAGCTACCAACGATAATGCATATTCAGATAATGGAAGGCAAAAATAACCAATCTAACGAAGCCAGTGAAATATCAACTGCGAATATAGATCAACTTATGGCTTTATTAAAAATACAATCACATGAATTATCTGAAACAAAGAAAAAACTGCAGCTTTCCAACAATCAATTAGAGCAGTTTGCACTTGTTGCAAGCCATGACTTGCAAGAGCCGCTAAGAAAAATAAAATCATTTGCTGGAATGCTTTCAGATTCTAATACAAGCCTTTCTGAAAAGGAAAAAACGTATTTATATAAGATTGTATCTGCATCAGAAAGAATGACTACGCTACTACATAGCGTACTAGGCTTTTCTATATTAGTAAACCAAAAAGAAGCAGTTGTGCTAACCGATTTGAATGAAATTGCTAAAGCTGTAGAAAACGATTTGGAGGGTGAAATTCAAGCGAAACATGTCATAATCAATAGGGAATTACTACCCACTATTAAGGCCGTGCCATCACAGATGGTACAACTATTTTCTAACCTCATTAACAATTCAATAAGATTCTCAAAAGATGACGTAAGCTGTGTCATCGACATTTCCACAAGCGTACCCACCAAGGAGGAACTCATTAAAAATAACATGGTGAGCGAAGGATTTGCTTATGTCAAGTTGCTATTTTCTGATAATGGAACTGGCTTTAATGAACAGTTTTCTGAACAAATCTTTCATATTTTTAGAAGCGTTCATGATAGAAAATATAAAGGGGCGGGTATAGGTCTCGCGCTGTGCAAAAGAATTGTAGCTCATCATGAGGGTGCTATTTTCGCTACGTCTAATGAGTATTCTGGAGCTCAGTTCCATGTAATATTACCCCATCAGGTTATTAAACACTAAAATTATCTCACTCATTCATTAACGTATTTTATAACCTTCCTTTTAACCGTATCTTTTAATAGGTGAGTATTGATCCTATCTAAAAAACTGATCTGCTCAAAATTAATAAAACTGAAACTGTTTTTTACGCGTATTTTAGGTAATTTTTGTATTGAAATTAATACAATGAAAAAAGATATCCTTATTGCTTACATCTCCCTTGCTGCCGTCTGTATAATTTGGGGTACAACCTACCTAGCGTTGCGCATAGCAGTTCTGCATTTTCCACCGTTTCTGTTTTCTGCAATACGCCAAACCATTGCTGGGTCGTTCCTCGTATTGTTTGTCTTACTTTTCGCTAAAGTAAAATGGCCAGATAGAAATGAGGTTTTACGCCAATCCATTGCAGGGTTCTTTATGATTACGTTAGGAAATGGGCTAGTTGCTTGGGCTGAGATGTATGTACCCAGCGGTATCGCTGCAATCATATGTTCGCTTATGCCTGTGTTGGTTATTCTTATTAACCTATTTATGAATCGTGAAGAGAAGCCAACCATACCAATTATAATTGGGGTAGCACTGGGCTTTATAGGCATTATCATGATATTGGGAGAAAACCTAGGTGAGTTCGCTGAGCCCAGGTATCTCTATGGCATCGTTCTGATCTTCACTGCAGTACTGAGTTGGGCTGGCGCAAGTATCTGGAATAAAAAAAGAAATACAAATAGTAATCCGTTTATGAATGCCGGCTTGCAAATGTTTTTTGGCGGGCTTTGGCTATTTCCATGCAGCTTTTTCTTTGACGATATAACTAGCATACGTTGGTCCGCGGAGGCTTTTTATAGCATGCTATACCTCATTATTTTTGGTTCTATTGTAGCCTATACTTGTTTTTCATATGCGCTGCGTAAACTACCCATGACTGTCGTGTCGCTTTACGCCTACGTAAACCCACTTGTAGCTGTAATACTAGGTTGGCTTATGCTTAATGAAAAGTTAAATGCTAAGGTTGGTCTTGCTATCTTAATAACCGTGGCCGGAATCTATATAGTGAACCGTGGTTATCAACTCGGCAATTTATGGAAACGGACATTATCGTCAAGCAACAAGTAGCTTGTTGTTATAGATCTATATCTAAAGTGAATGCAGATGAAAGAAACTCCGTTGCCAAACCTCGAGATAATAACATATAAGCCTGAACATCAACCATGGTTTGAAAGTCTAAATCGCAATTGGATTGAGAAGTTCTTTTGGATGGAGCCAATTGACTTTGATGTATTGCAACACCCAGATGAGCACATTATCAAAAGGGGCGGAACCATACTCATGGCCAAATATGAAAAGCAAATTGCAGGAACAGTTGCACTCAAATTCGTAGAGAAGGGTGTTTATGAATTTACTAAAATGGTTGTGGAAGAAAAACTTCACGGCAAGAGAATTGGTCAGGCATTAACCGAAGCTGCGATTGAGACAGCCAAATTACTTGGCGCATATAAAATAATTTTATTTTCTAATACAAAATTAATAAGTGCCATTAACTTGTATAAAAAAGTAGGCTTTAAAGAAGTTGCTGTAGATGGAATTTATAAAAGAAGTGATATAAAAATGGAGCTTATAATTACTTAAGAACGTAATGACGGAAATTGTAATGAGAACTTGCTCTCCACTTGATGTCGAAACGCTAAAAGAGATTAGTATGAATACTTTTAAAGAAACGTTTGAATCGCTGAATACGCCCGAGGACATGCAACTTTATCTTAATAAAAAATTTACTTCTCAGGAAGTAACTAAAGAAGTGAATGACAAAGATTCAATGTTCTTCCTGGCATTAAATGAGAACGAAGCAATTGGGTACGCTAAAATAAACATAGGTAAAGACATTGCCGAATTTCCTAAAAGCAAAGCATTAGAGATTGAAAGACTCTATTGTATAAAAAAGTATATCGGAAAAAATGTCGGCAAAAAGCTAATGGATACCTGCCTTGAATTTGCTGAAAGAAACCATTTTGACATAGTATGGCTAGGTGTTTGGGAGCATAACAATACGGCGATTTCTTTTTACGGAAAGTTTGGTTTTGAGAAATTCGGGTCACAAATCTTTATGCTAGGCAATGATGCACAAACTGATCTGTTAATGAAAAAAAATATTGGGCAATGAAATTCAGAAATGCAACTTTACAGGATCTACCAAGCATCGTTACAATTTATAATTCTACTGTAGCAAGCCGAATTGTAACAGCAGATACAGAACCTGTAACGGTTGAAAGTCGAATACGGTGGTTTAATGAACATACATCTGACAAAAGACCTTTGTGGATGGTTGAGGACGCAGAGAACATAATCGGGTGGGTTAGTTTTCAATCTTTTTATGGAAGACCTGCCTATAACGCTACAGTAGAGATAAGCATTTACCTCGATCAAAAGAAAAGAGGAAAGGGCTACGGAAAAAAAATACTTCAATACGCAATTGATAATTGTCCTAAGTACGGAATTAAAACTTTGCTCGGTTACATATTTGCTCACAATGAACCAAGCCTGAAATTATTCCAATGTTTTGGATTTGAAGAGTGGGCTATGTTACCTAACATAGCGTTACTAGATGATACAGAGAGGAGCCTTATTATCGTTGGCAAACGTCTTTCTACTTGAATATAATATAGTTCTACAGCATGGGACCTTAATTATTAAAAAACGTAAGTAATTCATTTTAGCATTAACATACGCGCTATGTATACACCCAAACATTTTCAAAACACCAATACTACTGAGCTTATAGCTTTTATTAAAGCGCATGGCTTTGGCATACTTATCAGTCAGTCAGAAGGAAATATCCTAGCCTCTCATATTCCAATTGAAATCTCAGACGATGGTAGCAAACTTGCTGGACACATCGCGCGCGGCAACCAGCAATGGAAAAACTTTTCTGATGATCATGAAGTGTTAGCTATTTTTCAAGGTGCACACAGCTATATATCATCATCGTGGTATAACCATGAGAATGTTCCAACCTGGAATTATATTGCCATTCATGTATATGGAAGAATTCAGATTATAGAAGGAGAGAAACTGCATTTATCATTAAAAAACCTTGTAGATAAATACGAGAAGAATGTAGCTAACCCAGTATCAGTAGAAAAGTTATCCGCAGAATATATAAAGAAAGCAATGGTTGGCATTGTGGGGTTCGAGATTACAATTTCCAAAATAGAAGCATCCTATAAACTATCGCAAAACCGCGACCAAGAGAGTTTCAAAAACATCATTCAGGAGTTAGAAAAAAGGAATGATGATAGCTCGTTACAAGTAGCGGCGGCTATGAAAGAAAATGGGTGTCCGGCTATTTAAATTTTAAGCAAATCACACATGCATCCATTATTAGAAAACGACAAAAAAAGTATTAGTAGTATTTTCAATGCTACGGTTCAAATGGCAGAAGATTTTCTGAACCATCAAGAATCATTACCACCTGGTAGATTTGTTAAGTATCTTAGTTTTGAAAATTTGCCTGTTCAAGGAAAAGGAGCACTTCAGACTTTAGCAGATTTTAAAGAAAAATATACACCTCTTTTATGCAATAGTGCCGGGCCTCGCTATTTTGGATTTGTTACTGGTGGATCTACCCCCGCATCAAATTGGCAAACTGAATTGAGCGATATTGAGCTAGCTTTCGAAGTGTTAGAAAAATTTGCGTTAAGACTGCTAACAGAGATTAATGAACTGCATTAGTATTTAATAGGTTAAAACGTACAAGACACCTGTTTTTACGAGTGAAAGATTGGAAAATGCCCGTTATAAGTCGCTATCTATTCATAACAACTAGCATTAAATCTTCACTTTGGCAGGGATTATTCATGGATAATTAGGAAATTTCCACCTTCAAAGTTGATAATATGAAAATATTGACGAATAGCTTCGCTGTTGAACGTACCACCAAATCAAGATTAAAGGAAACTGATTTCAATAACCTTGAGTTTGGGAAATATATATCCGACCATATGCTTGTCGCGGATTACATTGATAACAAATGGCAGCAACCGAAAATTCTTCCTTTTGGAGATATGATGATGTCGCCCGCCATGCTATCTCTTCATTACGGACAATCTGTATTTGAAGGTATGAAAGCATTCAAAAACAAGAACGGCGATATATGCATTTTCCGTCCACAAAAACACAGTGCGCGTTTAAACAAATCCTTGGCGCGTATGTGCATGCCCGAGATTAGTGAAGAAATGTTCATACAATGTCTCCATGCCATTGTAGAAGTAGATAAAAATTGGGTACCATCAGGCGATGGAACCTCACTTTATATTCGTCCATTCGTCTTTGCATTCGAGCCACGAATAGGTGTTAAGATTGCAGATCATTTTAAATTTATGATCATTACCAGTCCTGGAGCGGCATACTTTTCTAAACCAACACGCTTAAAAGTTGAAGAAGAGTTTGTACGTGCTGCGGAAGGTGGAACTGGTTTTGCTAAATGCGCTGGTAATTATGGTGGCGCATTCTACCCTACTCAGCTTGCCCGTGAACAAGGTTTTGATCAAGTGTTGTGGACTGATGCTAAAGAGCATAAATACATTGACGAAGCAGGTGTTATGAACGTTATGTTCGTAATCAACGGCAAACTTATTACACCAAAATTATCAACTGCATTACTTGATGGTGTAACCCGCGATTCAATTCTAAAACTTGCACCAGAACTCAAAATAGAGGTAGAAGAAAGAAGAGTTAGTGTTCAGGAAATTGAAGACGCTTTTAAAAATGGAACTATTACAGAAGCCTTCGGCGCAGGAACGGCTGCAGTCGTATCACCTATTGCCACTATTAACATACATGGCAAAGACTACAATTTACCCGCCGCCGGGCCAGACAGCGTTCAACAACGTGCGAAGGCTAAACTTAACAACGTTCGCTTAGGTATAGAGCCAGATGCGCATGGCTGGAACTATATTATTTCATCTAAGTAAATAATTCATCTCTATACATCGTATTTAATGGATAGTTGATAAACTTTTTATGTAATGAAAAAACAAAGCAGACGGAAATTTATAACCAGCACTGTGTTGTTAACAACCGCTGTAGCAGTCTCTGCTAACTGCCTTATGACTATGAAAAGTGAAAATAAAAAACAACTAGCCCATCACGTATTCTTTTGGTTGAAGAACGCTAACTCTAAAGAAGATTTAAAACAATTACTAGATGGATTACGAGCACTTGAGAAGATAGAAACAATACGTTCAATACATATTGGCGTGCCCGCAGCCACAGAAATAAGACCAGTTATAGATGCCAGCTATAGTGCCTCTGAATTAATGTTCTTCGATGACCTTGACGGACAAAAAGTTTATCAGGAGCACCCACTTCATAAAAAGTTCATCGCCGATTGTTCTCACCTATGGAACAAAGTTGTTGTGTATGATTCAATTGATGTCTAATAATTATAAATTAGTCGTACTTTGTCCAGTTACCAAATATTGGTATCGAAAAATTTGAGCACAAATCCGGCTCACGTTGTTCTGCAGCTAATCAAAATTACCAAGAGGTAATGCATCAGAGCTGCGGTCCTGAGTTTAAGTATCCTATCCGCATG
>CAXSCR010000058.1:0-28718 GCA_964235605.1 uncultured Cyclobacteriaceae bacterium | reverse complement strand
TGATGAAAATGTCTCATCCCGTACCGAAGGTCGGGAAGAAAAAGCTATTCTGTTTTTGATCAGGTGGTGAAAGATTTCAGCTTCATGGGATTGAAGTAAGCTGTTCACGTCTTCGCCTTCCGGAGTTTCTATATTACTTACTTTCAACTCCGGGCGCAACTCGTGAAGCATCTCCGATAATCGTTTTGCTCCTTCTCTGCCCGCTTCATCGCCATCAAAAAATATAATCACTTCTTCCAGGTACTTGAGTTCTTTTACAACTTGCTCGTGATCCGTTGTAAATCCATTCGTACCATAGCAAGCAAGCACTGTTACAAGATGTGTCGTAAGATTATCCAGTTGATAGAGGGTAGCTGCATCAATTACAGCTTCGGTTAATATCAACGTCTTTGTGCTGCTTCGTGGCCAGCGTGGATATAAGCCTTTCCGGTCTTTTGTGTAGAAGTGTTTTGATTCGCTTTGTTGTGAGTGGCACGGCCGTACAAGCTTACAATATTATCGTCTTTGTCTTTGAGTGGAAAGATGATGCACTCTTTCATCTGCGGCCACGCTGTGCTGTTAAAACCAACTTCGTGTGCGGCACGGATCAGACTTCTTCCCTTTAAATAATTCTGTGCCTTTTCACTTTTCTTAAAATTTCCTTCGAACACTTTGAACAGCTTCGCATAGTTCACTTCTGTTTTTACCGGCTCTGCTTTTTGTGGTGTTGATGCTGTGATATTAAATTCCTGTTGCAGCCACTTGATAGCTTCGTGTGTAGTTACATTCAGTTTCCTTTCTACCAGGCTGATGGCATCCATCGTACCCGCACATGCACTACTAAAGCACGTACATATCTGTTTGTCTTCACTGAACTGCAAGCTTGGTCTCTTATCATCGTGGAAGGGACACAACGCTTTCCTGTACTTGTTCACCTGGATGCCGAGCTGATTAGCTACGGCAAGGATCGAGAGGCGGGATTTTAATTCAGCGATATCCATCAGCTTACCGGTTTGATAATGATCTCCTGGTCTTTGATCGTGATCTGAACTTGTTCCCCGATCTTAAAGCCTGATTGCTCCAGCCATTGGCCAATCAATCGTACTTCCGGTACTGCTTTCTTATCGCTGCTGCGGAAGGAGTGGTAAACTTTCATTTTTCTGGCTGCCATGAAATATTCTTTGTATGACTTATCAGTCGTAAATCTATACGATCAATCTGAATATTACAAGCTTCATCTGATTTGTTTATGACTTATAAGGCATCTATTTTTACAAAACCACTGTTTTTCAGTCATTTTAAATACTTATCATTATGGCTTTAGCTGATAATATGATGCTCCTGCGCAAAAAGAAAGAACTCTCGCAGGCCGAACTTGGAAAAATGATCGGTACATCGGGTGATGTGATCGGTCGCTATGAACGTGGTGACATTTCTATCCGTATTTAGAGTAAAACCGAGCCCGGTACAGGAGGATTCTTGATCTGGTTGTATTCCAGCTTGATAAGAAAGCGAGATAGGATAACTACCTGCTGGGCCTGCACCTCCAATAACGGAATGTTATAAACAAAATCACCTGTCTTCAAATCAACAATATCAGTTGTTTCAATCGGTTCAAAACTCGTTGCCTCCGGCGCGGTTGGACCAGCTGTTAATGCCCAACCAATAGCAGGCGAAAAAACATTAATCAGCATCTCAACAGCGAAGAAGTGTAATCGGTAAATAATAGTGTACCAAAAATAGCAATCAGGATTGTACCAAAAATGGCAACAAGAGTGGTAGGAAAGAAAGAGTATTCCAAGCAGATTAAAAAAAACTCAACTTCGATCAAATGAATGTGGCCAGTTTAAAACTTCGTTTTTTATAACGCAGATGAAGATTTATTGAAAAAATTAATTTTAAAATATTTAAGATTAACTGATGACAACAATAATTGCAAAGCAGAAGAATATATATCTTTTACATGCTGGTCACATCTGTTAGTTTATTGGTATACAAACCTTACCTATTAGTTTATTTCGATTGCGTAACGACTCCTTTATAACATTAACTAAAGTAAGTTCTTATTTTCAACTGCTGTATTAAAGGCAAATGATTTAAAAGAACTCAGACATTCATACTGGAAGGAGAAAAAAAGGCCCCGTACGTCGCTATATTGAACGGTGTAAAGTAAGTTCGCTAAAAGTTAGTTGCCAGTCACAGCGATCCGCTGCGTCTTTTTGGAGCCATCAGCTTCGAGGCTAAGTATATAAATTCCTGCACTTAATTTATCGGTTAAAAAAGTGGTTTGATTTAATCCAATCACAGATTCTAACTGCATTGACGTGACGGCTTTACCCAATCGGTCAACAAGTTTTATCTTGGCAACACCTGCTTCCTTGGCGATCCAATCAATATGCAATTCTTGGTTGGCCGGATTGGGGTATGCATCTAACCAAAACCAAGTCGTCTCATTAACATTGGTGCACTTCTTGTTGTTGTCAGGATTCAAGTCATTAGCAAGGGCTACCTCTGCACATACAAATTGTAAGTCCTTAGTATTTAATATTTCATAACCAATTAGATAATTCAAAGAAGAATTTGCTGCAATCGGACCTTTTATGTTTTCTCTAATAACGATTGTATTTGAAAGGTCGAGTGATAGTTTAATATTGCTAATCTCAAGATTGCCGTTATTCTTAATACTAACAATACCATTAAACACACCATCTTTATTTTCATCTGTAATTGAGAACGCAGTAAGTATAACATCATTTAAAGATGACGCTGATTTTATAAGTTTGCTAAATGTATTCGTACAGCCTTGTACATTAGATGCTGTGAGGTCAACAACATAATCTCTTTGATTTTGAAAGGTAAAAGTTGGAGATACCTCAGTTGTTGTGGTATTCAATTCATCATTATATGCCCACACATAACTTATCGCATTCGTGGAAGTATTTGTAAACTCTACGATCAGTGGGGGTGCACCTGACTCGGGTGATGCTGTGAAAGAAGCTGTAGGTGGCGTTCCAATAGCAATGGGTTTCACTTTTGAATATTTACATCCTTCCTCTGTTACTACATCCATTGTTATGCTATAGGTGCCTGTGTTAGTATAAGTATGAGTAGATGGTGAGCCTGTCCCAATTTTAGTGTCGCCGAATTTCCAACTGTAACTACTTATAGGATCACTCGAGGCAGGACTTGTATCTATAAAGGTTGTATTCTGATTGCTACACATTTTTTCAACTGTAAAATCTGGCATAATAGGAGCGGGTACTTTGATTACTTTATTGATGGATGCTACACAATTGTTATTACCTGTTATTGTGAGACTCACTGTATGATCTCCCGATGTTGTAAAGGTGTGTGTTGGATTTTCAAAAAAGTAATATGTACTTCCCATTTGCCAGAACCAGGATTTATTATCTATGTCAGCAGAGAATGTTATGGCTTGATTCTTACAGGCTGGTGTATTTGTAAATGTGGCATTAGGCGTTTGCGCAATTGTAACTGTCTTTTGAATTGTGGCAGAACAATTAAAATTGGTAGTGGCTGTTAATGAAACATCATAATCGCCAGCATTGGCATAGGTATGTTTAGGATTTTTAGTTGAAGCGGTATTCGTGCCGCTTGCCGCATCATCAAAATTCCATAGCCATGTACTTAGGTTACTATCTGTGGGGTTTGGTGTAAGGTCATTAAATTGAGAGGGCGTACCAGTACATGAAAAAGGTGGTAGTGCAAGTGAAAAGTTGGGTTGGGGTTTTGAGTAGACTGTAATACTTTTTAGGGTCATATTATTGCATCCGGAAGCAGTATTAGATGCTGTCAAAGAAACCTGCTTTACGCCAGCACTCGAAAATATATGCTGGGCGTCAGGGGTGGTAGAATTTTGGCCGTCGCCGAAATCCCACGAATAACTATCAGGATTACCTTGGGTTGTGTTGGTAAATTGGTATGCGTCTCCCATACAATTGCCTGTCGATAAAAAATCTACTACTGGACCCACCGCAATCGAAGAAATTGTTTTTGTGATTTGAGTTGGACATCCAGGTATCGTTGTTACTAGATCAATCTGTTTATCAACTGCATCGGTAAACGTGTATGAAAGGTCAGTTGCTGATGATACATTCAAGCCATCAACCTTCCATTGATACGACGGCGTTGATCCGACATCAAAGGTTGATGTATTTTTAAATGAATATAGTTGATTTGAACACAACGGTGAAGCAGGTGGCAAGTCGAAATCAGGATTTGCCGGGTTGTATACAGCAACACTCTTAATAAATGTATTAGTACATCCATTACTACCTGTTATTTTTAAAGACACATCATATACTCCTGCTGAAGAAAACTGGTGAGTTGGGTTTGAAGAGGTAGATACATTTCCATCATCAAAATCCCAATCTGTTTGAACTACATTTTGAGGCGCATTATTAAATGAATGAAAAACATCTTGATTTACACATTCATTTTGGGTCGCTATTGTTAAATCTTTTCCATATGACACTTCAAAATTTTTCGTTAGAGAAACTAACTCATTGTTACTGCCAATCGCATTTAAAGTTACGTTGTAATTTCCTTCATTTTGATAAGAAATAGAGGGGGTACTTATGTTGTCATAGGCACTTAAAATTTCACAAGCCTTGGGAAATGCTAAAACGGTCAGTATCTGATTATTCAAGTTTATACATACACCAAAATATTTACTCCCCTGTTTTACTACAGTAAATCCGATAGCCACATCTATAGTTGAAAACTTTCCCAATGTGGTTTTTGAAGGAGTTGTATTAGTAGATATGGAACTCCCTAAATTATACCGTACAATCCCTTCCGCCTCCGATGAAACAAGGATATAATAATTATCTATAGATTTTATAACAGAAACGCCAAGTGGTAAAGCAACCGTAGCAATGAGTACGAATGTAGGTGTATTTAGAAAACTAGTTCCAAAGTTTAAAAGATGTATTCCACTGCCATATCCACTTACAATAGCATAGCGTTTATTACAATCAATAACAACATCTAACCCAGTAGGTATTGAGGCACTTGGGATACTTACGGCAGATTGAGTTGGATTATTTAAAATACTTGAGCCAAAATTAAGAATCGACAATTTGCCTGAGGATCCTCCGGCCATGAGTGCTAATAGCGATCCGTTATCTTTTATTATTTTAACATGACGATGATTACTTAGGCCTGTTAGGGATGGAATTTTAGTTGCTGTTGGTGTATTTGTAATGGAAGCACCAAAATTAAGAAGAAAAACATCACCGGGGTTGGTTATTACGAGTGCAAACTTTACACCGCCTTCCTCCCAAAAATTTATTCCTAAAGCGCCACTAATAACTCCCAGGTTACCCATATTTGTAATGGTTGGATCTGTTGAAAGATCTGCACCAAAATCGAATTTAATGATTGAACCGTCTCCCAGGTTTACAGCAAACCCATATGCCTTACCATTCTCCTCTACAAATTTAATATCAAAAGGGGAGGATAAAGAACTAACCGTTTTAGTCCTCACTGATGATGGTAAATTAGCAATGCTACCATCACAAAAATCCCAATTAAAAGAAGCTGCTCCTGTGGTGTTAAAAGTAGGTGAAAAGGTTTCAGTCTTACATGCTGATGGTGGCAATGTAAAGTCAACAGATGGACATTGAGCCCAAGAATATTGATATATAGCTAATACTAAAAAAAGTAAGAGTATCGTCTGTTTCAATTTATTGGCGTAACGGCAAAGACTAAGTTACGAAATATTTATTCACTATTTTCTCTTCACTAAACCTAAAAAGAGCTTGTCCATTATTTGGTAGTTGGAAATTACAATTATGGGCAAAATGGGGAGCATGTACCTTTGCTCAATAGCCTGAATAAAAACTGTAAAAAAGAGAATAAAAAATAATGGTACAGCAGAAAAGATAAGAAAACCTACTAAATCCTTCCTGTAATAAAACATATTAAAAAAAACACTTACATAGAGCATTACATGAATTGCAACTAAAACATACCGAAAAATATTTATAACTAAATTCTTTTCCCTGTAAGGAGATTGGAAAATTAACAGATTCGAGGTGTTAGAATGGATCACAACGTCTCTTAAGTACTTTATGGGGTATAGTATATAATAGTTAAAAGGAGATGCATTTTTATATGCGTCAGTTAGGTCATTAAATTGACTGGCAACCATTATTTGTGAAGTGGAATAATTTTCGGGCATTGCAATGTTGTTGTCAAAATACTTTCTCTGTTGTAATAAAATGCCTCTATAATTGATAATGGCATTTCTGATTTTCTCCTCTGAAAGAATTGATCGAATGTCTAAAGGAACGGATTGAACGATATTGTCTATGAATTGATTTGATGTATCTCCCTTAAGCGCTGCAAAATAGAAAGGCAAGTGGTAGCTATTCATTACTGATCCATCTTCTGCCCAACATCTTGTAAAATTCCAGAATGCCTTAAACTCTGGTTTCATCCGGTCAAGATTTTCGGGATAGTAAGCAACCTCAAGCGGTACAAATCGCTTTGTAATAATATAGTTTCGAATTGCCCATAAGCTGAGCATAGAAAGGGGAATGAATACAATAATTACAGTTTTATAAAAACGATTTCTAACTCCGATATTATTATAATACAGCCAGGGAATAACAAATAATAAAATTAATAACGCTCCTAAATAAGGCCTTGTTAAGGTTCCATACCCGATAAAGAAAGAAGCAATTACAAAATTTCCAAGAGCTTGTTTTGAGTTTCCCTTTATTGCTGCAACTAAAAAGTAAGTAAAGAATACTACTATAAAAGGTGATATAGACTCAGTTAAGGTAAAGAAAGTATAACTACTAAAAAATGGAGTGCATCCATAAATTAAAGTTAATAGTGTTAAAGAATACTTACCGGCCTTTAGCAATTTGAGAGTGTTATAAAAAAGAAGGACTGAAGTAACAAAAAGCAAAAACTGAAATACTTTTAGCCACCTAAGCGCATTATTCAAGTCAAGAAAATTTCTAAAGGCAAAATATACTATTGAATACCCTGGAACTCGCCTGAAGTAAGAACCTTTACCTACTGGTGGTGATTGCCTCCAGCCCTTTCCTCCAAGATAATTTTCAACTTGGCTTAAGTAAAACTCATTATCAGGACTGTTAATTGTTATGCCCTGATATGTGTGTTGAATCCCTGTTCGACTTTCTTCACTTTTTGCATAAGATAGGTTTAACAAATTTATGGAAAGACCAATAAAAGTGGACGCCAAAAGAATTATGACTATTGTTAAATTTTTCTTAAGGAATAAGGACATATTAATTCATGGCATTAGATTATGTTTCCGAAGAAGTATTTGTCTAGAGATTAAAATTACCTGATTAATCTCTTCTTCGCTCATAGGTATATACAACGGCAAAATAACACTTCTATCACAAGCATCCTCCGAAACTGGCAAATTTAGACCATTGCAATAATTGTGATAGGCCGTTTCTCGGTGTGTGGTCATAACCCCACTGCGAGTTGCAATGCCTGCGTCAAGAAGTTTTTGCATAAACTCGTCACGTGTAATGGGGCAATCTTTCTTCAGATATATTGAGTAAGACTGATAATTAGATCTTGAGTAAGACGGTTCAAAAGGTAGTCGAATAAATGGTATATCATTAAACGCCTCGTTGTAACGTAGCGCAATTTTTCTTCGTTCTGCAACAATCCAGTCTAACTTTTCAAGTTGCTTAATACCAATGGCTGCCTGTATATCCGTCATTCGATAATTATAACCAAGTTCAACATGATCCGTAATTATTACTTTATCTGACGAATGTCTGACTCTGTCATTAACCATCATACCATGTTGACGTAGTAGTTTAAGTCTTTTGTAATATGACTCATTGGAAGTGCATATCATTCCTCCTTCACCGGTTGTAATCACTTTACGTGGATGAAAAGAAAAACAAACTAAATCTGAGTGAGATCCAATTTTATTTCCCTTGTAAGCGGAGCCACTCGCACAGGCAGCATCTTCAATCAAGATAAGGTTTCTCTCTTGACACAATTCTTTAAATGCGTCTATATCAGCAGGCATACCAATCTGATGAACTATTAATAAGGCTTTTGTTTTAGGCGTTATTAGTGACTTGGTGTGCGCTATGTCAATGTTGTAAGTTTCAGCATTAACTTCTGCGAATATGGGGCTAGCATTTACATAACGTATTGCATTAGCCGTGGCAACATAAGAAAGTGAAGGACAAATAACTTCGTCACCGTCTTTAACGTCAGCAACAATCATGGCCAAATGCAAGGCTGTTGTACAATTAGAAATTGCAACCGCATACTTTGATCCTACATATTTTGCGAAATTATTTTCAAACTCTTCGACTTTTGGGCCTTGTGTAACCCATCCGCTTAAAATAGTTTCATATGCACTTTGGGCTTCTTCCTCACCAAGAAAAGGTTTCGCTACGGGAATCATACTATTTAGCCTTCATTTTAAAATACCAATCAGTCAATCTTTTTAGTCCTTCATCTAAAGCGATAGAAGGTTTAAATTTCAATAAACGTTCTGCTTTTCGTATATCGGCTAGCCTTCTTTGAACAGGATTGATTGTATTATCAGGACGAAATTCAGGTGTTAGCGTTGAAGCATTCACTTTAAGAAGCGTATCGAGCAATTTCTTTAAAGATGTCTCTACACAAGATCCAACATTAAAAACCTCATCTGTGATTGGGGAAATAAGTGCGGCTACATTTGCACGAGCCACATCCTGAACATAGATAAAGTCCATTGTTGTAGAACCATTTCCGTTAATCAATGGATTTTTACCTTCACGTATACAGTCTAGCCAACGTATCATTACTTCTGTATATTTTCCATCGGTATCCATGCGAGGGCCATATACATTGAAGTATCTTAATGCTACATAATTTAAATCGTGCATGAATTTATAACTACGCAACAGCTGTTCGCCCATAAGCTTCGCTGCACCATAGAATGTTTGATTATCATATGGATTATCAGTTTCTGGGGTTGGGAAATGAGCAGCCATACCATAGACAGAAGCACTTGAGGAATAGATGACTTTTTTAATTTTATGTTTTAAGGCTAATTCAATTATATCAAAGGTTCCTTTAATCATAACCTCAAATCCTTCCTTGTGATTAGCAGCACAGGCGTTTATCCGCAAAGAAGCCATGTGAAAAACGTAATCGCATCCTGCCATACATTGTTCAAGTTTTGCTAAATCACGAATATCTCCTTCATGAAATTCAATGATAGGATTATCAATGAAAGTTTTCATGTTTAACATGCTACCGCGGATGAAATTATCCAAAATAATAATTTTCTTCGGTCCCTTTGGAATAAGTTCCTCCACTACATAAGAACCAATGAATCCGGCTCCTCCTGTTATCAGAATCGTACTTCCTTCAATTTTATTTTGCATAATATAAATTAGCTCAATCTAAATTAATTTTCCTTGATTTGTTTTATTTAAGGCCGCTATCGCCCGTTTATCCCATTGTCTCTTCTCCAATTCATCCATAGCCTTAAAATTATCATAGTTTGTACGTTTTATCTGAAAATCAAAGTCTAACGTATTCAAAATTCCCCATGAAGGCATTGGATTACCATCTCTAGGCTGACCCACTGATCCAGGATTTATAATGATTCCGTTGACTTTTGTTTTTTTATAAATCGAATAATGTGTGTGACCTAATAAAATGACTTCATCCTGCTTCGGTAACCAGAGATAATCTGCTTGGTCATCTGGATAATATCTCCCTTCTACCTTATTCTCTGGCGTACCATGAAACATATAAATATGTCTTTGATTAATAGTTACAGTGATTTCTAAAGGAAGATTTCTTACCCATTCTATTGCAGATGGATTTTTAATTTTAAGTTCACTTTCATTCTGCTTTGCCGCGGCCCAATATGAGGGCTCAGGAGATGGTGATTCTAACTCCAATAAAAGCTGATCATGATTTCCTTTTATTATAAATGAATTATCAAGATAAGGTAATAGCAATTCGTATGTTTCATTTGCCCAAGGGTAATAACCAAATATATCGCCCAGTACGATCACTTTATCAATTTTATATTGATCGAATTCATTCATGACCGCTTCAAGGGCAAAGAAATTTGAATGTATATCACTTAGAATTGCCACATTCATTTTGTTATACCGTCTAAAAGTTTTGTAATACATTCTTTAGATGTATAAACAGGTAAATATCCGATCTCTCTTCTAGCTTTATCTATTGAAATATTCCATCTCTCTAACTCGTTCGGGTCTTCCTCTCCATGAACAAAATCATTACCAAATTTGGACGTGATAATTTTTGCCAGATCAAGCATAGACATCGGTACACCTGATGCAATGTTGAACGTGCCTGAAACATTATGTTTAAAAAGACAAGCCTTGAACGCACTGGCAACATCTTGTACAGCCACAAAATCCTGCGTTCTTTTTCCGCTGCCATAAACTTGTAACGTTTCCTTTCGTATCGATTTACTTATCCACATTTTAACCACGTTGTCTGGCATTAAATCAAGAGAAAAAGATATCGGACTTGATAACCGAAGTATGTTATATTGAATATTAAAATCTAAAGCCTTTTTTCTTAAGTAGGCCTCTCCTATTAATTTTGACTCAGCGTAAAAATTCGTCCGCGCTGTTATGGCAGCCTCTTCAGTAATTATGGATGGTAGCGGTCTTTCAATTAAACTGAAGCTACTTGTAAATATTACCTTCTCTACACCACATTCAATTGCAGCATCAAATAGTTTTTGGGTAAAATCTATGTTATTCATTTGTATTAGCTCCCTTTCGATCGGCGTACTTCCCCTATTTATTACAGCTGCATTATGGATGAGTATGGATGAGCTATCGAGGTATTTTCTTATATCAATACTCGGATCAGTTACATCAGCATTTATCCACTTAACATTGGGTCTATTGATGCTTTTATGCCTGCGGTATAGTGCAACTATATCGCAGTCTTCTTCTGAAATACTTTTTAATAACGCTGTACCTACAAGTCCGGCAGCCCCGGTAATAAATATTCCTCTTTTCAATTTTTAACCATTTGATCGATTGGGACAATTACATGTTCGAAAGCACGAATTACTGCAACATTGTACTGATAATTCAGTCTATCAAAGTTTTCATTGAACAAGATATTTCTTAACAAAATATCCGGCTCGTTAAATCCTACATCTGCACGCATTGTACTTGTGCCCGAAAAACGTGGGTGTATTTCAAACACGTAAATGTCATCACCATCAGTTCTCAGTTGGATATTCAATGGACCTTTACTCTTCAATTGCATGGCTAGATTCTCGCAAAAGTTTTGAATTTTTGCATGTTTTATGAAAAAACCCTGGGAATATCCGGTTGATATTGAATAAGGAATGCCATTATGTTTTTTCGAATCTAATAAAGAAAGTCCAAGTAGCTTTCTATGCATAACAATGCTATCTATTATTTTACCTTCATTATCAGACAGCACGCCTACGGTATACTCATCATCTCCGCTGCCTACATAAGGCTGAATGCAATAACATGCATCTTGGCTTAGGGTCGGTAAAATAGTTTCAATTTCACTTACACTAAATACAAAGTGTAATCCTTTCGAGCCACCGGTTCCTACTGTTGGCTTAATTATGAAAGGGAATTTATAATCTGCTACTGCCCTTTCCCAATCCGCAATAGGATATGTTTCAATCAATTTCAAGCCTAATTCTTTTAGCTTCTCCATTGTTTTAAACTTATTCATCATAAGAGGCATTAATTCAAAACTATTGCCGATAACAGGAACTGGCAATTGGGCTCTAATTTTTGTTAATAAATTCACCTCAGGTTCAGACCCAGGAATAATTGCATCAATATTATATTTTGTTATTACTTCATATAAAGCCTTTAAATAATCTGTTGAACTTCCTAATGGAAGTAATGTCGATTGCTGTGTCTTATATAATCCCCAAGCAAAGGAATCTGCATCACTGCTAATAACATTCCATCTGTTTTTAACTGCCTCTGAAGTTCTTGTCAATGCATGCACTATGCCCGAGCCTACACTCCGGCCACCAACCGCTGTTACGAGAATATTTTTTTTCATTTTTAAGTCTTATCCAAATCATTCAATGACATTACAATGGTATTCCTGAGTCTAAGGTCTGAAAGACATTTCTCTTTAAGTCTCTCGCCAAACGTTCTAGAAAAAATAAGTATACACTTAGGCGGATTTAAAGCCATCGTTTCAAACGACTCTACGACCGATGTTAGTACAGGAAGATACCTTTGTTGCAACTCACTATTATCGTCAATTAACCTAACGGCTATATGTCCAGATACGAAGAGTATATTTAACGCTCTTGTAGGCGCATAAATGGCAAGATCAGAATTCTTGTATTTCGAAAATAAAGTACCTAGCTTATTAATATGTTCATTAACACTTTTATAAAAAGCGTTTTGACAGATCGTATCCTCTGTTACAGAAACTGCACCGATGGTGTTACTCATTGTAACGATAAATGCTCCCTCAATAATTGAAATATCTTCAATATTAAGATTGGTTTTATTTACCAGTTTAAAAATAGATGACTTAGTAAAATAACTGAAATGCTCATGAATAAAAATGGATATATCACCTTCTTTTAAATAAGGTTCGCAATTTGGTACTGCAAATATAATTTTACCATTTTCATTTAGAGCGCTAATTAAATTCAGTAAATAAATCAGTGGATCTTCAATGTGCTCTAATACTAAAAGTGAATAGATTAAGTCAAACTTCTGGGTTAAAAGGCGTGATGGGAAATAGTCCCTGATAAGCGTAATCCCTTCTAACCCATTAACATGGACATGATCTCCTGGTTCAATTCCGGTTAAATTTTTAACCCCTTGCTCCATAAGCTCTTTTAGAATTGCGCCGGAACCAAAGCCAACCTCCAGCACCTTAGAAGTATCTTGAATTGAAAATTGAGAAAGAATATAGCTTACAATTTTTTTTCTATAAACTATTCCGGATTCGCTGGATATTGAACCTTCTACTAGAGAGCCTTGCTTGTAAACTTCATTTAATATATTAACTAATTCTGTTGATGGCTTCTGCCTAAACATAGTCAACTCATTATCATAGTATAAATGGAAGGGCATAATTTCGGGAAATCCTCCGTTGTCATTACCACTATGGGATTTAAAAAAGAACGGAAGTTTATCCAATGTAAACATCAAGTTACAAGTTAAGGTAGCTGGTCTTCAAAAATTTCTCCTCCGGTTTCACTTATCTCATAAAGTGGACGCTTCCTTGTCTCATCCAGTATTCTCCATATATAATCACCTATCATTCCCAGTAGCAATATTTGAATAGCTAATGAAGTAAAAATTGTATTCAAAATAATTGTCAGCTCTGTTGGTGTTTCATTCAGGATATAGATATTAAATACAACAAACATCCATCGTAATACTAAAGTAAAAAAAAAGAGGATACCAAAATTGGTTATTAGCCTCAGTGGACGACTTGAATAGCCGGTTATGGCATCTAAAATTATGCCCATTTTTTTTAAGAATGTCCAATTACTCTTACCTGAAATCCGAGCTCTCTTTACATACTCTATTTCTTTTTGTTTATACCCTAATGATAATATGCGAAATATGAATGTGGTGTTTCGCTCATCCATGTTATTAAAAGCTTGAAGCACTTTTTTATCCATTCCCAATAAATCACAACCCTTTTCCGGCATTTTAATTTTGGTACTCCAGCTCATAAGCCTCCATGCAAGCTTTGATAAATAATTACCAAGCGCAGTATGATCAAGATTGTCTGATCGAGAAGCGAGAATTAATTCCCTTCCATTTTCCCATTCCTTTATTAGCTCACCAATTATACTTGCTGGATCCTGACCATCACTTGCCATGATAATAGAAAAATCACCACGCGCAATATTTAGACCAGCTGTAATTGCTATGTGACTTCCCGAGTTTCTTGCTAATCTTACAACCGAAATTTTAATATTATGAACATCCTTTCTTGAAAGCTTACTCAATAATTCAAAGGATTTGTCAGTAGAATTATCGTCGATAAAAGTAATTTCGAATTTATAATTTGTTTGACTTACAATAAGGTAATTATATAACTCATCTACTACCTGAGGTAAATTTCCAGCTTCATTAAAAACAGGTAAAACAACGGAAATCAAATTTCCCTTTTCCTTCCGATTTTCTTGAAAGATATGTTTTATAGTCTTGTTCAAATGCTGTAGCTATTAACGGATGTAATTACATGCTCAATTTCGCTATCATTTAATTCGGCATACATCGGCAAACTTAAACAATGTTCAGATAAATATTCTGAGTTAGGGAAATTACCCACTTTGTAATGCAAATGAAGATAAGCTTTTTGTAAATGGCAGGGTACCGGATAATGTAAACCCGGAAATATATTATGTTGATTAAGATGTTTAATTAATGAATTGCGATTTGCCGTAGTAATTACAAATAAGTGATAAACTGAGTCAGCAAAATCCGGTTGTGATTGAACGATGATACTTGAATTGGCAATTCCGGCTCTATACTTAGCCGCGATTTTTTTTCTTGCTAAATTCCAGCTATCTAAATAATTCAATTTCACACTTAGAACTGCCGCCTCAAGTCCGCCCATCCGCATATTATAACCAATCTCATTATGGTAATAACGCACTGCAGATCCATGATTACGAAGGCTCAACAGTCGCTTTTTATAATTCTCATTGTTGGTTGTAATAGCTCCACCTTCCCCATATGTTCCTAAATTTTTTCCTGGGTAGAAACTGAAGCAACACATTTCCCCAAAACCTCCAACTTGTTTTTGTTTATAGTGCGCGCCATGTGCTTGGGCGGCATCTTCAACTAAAAACAGATTATGTTTATCCGCGATAGTTTTTATTACATCAATGTCGAATGGCTGCCCATATAAATGAACGCCTATAATCGCTTTAGTCTTGGAGGTAATTTTAGATTCAACTTGTGCTGCATCAATTTGCCAAGTATTGGGATTACAATCAACAAACACCGGAGTAGCACCTGTATAGCTTACTCCCCAAGCAGTCGCAATGAAAGTATTAGCCGGTACAATTACTTCATCTCCTGCTCCAATGTCTAGTGCAAGCATTGCCAAGTGCAACGCAGAGGTACCATTATTGAGAGCTATTGCATACGAGGTGCCGCAATAGATAGCAAACTCATTTTCAAACTGCTCTACATACTTACCACCAGAAAAAGCAGTGTCTTCACACACTTGCTCCATGGCTGCAAATACCTCTTTCTTAATTTGAATAAACTGTTTCTTCAAATCTAAAAAAGGTACTGTTAGTTCATTCTTAACTTCACTCATGTGTTGCTTAGTTCTGAATTAGCATATCGAATTATTCGACCAGGGTTTCCAGCTACAATGGCACCTGCTGGGATATCTTTTGTAATTACAGAGCCCGCACCTACAATAGCATTTTCTCCTATAGTTACTCCGCACAATATTGTAACGCCTGAACCTATGGAAGCACCTTTCTGAATATAGGTATTAATCACCTTCCAATCAGCTTCACTTTGCTGCGTGCCATCTGCATTGGTCGCTCTTGGATATAAATCATTGGTGAACATTACGCCATGACCAATAAAAACATTATCGCTAATGTGAACACCTTCACAAATAAAACTGTGACTTGATATTTTACAATTTTTGCCGATAAAAACACCTTTTTGGATTTCAACAAAGGAGCCTACTTTGGTGCCATCATCAATGGAACATCCATACAAATTAACAAACTTGAAGATCTTTACATCTTTGCCAACTTTGATGTTGTTTATTGATTGACGTTCGTTTTCTAAATTCAACGTATCCATGATTAAATCTACTTATATAAAATAATTTCTTTTCCTTTTTGCTCCAAGGACTTCTGGCTCGCTTCAAGTATTCGCACAACATTTAACCCCAATACATCATTTGATAATGGTTGCCTGTTCTCCTCGATCGAGAATATAAAGTCTTTAACCACACCTTGAAGTGCCTCTTCCGTTGATATCTTGGGAACGAAAATATCACCAGCCCGATAGTCAATCAACATGCGTGTTTTATCTTCATCGCTTTTAACGGAGTACCCAGTGTCGTAAACTTTTATTTTCTCAGTTGGCTCCATGTCATTAAAAACGATCATCTTCTTTTCACCCCCTATTAGCATTTGTCGGATTTTAACCGGTGAGGTCCAAGAACAGTTAAAATGAATTATCAGATTTGATTCAAAATTCAATGTTAAATAGGCAATGTTTTCCAATCCATTTTTAGTATGTGATATTCCTGTAGCTTGTACACTAAATGGTTTTTGTTGCACTAAATAATCGCAGATTGAAATATCATGAGGAGCTAAATCCCAAAGCACATTTATATCATGTTGGAAAAGTCCGAGATTAATACGAGTAGAATCAACATAATTTATTTTACCTATTTCACCTTTATTAATAAGTTCTTTGATTTTCTGAACCGCTCCAGTATACAAGAACGTGTGGTCAGGCATCAATAATAAATTTTTTTGACGAGCAAGATTTATAAGCTCCTCACTTTCCTTAACCGAGGAAGTCATTGGCTTTTCTACAAGTACATGCTTGCCGGCTAATAAGGCCGCCTTTGCCATGTTAAAATGACTGTTAACAGGTGTCGCTAAAACAATTGCATCAATTGTTTTAGCGTTTAATACACTTTCATAACGTGTATCAGTTTTGACACCAGGAAAAATTTTATGCATTAAACTAAGTTTGGACGAGTCCGCATCAACGATTGTGTGAAGTACGCAATCTTGCGTATAAAAAAAATTTCTGGCAAGGTTTTTACCCCAATAACCATATCCAACAATGGCAACTGATAGCATATTTTGTTACAAAAGGAGGTTATAAGTTTACAATTAAAGTCAATATATCATTTTTTATAAAGGTTATCACTGTATAACACATACTCTTGACATTTTAACTTTTTACCAATGAGCTATAAACAATGGCATACTTAGCTACGCCGGTCTCCAAGCTTAAGTTCTCATCACAATATTGGCGTGTTTCGCTATTAATCTTTTTAAGTTTTTCAGTGTCGATTTCTGCCCCTATTTCGTGCAAATATCCTCCTGTAGATTTTATTATTTCTTCGGCATCACCCCAACCCTTATTAGTAATAATTGGTACATTCATAGCCATGATCTCGCCCATTTTGGTAGCAGAGGAAGCCTTCTTAGAGTAGGTTGGTTTAATAAAAAAAACGGAGCAGCTTGCAATACTAACAAATAACGGCACTTCACTGCGGGTGGCTTTACGAATAATTACATCGGATGCTTGTGGGTAATTGTTAAGTATAACCTGATCGCCCGTTACAATTAGAAACTTTGCGGTAGTGTGTTTCATTTTAAACTCATAAAAGAATTCCAATAACTCTTTTGTCATGTACCATGTACCCCATGAGCCGAGATAAAATAATACAAAATCACCCGGCCTGATGCCTAATTCCAGTTTTAGCTTTTCCTTTTCTATTGAGTCGATCTTATCTGGATCAAAATGTTGGAGGTCAACACAACAGGGAATAACAGTAATGCTTGCATTTCCACTCCACGAAAGTATTTCATTTTTCGCATTATGCGTTAGTGAAATGGTGTGATCTGATTCTTGAATAAATTGTCTCTCCTTTTCTTTAAAGAATTTATATATTATTTTATACAACGGCTGCTTCAAATTCCAAATGCCACCATCCACACGTTCATCAGCCCAGAAGCCGCGCATATCGAATATAAGCTTTACCCCATATGTGCGTTTCAACCATAGGCCAACCAGTGAGGTAATATAACTACGGCAATGAATTATATTATAAGAATTTTTAAGATGCAGTGATTTTACTTTTTGCTTAAGCCTGAAAACATCATAGAGTGTTGAAAGTATAGGCGGACTTTTATGATATATCAATGGTGACCAGATGATAAAGTGTGCGTTACACATAGCTTCAATTGCTATTCTTCCGGTGGTAAAGCGATCTTTTTTTTCAAAACTGACAATGGTAATTGAATACGACGATGATAACCCGCACAAATATGGCAATATTTGAGATTGGCCAAGTGGATCGGTGAGGCCATCGTATGAAAGATAAAGTACGCGAGTGTTCGTATTAAGCATTAAGATGCATTTTCTTTCCACCATTTATGCAATACAATGATTACCCATAAACGATTGTAGAGATAATCTTTGCCCGAAGCAAAATCCTTTTTGAGTTGTTGAATGTATGATGCGTTGAACAATCCTACTTCTTCAATTACCTGATCATTTAGAAAATCATCTATTAAATATTTTAAATCTCCCTTTAGCCATTTTGCAAGCGGAATACTAAATCCCCACTTCGGCCTATTAACAAGTTCACTAGGAACATGCTCATATAGTAATTCCTTTAATAACCACTTAGCCTTCCCTTCTCTCTTTTTCAATGAGCTATGCAATGAAAGCGCGTATTCAATCACATCTTGATCTAGTAATGGGCAACGGCACTCTAACCCATAGAACATCGAAGACCTATCCACCTTTACAAGCAAGTCATCTTTAAGGTAATATTGCAAATCAAAAATGGCTTGCTTTTCTCCATCTGAGATGTCCTTAATCTTGGGGTCATCTCTATATTCAAATGCACTAAAATCAGATTTGCCTTTTAATAATTGATCGCGTATTTCTTGTTGAGTAAACAGGTATTGTTCCTGTGAAAAAATGTGACTTCGAATACCGCCGATTTTAGGTTCTTTAAGCAACCTTGCAACACGTTGCAACTGGCTTTTTCCGGTTATGTTTAATGCGAATTGCATTGGCCCTTTCAATGCCTTCCACCATGCACCCCCTAATCTGTTTGCCCAGGTATATGTGCCGTATCCCTGAAATAATTCATCACCTCCATCGCCAGTTAATACAACCTTAACTTCTTCTCGTGCTAACTTAGAAACCAACATAGTAGGAATAGCCGATGTGTCTGCAAAAGGTTCGTCAAAGTGTTTGAGATAAGTCTCAAGTAGAGCGACAGCTTCTTTCTCTTCAAGTACGTATTCGGTGTGATCGGTTTGTAAATGCTTAGCTACTTTACTTGCATGTTTGCTTTCATTGAATTCACTTTCTTTAAAACCAATGCTAAATGTCTTCAACGGAGTAGTAACCTGTTTGGAGGCGATGGCAGTTATTAAAGATGAATCTGTACCTCCACTAAGAAATGCGCCTATTGGCACATCACTAATCAATCGTTTTTGAACCGCGCCAGTGAGCAAACTATTAAAATGCGCTTTTGCCTCTGTCACATTTTGAATTTGTGGGAACCTTATTGTTGTTGTAATCTGCCAATATGGTTTTGAAGAAAATTTTAAATCACTATCTAATTCACCAGTATGCCCTGCTGGAAACTTATAAATATTTTCATAGATAGTATGTGGCTCTGGTATATATCCTAAATGAAGGAATGTACTTACGATTTTCTTGTTAACCTTTTTTCCTTGACTTACAGCTGGATGTTTTAGTAATGCTTTAATCTCAGAGGCAAAAACAAATAGCTTATCTGATTTAAAATAATACAAAGGTTTTTTTCCAATTCTATCACGAAAAAGGTATAATTTATTTTCCTTCTGATCAGCAATTACAAAGGCAAACATACCTTCCAACTTATCAATCATACCACAGCCCCAATGGGAGAATGCATGAAGAATAGTTTCCGTATCCGACTTTGTATTGAATTGTATGGATGGATCTATATTTTGTAGTTCCCTGCGAAGGGCTTGGTAATTGTATATTTCTCCATTAAACACAATCACATATCGTCTATCATCAGCAAACATGGGTTGATCTGCCGCGTGTGACAAATCAATAATACTGAGACGTGTATGGCCTAATGCAATTGTGGCACTTTCATTCACAAAACAATCTTGTGCATCAGGACCTCTATGACACAGCGAGTTTGTCATAGAGAATATATCTTCTTTTTTAATTATACCTGTTGAATAAAGACCAACTATGCCGCACATAAGTCCACCAAAAAGGCTATTTTTAGTATAGAATAAGTTTTTTAACTACTACCCAAAAACGAAAATTAGATACTATCCAAGGATGCTTACTACAAGCATAAATAAGCGAGCGTAAACCTAATTTCTTGTTGTTACTAATGGCAAGGTGTAGTGCTGCATACAAATCTTTATAGGCAAACATCTTATTAAAAAGAGGTCCATATTTTGTCAGCACCTTTTCATCACGCTTTAGATATTCTTTAAATAAAAGTATGCGTCGTTCAAATTTTACAGGATCTATTTGCAAAACACTTCTGCCTTCATGGTTAACAAGACATGCCGTTGATACAGGATGTGTTCTTATCATATATCTTGCGGCTAGCCTTACCCATAACTCATAGTCTTCGGAACCAGAAAGCTCTCTGTCTTCATTAAAGGGAACAGCCAATAAAATTTCACGTTTTGCAAAAATGCCCAAGCAGCTTAAAAAATTGCCTTCCATCAATTTCCAATTTACGGGGTCGGGTAATTTTCTCCAGCGATTTATTATTTTCCCTTCGTTATCAACCGTGTTATATCCTAAATGAAAAATATCAATGCCAGGATGGCTCTGAATATAATGATGACCTTCTTGAAGGTGATTTTCTTTTAATAGATCATCCGAATCCAGGAAAGTAACGTACTTCCCCACGGCGAGACGCACGCCATAGTTCCTTGCAGCTCCCCGTTCAGCATTTTCCTTTTTGAAATATTTTATTCTGAGGTCATTGAAGGTTAGTATCTCTTCGTTTGTATTATCCGTGCTCCCATCATCGATTATGAGTATTTCAAAATCTGTATACGCCTGCGCGAGTACAGATCTTACAGTCTTACTAATATAAGCGCCCCTATTATAAGCGGGGATAACAATGGAGAAAAATGGGGAATCAGTCATACAAGGATTGTAATTTACTAATCATTCCATCCAATGAAAACTTTTGTACTGATGATTTGCCCTCTTTTACTAAAGTATCCTTCAAGTCATTATTCTTCAAAATTCTATCAATAGCACGTGCTATTACTTCGCTATTTTTATACTCAACAACTAGGGCATTAAATTCATGTTTAATAAATTCGGGAGCAACGCCAGAAAGCGTAAAAACCGATGGGACTCCCATTATTAGCGCTTCAACATAAGTTTGGCCGAAAGCCTCCGAATCTTCATCAACTGGAACATGAACAAAAACATCAAATAATTTATATAAAGAAGATACCTCATTTTCGAATGTTATTTCTGTATACGACCCTGGAGGCAGATCATTAATTAGTTGGCGTATTTGGTTCGCATAACTGCCCGATGAATTCGCCAGTAATAAATGTGCAGCAGGATAATTTCTGAGTAGTTGTTTAAAGGCTGGAATTATAAACTGTATACCCTTCCATTCTATATACCTAGAAATTACTCCAATTACAGGGCAGTTTTCTGGCTGCAGTTTATATTTAAGTTTTAAATACTTTGTATTCTCATTGTCAGCTCGATTGAAATAATCAAAATCGAAGCCATGATGGATTACGTGTATCTTCTTTCTAACAGCACCGTCCCAATGAATCAAAATCTTCTTTATATTTTCGGAAATAGCTACAATGTCAGTAGCAAGCCAGTTGCATAGTCTATCCCATTTTAAACCTGAAGGATAATCACGATAATGTATTATGGCATGATGCCTTGTGAAGATGCGCTTATTAATGCGCAGTACCCAGGCTACGCTTAGGCCCAATAACATTGCCCTCCATAAATGTGCATGAATTACATGGGGTTTCTCCTTCCTTAAAATTAAAAAAACCTTTAACCACTTTTCTAAAAAAGATTGGGTAGGCGTATCTGTAATTAAAGCATATCGAATATTAATACGCGTTAAGTACGCTTCAAATTGAGAATTTTCATTTCCTATTAACAAAAAAAAGAGCTCGTATTTGCGAGACAATTCCCTGGTTATCCATTCAAATGCAAGTGCCTTGTCAATATCTGAAAGTATATAGACAATTTTTTTTTTACTCATAGTCTTACACTGGGGTATTCGACGGCTAACGATTGTATGATGATCGCATATAATTTATAACGAATCCTCCTGGGCAAAACATTTTTAAAGAATCCTTTTTCGATCAAATTAGCCCAAAATGGAAAGGCGAATATTCGGTAAATAGCACTTTTAATAAAATGTATTTTCCTTTGCGGTGGATCATACCTCTCAGGATACTTTATTGTTAAATGCATGTGCGCGTTAGCATAAAGTCTCAGTCTTTTTATGTAGCCCACACATGTTATAAATTCCCGGTGAATTGCTTTGTTTTCTTTATCAAAAAAAATGGCTATCCCTTTAAATAAGGCTCGAAAGGCTAAGTCCTGGTCTTCAGCATCAGTTAATGTAGTGTCAAAACCGTTAAGCGTGTTAAATGTCTCTTTATGCATCGAAGCATTCGCCGCCGAAAAGAACAGATTTGAAAAGTTTAATTGTGTAATTCCGTTGACATATTTTTTAGTCCACACCTTAGTAAGGTGCGACTTATAATTCTGAATATCTGTTTTGTCTGATGCTTGCTCTTCAATGGGGTTTCCGCCTAAGATACCTCTATGCTCCTGATGAAAAGTTATATGACGTTGAATTGAATCTTCAAAAGGTATCATGTCATCATCATAAAAAATTATAATATTAGTTGATGCCTCGCGTACACCTCTGTTTCTTACACATGATCTTCCTTGGTTGGATTGGACTAATATTTTAAAATGTTTAAAGAATGATCTAAAATTATCCAATACTTGAATTGTATTATCTGTAGACCCATCAATTACAATAATCAATTCGAAATTCTGAAAGGTCTGCTTTAATAATCCCTTTAGTAAGCAAGGTATTTTCTTTGAACCATTATACGTTCCTACCACGACACTTACTTCTGGGTGAGCGCTCATCTTACTAAGATAGCAGATAATCAAGACACCTTATAATTCCGATTTCCAGGCGAGAATAATATTTACGCATAAATATCTTTAGATTTTCATTCATCAATTCCTGCTTTGGACCACCACTCTTGCCCATAAGATGTACTACTTGCGCCGAAGGTTCAAAAGCAATTTCATAACCTAATTTTCTAAACTCCATACACCATTGCATATCTTCAACATACATAAAAAAATCATCTGCTAATACCTTATTTGGTAGCTTATAAAGTAAAGTTTTACGGAACATAAAAAATGTGCCCCAAATCCAATCAGGATAGGTCACACTAGCATAGTCAAAAAAAGGTCCGAGTAATATTTTTCCACTCCTCTTCTTAGATACCACTTTTTGCATTCTTAGCAACTCGAAAAACCTTATCGCTATAGATGGAAATCGTTGACAATTATGTTGCACTCTG
Organism: uncultured Cyclobacteriaceae bacterium; assembly: GCA_964235605.1. Classification (GTDB taxonomy): domain Bacteria; phylum Bacteroidota; class Bacteroidia; order Cytophagales; family Cyclobacteriaceae; genus DATCRE01. Next base: position 5,353 of record CAXSCR010000058.1, on the reverse strand, counting down.
CGGTCAGGATATTGGAGCCTAGCGCTTACAGCTGCGACCGATGATTTATCTATTAGAAAATCCCTACAAATAGCTAAGGCATTATTACAAAGAATGGTATCACTATTTAGTAATAGTATAAATTCGCCTTCAGCATGGGTTATTCCCAAATTGTTTCCTTTCGCAAATCCAAGATTTAAATTGCTTTCCACTAATTTTATTTGTGGAAAGTGCTTTAAGAACTCCTTTGGATTAATCTCAGATGAAGCATTATCTACTAAAATTATCTCAAACGTCACCAATGAAGTTTTTTCTAAAACACTTTTTATACATTCACATGTAAGTTGGAAGGTATTGTAATTGATTATTATTACAGAAAGCTCCATTATCCAATTGATTTCAACAGACTCTTTATCTTCGCCAGGATACGAGAGTTCTTAAACCGCAATTCAAAGTACGTAAGAGAAAATGCCTTGGGGTTAAACTCTTGAACAAAGTTCTCTATTGTTTTTCCCTCTACATAACTCAAACCAGACCATGCATCAGGCTGGGTGGGGTGAAAATTATAAAAAGTCTTATAGTTATTTACACTCAAAGACTTCCACAGTTTAATATACGATCCAGCATCGAAATCATTTTTATGACCCCAGTTATCTAATTTATTTGATATCTCGTGCTCGCTTCTTGCCCACGACTGATGGATCATATGGAAGTTAGTGTAAATGTTAAAAACTCCATTTCTCCTACCATATTCATAGATAGGATAATTTGTTGCTACTTGAATAAATTCAATGTATTTCTTTTTAAGGGGTGTAATGTAAAAGAATCCCTCATCAACTTTTTTGAATAACGTGACCCACTTACAGCAAATATTCACGCTGCCAACCGTATGTGGTGCTGTATCCTTTAAGTATATAGTGAACTTGTCAAAATCAATAAAGTATTCATCACAATCAAGTTGTACATGCCAACCTCCACTACCCATTTTTTGCGCCATCATATTTCTTTGACGTACTTCGTTCTCCATGGGAGACAGTTGAAATAGATGAAAATCATCCTCAAATAAGATGATTTTATTTTCCTTATCAACACTCTTTATTAAATCAGCAAATGCCGACTCATCAAAATCATATTGGTTATTAGCCCAACTAATTCGATTTGTATCAATGGATAGGCAAATTGTGTCAGCGTGATTGTAAACTAACGGTAAAGCATACTTTAATAAGTACCAGTCGTATGCAACACAAAAACCAACTTTTATCTGCGTACTCATTTAATAATATAAATAAGTTAAATTAAGAAGAAAGCTTCGATTCTAGAAATAACCATTCCATTATAGAGGGTCTCCGTTCAGCAAAGAGGTGCATTTTTACATCCATATCTAGTCCGCACGCTTCTACGAATTGGTATGTCTTTACTTTTTCTATATCATCTTTACTTTTAATTGAAGTAATAATATGGGTTGACGTAAACAGTTCTGCAAGTTTTGTAGAGATTGAAATATCAATAAAGTCATGTGTTTCTATAAGCAAATCACAACGTTTTAAGTTATTGATAGTCGACTGATTAAAGAGTTCTAGCTCGAATCCTTCGCAATCACAAACAATAAGCCCTTTTTTTGTGAAGGTGAATTCCCTTAGGATCCCTTGTGTGCATAGTGAATAAATTTGCACTCTTGCATCAACATTATTGAGTGTCGCCATTTGAGAGCAAAGGCTTCTCGCAAGACTATCTGTATCATAAGCAAAAATTCTTGCTCCCCTAATTCTTAAGCCAAGACCCACGGCATAATATCCTTCACCACACCCAATATTTAAAATCTCCGAATATTCTGTAGCGCATATTTGTTCTATTATTTCATGCAATTCAGATTCATAGCTACCGATTAATTTTGGATACAGTGTACTACCTATTGAATTAAATTCTGGATATAGTATCCCTTTAAAGGGACCATGTAAGACTTTACGCTCAGGAAAGATGGTATGAAATAAACGATCTAGATCCGCCTTTGATTTTTCTCGTCTCTGTTTTTCCTCAATTTGATTTCTGCAGACAATTAAGAACGATCCAAGCTTAGCAAAAGGCTTTAACAGCAGCCATAGCACTTCAACGTGAACCAGGGAAAAGATAATTTTTTTTAAACGCAACATAACTTATATTCTAGCCTTTTTCCAATGACAAAAGTATTGTAGAAATGATTAATTAAGATCCAAAGATACTTCGTCTAGTGTGATACAATATATCCCTGATAAATTTTAAGTCAAAAGGACTTTTTGTCAAAGCCTTCACGGCATACAAGTAACCTATTTTAAATTGATTTTCATTAAAGGCTTGGATGGAACGATCTCTCAACATAAGCTTGTGTTGTGCAAAATGCGCTGGTAATACTTTTGTCCATTTCTTTGCATCAATTAGTTTTTGTTCTTTTGTTAGCTTAGCCCACGATGCGTTAATCTTTGCTAAGAATTGATCAGCAATTTTCTTTTCAACTCTATACCAATAATGATAAATATACTTTTCAAGAGGCCTCACCTTTGTATGGTCTTGTAGAAGTATTGAAAAAGCATATTGCTCACTTGCATGATTTTGAGTAGCACGGTAAAATTGATCTGTCAAACTGTAAACATCAGGAATTAATTTAGCATGTGATTGATGTAACATCATCGCACCCGCATTCCAGGAAGATTGCCTTTCCGGTACTTTTATTGTGATCCCATTAGTGATGGTAAAAGATTGCTTTAGAATCAAATTCAAAAAAGCATGAAATGGAATGGCGGCCGGTAAACGCATCTTTTCTAGACTTATAAATTCATATTCCTTTTTATGCATAAAAGAATTTTCAGGATTTATTTCATCGGTTAAAGCGTATAAGTCGCTAATAAAAAAAGTGTCTGAATCCACATACAGTAAACTTGCATTTGTTGTTTGAAACGTTTCTTCGATAAGCGCTATTTTCATGCGGTGGATAAAATCAATTTCTCCCCGCATTTCTTTTATTCTATCTGGTGATAATTCAACGAACTTTACAGGTAACTCATTCAAATATGCTGTAAAATAATTGGGCTTATCTGTATAAAGAATTGTTTCTGTTGCATTGACTGGTTTAGCAGTATTAGCATAAAAACTCCAAATAGCGAAAATAGCTCGAGTGTATTCATTTTCATTACCAAAAGACTGCAACACCAGCACAACCATGTATTATGATATTTATTTACAATAGATCTATTTCAAAAACCAGTCATAGTTAAGTCTGGTGATGCTTCGCCGATTAATATTCAACGTCTTGAAACAATTTAAGATCACCTTAACTCCAAGGAGCTTTTAATTTGCTTCCAAAGCTGAGGCATTAACGGTAAATCGAAATAAAAATTTATAAGTGCAATCTTCAAAAAAGCAGGAATTTTCCTAAGATCAAAATCTTCATATTGCTTTACTTGCTTGCCTAAAGAAGACTTCTTCAAATAATAATGATACAAAAAGCTCAACCTATTTTTACATAACATGCTCCATGGCCGCTCCAATGTAAAATGTATAATAACTTTATTTTGAAGGAACATTCTTAATTGACGTTTACTAATGCTTTGTGGGACTCGTGAATATATTAAATTAAACCTACCATCTAGTTTTTTCCAATTACCCTTCAACACAGCGTTAAGAGCACATTGATCAACAAATTTTATTCGTTCAGGATAACACTTAAGATACTCTATTGCAAGTTCAGTAATTCTTTGTTCCTTCCATTTGCCTATGTCAATAAGCAAAACGCCTGAGTTAAAATATTCACCTTCGGTATTAATACCAAGAAGAGGTTGTGTCTTCACATAGTTATCATATACAGCTGCAACAGGAAAACTTTCCATGTTAATCGAGCATAATTCATTCAGATTTTGAATCACTAAAGTATCTGAGTCAAGATATAAAAGTCTGTTTATTTTATCAGTTATTAGCAACGGAAAAAGCAAACGATAATAAACGGCATGGGTCCACATGTCCAACAAAACAAAATCTCGTACCAAAGATTCGTCGAAGGTGTAGAATTGGATAACTGAATTGTTTTGTTTTACATAGAGAACTATACCATCCTTTTCTTCATCGGAAATACCTGTAGCAATTGCATGAATTTTAACTTGTTTTGGCGCATGATTATAAAAAATTGAACTCATTAATGCATAAAACGGATGCAAGTAATTTTTATCAAAAGCAATTGCTACATGTATTTGCGATCCTGTGTAATCCGCATCATTCGTTTCCATAGGCAAGTATTATTAAGGATTCAAGGGAATTTTTCCAATGACTAGTTCGATTGTCTGTATTTAGGCGCTCAAGACCTATCATACGCTGTTAATAAGATAACCAGCCATTATCCATTTATATTTTCCACCCCGTAAGCAACTCACCAAATTTATTTATTTCAAAATTGTGACGTCTTAAAATGTCTTCAATTTCTAAGACACCACCTTTCTTCTCATGTATTTCTATAGTAATAACTTTTGCGTTGTCCAAAACAGATTTCCATGTATTTAAATTTCTAAAGAGCTCGAACTCCGAACCTTCAATATCCATTTTTAAATAATCCACCGAGGAAAAATTATTTGTCCGAGTTATGCTTTCTATGGTATCTACACTAATGCTGCCCTTTTCATTTTCAGATTCTCTTACTGAAAATGCCCAGCCTTTTGCATAACAAAAATTTACATCATGCTCCAGCAATGCTTTCTTTGACCAAACGCCAATTTGAATAGCTTTCGTGTTTACTAGCTTATTTTGCTCAATATTAGTTAGCAACTGCTTATAGTTATCAGGTTCAGGCTCAAGAGCCAAAATGTTAACGTTTGATAAGTGCCTGCTTAAATATAATGCCGTAAGGCCTATATTTGCTCCGCAGTCAAGAATGTTCTTTATTGGTATGTTCTTATCCTTAATTAACTGAATAATCGGCCTTAATCCTTCTTCTATGAAAATTTGGTCAAAAACTAAAAAGTCAGATGAATTCCTCCTTAAATCGATTTTAATTTGCTGGTCATGAATAGTGGTTATCTCGCCCTTTCGTATTGTACGGAAAGAGTGCAGATAGTATCTATCAAAAGAGTTCTTTGTAAAGAGCAAGTACTCAGGTATCCTACGCAAGATAGAATCCAATATTAAAGCAATAATTAATAGAATAAACTCCTTAATCGAGTATTGACTCCACAAATACAAAAATCTATTAGATTTGTTTGACACAATTACGGGTGTTTGCTTTCTGAGCTAGTCGACTTCCTTTTATCAACAGGAAAAATAAGCCAAGTTTCAGATTTATCAAAGTTCTTGAAATAACTACAGCGATTCAGCGATTAAATTTTTTTCAGATTGCTGACCTCTACTCTTTAGGATG
>CAXSCR010000057.1:0-29174 GCA_964235605.1 uncultured Cyclobacteriaceae bacterium | reverse complement strand
GGATCAAATGTAGTACAAGATCTTAAATTCACAAATCATCACTAAAAAAACTTATACATAAAAGTGAAGTTTTCTACACTGTTATATTTTGTCTGTACACAGTTTGCGTTCTATCAGGGCCTATAGAAACAAGCGTAATTGGTACATTAAGCTCCTTTTCAAGAAAATCAATGTAGTTACTCAACTCTACAGGCATAGCATCTTCTGATATATTAGCAAGTGACGTATTCCACCCTTTTAACTCTTTATATATCGGTGTAATCTTCTCATTTACTATCTCATAAGGAACCCTATCTGTTATTGTTCCATCCGCTAACTGATATTTAACACAAGCTTTAATTGTTGGAAAAATATTCAATACATCAGCCTTCATCATGAGAAGTTGGGTAACTCCATTTATCATTATAGAGTATTTTAAGGAAGGCAAATCAATCCAGCCGCACCTTCTAGGACGGCCCGTAGTTGATCCAAATTCGTTTCCTTCTTTACGCATTAACTCGCCCTGCTCATCCGAAAGCTCAGTCGGGAACGGTCCGCTGCCAACCCGCGTACTGTATGCTTTAAATATTCCGTATACCTCTCCAATAAGACGAGGTGGAACACCAAGTCCTGTACAAGCGCCAGCAGTAACTGTATTTGAGCTTGTTACAAAAGGGTAGCTTCCAAAATCTATATCTAATAAAGCTCCCTGTGCGCCTTCTGCTAAAATCGTAGATCCGGCTTTAATTTCATTGTTTAAAAAGTACTCACTTTCTATAAGCTGAAAATCTTTTAAGAATGCAACTGCATCCATAAACTGAGCTTCTAATTCACTCCAGTTATAAGTAACGTCGTGATCTTTTAAGATCTTGAAGTGAATATCGGTGAGCTTTTTAAATCTTTCATTAAAATTTACAGAAAGAATATCCCCAACTCGCAGTCCCTGTCGACCAATTTTATCTTGATAAGTTGGACCGATACCTTTTAAAGTCGATCCTATTTTATTATCACCCTTAGCTTTTTCGTAAGCTTGATCAAGTAATCTATGTGTAGGTAAAATAAGAGTCGCCTTTTTGGAAATAAAAAGATTGGCTTTCACATTTAAGTTGTACTTCTGAAGCTTGTCTATCTCTGCTTTGAAAATGATAGGATCAAGCACTACCCCATTACCGATAACATTCTTCGTCTTATCTCTAAAAATCCCAGATGGAATTTGGTGAAGAACATGTTTAATACCATCAAATTCTAATGTATGGCCGGCATTCGGCCCGCCTTGGAACCTGGCAACAACGTCATATTTAGGGGCTAATACGTCAACAATTTTCCCCTTGCCTTCATCGCCCCACTGGAGGCCAAGCAATACATCTACTTTCGACATGTGTTTTTTTATTTTTTAGCTAACTGAAGTGCTTCTTCTTCTGTTTGAATGATATGAAAAATGGCATTCAACTTGGTAATTACCAGTAATTTCTGAACGCTTTCAGATGGTTTGAGTAAATAAACTTCACCACCCTTATTTCTAAACTTGGTCAGGATAGTTATTAATACACCAATACCGCTGCTATTAATGTACCTAAGTTCTGAGATATCAATAATGCATTTAATTACTTTGTCATGAATGGAGCTGTTAACTTTTTCCAACACCGTCATGCCTGTGTCTTCACCAATCAAATCTCCTGAGAGTCTGATAATAAGCGTATTCTCTTTTGTTTCGTAATTAAATACCATCTTGTTTCTGCTCAGCAGTTACTTTAAATTCTGTTTTGTTTTCGCAATTCTCTTTTGTGCAGGTTGCATATAATATGAGCGAATGATGCAATACATTAAAGTGAAGAAGTTCCTCCACCGTATTTTGAATATTTTGAATTCGAGGATCGCAAAATTCGGTTACACGATGACATTCTGTACAAATGAGATGATCGTGCTGTTTATAACCGTATGACTTTTCATATTGCGCTAAGTTCTTACCGAATTGATGTTTACCAACTAGATCGCACTCTACTAATAGATCTAGGGTGTTATAAACTGTAGCGCGGCTTACGCGATAATTTTTATTTTTCATGCTGATATAGAGTGATTCTACATCAAAATGGCCATCACGTGAGTATATTTCCTCCAATATGGCGTAGCGTTCAGGGGTCTTGCGCAGCTCCTTGTTTTCCAAGTAAGCTGTGAAAATCTTCCTTACCTCATCGAATATTTTTTGATTCAGCGCCATTGACTAACGGGCAAAGATAACATGCCACCTCTCCCATTCAAAGTAAAGGATTGGATTTTCAATTATTCTTTTGAATCGAAGCGGCTAACTTTTACAACTCCTTCAACTACCTCAAGTTTGCTAATAAGTTGTTCAAGGTGACGGGTATCGTTTACATAAAGCATGATTTCGCCATCAAAAATACCTGAATCGGTATGGATGGACATTGAACTCATGTTTACCTTAAGCTCATCGGAAATAATTTTTGTGACGTCATTAATTAGGCCTACCCGGTCGGTACCTCTAATTTTCAATCCCGCTAGGAATGCCACTTCGTGCTGAGATGTCCATTTGGCTTTTACCACTCGATTACCATGATGCGATAATAGCTCAGGTGCATTAGGACAATTGGTACGGTGTATTTTTATGCCTTCGCTTACTGTTACAAAACCAAAGACATCGTCACCGGGAATTGGGGTACAACATTTCGCTAATTTGTAATCAACAACATCCATGTCTTCACCAATGAGCAGATTATCTTCATTTCTACCCTTGATTCTTACCATTTCCTGCTCAAAGGCCTTACCATCAGAGACTTGCATGGCCGGTTTAGCTTTAATAGGGGACTGGGTAGATTTATTTTCTACAAATTTTTTAAGGTCTGTTGTACTAATAAACCCACTACCAACTCTGTAGTAAAGATCAAAATGTGAAGGAACTTTAAAGTAATCACGCATTTGCTCCATGAGGGGTTGAGTTACCTCCTCCCTTAATTGCCTGAGTTTGCGATGAATAATTTCTTTTCCTTCGTCAGCAGCCTTACGCTTATCTTCTTTTAGTTCATCTTTTATCCTAGATTTTGCTTTTGAACTAACCACAAACCGAAGCCAGTCTGCATGCGGCTTTTGCTTTTGCGAAGTGAGTATTTCAATCTGGTCACCGTTTTTAAGCACATAATTAATGGGAACCAACTTATTATTGACTTTGGCTCCAATGCATTTTGACCCTACTTGTGAATGTATTTCAAAAGCAAAATCAAGTGCCGTTGCTCCATGTGGAAGGGTTTTAAGTTCACCTTTGGGGGTAAAGGCAAATACCTCCTCACTGAATAAGTTTCCGCGGAAATCATCAACGAAATCTAGTGCGGAGTGATTATTCTGCTCCAGAAGGTCTCTTACTCTAGCAAGCCATTTTTCAAGGTTTGATTCTGCCGAAGAAGAGTTGTCTTTATATTTCCAATGCGCTGCGTAGCCTTTTTCTGCAATTTCATCCATGCGCTTACTGCGAATTTGTACCTCTACCCATTGGCCATTCTTTGCCATAACGGTGGTGTGAAGTGACTCATATCCATTTCCCTTCGGTGTACTAATCCAATCTCTTAATCTATCTGGATTTGGTGTGTAATAATCAGTCACCACTGAGTAGACTTGCCAGCAGAGGGCTTTTTCATGTTCAATGGGTGTGTCAATTATAATTCGTATTGCAAAAAGATCGTAGACTTCTTCAAATGGAATATTTTGCCTCCGCATTTTATTCCATATTGAGTAAATAGACTTAGGTCTACCCCTTATTTCACTATTGATCTTAAGTTTTTCTAACTCATCGTTAATGGGAACCATGAATTGTTTGATAAACTTGTTGCGGGCCGCTTTGGTAGCATCTATTTTTTGCGCAATGGTATTATATATAGGTCTGTCTGTGAAGCGTAGATATAAATCTTCTAACTCAGTTTTTATCGTATTTAACCCAAGCCGGTGAGCCAAAGGCGCATAGAGGTAAATTGTTTCGGAGGCAACCTTGAGCTGTTTGTTGCGCGGCATGCTTTCCAACGTTCGCATATTATGCAGACGGTCGGCGAGCTTAATAAGGATAACCCGGACATCTTCGGAAAGCGTAAAGAGCATCTTTCGAAAATTCTCCGCTTGCTGTGAGGTTCCATATTCAAAGACACCTCTGATTTTGGTAAGCCCGTCTACAATACGTGTGATTTTCTTTCCAAAGTTGCGATCTATATCAGCTAGTTCAATGTCAGTATCCTCTACCACATCATGCATTAGGGCTGCAATAATGGAGGTTGTACCTAAGCCAATTTCCTCAACACAAATCTCTGCAACAGTGAGTGGATGGAAAATAAAGGGCTCACCTGATTTTCTACGCATATCTTTATGCGCTTCTAAGGAAATGGTAAAAGCTTTCTTTATTAATCTGGCATCTCCTTCTTTAAGAATGGGTTTAGCCTTCCTTAAAAGTCTCCGGTAACGGCTAATGATCTCTTTTTTCTCCAGCTCAGAATCTATTACCATCATGCTACTAAATTATAATCTTAACCATTTTAACCGAAACATTTCAATCTTACAGATTACGCAGTTTTTTTTCAATAATCAACTAGAATCTAATTATAAAAAAACAACTAAATGCTGTTGTTTCTCTAAATATTCTATAGATTTGCGCTCCGTTTCAAAAGCGGATGTGGCGTAATTGGCAGCCGCGCCAGACTTAGGATCTGGTGCCGTAAGGCGTGGGGGTTCGAGTCCCTTCATCCGCACACATGAGAACCCTCGGTACCATTTGGGTATTGGGGGTTCTTTAGTTTAATAGAAAGTAACATCAAAACACTACGACTTTGGAAATAACACTCAACAAAAAAAACAATACAGAAGGATTGATTAAAATCAAATTAACAGAAGTTGATTATCAGCCCAGTGTAGAAGGAAAGGTTAGAGATTATGCAAGGAAAGCTACCGTTAAAGGCTTCCGTGCCGGCAAAGTGCCCAATGGTGTTATTAAAAAAATGTACGGTAAGTCTATTCTTGTAGAAGAGATCAATCAACTTTTATCTCATAAGTTAAGTGATTACATAAAAGAGAATAACCTGAAAATTTTGGGTGAGCCATTACCGAATGCAGATAAAGCTAGAAACATTGATTGGGAAACCCAGAAAGATTTTGAATTCGAGTATCAAATTGGAATGATAGACGAATTCAACTACGACCTTTCATCAAAGGTAAATGTAAAATTACATGCTATAGAAGTTGATAGCAAAGCTATAGATGAAACTCTTGGCGATTTAAAAAAACGGTTTGGTAAGCCAATCTATCCGGAAGCAAGCGAAGTGCAGGATAATATGTTTGGTGAACTTCGTTCTATAGAAGGAGAATGGATGAAAGAAGCATTGATTCCTATAGCGAAAATTGATAAGAAAGAGCAAGATAAATTTATTGGCATAGCTAAGGATGCCGAAGTTCAATTCGATATTAAAAATGCTTTTGATGCGAATGTTCTTGCTACTCTTTTAGATATATCATTTGAAGAAGCTAACTCAAGAAAAGGTCAATATATTTTTAAGGTAGCTACAATAAGCCGTGTCGAAGAAGCTCATTTAAATCAAGAGTTGTTTGATCGCGTATTCGGAACTGGTGTTGTGAAAAGTGAAGAAGAGTTTATCAGTAAGGTAAAAGAAACCATCAGCGAAAACTTTAATAGTGATAGCGACCACTTCCTAGAGCATCATATCGAAGACGCTTTTATAGCAAATACAAATATTAATCTTCCTAATGAATTTCTTAGATCATGGCTTAAGGCTTCAAGCAAAGGACAAGTTACAGATGGCGTGTTAGATCACGAATTTGACGCTTATACCAGAGGCCTAAAGTGGGATATGATAAAAAATAAAATTGCTGAAGACAATCACATTAAAGTAGAAGCTGACGAAGTTAGAAGTAAAGCCAAAGATCTTATTATTGCTCAATTCGGAGGGCAAGCATTTGCATCTCAATTGCAAGACAGACTTGATGCTATTGTTGAAAATTACTTATCAAGCGAAAATGGCCAGAATTTTATGAAGCTTTACAATCAGTTGAAAAATGAAAAGATATTAAAGCACATAAAGCAAAATATTACGATTCAGGAAAAGAAAGTAAGTCTTGATGAATTCAAGAAGATGGTAGCAGAGCATAAGCATTAACAGTGCTCGATCGATTACGTCCGAAAAGGACATCTTTCAAACAATAATTATAATTAGATTACGTCAATGGTTTTAGTTCGACACTAAAACCATTTTTGCTTTATAAGGGTTGTAAGGTTGGATTTTCGCAAAAGGATAGTTAAGATTGTCTACGGACGTCTAAATGCCCTTTTCTAAACATAAATTAAAAACATAATTACTTTAATATGGATAAAAACAACGAATTCAGGAAGTATGCAGTGCATCATATCGGTATGAGTAGTAGTACAATTGATGGTTATGCGCAGAAAGTTCAAAATATGACTCGTTCTGTAATTGAAGAGCGCCCAACCCGTTTTGCTGAAATCGATGTATTTTCTCGCTTAATAATGGATCGTATAATTTTCTTAGGTACAGATGTTAATGATAATATCTCTAACATTATTACGGCACAACTTCTGTTCCTCGAGTCAGTTGATCCTAAAAGAGATATTTTAATGTATATCAATAGTCCGGGTGGTTCAGTGTACGCCGGGCTAGGAATCTATGATACAATGCATTATGTTGGACCTGATGTGGCTACAATCTGTACAGGTATGGCCGCTTCTATGGGTGCAGTTTTACTTGCAGGCGGAGCAGCTAAAAAACGATCAGCGCTGCCGCATTCGCGTGTTATGATTCATCAACCTATGAGCGGAATGCAAGGTCAAGCATCTGACATGGAGATTTCATTAAGACAAACCTTGGAGGTTAAGAAAGACCTTTACAACATTCTTTCTAAACATACAGGTCAACCATACGAAAAAATTGAAAAGGATTCAGATCGTGATTACTGGATGCGGGCTGCAGAAGCCAAATCATATGGTTTGATTGACGAAGTTCTAGAAAGAAAGAAATAAGTACTACTAATTTCATCTACCTGATTGTAGTGAAATTAAGTACCTTTGTGACTGACCGAATTAGTCGGTTTTATTAAATAATATTTTATGGCTGAAGTTACCTGCTCTTTTTGTGGAAGAAATAAAAAAGATGTAGATCTTATGATCTCTGGCATACATGCGCACATATGCGATAAATGTGTGACTCAAGCGGGTCAAATTCTTTTAGAAGAAAAGAAAAATAAAACTGAAGCCGGCTTCACGCCTAGTTTTAAACTTATCAAGCCAAAAGAAATTAAAAAGTTTTTGGATGAATATGTAATTGGACAGGACGAGGCTAAAAAAATTATTTCAGTTGCCGTATACAATCATTTTAAGCGCTTAACACAGCGTAAAATAGATACAGAAGTTACAATTGAAAAGTCTAACATTATTATGGTTGGCGAAACGGGTACAGGTAAAACATACCTTGCTAAAACGCTAGCCAAAATTTTGCAGGTTCCGTTTTGCATTGCTGATGCCACGGTACTTACTGAGGCCGGATATGTTGGTGAAGACGTTGAGAGCATCTTAACTAGGTTACTTCAAGCAGCAGATTATAATGTTGAAGCAGCCGAACGTGGCATCGTTTATATTGATGAAATAGATAAAATAGCACGAAAATCAGATAATCCTTCAATTACCCGTGATGTTAGTGGTGAAGGTGTGCAACAAGCATTACTAAAACTCCTTGAAGGAACTGCTGTCAATGTTCCTCCTCAAGGTGGACGCAAACATCCAGATCAAAAAATGATTACTGTAAACACAGAGAATATTTTATTTATTTGCGGTGGTGCCTTTGAAGGTATCTCAAGATTTATTGCTAATCGTTTAAATACAAGACCTTTGGGTTTTGCAGCCAGCGCTGATCTTCATCCTGGTGATATCGATAAAGACAATCTTTTACAATTTGTATCAGCACAAGACTTAAAAAGTTTCGGTCTTATACCAGAGCTTATCGGTCGTTTGCCTGTAGTCTCTTATCTTAATCCATTGGATGCCGAGGCATTCCGTAAAATTCTTACTTCACCTAAAAATGCGCTTGTTAAACAATACAAAAAATTGTTTGAGATGGAGGACATTGAATTAGAATTCAAAGATGGCGCTATTGACTTTATTGTTGAAAAAGCAATGGAGTTTAAACTTGGTGCGCGCGGTTTAAGAAGTATATGTGAAGGAATTATTAATGACGCTATGTTTGAATTACCTTCTGATAAAAATTCAACGCATCTGGTTATTAACCGAGCTTACGCAGAAGAGAAATTCCGCAAATCGCAGTATAGCAAATTGAAGGTAGCATAGTAAATAGGTACGAGATGCGAGGTACAAGGTGTAATGTACAGTGTAGATCAACTACTTTTTAAATAGCCTACCATAAGTTTGGCTGCATTTTCGGATGCAGAGCCTGTATCTAACGTTTTTATTATTTGGTCATAGCCGTCTAGCATTTCTTTACGATAGGATTGATTGTTGAGTAACATGTTAAGTTCATGCGATATGTTTTCTGGGGTCGCAATTTCCTGAATCATTTCTTTAACTACCTCTTTAGTGGCTATTAAATTAACTAGTGAAATGAATTGCACTTTAATCAGTCGCTTTACAATTTGATAGGTGAGGTAACTCGTTTTATATACAACAATTTGAGGGACGCGAAACAGTGCTGTTTCTAGTGTAGCTGTTCCCGAAGTAACTATTGCTGCTTTAGCATGTGTTAGCAAATCATACGTTTCTTCAAAAACAAATTTCACGTTAGACAACATACTTAAAGGTTCATAAAGTACTTCGTTTAAGTTTTTAACTGCTGCTACAACAAATTGAAGGGAAGGATTCTTTGTTACAATAGCCGCTATGGTCGGAATAATTTGCTGTAACTCTTGCTTACGACTCCCGGGCAATACGGCAATTAAACTTGCATCAGAATTTATGCGATGTCTTGTTAAAAAAGTTGCATCAACATTGTGAGCCTTCACGGCGTCCAACACAGGATTTCCTACATAATCTACATCCCAATCAAACTTCTTAAAAAACTCTTTTTCAAAGGGAAGAATGGTGAATAGCTTATCCACACATTTCTTTAGCTGCCATGCGCGACTTTGATACCAAGCCCATACTTTAGGCGGTATATAATAGAATACTTTAATATTGTTTCTTTTCGCCCATTTGGCTATCCTCAAATTAAATCCGCCATAGTCAATCAAGATTATTACGTCTGGATTAAACAGCAGTATGTCGTCTTTGCATTGCTTTGTATACCTAGAAATTTTTTTCAGGTTCATGAGTATTTCTACCATACCCATCAAAGCCATATTTTTATAATGCACGGTAACGTCAACGCCACTTTCTGTCATGTATTCACCACCGAATCCACGCATTTCTAACGATGGGTCATAAGTCTTTAATGCTTTTGCGAGATTACCACCGTGAAGGTCGCCAGATCTTTCGCCGGCTATCATGTAATAACGCATACCTTAAATTATTTTCAAGAGTAGTAATGTTACTGGTTTACAATTCACCATAATACTCTACGTAATTTCTAGGTGTTTCATATAGCCGAATGCAATGTAGTTTTCCGCGAGAAGTTATAGTAGGTAAATGATTATTTAAGATTCGCCAGATTTCAATGATAAGATTTTCACAGCTGGCTAGTTTATCCTTCATGAAGTCTACATCAACATTCAGATTTTTGTGATCTAATTTGTCGACTACCTCACGTCTTATAATGGTACTTAGCTTTTTTAGATCGACCACAAATCCAGTTTCAGGATCTGGCTGACCTTTTACGGTAACAATCAGATCAAAATTATGACCATGCCAGTAGTCATTAGCACAGGGGCCAAAGACTTCAATGTTCTTTTCTTTGGTCCAATTGGGATTGTACAGCTTATGGGCTGCATTAAAATGTTCTTTTCGGCTTACGTAAACCATGGCTAATTAATCTGATGCAAATATAGCAAGGATTAAAGAGAAAGAAGATGTAAGTAGTTTTGGAAGAATTAAAGCAATTTCCAGCCACTGATATTAGGATACCAGTATTATAGCCGCAAGGTGATTGTTCCTTTATATTCTTTATTCGAAAAACGGAGCGAATAAAAATAAACGCCAACCGCCAAATTTTCTGCACGCCATTTAAAATCTCTATCGGTACTTGAATATACCTCCCTGCCCCATCGGTTATAGATGGCAATATTTACAAAGTGCCCAGCACAATTATCTTTTGGAAGGATGCTAATGAGTTGAGCGTGCTCATCCTCTTTAACCATGGCAAAGAAGTCATTCTTATTGTCACCGTTCGGTGTAATCCAGTTTGGCGGAAGGAAGTCTTCTCCTCCCTCATCAATGTCTAAGATTTTTAAATCCACCGCTAACGTGTCCCCTTTTACATTGAAACAACGATCGTCTTTTACTGAAAATGTAAACGTGTAATCATTCTCGTAAACATCATTTCTATAGATTGAACAATCCGGAGTCCACGTAAAGAAACCTTGAGCACGTCCCAATCCCTGTCCTCCAGTAAATTCATAACCCGCTGGTACTACTGAGCCGGTGGCGCCAATTAGTTCTATCTTGATACCATCGGCGGGTGAGGTATTTGCATCGACACCGAGTAGTGAAAGCTCTATTTTTTCGTCTATTCTAAAAGACAATTTATCTAAAACGTGTGTATCAGTTTTGGAATTAAAAGCATTTAATGTTGGTGCTAAATTATCAGGTGGTTCTACTTTCACTACTACGTCAAGCGTATCGGCAAGATAGTAGCCGCACCTGTTATTGTCGTCTACTACTATGAACTGAAGCGCAAACTCATCTTTGATTTTTAAATCAACTTTTTTACAATCAATGCGCCAGTTAAATGTTGACTGTATCACGGGTTTGCCAGTCTTTGCAGGAAACAACATATTGTAATTATTAAGGTTAAATCCTTCACCAATAGCCTTTAAATCAAGCATATCATTCGCATCTACATCTCTTCCATTAACAGCAAAACTGAGTGTCTCATAAATTTTACTTGTAAGAAATACTTTTTCCTTTCCGGGATCTGGTGCAAACTCGATCGTTGGACTATGTACATCAATTAAATCCACATGCAAATTCATAACCGCTGATTCTGGGGAGAGCAAATCGCATTTGTCTTTGTCATTTAAAATAAATCGAATTTGAAAATCCTTTTTCTTACTAAAATCAATAACATCACACCGTGTGTTTAATGTGAGCTCATGTCTGATCTCTCCGGCTTTATTGATGATGGAATCATATTGAAAGCCATAATCTTCGAACCTAAACCCAATAGGCTCATACCTTAACGTAAGGCTATCAAAGTCGGCATCTTTGCCAATAATAGCCCACGGTGCTGATTGAGAATTTCCTTCTAAAGCGGTGACATTGGTGGGGAAATCAACAAATATTGGTTCCCTATTATTAGGGAGGTCAACGTTTACAGTAACAATGATTGTGTCCAACCTCGGTAGCGGGCATGCATCATCACCAGCTATAATTCCAATTTGATATGGGCCATTAATGTACGGGCACTGTGGGAAACAAACCATAAATGTAGCTGCACCACCATTCGTTAAAACTGCTGAGCTTATCTCTGGCAAAATATCATCACCTAAATCTTTATTCTTAAATCCCAGTGGAATGGCTCTGATATGAACAGCTTCTTTATTTCCATCTTGCGGATTGCTTGAATCGGGATCGGTTACCCGAATCTCAACACATCGATCGTTGTCTGCTACTATGTTTGGAAAAGTGACATTCAAATTATCTTTCACGTAGCCGCCAGGTGCGCCTTTTTTCTTTGCTTCAATAATAGGACTTTGCGCAGTCTTACATTCAGCCAATACCAACAACTGAAAATCTCTTAACACTTCTCCAATTCTTATTCCATTTCTATATTCCTCACACCTTACAGAAAATACGTACAATCCCTGAAGTGTTGGTGTTACTGTTAAAAGACCTTCTGTACTAATTTTCAAATCTGGGTCTCCTTTCATTATATTCTGAATGCCAAATCCGCTTTGCCACTCAACTAACGGATACGGACCTGGCCTCGGCAAATTTAAATCTGAAGGAAATATTGGGGGTGGAAGTGCATCACCTGATATGGTATTGAGCGGGGTGATTAATGAGTATACCATAGAGTCTCCATCTGGATCGGTGCCGGCAAAATCAACATAGTAATAACTACCAGGGCAAGCGTAGTCGCTTAACGGAGGGAATAGCTTTGGCGATGAATTGATAAATAATACACCATTTCTTTTTAAAGGAGGAAATTCGAGATAAAATGTTTGGCCGGCATACTGAGCTCCATCTTCAGGATTCTGACTATGTATATTCGTAATCGAATAATTTCTACAGCAGCGTTCCCAAGCTAGATAGTAGCCATCTAAATCAGTAAATTCATCTGGTGAAAGCGAATACACAGCCTGGCGGCCATTAACTTGATAGGTATAAAACATTCGGTTGGTTCTAAGGGCAATCCCTTCAGAGCATTCAGGTTGGAAGTACTCAACCTGTGACGACCCCATAAAATCAAGTTGTAAATTATCTCTCATGACCCGATTGTCACGCTTCCGAAATATTCTTGCAAGAATAGAGTTGTCTATTGCGCCGGGAGCGCCTTGATTCACGTCGAAATATAATATTAAACTTAGATTATAATTAAAATGAAGTTTGTTGTTTATCAGGGTATCTCCCCGGTATACCATTTCAAACTCTCCCCCAACGATGTGGGTAGCCTTAGCTTGTAATATTGCCGCTACAAAAAATATAAAGAATAATAAAAACCTTTTCATACCCTCATTGTCATCATACCTTCCATAAAAATACTACAATTTTGTAATTTGCCCCACAATGAAAAAAGGAGATATTGTAGAAAACATTGTGGTGGAAACCATGGCCGCTGAAGGCAAATGTGTCGGTAAGGTTGATGGGAAGGTAATTTTTTTGGAAGGTGGCGCTCCAGGAGACACAATTGATGCCCAACTCTATAAAATTAAAAGCAGTTTTCTAGAAGGAAAGGTTGTTAACGTTAAGAAATTATCCGAAAACAGGGCGACTCCTTTTTGTATTCATTTTGGGATTTGCGGTGGTTGCTCATGGCAACACATTAATTATGATACCCAGCTTTTCTATAAACAAAAACAAGTTATAGACAATTTAGAAAGAATTGGTGGACTAGATCTACCCACGGTGGCATCTATCACACCCTCTGCTAAAACAAGGTTCTATCGTAATCGGCTTGATTATACATTTACCGCCCAGCGCTGGCTTACTAGAGAAGAAATGAACGCAGATGGAATTTTCAATGAACCAGCACTCGGATTTCACATTCCCCGCAAGTTTGATAAGGTTTTTGATGTGCTTGAATGTCATTTACAAGATGAGCCATCTAATGCGATTCGTCTTACGGTAAAAGATGAAGCATTAAAACTTCAAATCCCATTTTTTAATCTACGCGAACAGACTGGCTTTCTACGCACAATTACCATACGTACCGCTACCACGGGTGAAACGATGGTAATACTGCAAGTAACGGCTGATAAAATGGAGTGGATTGAAGGAATATTAAATAGGTTAGAGAAAGAGTTTAAACAGATAATCTCTTTCAACTATGTTATCAATAATAAAAAGAATGATACGTTCAGTGATCTGCGTATTATTTGTTGGAAAGGTCATCCCTATATAACTGAGTCGATGCCTAAACCAGATGGTTCGTCTGCATTACAATTTCGTATCGGTCCGAAATCTTTTTATCAAACAAACTCGGAGCAGGCATATGAATTATATAAAGTAGCATGGCAACTCACAGGACTTACTGGCAACGAATTGGTATACGATCTATACACAGGTACAGGCACCATCGCTAACTTCGTAGCAGGCCAAGCAAAAAAAGTTATCGGACTTGAATATGTAACTTCAGCAATTGAAGATGCGAAAGTGAATTCTAAAATCAACAATATTACCAATACAGAATTCTACGCAGGAGATATTAAAGATTTATTAAATGATGACTTCCTTTCTGCACATGGCAAACCTGATGTAATTATTACTGATCCGCCACGTGCAGGCATGCATGAAGATGTTACCAAAATGATTCTGAAAGCATCACCCCAGAAAATAGTTTATGTTAGCTGTAATGCAGCCACACAAGCACGAGATTTAAAACTACTTGCAGAGGGCTATAGCATTAAAGCCGTGCAGCCTGTAGATATGTTCCCCCATACAATGCATGTTGAAAATGTTGTTTTGTTGGTGAGGCTATAGGCGTTTACTTACATCGTACATCTATAAGAGACCTTCAATCCGAGACCAGAGGCTGAGCAGAGAATAAGTTGTTCATTGCACTACGATACCTCAACTTTTACATCTTTCAATGAGACATAATTAAGCTAAAATTTTGTGTCCAGGTTCTAGTTCACCACAAAACGGGGCTTTAATTCATTCCAGATTTGAGAAAATTGTTCCCTAGATAGCATTACAATCAGGTTAAACGAATATTGAATCAATATATTAGTTTGATTTAGGACTCCTGATAATGATTTATTTCTGAAAGTAGTAATAGTCCTTACTGGCCGATTGTTTGTTATGGTGCATCAACTATGGATAAAACCTATCCATGATTTCTATTTTCGTAATTTAACTAAACCAATAAATAGGATGTTACACAAATTTAAGTCAGTCTATTTTGCTTTATTGATTACCGCTCTGTTTATGGCATGCGATAAGGGTGGAGATCCTGGTCCAAAAGGAGACATAGGTCCTAAAGGAGATACCGGAGAAAAAGGCGACACAGGAGAATCAAGTGATGAGTCTGGAGTGAAGCTTGGATTTTTAGAAGGTACTATAACTGGAACGCGTACTGATGGGACTGCTTTTAGTGAGCCTTTTAAATATGAATACACTGGTACAGCATTACAAAATTTTGAAGAAAAGGGTGATATAAAATATTTAGACATATACAGAGACACAAAGAATACTGATGGTTGGCTTGGATTTAATATAATGTCTGAGCAAGACGGAGTATGGAAGCAGGGTGCTTACGATTATGAAAATAATAGTCTTCTTTTTACAAAAGAGCTTAGTAACACTAACTTATTTAGAATTCAAGCCGAGCCTTATTTCATGGCAACAGCGGCCTTTGTAAGGGAACTCTCTTTAAAGGAAAATCAGAAATATGGATTTCAGACCATTGTTACGGCTAACAATTATAATTTAGGTAAAATATCTTATTATCCTTCGGTGTTTAACAATGTAAGTAGCTATTTTATTGTTGCTATTGTTGAAGATGTGGTCTATGCAGTACATTATAGTAGGAGCGATGGAGCTTTACTAGGGTTAGAAGCTGCTGAAAAGATAACATCAGGTGAAGTATTTAATAAGTTTAATAAATTAAAATTCGTTGATAATCCAACGTTAGGTATTCCTGTTTTTATTGATGCTTCAACAGGGAATGGACTTTACGAAGTACTACCCCAGGTTCCCGCCGATGAATTGACAATTTCAAATTATGTTTTTGACGACGCTACAGGTATTGTATCGTTTGATTTTGTATTAGAAGTAAGTGGTTATATAACTGGATATCGCGTAAATTCTACAGGACATGATCTTACTATGTCCGGGAAATTTAATTCTGGTGGTAAAGTTTATCAAACTATAACAGCGAGAAAGGCAAGTTAATATATATTACTCCTTAGCTACTATAGAGGCAGTCCCAAAAAAGGCTGCCTCTTATTTTGCCTAAGCACAGCCCCGATCTAAATACTTGTAGACGGCTACACATTGAAGCAGTCGGACTGTTGACTTGTTCTTCCATACGATGCTTGTTGAAAACGATGCTTTATTGTGAGCTATAGGAGTTTACATCGGAATACACTAAAATATTACTTTAATGCCATTATGGTCATTTATTCAGAACATCATAACAGAACCTAAAAATCAATAACGAATTGGTGGTCGAGATTTAAACTCATGGTGAATACTAGTGGTATATAATGATGCCTAGACCAATTCTTAACATGAATCTTAGTTTGTGATACACTGCAGCCAAAGCTTCAAATAATAATCAATAAAGCTTTTTTCATAACTTACCATACTACGTTTATTTGGTATGTATAGAGAAATAAAGCCTTATGAGATTTAATTATTTGCCCTCTACCATTAAGATATCATTGTATTTAGTTGTTCTTCTGATTCTAGATTCACCTGTATCGGCACAGCAGTCAGTATCTATTGGTAGCACCGTGGTAAAGTCAAACGCTGTATTATTCTTGAACGGTAACGGGCAGCAGGGATTGATTATACCCATAGTTACTGGGATAAGTACAGGGACCTTTGGTGAAAAAGGCATGGTCGTTTATAACGACGCGGATAATAAACTTTATTATCATACTGGTACTGGTTGGGTGGTGGCAGGTGGAGGTTCAACATCTTCAGAAATAGATGGAATAGTAGGAAACGAAATAACTGGGATTACAAATACAGGCGGATTAGAAATTAAAGGATCAGGAACGGCTGCAAGCCCATTAACGGTAGGTTTAATTCCAGGAACGGCTAATGGGCAAATATTAAAGTGGGATAACACGACCACTCCACCACAATGGAAACTAGGTACAAGCGGGACACCCAGCTTTGATAACAGTTCGATAGATCTTAATGCGTCCAACGAACTTGAAATAAAAACGCTTGGTGTTTCTTCCCAAAAAATAGCAGATGGTGCTATTACAAATCTAAAGGTAGCTGTTGACGCTATACAAACCCAAAACATAAGAGATGGTTCTATTGTAGGTAGTGATCTCGCCAATAATATTTCAATTGCTACAAGTGGGAATCTTAATACCAGTGGAACTCTGAGTGTAATTGGAAATACCATTTTTAATACCAGGCCCTATACTTGGCCAAGTACAACAGCTGGTTCTAATACTTTTTTACAAAACAACGGAACAGGCACATTATCCTGGCAGCCTATAACTAGTTTTAAAGATCAGACCGCAAAAAATGGTGTGCTTTTAGGTGATGGTACTAATATTAGTGGCCTTCCCTCTACGGGGCCACTTCAATATCTTAGAAGAAATGCTACCAACAACAATTATGAGTTTGCACCCTTACCCGCATTGACTGCCGCAGACATTCCTGCATTAGACGCGTCAAAAATTACAACAGGGACATTTCCACTTAGCAGAATCGCAGGAGACCCTACAAACTCAAAGGCAATTTTAGGAAGTGCGGGTGGCAATGCAAGCTGGGTGACCGGATTGCCTAACCAAATATTGGGAACTGATGTCACAGGGAATATAAGTTTCTTTAATACAGCCAATAACATGATACTAAAGGGAGGATCGCCTGGTTTAAGGCCCTCACAAATTATTGATGATGGAAACAATGTCGGTATAGGAGTATCTAATCCTGACGCTAAATTACACATAAGAACAGCGGTAGGAGCGCAAGCATTAAAAATTGAAGATGGTACACAAGGAGTGGGAAAAATTTTAGTGTCGGATGTAAATGGAAATGCCTCATGGAAAGCTCAGCTTAGTAATTACTTCTCCGCAGGTTCTCTCAATACCCTCTTTAAAACAGCCAATAATGGCGACTCAGAACTTGATAGATATGTAACTTTTACTACAGATGCGGTGCAGTCGACAATTGAGGTCTCATTAAATACACGTGCCTATTCAGGAATATTTTCAACAGCAGCTCCTCCAGCCACAATCATTTACTTTGAAGTAAGGTTAGATGGGCAGGTAACTCCGCTTTCCAACAAAGCCGCCATAACCGCCAGCAACAGCACGGAGTTCATTTCAATTTTTGCCGTCTTTAAAAACGTACCCCTGGGCCCTCATAACGTAAGTGTTTGGATTAAAACAGATAACGGCACCGCCGATGGTGTAATGTTGGATCCAGGTGGCTTAGGCGGTAACATGATAGTGAAAGAGACATACTAATTCATAAAGTTAACAAGACTAAACCTACATGGTTATTCAAGAAAGTGTAAGTGCTGTTAGGAGTGCCAATTCAATAAGTATATGAAACATTCTTTTAAGATATTTCTATTAATGTTACCTACACTTGCGTCTGGCCAGTTTGTATTGCCTGCTAATACAATGATGGGTATAGAAGAAGGCACACAATTCACTGCTAATGTAAACAAGCTTGAGATTCAGAATGGAAGCGATTTAAAAATCAATGACGATGCATCCGCAACTCTTGATACAAAGCTCTTATTCATTGTATCTGGAGATATTATCAATGCCAATACAGCAATGGATTTTTCAAATACAAAACTACAACTGGAATTAAATGGAGCAACACAAAGTATAGCTGGCAATTTCTTTGTCGATGAGTTATTGTTAAACGGAGAAGGTGCAAAGACGATGAATGGTGCAATCACTGTAACTAATAAAATCTTATTTGTGAAGGGAGTATTAACACCAACCGCTACAGCGAAAATGTTATTTACTGGTCCAGCAGATGGCGTCACTGCCAGTGAGAACAACGCTTATTATAATGGGATTTTCTACAGTCTAGGAAGTGGAAGAAGAACTTTTCCTGTTGGTGTAGGTGGATTGTATACGCCCGCTGTATTTGAAAGTACAACCGGTGAAATTGGGATCAGGGTAATCAGCGGAAGCGCAGCACTTACAATTGACAATGTTGAAATTATTGAACTTAATGAAGATAGGTACTGGGAAATAACAACAGATCCATTACAAGTAAATAGCCGCGTTAGTTTAAGTCTTAATGGATTAGAAGTGTTTGATAATACAGGCGGTGGAACAACCATACTACAATCTGATAAAACCGGAGGAATAGCATTGAATTTAGGAAGCGCAACTAGTGACGATACATTTATAGCAAGTCAAAAAAATGTGACATCGTCTATTTTGACTTTTGGCAAAGAGGTTAACATTGATTTAAAGATCCATGACTTAATTACACCTTTCGGATCAGCAGGTTATAATGACAAGTTATATATTGATAACATTGACCGGTTTGATTCAAATACAGTAACACTCTTAGATCGTTGGGGATCATCTGTTGCTAAGTGGGTTAATTATACAAATGATATCAGCTATGATTTCAGTAGGTTAAGTCCTGGTAATTACATCTGTATTGTAGAATATGGCAAAGCTGACCAACCAAAAAAAGTAGCGCAACAAATGGTAACAGTCTTGAAGGTTAACTGATGAGCGTGAAAAGACTGCTACAGCACTTCAGTTTAATAACTGCTATCTTTTGTAGTAGTACTTCCTTTGCACAAGACATTCCGTTATTTAGTCAGAAGCTTACCAACTCATTTGTATTTAATCCAGCACTAGCTGGCCATACTTTTGGGTCAATTACTTATTCATACAAAAGAAATTATGCCAAAGTTAACGGCTCCCCGGAAAATCATTTTTTAAGCTTCCACACACCCATTGCTAATCATCGGTTTGGAGCAGGTGCAAATATCTACCAAGAAGATGTCACCTTTCTTCGTAATACCTATGCTTCAGCTGCATTCGCTTATCACTTAAGATTTGAAAAGTTCAACATTCTATCTTTTGGTATAGCAGGAGAGTATAATTCAATTGGTGTTAATGGAATCACAAATTCAGTTGGGATAGATGATACAGATTATCAAAAACTAGTTCAAGGTAAACTTCATGCCTATGATTTTTCATTTGGCGTTCATTATCAATCTCGGTTTTTTAAAGTAGGACTAGCCGCCAATCGCATGGCCAACTCATGGTTAAAGGGTGACAAGGCTATACTATCAAATTATTATTCAGGCTTTGCCCAAGGGCTTATACCCTTGCGTGGTGGCGAAGATATGCTAGAACCTTATGTGGCTTATCGGAAACTCTCCGAAAGCAATAATACACTTGATATTGGTTTATTCTATACCTACAATAACCTCATAACCCTAGGTATATCTGAAAGAAGTGGAAAAGTCTTTAGCGGAACATTAGCACTACATATTTCCAAATATTTAATGTTTGGCTATTCACGTGAAATGATTTTTGGAAATGTTGGTGGATTTATAGGTGGCGCGAATGAAATTACAATACGCTACGACTTTAATAACGAATCATATAAGGAGCGGTTTAGAGCAGATTATAAATCTTCCATGTCTTATCGTAGAAAGACTTTAAGTAGTCATTCAAATAACGCTCATCGAAGTCCGAAAGACATGCAGCGTAAACAAAAGAAGTTGGCGCCCTATTCTCCAAACAAACGCTACCAAAACGTTAAAAAGCTCAGCATTAAGTCATCGGGCAAAAAGAAAATTTTTAATTCGAACCGACATCGCAAGAAGAATGTTTCAAAGAAGAGAAAGTAGGTTTGAAAAATTGTAAAAAACTTTAAAACCTCCTATCATCACAGTTTTTGATACAAGGCATCAACCTGCTGCATAGCGCTCCCCGCATACTCTGGAAACCCCATACGTAATGCTTCACCTGCATAAGCTTTTAAAAGTTTTACAGAGCTATTATTTACCTGAACAGCTTCCACCAAAATATTGTAAGCTGCCATATCATCTTTGCTATGCGTTCTAAAGTAAGCAGCCGCAGCAATAATGCCTTGTTCAAAGTATGGATTATATGTAGCCAGAATTTTATAATTCCTCAACGCATTAACGGTATCATGCGCTGCCTCATTAAGCAAAGCCGTGTAATACAATTTTTCGATTTTACGCTCACTTGTAAACGTGACTTCTTTATTTATTTGCTTTGCTAACGTTCTTAACTCCTTTCTTTCCGCTAACATACGTAACTCCATATGCTGAACGTCCACAAATAACTTTTTGTCACTTAGTTTCAAGCCGCCGATTTGAGTAAAGTATTGGACTGCTTGTATGGTGTTACCCCACTCGAACTGACGCTCCGTCATATCAAGCAGCGCTTTGGCCTTATAGTTATCATCTTTAAAAGTAGCGATTAACCTATTAAAAGCTAACGTGTCTTTTATGCTTAATCGGTATCGGCAGTATTGATACTTATCAGGATCATCCAATAGAAAAGTTTCGTTTAAACCTTTCAATAAGTTGTCCTTCATTTTTGCGGCCATCAATAGTTCACCTTCATTTCTAGATTTAGCCACGCTATCCCATGCAATACCTGCTTCCTGCTCTTGGCCACTTTCAGAAAGTGCAATCGCATAATAGAGTTTCCCCTCTTTGTAATCGGCATCAACTGCGTACTTAAAATAAGTTGCGGCAAGTTTGGGATTATTCTGCTCCAAGGCCCAAAGGCCCATGATATAATTATACTTGCCTTGATAAGATTGACTTAGATACACGAGTTCACTTAACAGCTGCAACGCCCTTGTAACATTGCCTGCGTGATAGTAAGCCATCGCAAGTGACGCACGCAAAGCTTCTCTGTAATCTGCGTTAAGTGTGTCGGAAGTAATTGCAAAAGCTTTTTGGATAAAAGTGGTATCTAGTGTTTTTACATTCCGGATAATATAATTATTTAATAACGTAGCAGAATGAAGATTCAGCCTGGATTCCTTTAATACATCTACTGCGGTATTAAACGCTAGGCCCTGACTTGTTGCGAGGGCCATTGCATTACTTAAAGCCCCTATACTAGGATCGTCCAAGATCTTTAATACAGAATCACTTTTGATTGGCAGGTATTCAATCGCAGCGATTGCAAAAAAGTTTGCCTCTGCAGTTGCTCTTGTTTGCTTATGCTCCATTGCGGAATTGATATAATAAAAGGCAGAATCTAAATTGTGAATTTTGCCAAAAACATAACCCAAGTTATTAGAGATGACACCCGCCTTTGAAATCTTCCTCAGGCCTCTCTGGTAGGCTTTTATAGATTCAAAGAAATCATTTTCCCATAAGTAAATATTACCTTCGTTGATTAAAGAAAACGGGGTGGGTATGCTGCCATTAGCAGAGGCATAATTATTACACGCACCAGGTAAATCAAAACCAGCCGCTTTCTTTTTTCCCAAAGCATAGTTAGCGTGGTTATTTTCAAAACCATAGCTTCTCCCTTGCTCATAATACGCCTCCGCTATCGCTGACCTATCTAGTAGTTCATACAAATCACCTATGTTATTATAAAATCCCGCTATACTCTTATAAACATATTGATGCCAATTTGAATAGAAAACAAATCCCAAAGTCATTATAAGGCCGGCCAGACGAAAAGTGAAGTAAGGCATGCGGTTACTCTTATATAAAATTTTATACACCGGAAGATTCTGGGCTAACAATAAAATGAAATTGGAAAATACATAGGTTAAAAAAATAACGCCATAACCAACATGTGCAAAGATTATAACGTTTCTAATTACCCTCAGTGCAGGGTCGTTAGCTGTGCCCATTAGGTAAGCAATGGTAATAAAACATATGGTGGCGAGCGCAGTAAAAAAGTATGCACCGTAAGGTGAGAACGAAAAAATATTTTCATACAGTGATTCACGTAACCGAAAACCCCATAAACCCAGAATGGCAGAGATAGATATTAATAAGTATAAATTGATATATATAAATTTCCATTCTATAACACCCAACTCATGCAAGCTGGTTACTATGATGTTAAATATGTATATGACACTGATAATAGAAAAGTGCCTTAGGCTTTTAGAATTACCTTGGCTAGCTATGTAAACAAAAGCAGCAGGTATTTCATGAGCCACCATGAGTATGAATAAAACACTTAAAATCAAACCAGCAGAATAACCGGTAACAGCCAAGTGCAACATTGGATATTCGACCGCGGAGTAATAATAGATTACTAATGCAGTAACTAGGGTTAAAAATAAAAACGTGATTAACCTCTTTACAAATACGATTGATTTATTTAGTGCCTGGAAGTAAAAACTAAACACTACATAACAGGATAATATAATTATAGTTGGTATTTGATTACGCTGTCCAAATATGGTAAGTACCTCTAGCCGAAGGCTGACTACGAAAAGAATGAAAAGTGCCATGCCTACAAAATACCAGAAGCGATCTAGCATGGTTATAACCGTTAAAATTATAATGGCAGAACAGATCAAAACAAAAGTAAAAGCGAGTGACATCCACATGTTTACTTGAATATTGCCACCATTATAATATTCCATAATAACATAATTATCTGCAGGGACCGACAATTGAAATGGCCCTACCTCGAAACTATGTACCGTAGATTCTAAGATTTTTTGTTCCTGAATGGTGTTCCAATCAATTACACTCGCTGCACCCTGTTCGTAGTTATACCATACAAGTGCAAAAGAGCAAATGAAAAGCAGGATCAAACCATACCAAATGAGTTTGTATTCGGTTAGCCAGGTACTCCAAAACCAGCGTGAATTCATAGATAAATATCTTTCAGCGCAAGCTACAAGGTTTTTAGAAAAACTTGCTGTTTCTTAACTCATACGATTATTAAACATTACTAAGAAATAATGTCGCGCAACCAAATTGAATTACCTGCTAAACTTTTTTTAAATATGGACGTGACTATACGGGCAAGTAATTTGAATTATGGTGGTCATGTAGGAAATGACGCTATCCTTACCATTATGCAAAAGCCCATATACAGTTCTACAGGCAATTGGGTTTCCGAGATGAAATTAGTTTTGAAGATAACATTGGCAAATCATTTCAGATGCAGGGATTGTGTATAAATCAGAATTGTTCCTTGCTGATGTTGTGACATCAACATTGGGCCGTAATAAAGCACTATAAACTTAATAGTTACCTCTTAGTTTTCTTCTTACTGGCTTTAGCCTTTTTCTTCTTAGCAGACTTAGTCTTTTTAGAGTTTTTATTTTGGTCTTTTTCTTTGGCTTCGTTCTTCCACAACTTTATGTTTTCCCGTATTACCTTCCAGTAATCAGCCCCATAATCAACAAAAATTTCACCTCCAGCGGCAATGTCTTTCTTGGACTCGATAATGGCTTTTAGTCCTTTAATTACATAATCACAATTGTTGGTTATGCCTTTTATTTTAACTAAACCACGAGCATCATTGGCATATCGGGCCAATGCCTTTTTCGTTGGTTTACCATTGATTACGTGGTTGCGGTTAACATAAAATATATATGCGTTCTTACCATCTTCATCTTTCACTTCTTTCCAAGTCGTGACTTTCCCTTTGTATTCTACAATCAACGTTCCTTTCGGGATAGCTTTCTTTGTAAACAAACCCTTACCCGCATTGGGTATGGTAGACTTCTTAACAACCAGTTGTTTTTCTAATAATGACATCGAAAAATTTTTAAATGATTAAGCCAATAAAAATTGGGCCGCAAGATAGAAGAATTTACTAGTCGATCAAAAGTTAACAGCTTGTTATAGCGGGAAGCGCTTATTCGATGTAGCCGATGCTTAAGTGCCAATAATTCTTAATAACACAAAGCTGCTGGTTATTCCAGCAGCTTCTTAAGCCAAGTTAGATTATTTACTCAGTAGACCATCTACGGTAATGGCCACGTAGTATAATCCTCCAATGGTTGGCCCACCAGCATATTGAATATACCTGTGATTAAAGAGATTAGATCCGCCTAACTTAACTGTAGTCTTGGCTTTAGGAAAGCGGTAAGTGGTTTGCGCATCGAGTGTACTGTAGGCAGACACCTTGCCTGTAACTAACGGACTTTCCCATAGAAAAGAATCCTGCCATCTCCATACTACATTGAACCCCAGGTTCTTTATTATCTCGCGATTTCCGAATGATATATTAGTGGACCAATTGGGCGTATTAAACCCAGTTACGAAAATATCTTTGGCACCGTTGGTCTTCATATTATTATAACTCACATTACCACCCACGGTATATTTTTTATAAAAATTATAAGTTACACCTATAGCAGATCCAAAATTGTGATAGGTATTTCTTGCATTTGTATAGACCCGGTAGCGATCTTGACCATTACTTGCTGCATTGGTTCCCGATGCTGGTTGCGCGTCTCTATTCCTATCAATCATAGCAATAACCGCTGCATCTGTATCGACAGTTTCACCTTTGGGTACAAAAACCTGTACCTGGCCAAGAAACCCTTTATAGGTGTTGCTGTAACCATCAATATCGATGGAAAGCTTATCATCAAACACAACACTCTTATATCCTATTTCAAAAGAATTAATGCGCTCAGCGTCTGCTTTAGGTAAGTTAGCAACAACCAACTTATCTCTGTTGGCCAACGCTGCTGCGTCGGTGTTACCTTGCGCTTTCACTAATGCATTGAACTCGACAACAGAAGCTTGGGTATAACTGTTGTCGAGATAGCCTAACCCTTCATTAATGAAGGATAAACTACCGACCCGTTTTACACGACCATTATTTACGTACGATAAAGCTTCAAAGAGCGCTGGAAAACGATAGCCTTGCTGGAAAGTGAAACGAATGTTATGACTCTCCTTCAATGTATATACCGCCGCAAGACGTGGTGTAAACTTTGGATCAAACTCTGGATTGTAATCGCCCCGTAGTGATCCAAACAACTTCAACTTTTCATTGAATAATGTTTTAGTGACTTGGGCAAACGCGCCATACTTTTTGTAATAAACATTATTACCGTAGCTGCCATCGCTTTCCGCAGTATTACGATCGGCAATAGGTCTAGAAAAATCTACAAAGTTATTTCCATCGGGGATTACTTCATATATACGTGCATCACCGCCGATTAACAAATCAAAAAATTTAACGTGTTTAGATAAATCCCATTGTCCCTCGACATGATACAGCCTACTTTTTTGTACCAATGCAGCCCCTCCTGTTTCTGGCGCATTGGGAATAGTGCCTGATTTAATATCCCAATTATTGATCTTTATTATTTTATTTTTCAATGAATCGAATTCAGGTGTACCTGGCTCAACACGGCTTGCATCTGCTTGATTATGTGCATACTCAGTTGCTGCGGCTAGATTTTCTGAAGTTAGTCCACCATGATCAGCGGCATAAACATTGAGTGCTGTTTTATACTTTGCAGCCCAGCTACTACCACTTCCGCCGCTGGCAAGATCCAAATTATCAGCTAAAGGTTTTACATTATAAGAATCACCGGTGTCTTCAATTGACACATAACTTTTGATTAAGTAGTTACTTCCCCTAAGTTCAAAGTTATGGTTTTGTACAACAACATTCTCAAGACGCACCTTGTTACCACGTTGAAATACACCGTCCATTTGACCTCTGCGATATCCATATGATATTTCAGCATTGTCGCTAAGTCTGTAGTGGAGTGAAGCGTCAACTTTAATGTTACTTACTTTGGGGCTCACCAAATCCGTTTCCCAATAGCCAGTCCGTGCGACCGTTAATGTTTGGCTAGGTTGCCCATCTATAGTCAAACCGCCAATGGAAACGGTGTTACTTCCAGCGAGTGCATCATCTCCATACTTATTCCAACCGTCGAACGCTACATTGTTTTCACCATTGAGGGAAGTAAAATTAGGATTAGCACTTTTAAGATTGTTAGTATTTTGATCTAAGCGTTTATTAGAACGCCAGTCAATTCCCTGCATGTATCCAAAATTTACTTTAAAGGCAAATTTATTGTTGAATGCCTTAGCGTAGCGGAACGCAGATTCTGTTAAAATACTTGGATCGTAGTCAATACCGTCAACATGGTTAACCCCGGTTTTATGATAGACACTTAGACCTTGATATGCAAAAGGACTTTTGGTAAGTAGATTAGCCATTCCATTGATTGCATTCATTCCATATATCGCAGAGGCAGCACCTGGCGTAATCTCAACACTTGCAATGTCTAACTCTGTTGGGCCAATAGCGTTACCCAGCGGAACACCTAATGTTGCGGCTTGCATATCAACGCCATCTACCAGCTGCATAAAACGGAAATTGTTAGGAATGTTAAAGCCACGTGTATTAGGCACTTTGAAAGTTAAACTAGAGGTAGTCATCTGCACACCCTTAACATTTTCAAGCGCATCATAAAAACTTGGCGCCGGAGATTCTCTTAATGCACGGGTGTCTAACTTCTCGATAGCTACAGGCGATTTTAAAATAGATTCTTCAACACGTGATGCGGTTACAACAACCTCTTGACTTAATAATGAACCTGCAGTTAATTGAATAGGTAGGTCTTCTGTTGTTGCCTCCAGAACCTCAACTTCTTGTAGTCTAAAACCAACCAAGGAAAATGTAAGTGTTACAGGCAAAGTCTTTGGCTTAATAGAGAATTTTCCTTCGCTATCAGTGATAGTGCCCAGTATAGTGCCCTTAACCATAATATTCACTCCTGGTAGGGGCTCGTTAGACTCTACATCTACTACCGTACCCTGAATGGGCGTGCTGTTAGTTGTACTTTGCCCATTACTGAAAATAGTGACAAATAAGTTCAAAGTGATAAAAATTATAAATTGATAATATGATCTCATACCATAATAGGATTAAGGGATTAAAGTGAATTGTTATATGCGATTGAAACGATCAGTATTATCTACGTTGAACAACAACTACATTTACATGCTTAAGATTATCATTAGTTGTTGCGTTGTGAGGCAAACTGCTCAAACTTTTCCTTCTCCAAACGAGTGGATTCAGGTTTTAGATAACCAAACTCATGCAGGTCATTTTGCCCATTATTGATAACCCATCTCAAAAAATCAATAGCTTCTGGGCTGGCATTTTGTTTCGCTACCGATAGGTGCAGGTATGCAATTGGAATATTTTTGATGTCTTTAGGGTTTGTGCTCTCCAAACGATCGATAACTTTGCTTAAGTCATCATAGAACTTTTCATCATCGCTTACACGTCCATTACCATTAAAGTCAACAGGCAGAACAGTTAATCCACTAACGGTCTTTTTAGTTGTATGATCATACAAAAGAGGTAGCGGAAGAATTGATACGCTTGTTGAGTCACGTAACAACGACTTTAGTAAGTGTTCATCAGATCCAGCAATGGCTTTTCCTTTGATATCTTTTTGCTCGTACCCAAAATACTTTGTAAAAACAATTGGAGCTCCCGCTTTTTGTAGCCGTGTATAGATAGTGTGAGGCGCTTTAATATCCTGTTCCTTTTCCTTATCAGCGGTAATATCATGAAAGAAAAGTTGATTGATCAAGTCCTTGTTTAATCCCTTATTAGAATAAGTTTTCGCAAACGTAGACTTGCTGTTGGCAACTGCTAATACGGCATAACGTGCTAAATAAACGTATTCGCGATCTTTCTTTATATTATCATCTTGTTCATATACTTCAGAAAGAATATCAAAGTTCGATGGGTCTGTAGTGCCTCTTGATTCAATAATTATCTGAATATTTGGATTTATTTTATTGTAGTCATCTATCCATTTTTGAAGTAATGGGTATGAAAATCTATTACCGGTTATGACTATCACGTTACCTTGCCTCCTGCCTTTATAGATAGGCTCTGGTGGTAGGTCAATTTTATTATTGCCACTTAAAAGTTGCGCGACCTCGTTGCTAGGTACTTGTTGGGTAAGGCGATTTTGGGCATAACCCTGTGTGAGTCCGGCCAAAAATCCTATTAGAATGGTGGTTCTGCTAAGCGTTTTCATAAGTATATAAAAGTCTATTATATCAGTAGATAATACGCAAATATATCATAAACTCTATAGATACAATAGACTTTTAATAAAAATGAGATTTTTTCGCTGTTTTAGGGTGCGGGCCATGCTGACGATTTGTGACGAATGGATCGGATATAGTTTTGGCTGCTAGCTTTGAGTTGCTAGCTCAATTTTTTAAAGTTCCCATTTCGCGCTCATGGTATGGATTTGTGTTTTTTGACTAAGGGTGGCTAAGGAATAAGTATAAGCAGATGACAGGAAAATTGCTTGTAATATTGAAAGTTGAGCCAATCTAGTTCATTATAAGAACTGGTCAGTTTAGTAAACAATCACCTTTCCTAAAACATCATGAGAAGGAATTCTTTTTGATATCAACAGGTAGTAAAAATGACACTTTAGTAAAAATGCCGTTCATCATTTTTTAAAAGCAATCCCTGGACGACCCTTCCGTCACGCTAGCACATAGCTCTTATTCCTAATGGAAAAGCTATAAATCTTAAACAATCTGAAACATTGTAGTCAAAAAACAAGCTTAGAGGCCTTGGTCTCTAAGCTAATTACTGCGTTTTTACCATCAATGTCGTGGTTCAGTGCCCAGAACTGGGGCACAATTGGTAGCTGATTATCAACACATTGCATATAGTATTCT
>CAXSCR010000056.1:0-29599 GCA_964235605.1 uncultured Cyclobacteriaceae bacterium | reverse complement strand
TTAATAGTTAATAGTTAATAGTTAATAGTTAATAGTTAATAGTTAATAGTTAATTGTGGATAGGTCAAAAAAATAGTGATGCTATAAACCACTACGATTAACTATTAACTGATAACTATTAACGAATACAAAATGATGAAAAGTTTAATCATAATACTTCTAACTATGGGGATCTTAACTTTCCTATCAGACACCTTCACCTCTACACCGAGCAAAACAGTTGAGGAATCAATCTATGATTTCAAAATAAAATCGTTAGAAGGAGAAGAAATAGATTTTACAAAGTATAAAGGAAAGAATTTATTGATTGTTAACACGGCTTCTAAATGCGGGTACACACCTCAATATGGTGATCTCGAAAATCTGCACGAGCAGTATGGTGATCGTGTAACGATTCTTGGCTTTCCAGCAAACAATTTCCTGTGGCAAGAACCAGGGGCTAATGATGAGATTGCCTCATTCTGCCAACGAAATTATGGTGTGAAGTTTCAAATGTTTGAAAAGGTGTCTGTTAAAGGAAAAGACAAACACCCATTGTACAAATGGCTTGAAGCTAAATCAGGCAAAGCAGTTTCATGGAATTTCTGTAAATATCTTGTTGATAAAAATGGTAATGTAGTTGCATTCTACCCTTCGAAAGTCAATCCATTAAGCAACGAAATTATTGATGCCTTAACAAAGTGAGCAAATCAAAAATTTGGATTAAAGCTTTTAGACTTCGAACGCTACCACTCGCGCTAGCTAGCATTGCAATGGGTGGCTTTCTTGCTGCCGCTGCAAGTGCATTTCATTGGGGTATCTTTTTATTATGTATAACCACCACCATCTTCCTGCAAGTGCTTTCAAATCTTGCCAATGATTATGGTGACTCAATTCATGGCGCCGATAGCGTAGATCGTAAAGGCCCGAGCCGCGCTGTGCAGTCGGGCGTAATTTCTGCATCTGAAATGAAGTCTGCTATTCTGCTTTTTATTTTACTTTCATTAGCAAGTGGTATAACACTTCTCTTATTATCTTTTGGCCTCAACTGGCAAGCATTACTTTTCTTTTTTGGGCTAGGGCTACTAAGTATTTTAGCAGCTATTGCCTACACCGTTGGACGAAAGCCTTACGGCTATCTTGGGCTAGGCGATTTCTCTGTACTGATATTCTTTGGATTAGTTGGTGTGATGGGTTCATACTATCTCTTCACACAACAAATTACGTGGCATGAATCTCTCCCCGCGCTAAGCTGCGGATTATTTTCAATTGGTGTATTGAACATCAACAACATTCGTGACATTGAATCAGATAAGAAGGCCGGAAAGTTTTCAATACCTGTTCGTATTGGGAAGAAAAAAGCTGTCGGGTATCATTGGTTCTTACTGTTAAGCGGTTTAACATTTGCCATTCTGTACAATGTTTTTACCTACCAATCACCTTGGCAATTTTTATTTTTATTAAGTGTTCCTCTGTTTATTAAAAATGGGGTAACTATTAGCCGCAAAGAATCTCATGAATTAGATCCTTACTTAAAACAAATGGCGCTTACTACATTGCTGTTTGTGATTCTTTTTGGTATTGGATTACTCGTATAATTGCTATCGCTAAATCTCATCTCTTTTGATCTCCTTACCTCGGTTTATGTCCTTACAGATTCTGTGATAAAGTCCAAGCCATTTCTCTTATACCCGTAACTAACAAAATCCCGTAGGGCAATGTCATTAAGTTAAGGCGTAAAAAAAGACGTTATATCATGTTGTCATGTTGAGGTGTCTAAATCTTAAAACCATCAAGGCTGCGTCCCACGATAGCCGTAACTAACAAAATCCCGTAGGGATGATATAGGGGTAGATATTTATTATAACGAAAACAAGTGGCGTAGGTACGATATAATATGCCGTCCCTACAGAACTTATATCTCAATGTAACTTTCATGCTACCGACATTTCATCCCTACGGGCAATGTCATTAAGTTAGCGTTCATAGAAGAAGCAGGTTTAATTAAGGTTTGTAAAAGTTCTATGCTTGCTGACTGAACATTCTCCCACCTCGGTCTATGTATCACCATAACTGAACCTAAGATCACAAAGTCCCGGAGGGACGGTATATTGGTAGCATGAATTTTCATAGCGACATAAGTCCTGTAGGGACGGTATATATCGTACCTACGGCACTTGTTTTCATTATAAAATATTATCTACCCATATATCATCCCTCCGGGATTTTGCGGGGATACAGCTATGATGATGGCACGGCACAGACCCTAGATATGGTTTTAATATTTTAACCACTCAAAACATGATACCAGCGTTTCTCCTTTAACTCAATGAGATTGCCCTACGGGATTTTGTTATGATGATGGCTAGTGGAAGATATAGAACGAGGTGAGAATGTTCAGTCAAGAGTAGCACAAAACTTTTACAAACTTAACTGCTTTCAAATAATCACTTAACTTAATGACATTGCCCTACGGGATTTTGTTAGGTTGACGGTTATGGGGAGGACACAGGCCAAGGATGCTGGTTCTTACTGTTGAGCGGTTTAACATTTGCCATTCTATACAATGTTTTTTATCTACTAATCAGCAGTATGCATTGTCATCGAACCTATTTCACTGGCTAGTAGCATAGTAAAAGAATACCTTGGTACATTTTCATAGTTCAAATTGTTGCAGCGTGTAACGATGGCTTCGAAGGTGCTGAAGCATAACTAAACACAAACCCGATTTAATTGTTAATTGTATTTCTATTTTCTCTTATCATCAAAGATTCTTCTTCAAGCTCGCCCTTGCTAATACAGCACTTACTACTGTTAAGACTGCTCCCAATAAAAAAGGTGCTCCCGGAAAATACATTGAGGTGCTGGGGCTGGTGTAATAAGCAAATAGCGTAGTCATTAGTAGTGACCCAATAATACTTGTTATGCTAATCAAACTTGTAAGTCCTCCTTGCAACTCCCCTTGCTCATTAGCTGGAACCTCGCTTGACATAATGCCCTGTAACGATGGGCCCGAAATACCACCTAACGCATATGGAATCATGAAAGCAAACATCATCCAACCTTGCGTAGCAAAAGCAAAAAGTAAAAATCCTACAGCGTATAAAGCCAAACCAATGTACACCGAACGTATTTGTCCGAGTCTAGGAATTACAACCCTGATCAATCCACCTTGTACAATGGCTACCGTTAAACCAACAAAACCTAGCGAGTAGCCCACCCAGGTTTCATTCCACTTAAATTTTTCCATGGTGTAATACGACCACGTGCTTTGAGTTGCATGCGCTGCCATATAAATCAAAACTATAGAGGCAACCAAACCCAGTACAACAGGATACTTCTTAAGTTGCATTAATGATCCAAGTGGATTAGCACGTTTCCAATCAAAAGGACGACGATTCTCAACAGCTAAAGATTCGGGTAATACAAAGAAACCGTAGAGCCAGTTTAATAATGTGAGTATGGCAGCAGCAATAAAAGGTGCACGTGCGCCATATGCGCCTCCAATTACTCCTCCTAATACAGGTCCAATAATAAATCCTAAACCAAAGGCTGCGCCGAGAAGACCAAAATTCTGCGCTCGCTTTTCGGGTGGACTAACATCTGCGATATAAGCCGTAGCCGTTGTAAAACTTGCACCCATTACGCCTGCGATGATTCGACCAACAAACAACCATGCTATAGTTGGCGCAAATGCTAGAAATATATAATCGATACCAAAGCCAAACAATGAAGCCAATAGTATGGGTCTTCTGCCGTACTGATCACTTAAGTTTCCAAGTATAGGTGAAAATAAAAATTGCATAATTGCATACGCGAACATTAGCCATCCACCATATCGGGAAGCATCGCTAATATTTCCATGAATAAGTTGCTCTATTAATTTAGGAATAACAGGAATGATAATTCCCAATCCGATAACATCAATTAAAAGCGTTATGAATATGAAGCTAAGAGCTGCTTTGGGTTTTACTGACATCGGTTACAATTAATTTGCAAATAAAGGTATTTTCAAATTAGAATAAGCGCTTTATGAGTCATTAGTCATTATACCGTTTAGTTATAAAGCGTTTATCTTATGAGCTAAAAATTAACAAAGTGATAGAATTTATAGTTTTGTTGGCGGCAGTTAAATTTTCTATATAGCTATTCGCTAATTGTTTTGAATTTCTAAATCTGACGTTTTAATCCACAATATTCTTTATAGGATTATGGAAGTGTTCTATATAAAGGTGAACCCCCACATGTGAATACAAGCGCTTCAGGCAGTGGAACCGTAAGAAAAATATAAGTACTTATTGTTAGCAGGTTAGGTGATAAAAGCGAAGGATAATATCTTTTCGCTTTTTGTTTTAATTACTTTTACCAGAGATTATGTAAAACATTGCTGACTACTCACCTATGAAAATTCGCGCACTTTGCACTGATATTGATGGAACCTTGCTTGACGGCAATAGACAGTTGTCGCCAAGAACTATCGCAACAATAAAAAAGTTAGATAAGAATATTCCCATAATCCTTGCCTCCTCCCGAATGCCCAGCGCTATGCGGCATCTTCAACGTGAATTAGCAATCATGCATCATCCATTAATCTGTTTTAATGGTGGCTTTGTTATTCATTACGAAAATGAATTAGCGAAACCCATGGTTATGGAATCGGTCTATATTCCACCAACTATATGTTCAAAAATAATCAGCCTATCACAAGGAGCAGATATTCATGTTAGTTTATACTTTGAAGACACCTGGCATGCACCAGCACGAGATCAATGGACAGAGCGCGAGGAAAAAATTACGAAAGTTAATGCATCGATCGCTTCACTAAACTCAATTGTTGACGATTGGCACAACACGAATAAAGGTGCGCACAAAGTAATGTGCATGGGTCCTGCAGAAGAAATTAATAACATGCAACTTAAACTTAATAAAATGTTTGGTGATCAGCTCCATGTATACCGCTCTAGAGATACCTATATCGAAATAGCTCCGAAATCAATTTCCAAAGCAACCGGACTGGAGCTGTTATTAAAAAAACAATATGACATCAGCATGTCGGAAGTCATTGCCTTTGGCGATAACTACAACGACATTGATTTACTAAAATCTGTAGGCCTTGGTATAGCAGTAGAAAACGCGAAGGACGAAGTGAAAGCTGTAGCGAAAGAAATTACATTAGATAGCAAAGCGGATGGTGTAGCAATTGCCATTGAGAAGTATTTTAGTTAGTCGACGGTCCACAGTCGACGGTCCACAGTAGTGAACTGTGCATTCATTATACCTACCTAATAACGTCATTACTTAAAACACACGGCCGTGGACTGTGGACCGTGGACTGTCGATCATTTCCACATGCCTTATCAATCCTTGTACAATCAGAAATTGACCTACGATATAGGTTATCATGATCATGAAATCGCCGTTTGTTATGAGTTGAAGAAATTTGTTTATAGCGAGGATGGAATCAGAAATCAAAAATAATATAGCACCTGAAAATACCAGCCAAAAACTTTTTG
Source organism: uncultured Cyclobacteriaceae bacterium (assembly GCA_964235605.1). Classification (GTDB taxonomy): domain Bacteria; phylum Bacteroidota; class Bacteroidia; order Cytophagales; family Cyclobacteriaceae; genus DATCRE01. Next base: position 24,107 of record CAXSCR010000056.1, on the reverse strand, counting down.
AATTGGTATAACCATAGCGAAACAGTGCATTTAACACCATAAACACCAATACGATTGCATAAACAATTACTGGAAACTTAAAATCATACAATACGGGATATAATACAACAACTAAGCCTGTTCCTGCTAGTATAATAGGTAATGCCATTCTGATTTTATGAATGCCTTGTAAGTGATTTGCTGATGGCTCACCGCGATGATTTTTATAAGATAAAATATAGAAAACATGCGCAATCAAAAAAGCAACAAGGCCAAGTATAAAAAAGCTAGCACCTTTACTTTGAAGCATAAGTAATACATCACCAATAAAAGAAAAAGCAATTGCGAGTATTAGGGCATTAGAACGCATTTCCCTGGATACGGATAGAACATAATATAAACCAAGCGTTATCATAATTAATGGCTTACTTATATAACCTAATAGTGGTATAGTTAAGAGAATAGAAATTAATTCACCTACACCTACTAACCAGAATAAATAGAGAATAACTTTCTTCATAAAACTAAAACGTCATAATACATTTTTATTTTTATTTTAAACTGTAGAAATCATGCAATCAGTTCTTTTCTCGGCTTTAATATTAAATAGATAAATCCCATAGCGCTAAGCAAACTTGCAGTAAGAAATGTGACAAAGAAATTAGAAGAAGAATTGGCGAAAAGCAAACCCGAAATAAAAGCGCCAATACCAATACCAAACTCCATCGCCATATATAAACTAGCAATACCTTTCCCTCTGTGTCTGGTGTCACTCAAGTCAGTAGCCCATGCAAGCAATGTAGGCGAAGCAGTACCTTGTGCTAAACCATAAATTACAATTCCTATTATTAATTGGAGTCGTGTCTCAGCAGTTCCTATTATTAACATGCCAATAGCAATTATAAAAAGCGCAAAACGCAGTACCGGTTTCCTCCCCCATTTGTCAGAGGCTTTTCCGCCAAGTAATCTAACAACAAGCGAAGCTACGGTTAGGTAGGTGAATAAAAGTCCTTTGTTTTTAATGCCAACAAATTGGCCGAAGTCAGGTATGACGGTATACACAGCGCCATAAGCATAGGCGCCCAACATCATAACAACACACGGCGCAATTACGCGTGGTTCAAATAAATCATGTTTGTCAATCTTGATTAAGGTAAAACTAAAAGGATGTTTATCTTTCAACGTCTCTTTAATGCCCAGTATAATAAGAATGGATGCAAGGGCTAATAGAGAAGAACAATAAAACATAACGTCAAGTCCAAATGCATCGGCAATCGGACCGCCGAGCGCTGGCCCACCAGCCATACCTACAGAACTAGTAGTTCCTAACAGCCCCATTGCCTCACCGCGTCGTTCAGCAGGAATAACATCAGTGAGGTAAGCAGTTTGACCTGTTGGCTTAAAGCCTGTTGAGAAACCATGAATCAATCGAAGCAATAAAAATCCTGCGACAGAGGATACAAGAGGGTAAATTGCACTGCATATAACACAAACAATAGGTCCGCATACCATAACCGGCACACGTCCTATTTTATCGGCAAGCTTTCCGCTTAATGGTCGCGAGATCATTGCGGTAATGGTGAAAAGAGAAATGATTAATCCTTTATGTTGAGCGCCGCCTAAACTTGTTAGATACGATGGTAACTCTGGTATAATCATGTTAAAGCTCGCAAAGAAAAGCAGCGAGCTTAAACACAATAACCAAAACTGCGTATCGTATGTTCTCTTATTTTTTACTAGGCTCAATTTTGCTGCGGTTGTTCTTGAGCTCCCAATAAGAATGCTTTGATATAATCATCGAGGTCACCGTCAAGCACATTTTGTGCATCGGTTCGCTCAACACCCGTACGCGCATCCTTCACGAGTTTGTATGGATGCAACACATAGTTCCTGATCTGTGATCCGAAATCAATTTTCATTTTTCCGGCTTCAACTTTATCACGCGCAGCATTGCGTTTTTCCATCTCAAGCTGATACAACCTTGACTTAAGCATTTTCATAGCACGTTCGCGGTTGGCATGTTGTGAACGTTCTACTTGGCAAACAATTACAATACCACTGGGCTTATGTGTAAGCTGAACTTTGGTTTCAACTTTATTTACATTCTGACCACCAGCGCCACCCGAGCGAGAAGTCTGAACTTCAATATCTGCAGGGTTGATTTCAATGTTAATTGTATCGTCTACTATGGGATAAACATAAATCGATGCGAACGAAGTGTGGCGTCTTCCATTCGAATCGAAGGGAGAAATACGTACCAAACGATGCACGCCAATTTCCGATTTCAGTTTCCCGTAAGCGAAGTCTCCTTCAATTTCAATAGTTGCCGATTTAATTCCTGCTACATCGCCAGACTGGTAATTTACTTGGGTGACCTTATAACCGTTTTTCTCACCCCACATAATGTACATACGGTTCAGCATATCGGCCCAATCCTGGCTTTCAGTTCCACCAGCACCTGGGTTAATCTCTACCATGGCGCTGAGCTGATCCTCTTCGCCACTTAACATTCTCTTAAATTCTAACTCTTCAACAGCCTGAGCTGCCTTTTTATATTCACGATCTAGCTCGTCTTCATCAACATCTCCTGCTTCGTGAAATTCATTTAGCACGTCTAAATCCTCCAATAATTTATTGACACGATCATAGGCGTCTGTCCACACTTTTTTGGTGCGGATGCTATGCAAAATGGTTTCAGCTTGTTTGGGATTATTCCAGAATTCGGCTTGCTGGGTAATGAGGTCTTCGTCTCTTATCTCAGCGGTCTTACGATCGTAGTCAAAGATACCTCCTCAAGGCGCTCATACGAGCCTTCAAGTCTTTCAACTGTTCTGTTGTCATGATTTGAGTTTATTTATAAATTCGAAACCACAAATATATTCCAAATGAAGAAGATTATACTATCCCTCATGACATTCGGTTGCCTTACAGCAATGGGTCAGGTTAACTTAGTGCCTTAGCCTAAAGTAAACTTAAGGAGTAAAGGCATGATTTAGTGCCTCTTGGTAAAATGGCGATCCCGCCCGCGCGGTCATTAATCTATACGGATAATTTACTTTTTGCGACTTCTTCTTAAGAAGCACTAATGGTATGCCTACCGCTATCATGGCAATAGAAACCGTTGAGACGCCACGATCTAGGCTAAAACCTCTACGAACGGCAGTGTGATTTAATTGATCAATGAGAAATAATGCAATGCCACCAACAACCAAGCCACCACCAATAGTATTATGGAGCTTTTTATTTGAAAAATAGACTCTCTCTATGGTATTAAATGGCACAACAGTATTATGTACCGTAATAGCAGTATCCGAAAGATTGTTTACATACGAGCGCCTAACGTCCTTTGAATTCTTGAGCCTGTAAATAAATTCATCACCAGGGTTAAGTCTCAACATAACCCTTTCATGTTTTAAAAAAACAAGTTGCATTTGCGCCGCTGCCGGTAAACGTATGAATAACAATAAGCCAATAGCAATTGTAAATACGCCTAATCTCATTTTATTGGACAAATGAATTATATAACCTTATGACAGCAAATAAACGAAATAACATTTCAATTAAAACAATATTATGGGAGTAACTGATTTTAATTGAAATAGCAAGTTTAATTTCCAGCTGCTATTACATTCTAGGCTTCCATGGAGTTTCCTCAACGTTCAGCTCCATTGCCATTTTGCGAGAGAGAATAAACAGATAATCTGAGAGTCTGTTGAGATATTGTATAACCAAACGATCAACACCTTCCACTTGATGAAGTGCAACCGTTAGCCGCTCAGCCCGTCGGCAAGTTGTGCGAGCAAGGTGACAAAATGAAACTGACTGGTGACCTCCTGGAAGCACGAAGAATCTCATAGGAGGAAGCTGAGCGTCTAGCTTATCTATTTCTATTTCTAGATAGGCAATATCGCTTTCTTGCAAAGCAGGGATCTTAACTTTGGTATTTCCTGGTTCTGTGGCTAGTATAGACCCGACAGTAAAAAGTCGATCCTGAATTTCAACTAAAATGTCTTTACGTTTTAGGTTCACTTCCTGATCGCGAACCAAGCCAATGCACGAATTCAATTCATCAACTGTACCGTATGTATCAATACGCAAATCAGACTTTGAGACCCGCTTCCCACCAAATAAAGATGTGGTGCCTTGATCTCCTGTTTTGGTGTAGATTTTCATGCTAAGTTAAGTTTCGCGTTTTGGTTAAAGGTTTCAAGTTTCAAGTTTCAGGTTCCAGGTTTCAGGTTTCAGGATGCAAGATATGTTTGTAGTGCCCGTAATAAATAATAATACGCTATTAAGTAATAGGTACAGTTTAACCTTGAACTTTCAACCTTGAACCTAAAAACCTAAACAACTCCCACACCCTCTCCTCTGTTAATGCTTTCATTTTTACGATCCGACTCAACCAAACCATCGCGAAGACGAATAATGCGATGGGCATAATGGGCGATGTCATCTTCATGCGTTACCATAATGATGGTATTCCCTTTGTCATGAAGCTCCTGGAATAGATTCATAATTCCATAAGATGTTTTTGTATCTAAGTTACCGGTGGGCTCATCGGCAAGAATTATAGAAGGGTTATTAACTAATGCTCTGGCTATAGCAACACGCTGACGTTGACCTCCAGATAATTCATTAGGCTTGTGATGATAACGGTCTGCTAAACTAACACTTTCAAGCGCGGCCATTGCCATTTCATTTCGAACTGACTTGCCATAGCCTGCGTAGATTAAGGGCAACGCTACATTTTCTAATGCTGAAGCCCGCGGCAATAAATTAAATGTTTGAAATACAAAACCGATTTCTTTATTTCTGACTTCCGCTAAATCATTCTCGGTCATTTCGCTCACCATTTGGCCATTGAGCATGTAGGTTCCTGCACTTGGCGTATCAAGACAACCTACTATATTCATCAAGGTTGATTTACCAGATCCCGAAGGTCCCATAAAAGCAACATACTCACCCTTATCAATTGAAATTGAAACTGATTGAAGGGCGTTTACAATGTTGTCACCCATCTTGTAAGTTCTGGCGAGGTTATGTGTTTCAATTATTTTCATATGGAGGTTATTTTAGTCATACTTCGTGGAAATCAGATCTATAAGTTCACTATTTAAAATGTTAATTACAGATTTCAGCAAAAAATAATTCGCGATTTACCGCTCACCTACAGACGTTCAATTCGCTATATATGTTACGCAATATTGAATAACCGCGTCGTTTTTTAATATACGCGTATGCCCTAAACCCTTCGTTATATAAAGCTGGGCTTCCGGATAAACATTGATTAATGCCTTAGGTTGATTGATTGAAACCTCCTTATCATCTTCATCATGCACCAACAATAGATTTATTTTTAAAGGCAAATACTTAATAAAATGCATTGATGTGAATTCTTCAAAAGGCTTGTTATAAGTTTTAAGTATATAAGCTTTAAAAAAATCGCTTGTTGTACGAGACCCATTAATGGCCCTCAGGTACGTGTTTATAATTTCATCGCCCATTGTAGGACTAGCTATGTTAATAAGTTTATTTATTGGCAATCCGTTCATACCTGCAAATAGCGCGGCACTTCCACCAAAAGAATGAGCGATAATGGCAACGGGCTTTCCTACATCTTCATATATTTTTCGAAGCGCTTGCTCAAATTCAACCAAGTTAGTTTTGTTACCTTCTGACTTTCCATGTGCCGGACCATCAAAACCAACAACTCTATAACCCGCGGCTACAAGTGGCTTTACAAATCTTCTGAATTGCGTTGCCCTACCGCCCCATCCATGCACTACTAAAACTACATTGTTACCTTTTCCCCAAGCGTAGCATTGAACCTTTTTTCCGTTAAGATCTATAGCAAATTTTTCGGCATACGTTTCTGCCTTTAATTCCTTTTCAGGGACTTTAAAATGTAATGGCGAAAAAAATAATTTTACAAAATAACGGTGCGCTAAGTATGGCGCTACTTTTTCGACCTTAGGATAAAGCCAGCGAATAACTTTTAATACAAATGGTGTTTTATCTTTCTTACTCATGTTAGTTACCTTATGGCAAACTGGAATGATTCTGTTGTATAACTAAAGGTTGTTAAATTATAAATACGCTCTAAGAAAGAAACATGATTAGACTTATCGATCAGCAATATAGTGGAACACCGCGTTCCATAACCAGTGCTTTTTATAAACATTGATGACAGAACACGTTCTCGCTCAATTCCAACACCCGTATCGGGTAAATTCTCATCAACACCTTGTTCGCTATCGTATAAGACTTTAAAAATATCTTCTGTGTTAATGGTAGCGTGATCAAAGATTGGCTTTAACTGTTCCTTTCCTCGCATAACTTTGGGCCATGGAGTTTCAAGTAGATGATTGCTCAATCCAAAAAGTCCTGAAGTTATTTTTTTTATTCCTTCCCCATAGTTCGAGAAATACCATAACGAATCTGGATTGCCTACAACTAAATTAAATCCATTATAAGCCTTTGCGCGCTTCTCAATTTGCTGAAGACAATCTACAGGATTTAACACTTCATTATCAAGGTAATCAGAAACCAATTGACCACGTGATGGTGCTTGGGGATTAATGTTACTAGAATCGCGATAATTTGTAATTAAGCTGATCCTCCCGGATTTTGTAATACCCATCCAAGTCCCGCCGGCCTCTAAATCGCGACCGCCTAAAATTTTAGGATTATCTTCCCAGTAGTTTGCAGGCGCAGTTTTTCTATTATAAAATTCATCACGATTAGCAGCTACAATAAGTTTATAGGTGGGGTGATTATTAATTGAAAAGAATATAAGACACATTATAAAATAAAGTGATGTATAATTTCATTGAGGTTTTACACAAAGATATGAAATTACTTTTCATCCGCTGAAAGCAGAGACACACCTACCTACCTACCTACAATATCACTTACACCTTCGCATTGCGAAACGTCTTCCCCATTTGAATGAGTAACAAATAACCAAGTATTAAAAACAAAGAATATATAATTGTTACTCCAAAAGTTCTTTGATGTCCGAATGGATCAACCAAATGCTTAATGATATCACCTGTAAGGCTTATGGGTGATGATATAATATCCCAACTATTCCAACGTAAATAACGACCTAAGTAAATACCAAAACTTGCAAGTACCAATGAAACAAGCGCTACAATCCAACCGGCCCATTTATTGAATTTTTTTGTTATTACAGTATGAATATCTATAACCGACGCGTAGCCTAACATCAAACCATTCCAAACAAAAAATAAAACCAATGCAAGGTCATACCAAAAAGGAACATCGGGTCTAGGTCTGAGATGGAGAAGATCGGTAAGAATATACGGGGCGTTAGGAAAAAATAACAACCAAGCCAGTATAGGAAAAAGCAACAACCATCTATTTCTTATTTTATTGTGATAAAGTACAATCAGTGTGCTTATGCCATAGGGAATAAGAGCCAAAAAGATATTCCAGATTAAAAAGAAGAAGATGAAGTGATTTGTTAAATGCAATCGAAACATGACCAAAGCCACACACGATGCAGTAGTGATACTAAATAGCAATAGTGCATGAAGCCTTTGCTTTTCCTTAAGAAGTTTGAAAATAGATATCATGCCAAAGACTAAGACTAACGTATAGATACGCTCTAGGTTTCTATAGGATGCCTATTTGTCGATGAACTCCTCTTCAAACAGTTCTAATTGGTCTGGTAATAGTCTAAAGGTTCTTCGATGTAACGGTGTATGACCTAATTTTCTAATTCCGTCTCTGTGCTCACAGGTAGGGTATCCTACGTTTGTTATCCATCCGTAGCCTGGATATTGGTCAGCAAATTTTGCCATCAGGTTATCGCGATGGTGTTTAGCTAGAATAGATGCAGCTGCAATAGATAAAAATGTAGCATCACCTTTAATGATGCACTCATGCTTAATTTCCCCATAAGGCTTAAACCGATTACCATCTATTAGAAGCAATTCAGGTATCATGTGAAGTTTAGCCAATGCAAGATGCATGGCTTTGAATGACGCATTTAAAATATTGATTTCATCAATTTCATTGTTGTCGACTTCTGCTACTGCAAAGGCAAGTGCATCGCGCTGTATATCTACACAAAGAGATTCACGGGTCGCTTTGTTTAATTGTTTTGAATCATTCAAAAGTTTATGCTTATACCGCTTGGGTAGAATAACGGCTGCAGCAACCACGGGCCCTGCCAGGCAGCCACGCCCAACTTCGTCACAACCGGCCTCTATGAATTTACGAGAAAATGAGGAGCGAAGCATATTTAACGTTTCACAAAAGATTACAAACTTTCGGAAAGTTCAAAAAAGAAATCAATAGTTTTGATACGCTTTCACAAAAAAATAATTTTAATGTCAAACAAAGCTGTTACAAATCCCTGGAGCACACTTTCCGCTGAAGAAAAATATGATAATAAATGGATCAACGTAACTGAATATCAGGTTATCAATCCTTCCGGCGGAAATGGAATTTATGGCAAAGTGCACATGAAAAATAAAGCCATTGGCATTATTGCACTTGATCAAGAGCAAAACATCTGGCTAGTGGGTCAATATCGTTATACGCTGAATGAATTTTCTTGGGAAATCCCGGAAGGTGGCGGACCTTTAGCTGAAGCGCCGGTTGAAGCCGCAAAGCGCGAGCTCAAAGAAGAAACAGGCTTAACAGCCAAACGTTGGACTACTTTGTTACGAATTCATCTTTCAAATTCAGTAACGGATGAAGAAGGCTTCGTCTTTTTAGCTGAAGACCTAGAACACGGCGAAAGCGAACTTGAAGAGACAGAGTCTGATTTAAAGACTTGGAAATTACCGCTAAAAGAAGCTTTGAATATGGTGATACAGGGAAAAATAACAGATAGTATGAGTATGGCTGGAATATTAATGCTAGCAAGATCGAAAGGCTTGTAATTAAATAAGTAATGCCTAGTGCCAATATTGATCGAGCCTATTTTTAAAGATTTGTTCATATCTTATCAAAAAGAATAAATAATGTCTAGCCCCGCTAAACCTGTACGCGTTTCTCAAACTACCATTACCGAACTTATGATACCCTCCTACGCGAATTTTGGAGGAAAAATACATGGCGGAATCTTACTTTCATTGATGGATAAAGTTGCCTATGCATGCGCCAGCAAACATGCGGGTGCTTATTGTGTAACTGTTTCAGTTGACAAGGTTGAATTTCTTCAGCCCGTAGACGTTGGGGAATTGGTATCACTTCATGCGTCTGTCAATTACGTAGGGCGTTCTTCACTAATTGTGGGTATTCGTGTAGAATCCCAAAATGTTAAGTCGGGCGTAGTTAAACACACCAACTCTTCTTACTTTACCATGGTAGCTAAAGGCGATGATGATAAGCCTATGCAAGTGCCCATATTAATTCTTGAAAACGATGAACAAGTAAAGCGTTTTATTGAAGCCATGCGCATGAAAGAAGTTAAAAATAATATTAAGGCACAGATGGATGACGCCCTGTCTCATATTGAGGTAAGATTAGCAGACACTATCTTAAAAAATGAGCGATGTATGGTAGATGTTAAAAGTTGACGTTTCCCCAAGATTGACCACTTTGACATATCGAAATATAAGTTTATCTTAATACCAATCATGGCTAAGATAATATCCTTCATCAGTCGAAAAGGTGGAACTGGTAAAACCACAAATGCTATTAATCTAGCAACTACACTTCATCAATTAGGGCGTAAAGTTTTATTGGTTGAAACAGATACCAATTACACCTTAAATACACTTCGGAAAATGGAATTATTTAAAACCAGCAATGGCAATGCGGGGTTTGATATTCTAGGGTCGCAAGACCATGAAGTAGCTGACGAACTAACTAAACTCAAACAAAACAAAGGTGTCGATATTATTATTGTGGATAGCGCAGGTAAAACCACAGATGAAGGCATCAAGAAGCTTTGTTTGGTTAGCGATGCAGTTATTGTCCCCACAAGTTTAACACAAAACGATCTGTTAGTAACGTATCAAACGGTAACAGATTTATCGCCAGCACGTGAATTAAACCCGAATCTTAAAATTCTGATTTTACCCAATCGTATCCATACGGCAACCGGCATACACACGGTTAGAGATCACCTTAAAAACCTCGATGCCATAATTCTTCCAATTGTAGTTCCGCAAAAAAACATTTTTGTAAATTTCAGCACAGTTGAAGCCGAGAAAGAATATAACCACGTGGCGTTAGCTATATTGAACCATCTGTCATGAGTAAAAAGAAAAATACGCTTCAAGACCTCGATGAATTTCTGAAACAGCAAGCAGCCCAACTTGTTTCTCCAGAAAAGCTAAGCCATAAAACGACAGAACCTGAAGCTGTTAAAGTTCCTGTTGAACAACCTTCTGCCCCAACAATCGAAGAAGTTTCTTTTGAAAAAATTCTCCGTGACTTAAATTCACTCCATAAAAAAGTAGGTTCTTCTTTTAAAAATAATTTATACGATCTGATCATTCAATCGTTAGAAGATCGGCCAACAGCTCCAGAAGACAAGATGTTAATCAACACAGCGCTCTATCTCAAAAGCGGAGAAAACTGGAAGGATGCAATTCGTGATTATTGGAAAAAGAAACTTGAATAAGAGATCAGCAGTTATCTATGATGAGGGCCTTATTCTTTCTTCTTGGTTTTCTTTTCTTCATAGACCATCTACCAGCCCAATCCAATAATAACCTCGCGGATAGCGTTCAAGGAAATGCAAAGTATCTATTCTATCTTCATGGCAAAATAATTGAAGATCAAGGTATCAATGCTTATAGTGAAGAGTATGGACAATACCAGTACAAAGACATTATTTCCGTATTCCAGAAAAATGGTTTTATTACTGTAAGTGAAATCCGTAAAAAGAATGCCGATCCAAATACATACGCTGACAACATTGTCATTCAAATTAAAAAGCTACTTACTCTAGGTGTTAATTCAAAAAACATCACAATCGTGGGTGTCTCTAAAGGCGCAATCATTGCCATGCTTATCTCGACTAAACTAAAAAATAGGGGTATGAAATATGTTTTGGTTGCCAATTGTAATGACTGGGTCATTAAAAATTTCGAGATTGATTTGTATGGAAATATCCTGTCTATATATGAAAGTACAGATAAAATTGGCCATAGCTGTAATCCAATCTTCGCACTATCACATGGCCTAAATAGAACAAAGGAAGTAAAGCTAGAGCTGGGCATAGGCCATGGTATAATTTACAAGCCACTAAAAGATTGGATTGTTCCATCAATTGAATGGTCAAAGGAATAACTTTTCTTCTACAACTATATACTACACAATTATCAAACTACTTCCCACGCTAATAGTAATAGCTCATTGTATGTTGTTTGTGTTAGCTCGCTGACGCATATCCAAGACAAAGTTTTATATTTCGGACCAATAACTCACAACGTATTTCTTTAAGAACCATTAACTAATAACGATTAACGTACATAAACATGAAATTCGGAACCAAAGCCGTGCATGCAGGCGTAGCACCTGATCCAACAACGGGTGCCATCATGACACCTATATATCAAACATCAACGTATGTGCAAGAGTCACCCGCGCAACATAAAGGTTATGCGTATGCACGTGGTGCTAACCCAACACGCAACGCACTTCAAAAAAGTATTGCAGCATTAGAGAATGGAAAATTCGGTATTTGCTTTTCATCAGGAATGGGTGCTACCGATGCCGTTATTAAATTACTTAGTCCTGGTGACGAAGTAATAACCAGTAGCGACTTGTATGGTGGCTCATATAGAATGTTTAAAAAGATCTATGAGAAGTTCGGAATCAAATTTCATTTTATTGACATGGGTAAGGCATCTGACATCGAGCCTTTTCTAAATGCTAGTACAAAGTTATTGTGGTTAGAAACACCAACTAACCCGTTGATGAATATCATTGACATTAAAGCCTGTGTCGACATCGCCAAGAAGCGTAGCATCATTGTTGCCGTTGATAATACCTTCGCTTCACCATATCTTCAAAATCCGTTAGATATCGGAGCTGATATTGTAATGCATTCTGTAACAAAGTATTTAGGTGGCCACTCTGATGTGATTATGGGTGCACTCGTAGTTAACGATGAGAAGCTACATCAAGAGCTGGCGTTCATTGCTAATTCATGTGGTGCTGTTCCAGGTCCGCAAGATTCATTCTTAGTTTTACGAGGAATCAAGACACTGCATCTGCGCATGGAACGCCATTGCAGCAATGGAACGCAAATCGCATCTTTTCTAAAAAACCATGCAAAGATCGGCAAAGTATATTGGCCAGGATTTGAAGATCACCCAAATCATTTAATTGCAAAAAAACAGATGAAGGATTTCGGTGGTATGCTGTCATTTACACTAAAAGACGATAGTGTAGCAAAAGCAACGAAGCTTATGGAAAGTGTTGAACTATTTTCGCTCGCGGAATCACTTGGCGGTGTTGAGTCATTAATTAATCATCCTGCTTCCATGACGCATGCCAGCATTCCGAGAGACGAAAGAATTAAAAATGGCCTGGTAGATTCGTTGATCAGACTAAGTATTGGTATTGAGGATGCTGAAGATTTACTTGCTGATTTGCAACAGGCTTTAGAGAAAGTTTAATAGGATTTAGAGCACGTACGAATCTGCGTGCTATAAATTATTCTTGGTTTACAAACAGCTGAGATTAACTGGAGATACGCTTAGGACTATTTGCAGGTAGTCTAATTATAAATTCACTGCCCTCGCCTTGTTTCGTGTTGAGCTGAATATCACCCTTAAGACGATCTACCAATGTCTTAACAATGGTTAAACCTAAACCGTTAGATGTTTCGCCAGCCGTTGGCCTGGCACTTAATTTTTTAAACTTCTTAAAAATGAACGGCCGATCTTCATCACTAAAACCTGGCCCTTGATCCTTTATTGAAAAAATTATATAGTTGTCTTTTTTAATCGCACTAAGTTCTATTGAGGAACCAACCTTAGAAAATTTAATTGAGTTTGAAAGTAAGTTATCAACGATCCTTCCTAAATAACCTTCATCTTGACTTATTGATTCGCTATGCACCCGTATTGCCTTCAAATGAATTCCCTTAGCCTCTGCAAGCGGTATAAATTCACCAACTTTTTGTAATAGAAAATCGCTTATGTTAAAAGTAGAATAGTCAGGCTCTACATTTTCTTCCAGCATATGAACATCGAGCAAATCTTTTATAAGCACCAAACCTGAAGCCGTTGCTTCTTTTAGCAATTTGATGTAAAAAGATCTATTCGTATTCACATCGTGTTCCAGCAACGAAGTAAGTCCTAGAATTCGATTTAAAGGCGATCTTAAATCATGCGCAACAATACTCATGATGGTATCTTTCTCATGATTTAAATCAGAAAGCTGCAAATTATGCTTGCTTAACTTTGCGTTTTGAGCTATAATTTCTTCCTGTTGCTTCTGGATTTTTTCGTTTTGTTCGGCAAGCTTTTCATTAATTTGTCTACGTTTCTTACTGTTCAACCACTGCACTATACCAAGCGTACTAACCAATGCCACAATAACAATTAACCCTATATTCTGCGACCTTTGTTGATGTATATAAGCAGCATTCTTTGCCTGATTTGCTTTTAGCAATTCATTCTCCTGCTCCTTACGTTGAATGTCAATTTGGAACTGTAACCTTTCTACTTGTCGCGTTAGATCCAGATCTTTGATGGAATCTTTAATGATAAGGTATTGGTTCTGGTTTGTTAACTGCTCAGTTTTATTGTTCTGCTTTTCTAAAAAGCGCCATAAAAAATAATGCGCCTCCATTTTAGAATTTAAATCCTTTAACTGGGTAGAGACTTTAAGCGCAGACATAAAATAATGTTTTGCCTTTACCGGCTCTTTTTTGTCTATTTGTATTTGGCCCATCGTGATATAGGCATGCGGTAACATTCTAAGATTTTGTAGTTTTAAGATGTATGCCAAGCCCTCGGTGCACATTGCTTCGGCTTCGCGTAACAGGCCATTACTTAAATAACTCTCGGCAGCAAATGTTTTTATTTCCGCAAGGTTAATGGCATCATTTATTATTCTAGCGGTTGAATCTGCATAATGAAAATACCGTAATGCCTTTTCATGATCCTTATTGGCTTGATACAATCTGCCGATTTGAAAAAGCGCCGCGCTTATATTTCTGGTGTCACCAAGTTTCAAACGTATTTTATATGCTTTTACATAATTGCTTTCTGCTTTAACATAGTCTTTTTGCGATGCATAGAGCGTAGCCAGACTTTGATACGTATATGCAAGACCAGACAGATCATTTATGGCTTGAAAGGTGGCCAGTGCCCTCACAAAATATTCGTAGGAGCGTGACGACAAACCTTGCTCAAAAAATAATCTTCCAATGTTATTGTTTGAGTATGCAATTTGAGATGAATCATTTTGCGCAATAGACATTTTAAGGGCCGTATTAAAATTCTCAAAAGCCTCGAGCCGTTCACCTTTATAATTATTAGCTACACCAATGAAATTCAAAGACCTTGCTAAATCTTTTTCTAATTTCAGTTGCTGCCCTAACTCAAAAGCTTTCCTGGCATATAAAATAGTACTGTCTGGATAAGCCCAACGATATTCCCAAGCAAGGTCATTTAAAAACTCAAACTTCTTTTTGCCTTCGGTTGAATTGATTTGACTTTTCAGGCTCTTTATAAGGTATAGATTCTGAGCATGCAACGATGCACAGTACAGCACTGAAGTGAAGAATAAAAGGTAAACTTTCCGTGACACAGACTGCTTTCACTGCGAGGGGGATATAAATCACACCGCAGGGTAAAGCTAAATAAGATTTAGCAAATCTTGTCCATTTCATTGGTAAAACCCTACATAAGACTAAAAATCAATCCTTCTCTATGTAATTTAAGTCTTTAGAGAAGGTTTCTGTAATCAATCGGAGGGCAAGAAGGGCAATAACAATGGTAATTAACCCAACAATCAAAGCGCCGTAGATAACACCGACCTCGTCGCGTAGCAATTTAAAACCAATTGTAAGTGGAATAACAGTGCCGCGTATAAAGTTGGGAACCGTAGTAGCAACGGTTGACCGTATATCTGTTCCAAACTGCTCTGCCGCAATGGTGACAAACAACGCCCAATAACCAATGCCAAAACCCAAGCAAAAACAGGTAACATAAAAGAACGGCACAGACTTAAATGGAGAGAATAAATAAAGCAATACAAACGTTAGCGTGAGTAAAATAAATAGCAGAACTACTTTTTTGCGGGATTTAAGTAGCTGACTTATAAAACCACTGCTCAAATCGCCTACGGCTAAGCCGATATAACTATACATAATAGCATCACCTGCCGAAACATTTCCTATTACCCCAAGCACCCGCGCAAACTCAGGAGAAAATGTGACAAGAATGCCAATAGTATACCAGATCGGTAAACCAATAAGTATACACCCAATAAACCTGATGAATCTTTGCTTATTGGTGAAGAGCTTAAAAAAGTTTCCCCTGCTCTTAATCTCACTCTTTACTTTTATAAATATTTCAGATTCAAAAAGACTCACCCTTGCAAATAGTAAAAGCAATCCCAATCCACCGCCAATAAAATAAGAGGTTTGCCAGGTATCAGAAAGCTTAACTACAAAGTTCGCTACTACTGCGCCCATCAAACCAACGGTAGCAACAATGGTAGTGCCATAGCCTCGTAGGTTGGTGGGAAGCGATTCTGATACCAATGTAATTCCGGCACCCAATTCGCCAGCAAGGCCAACTCCGGCAATGAATCTTAGAATCGCATACTGATCAATCGTGGTCACAAAACCGTTGGCAATGTTAGCAAGTGAATACAGCAAGATGGACCCGAAAAGCACAGAAAGTCTTCCTTTCTTATCGCCCATAATACCCCAAATAATGCCACCTGCCAACAAGCCGGCCATTTGTATTCGAATGAGGTACTCACCTTTATCTAATAAATCAGACTCAGGTATGCCTAAAGATTTAAGACTTGGAATTCTAACAATACTGAACAATAATAAGTCGTAGATGTCTACAAAGTAGCCTAGTGCTGCAATAATAACGGGCATACTAAACAGCAACTTGTAATTCTTCTTTTCCATTAAATTGATTCGTTACTAATGACGTAATACAAAATCGGCCCTAAAATAAGAAGAAAGACTACAGCAATAACCCCATAATATTTTCTTTTCAAGATCTTTGTTCGATTTCAGGATGATAATGACTACAACAATATCAATAATTGAATCAACTTCTGATAATCCAAATGATGGAATCCAAACGCGTTTTCATCCCATTTATCTTGAATCAGATGATCCATTTCTTTTTGACGGACAGTATGGGAGTAATGGACTTATTTTAACTGATGCAACATTTCCAGGTAAGGCAATTTGCTGCACTTAAAAACAATGAAAATTCTTTGATTGGAGAAAATTCAAAACTTCACTTACATCGGAGAACGTTGAGCAGCGATTTATTCCAATATGAAGCGACATATAATATGCAGGAATATACCACGGGTGATCCCTTTTCCCAGCCTATAAAAATGTTACAACAATATCAATCAAGGTTTCTGAATTTTGGTGGCTATAGTGAATCAACTTATGTTCATACTAATTAAACTTTTGATGTATATTAACTGCATAAAACTTTAAAAAATCGAGCTAGCAGCTCAAAGCTAGCAGCCATAAAGCTAAAAGTTTGATATTAAAAACTTAAAAGCGATTTCTCGGGTCAAGCCGTCTTTGTGGTCGACTATTAGATGGTAAACTTCTATATTTGCTTCCTATAATTTAAGTACTATGGAAGGCATGTTAAAACCAGGGGCCCTAAAAGATAAGACAATTATCATAACGGGGGGCGGCACCGGCTTAGGTCGGGCAATGGGAAAGTATTTTTTAGAGCTCGGTGCAAACCTTGTTATTACAAGCCGCAAAAAAGAAGTGCTTGATAAATCTGCAGATGAGCTAACTAAAGAGACCGGCGGCAATGTTCTGGCCATACCTTGCGATGTTCGCAAGTATGAAGAAATTGAAAATGTAATAAAGTTAACTGAAGAAAAATTTGGTCAGATACATGGTGTGTTAAACAACGCAGCGGGAAATTTCATTAGTCCGACAGAAAGACTTTCTCATCGCGCTTTCGACATAGTTGTAGACATTGTTCTAAAAGGAACTTACTATACTACGTTAGCCGCAGGCAAGAATTGGATTTCGAAAAAACAACCCGGCACATTCTTAAATATTGTTACTACGTATGCATGGACGGGCTCAGGTTACGTGGTTCCCTCAGCGTGCGCCAAAGCTGGCGTATTAGCACTTACAAGATCACTTGCAGTTGAGTGGGCTAAATATAAAATACGAAGCAACGCTATAGCCCCTGGTCCATTTCCTACTGAAGGTGCATGGAGCAGGTTATTACCTGGAGATCTTGTTAAGAAGTTCGATCCCGCATTACGTGTTCCTTTAAAGCGCGTCGGCGAACATCAAGAACTTGCTAACCTTGCTGCTTATCTCATGTCAGATCATTCAGCCTATGTAAATGGTGAGGTGATTACTATTGATGGTGGAGAGTGGTTACGGAACGGCGGAGAATTTAGCCACCTAGAAGCTATACCAGAAGAAATGTGGGATATCGTAGAGAAAAATCGTGGCAAATAGTATATTTTGCATCAAGATTTAAACACTCCCCCGTATGAAAAAAATTACCTTACTTATCTCGCTACTAATTGGAATTCAATACTGCTATGGCCAATACATAGAAAATGCTATTGAGGAAGAAGAGACTACATCTAAAACTAATATTGGGCTTGGCATTGGCCTTGACTATGGTGGTATTGGTGGAAGATTACAATTTTTACCAATAAAAAATCTAGGAATTTATGCTGGCGTAGGATACGCAATTGTTGGATTAGGTTACAATTTCGGAGCGCAATTAAAAATGCTACCTGGCAAAGTTGTCTGTCCTACATTTGGAGTCATGTATGGTTATAACGGGGTTATAAAAGTTCAAGGTCTTAGCCAATTTGATAAAATCTATTACGGCCCATCCATAAGTGGGGGTATCGAAATCCATTTTAAGAGAAAGGCTAATTTTCTAAACTTCGAGTTAGTAGTTCCTTTTCGTAGTCAAGCATTTTATAATGATTGGGATACCGTCAAAAACACTCCGGGAATTGTTATAAGCGCTGAACCTTTACCCGTTGCCTTTAGCATAGGGTATCATTTTGCATTAGATAAAACCTTTTGATGTGAATCTTGAAACTTGGCTCAGTCATTCATTGAATCAAAGAAAAGATAAAGGTCTCCTTCGAGAACTTAAAACCACAATTGGATTAAAAGATTTTTGTTCTAATGATTATTTAGGCTTAGCGGGTTCAGAAGCACTCTTTAAACACAGTGCAGAAAGGCTTGAAGGTTTGAACTTGAAACAAAACGGTGCAACCGGATCAAGACTAATATCAGGGAATTCATTGCTTCTTGAGGAAACGGAAAGCAAGCTCGCTTCTATATTTAAAAGTACATCAGCGCTCATTTTTAACTCAGGTTATACGGCAAACCTTGCCGTGATTTCGTCCATTCCACAAAAAGGTGATACTATAATTTACGATGAACTTGCTCATGCTTGTATTAGAGATGGGGCAAGGCTAAGCCTAGCAAAACGTTTTAGTTTTAGACATAACGATCTTAATGATCTAGAACAAAAACTAAAGCGAAGCGAAGGTAAAATCTTTATTGCTGTTGAGTCTATTTACTCTATGGATGGTGATGAATGTCCGCTTAGAGATCTAACACAATTAGCTGATACATATGATGCTTCAATCATCCTCGATGAGGCGCATAGCACGGGCATAATGGGAAAGGATGGTGGAGGCTATGCAATGTCTTTGGGATTGGAAGATAAAATTGCCATACGCATTTATACTTTTGGTAAAGCAATGGGTTGCCATGGTGCTTGCGTTACAGGGTCCAAAGATCTTATACAATATTTAGTCAATTACGCGCGACCGTTTATTTATACAACAGCCCTATCTCCACATAGCATAGTAGCAATTAGCTGTACCTTTGATTTTCTTGCAAAACATATCCACTTGCAAAATGAATTGAAACAAAAAATATCCTTATTCCATTCTGAAAGTAAAAAAGTTGGTGAAGCATCAACCAAAAGTGCGATCCAGACGAGGATATTCACTGGTAATGAAAATGCCCGAAGAGCGGCTATAAAGATTCAGAAAAAAGGATTTGATGTACGCCCAATTCTGTCTCCCACCGTTCAAGAGGGCACCGAACGCTTAAGAATTTGCTTGCATACTTATAACGCTGATCAAGACATCCAAGCGCTTGTTAACATGCTGGCCGATCTAAAGGCTGTGAAAATATAATTGTTGTTCAGCCGGATTCAATTTTATAATACCTTACTATCTCAATGAATTATTTTGTTACCGGTATTGATACAGATAGTGGCAAGACATTGGTGTCGGCCATTTTATGTGAAGCGCTAAAAGCTGATTATTGGAAACCTATTCAAGCCGGTCTTCCACGAGATGCTGATGTAGTAAAAGACCTGGTTACCCATTCAACAATAAAAATATTCCCTGAAACTTATCTACTTAAAACGCCCGCTTCTCCACATGCCGCAGCAAAGCTAGACGGGAAAGAAATAAAGGTCGCTAATATTAACACTCCAGAAACGAAGAACACACTAGTCATTGAAGGCGCAGGAGGATGTCTAGTGCCTTTGAATGATCAAGAGTTCATTATTGATATAATAAGTAAATTAAATACGTCCATAATTCTTGTTGCAGACCTTTACCTGGGCAGTATCAACCACACATTGTTAACCATAGAAGCTTTAAGAAGCAGAAACTTATACATAAAAGGAATTATTTTTAATGGAGATTCAAATAGCGAAAGTGAACGTATAATTTTACATCATAGCGGTCTTAAGTGTCTATTGCGCATAGCGAAAGAACTTACTGTTGATAAGTCTGTCGTTATAAAGTATGCCGAACTTATTAAAACGAAAATGCATGGATAATTTATTGCAAAAAGATAAAGAAGCAATTTGGCATCCATTCACTCCACTCACGGGTGCTGCAGATCCTATTGAAATTACTTCTGCTGAAGGGATTTACTTACATGCTGCCGATGGAAGAAAGATTATTGATGCTATTTCTTCTTGGTGGGTTAACCTACACGGTCATGCAAATCCACATATTGCGAAAGCATTAGCTGATCAAGCGTTGAAACTTGAACACGTAATCTTTGCGGGATTTACACATGAGCCCGCGGTAAGACTATCGCAGAATCTACTACAAATATTACCAAAAAATCAATCCAAAATATTTTTCTCCGACAACGGAAGTACCGCAGTTGAAGTGAGTATAAAAATGGCTTTGCAGTATTGGTTTAATAAAGGAATTAAAAACCGAAAGAAAATTATTGCCTTACATGGTGCCTATCACGGTGACACCTTCGGCGCCATGTCTGTAGGGGAAAGGGGGCTTTTTACGGAACCATTTTCATCCCATTTATTTGATGTTGTATTTGTAGATTTTCCATCCACAGGTCAGGAAGAAAAATCGATTAAGCAATTTGAAAAGATCATAAGCAGTGGTGATACGGCTGCATTTATATTCGAACCTTTGGTTCAAGCCGCAAGTGGTATGCGTATGTATTCTCCAGCCGTCCTTAATGAACTTATCGGCCTTGCACATTCACACAATGTAATCTGCATTGCAGATGAAGTCTTCACAGGCTTTGGACGCACAGGTAAATTATTTGCTTCAGATTACATTACTAACAAGCCAGACATTATGGCTTTATCAAAAGGGCTCACTGGAGGCACAATGCCTTTCGGTGTAACTACTTGCTCACAAAAAATCACCACCGCCTATAACACTGAAGACTTCTCGAAGACGTTCTTTCATGGGCATTCTTATACAGCCAATCCCTTGGCGTGCGCAGTTGCAAATGCCAGTTTTGAATTATTATTAAGTGAGCGTTGCCAAAATGATATACAACGAATCACATTGAAACATAATCAATTTAAAACTGAAATAGAGGATGACTCCATGATTACTAACATAAGAACCCTGGGTACAATTCTAGCAATGGATCTAAAAAACGATGAAGCAAACTCGTATACAAATTCACTACGGAAGAAAATATATTCTTACTTTTTAAACAAAAGTATATTACTCAGACCACTGGGTAATGTGATTTATATATTGCCACCATACATAATTACCAATGACGAGTTAGATAGGATTTACGATTCAATCCGCAATTTTTTAAATGACTGCAAAGCGGAGTAATAACTTAAACTACGGCAATACCTGTATACTTAAAGCTTTTTGATAAATCGAAAACACGCGTGGCCTTTCAAGTCCACTAGGCCTAGTGACTGTAAAATAAGCTTCTAACGGAGGAGTTGTCATTAACGTACCTTTTGCGTCGTACACAAAACTTAAATTTTGAAGTACATCAGTAATGGTCACGAAGAAAGTACCGGCACCATAATCTGTATATTGGACATCTAACGGATTGAGACCTACATAATCGTTAGTTAAGATTTCCTTTCCGCTTTCATCAATCATTACCAATTGCTTTGACTCTTGCCTAAGGATTAGATAAGTTTTGTTGCTTTCCTCAGCAACTAATGCAAACCGCGCATCGCCTGAAGTTTTAACAAGGGCCTCTCGACTCTGAATCTTACCTTCCATGTTAATTTTCACACGGAAGCCATCGCGTGTTACCAAAACAAAATAAGTTGAAGACAAGCTATTACCCGCCTCTAAGAAATAATCTCCGGCAGGTCTGCCACCAATGTCAACTGGAAAGTTCTTTAATGTTTCTCCTCTCCGATTTAGAATATAAACTTTACCATCTTTACGTATTGATATAACATAGTCCTTGCCTCGAATGCGATGATGTTGAGGCGCAACAGCCAATGCGTCTTCAATATTTTTTGGTTTCCAACCATCAAGATTGTTCCCTGCTTTATCATACATCCATAAAGCACCAG
Organism: uncultured Cyclobacteriaceae bacterium; assembly: GCA_964235605.1. GTDB lineage: Bacteria > Bacteroidota > Bacteroidia > Cytophagales > Cyclobacteriaceae > DATCRE01. The sequence goes on along the minus strand of CAXSCR010000056.1, from coordinate 2,112 downwards.
CTTTATCTGCTAATAGAAATCTGTATTTCCTGCTATGGTCATAATCAACAACACTTACGTATTCAATTTCTGTTGGCGTAACAGCTATTGGGAAGGGCGCTACATACTTTCCTAATCTATCTAGTACATGAAGTTTCCCCGCTGTAGCAAAAAGATACTGTAGCTTGCCATTATTAAAAAAGTCTATTTGTTTAATATCTCCTTTTATAAGACCCTCTAACTCAAGTTTCCAAAGTTCTTTCCCATCAGATGAAATTAAGTGCAGGCCATTAAGAGAGTCTTGCATTAATACTTCATCCTGTTTATTAACATGGCTCTTAACAACAAACATACTAGCAAGTGTTGATTCGAAATTCGTAATGATCCTTCGATTAGCTTGCTTCTCTTGGGCCGCTTTTGCAGGGTTTTTATAATTCCATGAAATATTGGTATAGAAGCTTTCATTTAAATGACTAAATTGAATAGCACCCATGCCTAGCGATTGAAGTAACGTGTTATTCTCAGAAATAAACTTTCTCCATTTTGCATTACACAAACCTGAAAGAATATTCCACACCCGTGGTGTACTTACATAAAAACTAATATTGGATTCAAGTAACGTTGTTTCTAGAAACTTATTCTGAGTAACAGACTTGCCCCATGTTTCTTCATGGTCAATATCTTCTAGAAACTTTTTTAATTCTTCAAGATTCTCACCTATTAATATTGTATTGCCTATTGATGTGTAATAACATTTATCAAAACCGGTGACTAACGGAGATAATATTTTTTCAGGAAATCTAAACAGTGGCAACTCTCTAATTTCATAATCTGAAAACTTTTCAAAGAATATAGTGTCCACACTTAGTTTAGCTGAAACACCGTTAAAAATATCTATCCAATCTTTTGATTGACTGGTCTCGGCTAATAGTATATTTGAAATGCTCTTCCCCTTTGATTCAACAGCACATAAACCTATTCCTCCATTTATGCTTTTAAAAAGTTTATCTACGTTAATTGGCAGCGATTTAGAAATTTGTGAAAGCGTGTCCTTTAAAGCAGTCTTTCGCGTACTTGAAGCTTTTAAGTTCTTCCAAAATTCTTCTCCATCGCTTATACCATACGTAGTTAATGTCACTGTTCGATTAGAAATAAACTTTTTAAGATCAAAAGGAACGGGTGATTGATTCGTAAAAACCGAAAGAATGTATTTGGCTGTGTTGGCACTATCAGAACTAAACCCATTTAAAACAAAATTATTATTGACTGTCTTAACGTCTAGTATGGATGATTTCCCAAAGCTTTTAATTAGCTCCGAAGGCTTATTGCCTGTGAATACATTTAGCCAATCAGCAAGGTTCTTAATATGCACATAAATATTTCCGGCATCGCTTTTCATTTTCGGCATTTGATAAACGTCCGAAACTATGCTCTTAAAGTTTCTTGATTCACCCGATGCATATGTTCTAACAACATCTTCTACTAAAAATGGTGTAAAACTACCAGCCCAAATTTCGTCTAAGAAAACCCAGGAGAAGATCTGATTTGAATAAGACACTTCCTGAATTTTCACGCCACTAAACTCACGTTGTGAAAATTTGAATTGCTTATTCTTCTTCCATTGATCAAGTGCTATGTCGAAATCTTTTCCGGTGGCCTTGGTGTAGAATACAAAATCGAAGTCATCCTTCTTAGTAACATGGAGAGATATAAGATTATACTGAGATTCAGTAAGAACTTTAAAGATGCTTTTTAAGGAATCATTTTGCTTCGTGTAGAAAGATGCCTTTTGTACAATCTCCCAAACAGAAGATTGCTTGGTGGCTGCTATGCATTCCTCACAACTTCCAGATTCGTAAACTAAAACAGAAGATTCGGGAACGAGAGCCCAAGGTTCAATTGATACTTTAACAAAAAAAAGATTGTATAAAAAGTAGCCACCTACAGCCAGTACTATAAATGCAAGAGTTAAAAGCAGCGGAAGTTTTTTCACCTTCTGGAATTAAGCTTAAAACGGTGAATATACATTGTAAACCACAATCAGCAAGAAAAAAATTGGTTACTGACGTTTATACATAAAAAAAAAAGCCTCGTATTACTACGAGGCTTTGATAAAAAAAGGCGACGACTTAC
>CAXSCR010000055.1:0-29888 GCA_964235605.1 uncultured Cyclobacteriaceae bacterium | reverse complement strand
GATCCTAAAGAGTAGAGGTCAGCAATCTGAAAAAAATTTAATCGCTGAATCGCTGCCATATAGCAAAGGCAGATATCGCCGACGCAAAATATTTTCTATTATCCATATTTATAGGCTTTATAAGCTAAATAATAGCAAGGTATATGGAAATAATATGGAAGTGAACAATGATTTTCGCAAAACGTTTTAAAGTATCAGCTATGCGGATAATAAGTCATGATAAATAGGATATGTCTCGTTTATAGTCATATTGAAGATCTTCTGGAAGCTTGGCAAGGGCAGCGTCAATCTTCTTAAGTTGCTGCTTATATAGATTTACCAGTACGGCACTATCATTAATTCTGATACCAGACTTTTTAAATTTTGACAAGAAAAAAATACGGATTTCGACTTCAGTTTTTTTTATGCCAGAATACTTTATTTGCTTGTTGGCAAACCTCAATATTTTACGGATGCTTTTTTTTGCGAGATACAAATTATCCTTAGAAGTCAGCGCATCAAATTGATCACTCACTTCTGCCGTAACATTTTCGATATAAGAAGATTCGTCCTGCGCTTCGAAAAGTAAATAAGTGAGTAACTCCTTATTTTCCTTTTTATATTTCCCCAGGCGCAAGCATAGCTCTTGTAAAGTTTGATTATCAATAAAGACTAATTCCTTTTTTATTTCATTAATAGATGCGGCTTTCATCTCGTTTGTTTGGCATTGACACATACAACATCTCATCAGGTCTTAATGAACTTAAATTTAACGAATAAAACCACGTTAAAAAACGCATCCGATATTGAGATATTGACATCAACACAACCAATTACTTCATAGTTCATCTACGAGAGCCCAACGGGTTTATGATGCGCACTTAGCATGATAAAGATGAGTTAATAGCCTTCGGAAAAGCGAGTGGTTAAAACTCTACACGACCAGTAACCATACGATTTATTTACCAGCGGAAACTTTGATACACGCAACGTAGTGCAGCCATAAGGAATTAGTATTACTTTTTCTTCTATTTATGACCTCTTCTCCATTGAATAGAATAAGGAAGTGGGCCAGCTGATTCATTATACAATCCCCAGTGCGGTATTCTCTTCGCGTGTGCTTTAATTTCTATAGGTGCGTTTTGGAGGGGCCATGGGTATGAAGAAATGGTATCTTTTTAATTACTTTAAATACTTCAGTAAATTTTTATTTACGGAAATTTATTAGTGTAATATTCCAGGGTGCTGTAGGCGTACTTCATAATAAAAATCTCCATACGCAATCGGGTCTTTATCATTTTTTACTTTTTTCCATTCTTCGCCAATCTTTAATGCATACCAAAGGCCCTTTCAACAGCTGCTGGATTTTCATGCAGTTTCCATCCAACCCATGATTTGGTTTTAACAATGAGCGCCTTGTCATTAAGGATGTACGCAAGTGGCAGCAAACCTTTGACCCAGTATTGAACTCTCTCCCATTGATCACCATCGCCCCCAAGCCACCCATTACGTTTTCCCATTACAATGGGATATGAAGTATCCAGATTACCAGTAGCGCCATTCCATTCTTTTGCGTCAGCAACATTTCTTTTAGCCAACCTCTGGGTTTAATTGTACCGAGCGGTAACGCTATGTATGGGTTCAATTTAAGAGGCGCCCTGTTACTGGTATACAATGATTTTGAACTCTCATTACCTACATTTTGACCTTGGCTATTTTGAAAATAGAATAGTAGAAGAAAAATAGATATGGAGAATATAGATTTCATATTAAAAATTAAAAGACTGTTAATACAACTTCTTTAAACTTTAGACACTTTAATTTTTAAGGAGAATTTCTCTTTTATTACCTCCGAAGTCAGTAACTGTTAATTTTACTACATTAGCATCTACGGCAAACCGTCTTGATGACTGAGATAGAAATGTTGAACCATAGTAAAATTATATTTTTCTTTTATTTCCATTTCTATATTCTATTGTAGCCGTACAGTCAGCTTTGCCTAAGACTATCCATTCTAACGAAGAGGGTTGCTTCTTTCTGTAAACCATTAAACTATCTAAGTTCTGTGTAGCAATAAATAATTCTTCTCCTTTCGCCCCTGTTATCATAGCTAGCCCTTTGGCATCGCCCTTAACGAAAAAGCCACTCTCAGCAACTTTCATAGGCGTAAAATTTCCTTTTCCATCACCCGTTAAACATAAACCCATAAAAGCATCATGCCTTCCGGCAAAAGGTTCCATACCGAAATCATTACCTACCAAAAGTAAATCGAGGTTGCCATCATCATTGATATCTTTGGGAAGCATTCCAAAAAGTGGCGCCATCTGTGCTTGAATTGGCAAGGCTTTTATAGTAAACTTTCCATTACCTTTATTCTCTAGATACGCACTCGCCATGTCATTAGCTTGATAGGTAATAGCATTGACACGATCTTCTTTTGACCACAAGTCATCTACTGTAGCCCTTCCAAACGATTTATAAGTAGGATATGTTCTGCGAATTGAAACCATCTGGGTAATCATATCGTCGCGGGTGTGCATAGGAAAAGGCTTTCTAGATCCATCTTCTGCTTTCATATAGCAAAAAATCATAGGATCTATTTTTCCATCTTGATTCAAATCTTTTGCATAGATAGTCATGGGCTCTTCAAATGATGCCTTAAAAATGGAATTGAGACCCAAGTTACCTGCTATGTAATCCATGTCACCGTCATTATCGAAATCACCGGATGTTAAGCTATTCCACCAGCCAATATGATTGGCAATACCGGTGATTTCATTTATAGAATTGAGTCTGCCTTTTCTATTCTCTAAGAAAGTAATTGGCATCCATTCACCCGCTACTACAAGATCAACATCACCATCATTATCAAAGTCTGACCACAAAGCATCACTAACCATACCCAGGCCTTGAAGTGCCGGACAAACTTCACTGGTAACATCCCTAAATATGCCTTTATGATTTTCGAATACGTAATTCTCCGGAGGCAACGGATAAGAACCTGAGATTGACCTACCGCCTACAAATAAATCGAGGTCGCCATCACGATCATAATCGGATGCGCGCACGCATGAACCATTGGTAAACTCTTGTGGTAATGCCGTTTGACTTATTCGAAATTTTCCACTTCCATCATTGAGGTAAAGTCTGTCTTGACTGCTAGGATGATAAGGTGCAAATTCATAACCACCACTTACAACATACAAGTCCAAATCGTTATCATCATCTGCATCGAAGAAAAGCACACCCATTTCTTCTGCTTGGCCAACTTCACTACCAACAATTCTTTTTGCGTCTCGGGTGAAGTTTCCATTTTTGTTCTGCATAAAAAATACACCAGGATTTCCTGCTGTTCCTGCCAAATAAAAATCATCAAAACCATTGTTGTCTACATCCCCTACTGCAATGCCTGGCCCAAATTGACTTAATTTATGCGGCAGTATGGGTTGAATGTTATAATCAATTGCATCTCGCTCATTGTGCTGATAATTAATTCCTATTTTATTACCGATTGACGCAAACAGTGGCTGCTTTGTTTCTTTATGTGTAGTTGAAGACACTGCATCCTTGTATGATAATTTTATTGTTTGATCAGAAGTAACATTGGTTTTTAATTGCGTTTTTCCATCAGGCCAACGAACGCTTAAAGAATCAATTTTTGTTGTCGTACCTAAACCAAAGTGTGCTTTGAAATCCACTGTAGAGAGATAACCTCTGCAGGGCTGGTGTTCGTAGAGCCATTGGTTGCCACCATAATATAGTTTTACAGTTGCCCCTATGCCATTGATATTTTTAGCATCGCCTGAAAAGTTAAAGAAATGTGATGCGTATTTTTCGTTTCTCCATTATTTAATTTATTCTCATAGATAAACGCTTCATCATTGATGTTATTTATGGCAACATCGAGGTCACCATCATTATCAAGATCTGCATAGACTGCGCCGTTAGAAAAAGAGGGTCGATCAAATCCCCATCCCTTTGTACTATCGGCAAAGACTAAACCATTTATATTTTTAAAAGCATATCCTGAAATTTTAACCACTGGTAAAGAATCTACCATTGAAAGCGTGGCGTTTATTTTGGTGCCGTCTTTACCTTGTCCGTTGCCGTATTTTATGTAATCCAAATCAGTAACATCTCTGGGTAAGCCATTGGTGATAATAATATCGCGGAAGCCGTCATTATCAAAATCGGCAACCAGCGGTGTCCAACTCCAATCGGTTTGATAAACACCAGAAAGAAATGAGACTTCACTAAACATGGGATGACCTGCAGGCGTTGGGCCGGTGTTGAGTTGTAAAACATTACGCACATATTGGTGCTCATAATTGAACTTCTTGCTATTGAAGAAGTTGAAATACTCTTCGCCACTTAACATCTTCTTCTTCCGCATATTATCTTCCGGAAGCATTTCAAGGGAAATAATATCCGTAAAGCCATCGTTATTGATGTCAACAACATCGGTGCCCATGGCATTCCATGCGGAGTGTTTTACATACTCAGCGATCTTATTGGTAAAACTGCCATCGTGATTATTAATGTACAATAGATCGTTCGAAATAAAGTCGTTGCTCACATAGATATCGGGCCATCCGTCAAAATTAAAATCAGAAATCCCAACAGCATGTCCCCAGCCCTCTATAAGTATACCTGCTTCTTTAGATACATTTGTAAACGTCTGATCGCCATTATTACGATAAAATCGATCCGTATTTAGTGCTGATCCATCTGTTAATTTGGGTCTATAGCGAATAGGCGTTCTAGGATCGTATATCTCATTCGTAACTAGGTAAACGTCAAGATCACCATCCTTATCATAATCAAAAAAAACGCCTTGGGTGCTAAAACCCGAGTCTGCTAATCCATACGATTGGGCACATTCTTTGAATGTAGGTATGCCGTCTTTTGTTTTACCTAGGTTGATATACAGCAAATTGGTTCTTCTTTTTTTATCAGGGCGAAACGAGGCAGACACATAAATATCCAGCCAGCCATCTGAGTTTATATCTACCACGGAAACACCTGTGCACCATCTTCCATTCCCTGTAACACCTGCCTTCTCCGTTACGTCTTCGAACTTCATCTCACCTTTGTTCAAATACATTTTGTTGGATACCATATTCCCTGCAAAATATAGATCCGCTAGCCCGTCGTTGTTGAAATCTCCGACACCTACTCCGCCACCGTTGTAAATGTTAGCTTGATTAAGAATATTTAAACTGTCGCTTTCTGTTAATGTATTTGAAAAGGTAATGCCCGTTTCGGACGAAGATAAAAGCTGGAACAAGGTCTTTTTATCTTCTTTACAGCCTGTAACAAATATCGTGGCTATGTAAAAGGAAAGAACCTGAACTACAGCAAAGCGACTCATCATAATATACATTTTTATATGTGCTTCACTTTTCCATCATACATTTTATGGCATGAAAGCAAAAGTAATTGCAGCTGGGAAATAAAGTTGAAAAATAGAATGGCAAATTTAAACAAAGAGACGTGCTATTTTGCGCCAACCGATAAACTTTTAATTAAGTCAACTTCCTCCTGCTTATAAGGGGTTCCGTCTTTCCTAAAAATATCATGAAACCAAATAGGTGGTTCTGCGCCGTCAGGCATGGGTGAATCCCAAGCGTAAATGGTATTTGTCTTGCCCGCGACCAAACCCCAGTTATAAGCACCTATGTTTTCTGTCTTTAGCATAGGCATTACATTTTGAAAAGTACTGTTTCTTGTTCTTGCCATGTACTCGGTGCAAATCAATGGACGTTGGTATGTTCGTAAACTATCAATCCACTGTTTATGAATTTGTGGTTCCATATAGTTATGGTAAGTGGTAACGTCAGATTGTGCAAGTTGAAAATTATTAAAATCCACAAGGTCCTTATTCCATACACCAACCGAAAGTGGTTGCGTTGGATTAACTTCTCTACCCCACTGAAATACTTTTTTTAATAAGGGCATTGACTTATTGCCGTAATCTGAGTTGCCGGGTTCATTGTATAAATCCCACAATACAATTCGTTTATCATTTCTAAAATGTGAAAGAACATCTTTTACATATCTCTCTAGCGTGATGGTGATCATTGAATCTTCATGAATTTTATCACCAGGGTCGCGTATCCAACCTGAATTGTGTATCCCCAATTTTGGATCTGGTTGTTTACCAACATTGTAGGTTGGGTTCCAACAATCATCAAACAAAACAAAAATAGTTGATATTTTATGTTTGTCTGCAATACTTAAATATGTGGTAACCCGATTTTTAAAGCCGGTATATCCACTTCCCATGCAGCATGATGTAGGTAAACACGCATGGAGTTCATTCCAATTGACTCAGCAAAACCCAACTCTCTGTCTATCGTGCTGGGGTCAAACGATTCAGCTTGCCACATCTCCAATTGATTAATGGCAGTGCTCGGAATGAAGTCAGCACCCCGCAACCATCCCCATTGCTTATACCATTCATTGGCATGGTCAACTGTCCAGCGATCACGCGCAATTTTTTCAGGTATCTTTGTTACTGTGTTATTTACTTGACATGATATCAATAATACCCATGCAGTAATGACTATATATATTTTCTTCATTGTGTTAATCGTCATCAGTTATTCGTTAATAGTTAATTAATCGTTAATCGTACTTAGGTGGTATCACTACGACTAACGAATAACCATTAACAATTAACCCATTTACTTCTTCCTAATATTACACCCTACGGGTCTTACGCCAGCTTTATCAATAGATTCACCGTTAAGAGTTTTAGTGATTGCGTCTTTTAAATAGGATTGTTTCACATCAGCTGCTACCTGTGGATTGTCATCAATAGCACCCTGGTAAACAATACTAAACTTGCCACCCGTATTTTTTAGAAGAAATGCTTCCGTGCTCTTATTTGCTCCTAAGCTTTTCATTAGCACTTGATCTTTATCAGCCAGATAAGGAATTGAGAGACCCCTTTGATTTGAGCACGTAATCATCTTATCGGATGTTTCGTTAGCGTCAGGATGAGAATTGACCAATAGTACAGGAAGTTTACCATTACCCAGACTCTGAATTCTGCTTGAATAGTATTCATCAAAAGGGCAGTTATTAACCATAAAAATGATTACAATACCAGGGCTTGAAGAGTAATTTTTAAGGGAAACGGTCTTACCACTTAATACATCAAGAAGATTAAAATCCTGAATTTCTTGGGCGATAACAGAATTAACGCACACAAAAAATAAGATCACTGTTATTATTTTTTTCATATTTCAATTTAACGCTATTACTGCTCACTAACAACCATCACAAAGTTCTCCTCTACAGCATATCGCAGAGGAATAACTGTCTCGACGTGGTTGACAATAATCCGGCCATTAATAAAACCAGCTTTTGAAAGTTCAAATGGCTGTATTATAATATGTTCAGCAAAGGTGAGATCTTTTTTTCCGTGTACTTTTATCAAAGTCTCTTTAGCACACCAATAAACACAATGCTTTACTACACTATCGCCTGCATCAGCCAGCTCAGTGACATGAAGTACCCTGGGAGCGATTATCAGTAATTTGGCTTTGGGTTGCTCAACATCTATACCCACCGACTGATGTTTATCTATAACGGCGGCAACATAAGGATAGGAATGACTAAGCGATAATTGAAAATCTGAACCAACCGGAAATGGTTTTCCAAATTCATTTTTGACGAGCCCTTGAAAAGGCATCTTCAATTCATGGAGTATTATTTTCACAAGCAACCTTCCGGCGAGTGACTCGAGTCGTTTTTGTTTATTTGTAATGTTGTTAGGCAACGCATGAAAGGGCTCAAGGCGATTAATCAACTCAGCCTCCTGTTCTTCAATTTTCCAAAGCGCCCATGTTCGCCTTTCTGTTGTCTCTATTTTTTCTAAAGGCATTTATTCTTTTGATATGCTTGCTGAAAGTTAGAACTTTCGGAAAGTTAGGATAAGATGACAAAACTTCAAGTTACCAGAATACATTCTCTTACAGGACATCGTGATTGCGTCTATACGCTTCAGAAGTCAAACGCAGAGAATATATTTTTTTCAGGTGCAGGCGATGGCATGATTGCAAAGTGGGATCTTGAAAAACCTGAGGAGGGCGATTTAATAGCAAAACTCCCTAATTCGGTTTATGCATTGCATATGCAACCACGACATGAATTGTTAATAGTCGGGCATAATTATGACGGCATCCATCTATTGGATTGGAGAAATAAAAAGGAAGTTGGTTCGTTAAACTTAACATCAGCTGCCATTTTTGACATCCAGTCTATGGGAGATTTCATTTTTATTGCAACAGGTGATGGCGCACTGATTAAGGTTGATGTGGAGAAATTACTAGTCCTTAATAAAATTCAGCCCTCAGAAAAAAGTGCACGTACCATTGCTATAAACCAAAAATTAGGACATGTCGCTGTTGGCTATAGCGATCATAAAATTCGTGTATTTGATTTGGATACATTAAAATTAATTAACGAATGGCAGGGCCACACAAACTCTGTATTTACTTTGCGTTATTCACCTGACTATAATTTTTTATTCAGTGGCTCGCGTGACGCGCGTTTAAAAGTATGGGATGTAGGAGCAGGTTATACACAAGCAACTGAGATTGTAGCACACCTCTATGCTATAAATCACCTTGAGTTTAGTCCAGATGGCAAACATTTTGTAACTTGTAGCATGGATAAATCCATTAAAGTGTGGGACACTGAAGAATTGAAGTTGTTAAAAGTCATCGATAAATCCCGACATGCCGGGCATGGAACTTCCGTCAATAAGCTTTTATGGTCAAGCTATCACCGTCAATTGCTCAGTGCGAGCGATGACAGAACTATATCCGTTTGGAACATTAATCTAGAACATCAATCATTATGAGAGTTACACCTCTGGAAATACGACAAAAGAGTTTCGAAAAACATTTTCGCGGCTACGACAAAGATGAAGTGAATGGTTTCCTTCTCACACTTTCACAGGAATGGGAACGTGCCCTTGACGAAAATAGAGAGCTACGTATTAAGTTAGAAACAACCGAACGAGAAATTCTTAAGCTAAGAGAAGTGGAGAACTCTCTCTACAAAACTTTGAAAACAGCAGAAGACACTGGGGCAAGTGTTATTGGGCAGGCTCGCCAGGCGGCCGAACTTCACATACGTGAATCTCAGTTCAAAGCTGAAGCCATGTTAAACGAAGCGAAATCGAAAGCAAAAGATACTATTGAAGAATCTGACATGCGTGCTAAAGAGATCTTAGCAGATATGGAAGACCGATTGAGGATTCTGGTTGAAAGTTATAAGAAATTAGAATCATCGAGAGATGATTTGATAAGTGAATTGAAGCGCCTATCGAATGATACGCTAGACCGTGTAGAAAGAGCCAGAAGTAACGCACTTCAATTCGATGCAGATCAACACTTAAACCAAGTAAGAAGGGAAACAAAGAAAGCCATCTTCCCTAACCAAGAATATAAATCACCTTCTCCTTCTGTACCGCTAGCGCCACAAACGCCAGTAGAACAGCCGAGACGAGAAAAGGAAGATGCTCTCGAGCCACAATCACACATGGAAGTAGAGTCTAGCCCACGCCGGGTACAAAAATCCTTTTTCGACGAGATCGGATAAAATGGGACGCATATCGCTCGAAGGTCTTGATTTCCATGCCTTCCATGGTGTTTATCCACATGAACGTGAATCGGGCAACTGGTTTCAGGTTGACATTGCTGTCGAAACTGACTTTTCTTTAGCAGCAGAAAATGATGACCTTACAGCTACTATAAATTACGAAACACTCTTTCGAATAGTAAAAGATGAGATGGAAAAACCTTCCAAACTTCTTGAAACAGTCGCAGGAAAAATAGTAAACGATGTACTTCAAGAATTTCCGGCAGCGCTTTCCGTTGAGTTTAAAATCTCCAAACTCAACCCACCAATTGGCGGAAAGTGTAAACGTTCTTCGGTTAGCTTAACTAAAAAAAGGTAGCAATTCATGGCATTAAGATAGAAGCATGTAGTCTATCAGGGAAATCGCTTTAAGTTTTTAGCTTCTGGCCGCTAGCTTTGAGTTGCGAGCTCGATTTTTTTAAAGTTTTATGCATTATTAAAACTGGTTAGAATGCGAGTAAAACAAACACCATTCTAAAACATCATGAGAAGGAATTCTCTTTATATCAATAGTTAGTAAAAATTACTCTTAATCAACTATCATTTTGAAAGCGATTTCCCTGTGTAGCATATTGCATAAGTTTTTAATTCCACTATGTGGTATTAACTTGTCGTACGAACATGCATATCAAATATTCAATCAAAGACTACTTCAATCCAACGCACACAGCTTTGGGCATAAGCTTGCCGAAATGGCTACATCTTCTTTGGAAAAATAAATTTGCTATTGATCCCTGCTATTGGCCAAAAGCATTATTTTTTACGGGCAATATCTTACTGAATGTGCCGATTCACCTTATCGAATACATTCGATTCAATAAAAAAATTAAGCATACTACTGTGGCGCCACCCATATTCATTCTTGGCCACCCGAGAAGTGGTACAACCTTTTTGCAATATGTATTAAGTAAAGATCCAAACTTCGCTTTCTGCTCAACTTCTGAAGGCTTGATGCCTAATATATTTCTTACTGCTGGTAAATTCACTCAGAAAATCTTAGAAGCCGCCATGCCCGCTACACGCCCGCAAGACAATGTTAAAGCAGGAGCAACCTTACCCATTGAAGAAGAATTTGCATTAGGAAATATGAGTAATACCTCTTGGGTACATGGACTATACTTTCCGCGAAATATTTACAAATGGTTTGATCAGTATGTTACATTCAACAATCCAGATCAATCGATTAAGCAATATTGGAAACAACATTTTGACTACTTTTTAAAGAAGCTAAGTCTACGTTATCCAGGCAAAAGTCTGTTACTGAAAAGTCCGGCTAATACAGGCAGGTTAAAAGAGATTTATGAACTGTACCCAAATGCGAAGTTCATTCATATCTATCGTGATCCGTTTAAAGTCTATTTGTCTAATGAACGGCTTTATGAAAAAATACTACCGATTATTGGCTTCCAGAAAGTAAGCAACAGTTTTATGGAGGATCACATTCTTTATGCATATGAACATATGTATAAAAAATATTTGGCAGACCGATCACTAATTCCAAAAGACCAAATAATAGAATTTTCTTACGAGGATTTCATTGCCTCACCAATCGATATAGCTGAAAAAGTCTATAATCATCTTTCGTTAGGATCATTCGAAAAAGCTTTGCCTTTTCTTCTTGAAGAATTGCAAAGCAATGCTGATTATAAAACCAATGCATATGTAAAGATTGATAAAACAACGCACGAAAAAATTATAAGACGTTGGGGTTTTGCCTTCAAGGCTTTTGGTTATCCGATGGAAATTAAGCACGCTTGATTTTTCCACTTGCCGTCATTTCAATATGATCTTTTACATGAATGCGTTGTGGAATTTTAAAAGATGATAATAATTGCCTGCAGTGTCTTATCAGTTCCTCCTGATCAAAACTATTTTTATTTTGTAGCACCACATCGGCTGTAACAATCTCGCCTATTAAAGGATGGAGTTGTCCATAGACTTTCGAAGTTATTACACCAGCGAATTGATTGATTACTTCCTCTACTTCATCCGGAAAAACTTTGTTACCCGAAACGTTGATCATATTTTTTTCTCTCCCTTTTATTTGGATTAGTCCATCGCCATCCATGCAAGCAAGATCGCCAGTAACAAACCAACCTTCTTTCAGTACTTCGTTTTGAAGTTTCGGCGGACTTAAATAAGCATCAAACATACCTGGCCCTTTTATCCCTAACTTACCAATAGCCCCATGCTTAACAGTTTTAAAATTTTCATCGAGTATAGCAACTTGAAAAGCTGGAAGCGCATACCCGACCGCCTCAGGAGTTTCCTTAGACTTTTTGATATTAATGATAGGCAAGCCAATCTCAATAATGCCAAACGCTTGGCTTACAGGAAGATTAAATTTCTCTTCAAAAGATTTGCAGATTAAAGGACTTATTCCTGTTGTTGTAGAAATCACACGCTTTAAGTCGGGCAATAAAAATTCTTTTCTACTAGAAGCTAGCAAACGGATGTGCATGGGTGATGCATATAAAAATGTGCCTCTATACGCCATTGCCTTCTCAACAATACTTTCTGCTAAAAAGTCTTCACAGATAATTATGCCAACGCCGTAGCGGATGTAAAGCATTATAGAAACAATAAAATGATAAGCCATCGGCAACACCCAGATTACACGATCGCGTTCTGACAGCTGTAAGCCTTCGTTGGCAGCTTCTATTCGTTTAATGATTGATTGATGCGTAAGTATGACACACCGCGCATCACCAGTTGTGCCTGACGTGAAGCGCATAACGGCAGCATGATGTAAAAATGGAACTGTTAGCTCGCTTAAATCAAGGTCGGTTCTATATAAAAACAAGGGTGATGCCATTTCAAACTGACATGGATTAACGCCTGTAGAAGCTATCTCTGCCTGGTCAGAAAAAACAAAATGAATTCTTGCTTCAATTAATGCTTTACTAATTTCTTCGGGTCGTTGATAATGCGCAAGGGGCATCACCACACATTCACAAGCCAGCCCAGCATATAATCCCATAATAAAATGCCGACTATTTTTAGTGATGACAGCTAGACCCGTATTTTGTAAACCGGCTTTAAGAAAAAAAGTTCGCAAACGCTCCGTTTGTTCATATAATTCGCTGAATGTTAGCGTACCATATTCATCAACAATGGCAACATGATCTGGCCATTTTTGTGCCGACTGAATCAGTGTATTATATACGTTCTCTTTAAGATCCGCTGAGCTCATGATGAAGTGAGGCTATAATATTAGTGTATTCTTGAACATTTTTTGCACAGGCAATTTTGCCGGCTGCATAGCCAGTCTGCATGCCTGTTCCCATAACACGCGCACTGGCAATAGCACGCGCCGTAGCCGAAATATTTTTACCAGCAAAAAATAGATTGCCAATCTGATGAGAAATTAAACACCTTGCGGGAATCGTATAATAACCTTCTTCAGCGAAGTATTCCATTTTCAAACTACCACCAACATCCCACTCTTCAATTGGCCAGGTACCGATAGCAATGCTGTCGTCAAATTGCTTATTGGTTAGAATATCTTGCTCTGTCAATATATACTTTCCTTTTGAACGTTGTTGTACGCGAATTCCAGTTTGAGGAAAGATCATTTCAAGCTTTGCATGTTCAAAACTTTCAATGTCTGAATGAAGAACTGCATAAACGTCTTTAACACGTTTACGTCCTTCGTCTGAAATGGTTTTATTTTTCTCAATGTCGTCCGTAATAACTTCTGGTAATGTGAGTTTAAAATCAGCATTATTATCTCTTAAAGAACCAGGCACAACACTTAGCGATGCATAACTTGAGGGCCAATTCATTTCACTTGCCTTTCTAAGGACAGCACGCTTTATGGCCATGTTTAATGTGTACTCATTATTAGCTGCAATATTGTTAATGCGAAAAACTTGCGAAGCAGCCTGATACGAACTTTCGTTTATGGTTTCAATTCCTGCAAGCTGTGATACGATAGCATTTCCGCTGCAATCAATAACCGAATCGCATTTTATTTCTAATTCATCCTTTTCATTTTTAACAACAAGATTTGTTATTCTGTTTTTACTAACGTTAACATGTAAGAGCGTTGTGCTTAGTCTTACCTCTACATTATTTTTATTTAATTGCGCAACGTACAATTCTTGTAAGGCCTTCCATTCGTATGGAATAATATAAAGCCCTTCATGATGAACCTGTGGTGTCGCATGTTCACACACATCATTTAGTAATTTTAGAAATGTCTTTGTAAAATTATACCCAACAACTTTGGCTGCTGTTGAAGAGCGGAGGTGTGTACCACAGAATGTCCCGACGTTGGCGTTGGTTGAATCTCCACCAAGTAATGAATTTCTATCTATGAGAATAACTTTGTTACTTTCTGAAGCAGCCATTGCTGCAGAAAAACCAGCAATGCCGCCACCAACAACAACTATATCTGTCTCGATTTTATACATGGTGTGCTGCAGCCGTAATTAAATCCATCTTAATATCCATTTCAATTTGATCGATCTCTGTTTCAGAAATTACCGCCTGAAAATAATTAATCATGATATGAAGATTGCCCTTGAATCTCATGAAGGCAAAATTAAGACCGGGTGGATAAATGCCAGACGGAAAACTCCAGGCATCCTTAATGGTATGGCCTTGAAATTCTAAAAAATCACCGGGGTGATCAGCCGCTACCGTGAAAAGAAAACTTGCTAGCGACCCACCTTGGGGACCTTTTATCCAAAAATAATAAAGTGGCGTTGGTGTTCTGCGCAGAAACTTCATCAGTATGTCATAATCTTTAGCAATACCACTTTTAATCTGATCCACCATTTGATAGTTCACAGATCGAACTGTACTTTTTAATGAATCTAATTCCTTTGCTTTCAATCGATAGAACAAAAAAGAAAGATGATTGCCAAGTAAAGGACCATCCGCACCCTTCAATCTTTGATCTTTAGGAACAGGTATCCAGAAATCATTTATAGTAACACCCTTTCTTACCAATAAATTTTTAACGGCTCGCGCAGCACTTGCAAGGTATATCGGACTTCTACCAAATTGTGCTCCAAGCTTTAAACCATTTCTATCAATTTGCGCAGACTCATCCGTGCTAAACCTAATGACTCTTATTTTCTGATATCGGTTGCTAATAGTTGTAGGTGGAGCAATGGTTGTTAATGGCTTTTTTGAAATGCGATCAACAAAAAATTTTGCGCGTGTAGCATTTGCTAACTGCGTCCATGGCAAATTTCTATTCGGGCTATCGTCAACAATATGATGCAAGGGAGAATCACCTTTGCCTGCAAGTTGCTTTAGTAAAAGAACAACACCATAGCCATCCATTAACAAATGATGCCACGAAAAGATTAAAGCAGAATCACCATTACTTCGATAAATAACATCAATGCAAATATGCGTGTCGTTCTTATGCATTCCGCGGTTGATAATCGTTTCGGGTATTAAGGTATCATCGTTGTGAACATGAAGTGGAATTTCTTTAATCGTTTTCTGTTGGATCCATTCAGGAAGAGCAAGCGGAAAACTTTTATAGGGCATTAAAGAAGCGAGCCAAAGAATGTCTGTATTGGTATTTATCTTCTCACGAAATTTCTCTGCATCGAACCTTCCTTCTAACTCCAATAAGTAGTGGCATATATTGGTAGACATACCAGTTTGGTTGATATGTCTTTTCTCAAGTGTATGCATGAAGCAATCTGCTTCTGTTAAGAAAATGCCAGTACTTTTTGTTTTGGTCATTTACCTACATATCGATTAGTACAAGTTGCGAGTGTCAGTGCCGATTTGAAATTTTCAGGAATCAATTCCTCTTCAGGTAATACCACTTTAAACTTACGCTCAATGAATAAAACCAGCTCTATAGTTGATAATGAATCTATGCCGATCACATTAAATAATGTATCAGGTTCAACCGTCACACCCTTATCAACAATACTACTTTTTATATAGGAACATAGCGCAATAGCTATATCATCAATGCCAATTTTTTCCATAATGTATTAACGACAATCAAGATACACTTACCAAGTTAGCAACATTAAATAAATCCATACTGCGATACCAAATAATAAACTAAATTTCTATTATTACCACTCATTTATAACTATCCTTATATAAAATGAATTGTGCAATTATTGGTTCTGGAATTGCAGGCCTGGCAACGGCTATTCGTTTAAAGTTGAAGGGAGTGAATATTGATGTATTTGAAGCCAACGGAAGTCCAGGTGGAAAGCTGCAGCAAATGCAAGTAAAAGGTTATCGATTTGATCTAGGCCCTTCGGTTTTTACAATGCCCCAGTTAGTAGATGAGTTATTCTTACTAGCCGGAAAAAATCCCAGAGATTATTTTTCATATACCCGACTTGATACCTCTTTTAAATATTATTTTGAAGACGGAACCTGTATTAACGCTTTTGCTGACACCGCATTATTTGCAAAAGAGGTTGCGGCTAAGACGCAAGATTCTGAAGAAAACTTCTGGAGATATCTCGACGATATAAAATTAAAATATGAAATAACTAACGAAGTATTTATTGAAAACTCGCTTCATATTTTTCGTAATTATTTTACCGGTAAAATGCTATCGGGTGTTTTAAAATTCCATAAAATAGATGCATTCAAAACCATGCGTGAAGGCAACAGAAAATTCTTTTCTGATCCGCGAATGGTTCAGATTTTTGATCATTACGCATCGTATGTTGGTTCTAATCCTTTAGTCGCACCTGCTACGTTAAATCTTATTTCACATCTTGTACTTAACATTGGCGCGTTTATACCAGACCATGGCATGTACGGAATGGTTACCGCGCTGGTGAAACTGGCAGAAGAGCTAGGGGTAAAATTAAAATACAACACAAGCATTGAAGAGATTATTGTAAAAGACCACCGAGCCGTAGGCTTGAAATTGAAACAAGGTGAATTCATTCCTTACGATCGCATTGTAAGTAACGTGGACATTTATTATACCTATCATAGATTATTGCCTTCTGAAGAAAAACCAATCCGTATTCTGGCACAACCAAAATCAAGTTCTGTAATTTGTTTCTATTGGGGCGTAAAGAATCTTCAGAGTTCGCTCGGCTTGCATAATATGCTTTTCACACAAAATGAAACTGAAGAGTATCAAACTATTTTTGAAGAGAAAAATATCTGTAACGATCCATCCATTTATATCTGCGTAACATCTAAACATATTAAAGAAGACGCTCCGCAAGGAAGTGAAAATTGGTTTGTGCTTATAACAGCACCTCATGATCAAAATCAAAATTGGGATGAGATCGTAAGCAGAACAAGAAAGAATGTTCTGGAAAAAATAAAACGCATGCTTAACATCCATCTAGAATCGCATATTGAATACGAAGATCTACTCACACCACCTTTGGTACAACAACGCTATGGAAGTGCGTTCGGTGCTGTGTTTGGAAATAGTTCAAACAATAGGTTCGCAGCATTTTTAAGACATTCGAATTTTAGCGATAAAATTAAAGGTCTTTATTTCGCGAGTGGAAGTGTTCATCCTGGTGCGGGCATTCCGATGTGTTTAAACGCTGCTAAGATTGTTGATAAAATTTTTAAATAGTGAGCTATAGAGAAATCAATAGCATTATTGCGGTGTGTGATGAAAAGCCTTAACGCAAATGTTTTTGAAGCTTTCGTGCTTCTTTAAAATATTTCATTGGCACGATTAACATGCCGAAACATTCACCGTCTTCTTTATGAATGCGTTTGTGATGTGCTTTGTGAGCCTTTCGCAAGGCAATAAACCATACATTCTTCGTGTTCCTAAATAATTTAATTCGCTGATGAATCAATCCATCATGTATAAGAAAATAACATAAGCCATAAATCGTGATACCAATGCCGATATATAGTTTATAATCCATACCATGCATTACGCCAAACATAATAAACATCCAGCCTGGAATAGCAAATACAAGCGCAAACAAATCATTCTTTTCAAATTTGCCAGAATGTGGCCTGTGGTGGTCTTCATGTATGTTCCAGAGTGATCCGTGCATAACGTATTTATGCATACTCCAGGCTATGGCCTCCATAGCACAAAATGATATTATAACGACAAGGGGGTACAAAATCAAATCCATCTCCGTCAGTGATTACATGTAAAGTTAATAAAAGTATGTTACTATAAAGTATAAGGACAAGTAACACACTTATACTATTTTAGTTTAATCGCAGTTATAATAAAAAAAGAGTATTTTAAATCTCCTAAACATAAAAGTTGAGTTATATAACAAGGGGAGAGGAATAACACATTAAAAAAACGCGAATTACCCTTGCTTCAGTACATGAATAATACATGGCACGGTAAAAAAATCGGTAGTATTTAAAATTAGATAAAATGATTCCATGAAGAAGATTCTTTATTTCCTTATACCACTTTGTTTGATTGCTTTAATTTATACGGGCTATACATATTTTTTTTCTCAGGAGAAAATTTCTTCCGGTTTCGCGATCAAGAATATTATAAAGAAGAAGAATGTAAAAAAGAAAGCGGCCGAAATAACTCCCCATCTAAAAAAGGTATTGGTTGATTACGAAAAATCGATCAAGCAATTAATGCGCGATGCCAACACACCAGGGGCGGCTATTGTGATTGTAAAGGACAGCAGCATTATTTATATGAAAGGTTTTGGCGTTCGTGCTGTTGGCGAGAAAGGCGAAGTTGATGAGAATACGGTGTTTAGAATTGCTTCAGTTTCAAAATGTTTTGCCGCAATACTTACAGGTATTTTAGTGGAAGATAGTGTTTTTGCTTGGGATGATAGAATTGTAAAGTACTTACCAAATTTTAGTCTAAAAACCCCGGAGCATACTGCCAATCTCACAATAAGGCATGTACTTTCTCATACTACCGGCCTGCCCTATCATACCTATACAAATATGGTTGAAGAGGGCAAGGATATACAAACATTACTTGCCAAGCTAAACGAAGTAAAGTTAAATGGAAACGTTGGTGAGATGTACAGTTATCAAAATGTAGCTTACAGTCTTATTGGTGAAGTAATTAAATCAGCAACAGGAAAGACCTATGAAGAGCAAATGATGGAGCGTGTTTTTAAACCGTTAAACATGGTACATGCGTCTATTAGTTATGATGCTATTATGCGTAATAATAACATCGCTAAACCACATCGCATGAAGAGAAGAAATATGTGGGCCCAGACTAATATTACAAATACTTACTATAATGTGGCACCGGCTGGCGGCATTAATGCAAGTATCTCTGATATGGGCAATTGGATCATAGCCCTACTGGGTAACAGAAACGATATAATTTCTGACAAAACACTAGACGATATTTATACACCGCAAGTTAAGGCACGCTCTAAGAACAGAAACTATGGCCGCATGAATCGCTTAAATGATTCTTATTATGCTACAGGATGGCGTGTGTTACATTTCCCTGATGATACGTTAGTTTACCATGGTGGATATGTAAATGGATATAGAAGTGAAGTCGCTATTAATAGAAAAGAACATATTGGAATATGTATTTTGGCTAATGCACCAGGCGATTTAGCTGATAATGGTATCCCTATGTTTTTTAGTATCTATAATAAAAACGCTGTAAAACCTAAGAACAACCTTCCTTTGCTGATAAAGTGATAAAATTCTACATGTTAGCAAGTTGGTGCTTTCTAATGTTCTGTGCATGTTGCACAAAATGAATTACTCTCTCTACTTACTTAGTATATAAGTTCGCGTTTAATTGAATTCGATATATGGACAAGCCAAAAAGTCAAAAGACAATTACGCTTTCAAGTGATCCCACCCTTGGGCTTTTAATGGAATTAC
The DNA here is from genome assembly GCA_964235605.1 of uncultured Cyclobacteriaceae bacterium. Classification (GTDB taxonomy): domain Bacteria; phylum Bacteroidota; class Bacteroidia; order Cytophagales; family Cyclobacteriaceae; genus DATCRE01. The sequence continues at coordinate 10,469 of CAXSCR010000055.1, read as the reverse complement.
ATTTCCCTGCTTAGTGATCAATACATTTTGATCTTGTTTTTCGTGCACATACCCAATGAAATGTATGTCTTGATGGTTTTTGATTTTTTCAGAATCTGCCTGACTGATCGTAAAGAGAAGTTCATAATCTTCACCCCCATTCAATGCACAGGTTACGGGGTCTAGACCAAATTCGACAGCCGTTTCGTAGGCATTGTTATCAATAGGAAGCTTGTCTTCGTATATTTTAATACCTACACCCGAATTTTTACTAATGTGAAATAACTCAGATGCTAATCCGTCAGAAACATCTATCATAGACGTAGGCTTTAAACCAATTTCTTCCAATTCAAAAACAATATCGGTACGGGCTTCCGGCTTTAATAATCTTTTCACGATATAATCGTACCGATCAAGGTTGGGTTGCATATTGGGATTAGCTAAAAAAACATGCTTTTCACGTTCCAACACTTGTAAGCCCATTAATGCCCCACCCAGATCGCCGGTAACACAAATTATATCACCTGCTTTAGCACCATTACGATAAGCGATTTTTTCTTTTTTTGCGCGCCCCACTACAGATATAGAAATGATTAATCCTGAAACAGAAGAAGTTGTATCTCCGCCAACCAAATCAACTTTATAATTCTCACATGCCGCTTTAATCCCTTCGTACAATAAGTCTACTGCCTCAATTGAGAAGCGATTACTCAGCGCAATACTTACAGTAACCTGCTCAGCCTTTCCATTCATTGCCGCAATGTCAGAAACGTTTACAGCGATGGCTTTATAGCCAAGGTGTTGAATTGGAGTGTAGGCCAAATCGAAATGAATGCCTTCCACTAACATATCCGTCGATAAAAGAATATAATCTGACCCCGCATCAATTACGGCAGCATCATCACCTATGCCTGTTAAGGTTGATTCGTTTTTTGCCGTAAATTTTTTGCTGATGTATTCAATTAATCCAAATTCTCCTAACTGACTTATTTCTGATCTTGTTTCGCTCATACTGTTGATGTAGTAACCGGCCTTTAAACGGCCAAATAATGCCTTTCGCCACGCAAAAATACAATTATAGATGGATTTTATCCATCTTGTATGAGAGGGAAGTATTCATGTAGAGACAAATTCTATCCATATGAAAAAATTAGCCAGCATTTTTATAATTATACTGATAGCTTTAAGCGCTTGTGGTGGTTCTAACAAACCCTATTACAAAAGTTCCAAAGGCAAAAAGAAACAAAAATATTATAATGACATTCAATTCGGAGGCAAGAGCGCAAGTCAAATGAAGTTGCCTAAGAATTAATTTCTTGGCATAATTCAATCAAAACACCACCAGTTGTTTTTGGATGTAGGAAGCAAATCATTTTATTATCAGCACCCTTTTTTGGTTCTGAATTAATTAATTGGAACCCCCGTTCCTGATATATTTTTATACTTTCATGAATATTTTGTACTTGAAAGGCTAAGTGATGAATTCCCTCTCCACGCTTATCAATAAACTTTGCAATGGGAGAATCTTCATGAGTGGATTCTAATAACTCGATTTTTACGCCTGAAATATCAAAAAACGATGTTCGTACCCCTTCAGAATCAACTTGCTCAACTTTATAATGCGCCTTACCGAGTAATTCGCCAAACAGCTTATTGGCAAGATCCATATTTTTTACTGCTATGCCGATATGCTCAAGTTTTTCCATTATTGATTACCTTTGTAGCGTCAATAAAGAAACTTTTTACCCAATTAGAAAGTTTAACATCAAAAAGTAACACTGTAAAAGGTGGTGAGCTACTAAACAATACTAGAAATGATAACCGTAACTGACAAAGCCAAAGAAAGAATCTTCGAACTGTTAACACAGGAAGGTCGCACGGGCGACCATAACATCCGTGTTTCTGTTAAAGGTGGAGGATGCTCTGGCCTCATGTACGACCTTGATTTCGATACGAAAATTAATCCTGCAGACCAGATATTTGAAGACAAAGGCATTAAAATCCTTGTTGATAAAAAGAGTATCCTTTACCTAGCAGGTACCACGCTTGATTTTTCTGATGGGTTAAATGGCAAAGGATTTCAGTTCGTAAATCCAAACGCATCTCGTACTTGTGGATGTGGCGAGAGTTTCTCTGTTTAAAGATATTATTCAATTTAATTTCACGAGAAGACTCGCAGATACATTTCCAATCGTATTTTTAGCGGATGGAAAAAGAGACCCCTCAATTCCTCAACATCAAAAGTTGGGCTGCAGAAGATCGCCCAAGAGAAAAACTGGTGTTGAAGGGAAAATCTGCATTATCGGACGCTGAACTCATCGCTATCTTATTAGGTACCGGCACTACGACAGTAAGTGCTGTCGACCTCGCGAAAAACGTATTACAAGGAGCGGGAAACAATCTACATCAACTTGCACGTTTAACTGTTAAAGATCTTACCAAGGTAAAAGGAATAGGTGAAGCCAAAGCGGTAACTATAGTTGCCGCGTTAGAATTAGGCCGTAGAAGAAAAGAACTTGAAACAGAAGAGAAACCTAAAATCGGCAGTTCTCTTGATGCCTATGATGTTATAAAATCAGAACTTCTCGACATACCACATGAAGAGTTTTGGATCTTGCTTTTAAACAGGGCCAATCGTGTTGTGAAAAAATACCAGATTAGTCAGGGAGGAGTAGCAGGCACGGTAGCTGACCCAAAGATCATTTTTAAAATAGCAATAGAAGAACTTGCTAGCGGTATCATACTAGCCCATAATCATCCTTCAGGAAATCTAACAGCCAGTCAAGCGGATATTGATCTAACTAAAAAATTAAAAGAGGCCGGGAAATTATTAGAAGTACAAGTGTTAGATCATTTGATAATTGCAGGACAAAAGTATTTTAGTTTTGCTGATGAAGGAATGCTTTAATATAGCTGCTAGCTTTTAGCTGTGAGCTGCTTGTTTGATTTTTTATAGTTCTATGTACCTGCTCGTAGCCTAAAATGCTGGTTATATAACATTGTAATGATCGTGGCACAATCAGCGCCACGATCATTACAATGTCCTCTCTGCAAGGACTGCAATTTTAGTCTATGCACATATTTTAATTCCGCGCAGTGGCACTTATCAGCTCCGTGCATCTCGCTGTTATTATGTGGAAGATTCTGGAAGCCAGTAAGGAAAGCTACAGCGTCTTTCAATTTTTAGCCGCACAACAATGATAAAAATGCTGTGCTTCTATGGCGTTTCGGCAGAATTATTTGATAAAAAATTCCTGCCACGTTAATACCAGAATCATTTTTAACAGCCATAACCGCTAACTAAATTTAAGATTGTATTGATAGCAGACCATTTCTTAAAACAGGAACTTGCGTAAACCTATCAGGTGTTAAACAGTATTCTATGTCTTTGTGAATATCCAAACGGTTAAGACGTTTTACATGGCTAGAGTCCTTAAGAAAATCAACCATGTTATGTTTAGCTGTGTTATACAAATGTTGAGCAGCTAAGGGTGAATCACACTCGGGTGTGATGTGATCTTTTAACAATTCAACAATGGCTCCCGCAAAGAGCGTGTCCTCTAAATTAAATCTTCCTTTCCAACCTGCACAAACTATCAAAATATTATTAGATCCATTTTTTAAATAATCGGCTACAGCCGTAAGATTAAGAAAGGAGCCTATAATTATCTCTTTAGCTTCTAATGATTTTACAATGGCCTGCGTTCCATTCGTTGTTGTAAAGGCAATCTCCCTTCCTTTTAGCTTTGGATCCATATACTCAAAAGGAGAATTACCTAAATCAAAGCCCGGTACTTTTTCACCGTTTCGCTCGCCAGCCGTAAAGTAATTTTTCTTCTTCATCGCCAAGCAATCGTTCAGTGATGCAAACGGAGTAATGCTTTTAACTCCGTAAGCGAACGCAGTAGTCATGCATGAAGTTGCGCGCAGAATGTCTACTACCACTACGGTTTTATCCTGAACATGATATAAGTGCATCAAATCAGGACTAAGACAAACGTCAATTGTTTTCATATTTATAGAATAGCCTTGCATCTATCCATTTAGATTTCTTTATCAGTAATAGAAGGTGAAATTAAATCAAAGGCATTTTGCAAACCTGTGCCTTAAGGTCTTTATTTCTAACGGAAATGAATATTTCAGTGCCTGGGTTAGTATGAGGTGTTGTCACATAACCTAAACCAATGCCTATTCCCAGTACCGGAGATATGGTTCCGGATGTTACTTTACCTATTACGTTACCACTAGCATCTTTAATCTCATAATGATGACGTGGAATTCCTTTATCGATCATCTTAAAACCGACAAGCTTTCTGATAACGCCTTCTTCTTTTTGTTTTTTTATCGCAGCCGAATTAGTGAAATCTTTTGTGAACTTGGTTATCCATCCTAATCCACCTTCTATTGGTGAAGTTGTATCATCAATGTCATTTCCATATAAACAGAAACCCATCTCTAAACGAAGTGTATCACGTGCCCCTAATCCAATAGGTTTAATGTCAAATTCTTTTCCGGCTTCAAATATAGCATTCCATACTTTTTCAGCTGATTGATTAGTAACGTAGATCTCAAACCCACCTGCACCTGTGTACCCTGTGTTAGAGATTACCACATTGTTCACACCAGCAAACTCACCGATGGTAAAGTGATAATATTTAATAGCACTTAAATCTACTTTAGTTAGCCTCTGTAAAACCTGAATAGCTTTAGGCCCTTGAACTGCAAAAAGACTGGTATCACCTGATATGTTCTTCATATCAACATCCTTAGTATTGAATCTGCTGATCCAATTCCAATCTTTATCAATGTTGGAAGCATTTACCACCAGCAGGTAATCGTTATCCTTAACTTTATATACGATGAGATCATCAACAATGCCGCCTGTATCATTAGGCAAACAAGAATATTGCGCCTGCCCATCTGTAAGCTTTGAAGCATCATTAGAAGTAACGCGTTGTATAAGATCTAATGCATTTGGACCTTTTAACAAAAACTCACCCATATGAGAAACGTCAAATACACCTACGCCTTTACGAACCGTCATGTGTTCCTCTAAATCTGATGAGTAACGAACAGGCATATTATAGCCTGCAAAAGGAACCATCTTCCCGCCAAGCTTTACATGAAGATCATTTAAGGGAACGTATTTCATAAGTGGATTCACAGATTAAGGTGCGATGCGGCAAAATTAATAAAATTGCCAAAGTTAGATTGACATAAACATCGGATGACTACAAAAAATTGCAAGGGTCTGATCAGGTCTCAAAGCTCACAGCTCGAAACTAAAAACTATTTACCAGCTGCTTCTTTTCCTTTATCCAAAGCCGCAAGAATATCACTTCTTACCTTCTTCACTTTCTCCATTTCGTTTTCGAGATACTCACGTGCTTTTTCCTCACCTAAACTATCGGGCATGGGATCGAACTGACGCATCCATATCATCATACCCTCATTGGCAGAGTCAAGTTTGGCAATGGTTGTTTCTAATTCTCCTTTCTTTTCTAAAGCCAGCGTTGCAGAATCTTCGATTTTCTTTGAAAGTTCCATTTTGAGATTGTAGATATCATTCATTTTAGGCATCACCTCGTCATGCACTTTCATTACCTCTAAATAAAGTGCTTCATTTCCACTTGTTTTAATAGGCTCACTTGCGTGATGCGCTTGGTCGTCATGATTACTTGATTTTTGTCCGCAGCTCCAAACCGCAACCAGAATTATGAGTATTCCTAATATTGTTTTCATGAATAAATTGATTTAGATGCTGAAAGGTACAAGTTTATAACATTACGGATGTAGTTTTTATCGCCTCAAGGCGCCTCACTACTCTTAGTTTTAAAATTTTTATGCAGAAAAATCGCGTCGGTATTGCATCACAAAACAAAATCATATTATCTTAGCGACTCGAATTAGAATCATGACAATCAATCGCACCTATTTTTACTTTTATTATTTCTTCTTTAGGGCCCAAACGGGACTTCAAAGAGTGGTGTGTTATTGATGAAAAAAAATAACAGAGAACTCAGGAAAAGTCCCGGTAACGGGACTTTTTTTTTGGGCTCGGCTGCCGGAAGAATGAACTACCGGTTTAAAAATTAATAGAAGCAATATTGAGATGGCAAAGAAGAAAAAGTTAAGGATTGCAATACAAGGAATAGCAGCAAGCTTTCACGAAGTAGCGGCTATGACCTATTTTGTAGAGCCTATTGAAACTATTGAATGTCTTTCATTTCATCTATTGTGCGAAAACCTAAAAACAGGCAAAGCAGATTATGCCGTAATGGCTATTGAAAATTCAATTGCTGGAAGCATCTTACCGAATTACTTTCTTTTACAGGAGTATCACTTCAATATCATTGGAGAACTTTACCTACCCATCCACATGCACTTGCTTGCATTACCTGGTGTTAAACTTGAGGAGATTAAAACCATCGAGTCGCATCCAATGGCCATACGTCAATGCACCGAATTTTTACATGCACTGAACGATGTTGAAATACGCGAGAGTGATGACACGGCGCTATCAGCAAAACGCGTGAGCGAATTGAAATTGAGAAATACGGCAGCTATCGCAAACGAACATGCCGCGAAAAAATTTGGATTACAGATTATTGAAAAGCGTATTGAAACCCATAAGAAGAACTTCACACGTTTTTTAATTCTATCTAAGAAAAGTGTAGAGAGCTCAACCACCAACAAAGCTTCACTTAGTTTTGAAGTAGCCAACGAAGTAGGAAGTCTTGCCACAGCCTTAATGACATTGAAGAGCAATAGCATTAACCTCAGCAAAATACAATCCATCCCCATCATTGGGAAACCAAGTGAGTATTCTATACATATCGATGTAGAGTGGAAAAAAAGAAAGAACTACGAAGCCGCCATAAAACAGGTATTACGACAAGTAAAAAACCTGAACGTATTGGGTGAGTATAAGAAAGCGAAAATTGAATATAAATAGTTCGGCTGATATAAACCGATTAACGAATAACTGATAACGATTAACTGCCAAGATGATACAGACAGCCAAACGAATAGCCAATGTGGAAGAATACTACTTCAGCAGGAAGCTAACTGAAGTACGTGCGCTGGATACGCCTGAATTTCGCGTTATCAATTTAGGAATTGGAAGTCCAGACCAGGCACCATCAAATGCGACCATTGACGCATTAACTGCAGCTGCCAAACTTTCGACTAGTCATGGTTATCAAAACTACAAAGGCATTCCACAGTTTAGAAATGCCATAGCAGATTTTTATAAAAATACATACAACGTAAAACTTGATGCTGAAACCATGATGCTACCCTTAATGGGTTCCAAAGAAGGTATCATGCATATCTCCATGGCCTTTGTTAACGAAGGTGATGAAGTACTAATTCCAGATCCTGGCTATCCAACATATTCATCGGTAGCCAACTTAGTCGGCGCTAAACTTAGGCCCTATGCCATGCGTGAAGAGTTAAACTGGGGCATCGACATCGAGGCGCTTAAGAAAAGTGATCTTTCGAAAGTAAAATTGATGTGGATCAATTTTCCACATATGCCTACAGGGCGAGTGGCCTCACGTGAAGAGTTAAAAGAACTTGTTGACCTTGCGCGTAAGAATCAGTTTCTTATTATAAATGATAATCCATACAGTCTTATTTTGAATGAGAACCCCATGAGCATTCTCTCCATTGACGGAGCTGATGAAGTGGCGCTTGAATTGAACTCTTTGAGTAAGTCGCACAACATGGCCGGATGGCGCTTAGGCTGGGTAGCTGGAAAGAAAGAGTATATCGATGCTGTATTACGCGTTAAAAGCAATATGGATTCGGGCATGTTCCTTCCATTGCAAGCTGCAGCTGCTGAGGCTTTAAAGAATGGTGCAGCATGGTTTACACAATTAAACTATGTGTATGGCGAAAGAAAAAAAGTAGCGAAACAAATTCTTGATATACTCAATTGTAAATACGCCGAAGATCAATCCGGATTATTTGTTTGGGCTAAGGCACCTGACTATGTAGCCGATGTCGAAAAATGGAATGATGAGATACTTTACGGAACAAAAGTATTCATCACACCAGGCTTCATCTTTGGCGAAGCCGGTAGGCGTTTCATTCGCATTTCGTTGTGTTGCACAGTTGAAATGTTAAATGAAGCCTTAAAAAGAATACAACTGTTTATAAAAGATAAACAAGACACTTCCGACATAGCACTCAACACACAAACTAAATGAAAATAACCGTAATTGGTTTAGGATTAATTGGCGGTAGTATAGCCATCGAACTACGAAAGGCAGGTATTGCTACTTCACTTACTGGCGTTGAGCTAAATGAAAAAAACGCTAGTAAAGCAATTGAACTTGGGCTCGTAGATAAAACGCAGTCTATTGAAGAGGCGATTCAAGACGCTGATCTCGTTATCACTGCCATACCTGTTAATTCAATTCGTACAGTTACGCTAAAAGTATTAGATGCAATTACAGACAAAACCATAGTTATAGATACCGGATCAACCAAGTCAACTATTTGTAAAGCAGTTTCAGATCATGCAAGACGTGCGCAGTTCGTTGCTGCTCATCCCATTGCGGGTACTGAAAACTCTGGGCCAGAAGCCGCATTTAGTGGTCTGTTTACAGAGAAGACCAACATCATTTGTGAAAAAGAAAAATCATCTGAAAGGGCCTTGTTAGTTGCCAACCAAATTTTCAATGCCTTGCGCATGCGTACCATTTTCATGGACCCGATAGAACATGATAAGCATGTTGCCTACGTATCACACCTCTCACACGTTAGTTCATTCCTGCTTGGGCAAACTGTATTAGACATTGAAAAAGACGAAAAAAATATTTTTGACCTGGCGGGAAGTGGTTTTGCGTCGACAGTTCGTTTGGCAAAAAGCTCGCCTGATATGTGGGCCCCAATCTTCGAACAGAATGCCGAATACTTAAGCCAAGCGCTGCTTGAATATATTATGCACTTGCAAAAATTTCAATATCATTTAATGAAACGTGATGTTAAAGAGCTTCATAGCATCATGACCAAAGCAAACCACATACGCGATGTGTTACAAGGAATTGAACTCAAACAAACAAAATAAACAAACAGAAAATAAACCTAACCGAATATGAAAAAGGGATTGCAACTCGAATCAATTTCAACATGGCTTCCAACAGCCAGTAAGCCAGTCATCATTAGCGGGCCGTGTAGTGCTGAAACCGAAGAACAAATGGTGGCGACTGCAAAACAAATAGCTGCAACAGGAAAAGTACATGCACTTCGTGCCGGTATTTGGAAGCCACGCACAAGGCCTGGTCAATATGAAGGCGCAGGCGAAGAAGGCTTGAAGTGGCTTATGCAAGCAAAGAAAGAAACGGGCTTACCGGTAACTACCGAAGTTGCAAATGCAGCACACGTAGAAGCATGTTTAAAAGCCGGCGTTGATATTCTTTGGGTTGGTGCACGCACTACAGTAAATCCCTTCTCAGTTCAAGAAGTTGCTGACGCACTGAAAGGGGTTGATATTCCAGTAATGATAAAAAATCCGATCAATCCGGATATAGAACTTTGGCTAGGTGCTTTTGAGCGTTTGTACAAGGCTGGCATTACTAAGATGGCAGCAATCCACCGTGGGTTCTCTTCTTTTGAAAAAGGGCCGTTCAGAAATGCGCCCATGTGGGATTTAGCTATTGAGCTAAAGACAAGAATTCCTGAAATTGACATTATCTGCGATCCAAGTCATATTGCTGGTTCACGTGAGCTTATCTCATTTGTATCACAAAAGGCTTTGGATTTAGATATGGTGGGTTTAATGATTGAAAGTCATATTAATCCTGATGCAGCTTGGAGCGATGCGAAGCAACAAATCACACCGGGTGTATTAAGTAAAGTTATTGATGCGCTTATTGTCCGCTCAGTATCTTCTGATAACAAAAGCTTCAAAGATACATTGAGTGTGTTACGTGATCAGATTGATCAACTTGATGATGAGATTATGTCTAAGCTTGCTGCCCGTATGAAAATATCTGAAAAGATTGGTCAGTATAAAAAAGACAACAATGTTACCATTCTTCAAGTAAATCGTTGGGAGGAAATCATTCAAACACGCATTACCTTAGGAAAAGCAATGGGCTTGAATGAAACATTTTCTAATGACCTATTAAAACTTATTCACAATGAATCAATCCAGATTCAAACAAAAGTAATGAATAAGACTGAAGTAAAGGTTTAGTTAATTTATATACAAGACCTTACTCATTAGACCTTTTTGAAAGAATTCAGAAAGGTCTTTTTATTTTATTAGTAATACGCGTGACAACAAACTGCTGTAGAAGAGTAGCCATATCAGCACAGTATAATATCAGCAAAAGGTCTATAATTGATTACTGCAAATAAATGGCGGCGGCCACCAACATCAATTTTCAGGTTTGCTATTTGGAGGTTAATCAAAATAAATTTTTCACTATTGTCCGACTAAAATAGAATAAAACTGTAGCGCTATTTCAGGCGTACAT
>CAXSCR010000054.1:0-30799 GCA_964235605.1 uncultured Cyclobacteriaceae bacterium | reverse complement strand
GAAAACAGAAATGGTGTTATTAGAAGATTTTATCCCAAAAAAACCGACTTCAATATCGTAACAACCAAGGACATAAAAAGAACAGAAAAATTTATTAACAACCGCCCTGTTAGAAAATTTAATTACAAATCAGCTAATGAAGTATATTTACTAAAATCAGCTGTTGCACTTATCACTTGAACACAGCAATTAATCAACCTATTGCATAAGCTAAAATTAAATTTCAAATTTTTAAGCGGAAGCGCTTGTTACTTTTTTTCTCTTTTTTTCTCTTTTTTCAGATCATCGTAATCGTCGCGTTCAGACAATTTCTTGTCATCTACATTCTTATTTAGAAATTCGTTGATCTTTTCAATGTTCATATTGGTTTTGATCTCACCAAACTGGTCAATTGCTACATCGAACCCGCTAAGATCCTTATGAACTTTAGGCTTGGGTTTATTCCTGTCGTTTTTTGCGTGCTTTTCCATAGGGAAACATTTTTTTACACTAACGTAAAAATTCAGTTCCGGTTATAGAAAAGTAAAATGAATTAAGCTACCCTTACTTTAATGTTTTGCAAAGCAAAATCAATTCTTTTTACAACTTCATCTTTTCCAAGAATTTCAATAATCACCATTAAATCAGGACCTCCGCCTACGCCCGTTATTGATACACGCACAGCCTGCAAAATTTTTCCTATTCCAATATTTAATGATGTCGTTACTTTTTCTAAAGTTGATTTAGCGGTGGCCGCATCTATATTGTTTATGCTTTTAAGCGCTTCTCTGTATGCCGTTAGCACGCTAATTACATCATCATTCCATTTTTTACTTACAACGCCTTCGTCAAAAGAAGTAGGTGCCTGAAAGAAGAATTTGCCTTGTTCCCAGAAATCTTTCGGAAAAGTAGCGCGCTCTTTCATCATGCTGGCGATTTTGATAGCCTGTTCTGTTGTACACGAAATATTTTCTTTAGCTAAAGATGCCAAAAGGAATCCTCCTAAAATCTCATCAGGTTTATTGCGTAAATATTGTTGGTTGAACCATTGTGCCTTGTGAATGTCAAACTTGGTACCTGCCTTACCAATACGGTCAATGGAAAATGTTTTAATCAATTCATCCATTGAAAAAATTTCTTGGGTTGTTCCTGGGTTCCATCCCAAAAAGGCAAGAAAGTTTATTAAAGCTTCTGGTAAGTAACCTGATTCTTTAAAGCCTTTTGCTAATTCATTAGTTTGTGGATCGATCCAATCCAAAGGAAATATTGGAAAACCCATTTGATCTGCATCTCTCTTGCTTAGTTTACCATCACCGGTAGGCTTTAATAACAAAGGCAAATGTGCAAACTGCGGCATTTCATTTTCCCATCCTAAATATTTATAAAGCAATACATGAAGTGGGGCAGATGGCAACCATTCTTCACCGCGTATAACATGTGAAATTTTCATTAGGTAATCATCTACCACATTTGCTAGATGATAGGTAGGCATGCCATCAGATTTCATTAGCACCTTATCATCAATTTGAGCGGAGTGAACCATTACCCAACCACGTATAAGATCATTTAATCTTACTTCTTCTTTTCGCGGAACTTTTAGTCGAATTACATACGGCGTTTCCGCTTTCAATAACGCTTTTACTTCATCTTCGGGAAGCGTTATTGAGTTACGCATTTGTGTGCGTGTAATGCTGTTATATTGGGGAGACGGTACGCCAGCTGCTTTAAGACGCTCGCGCATCGCTTCTAAATCTTGCTCTGTATCAAATGCATAGTACGCATGCCCTGCATCAATAAGTTGTTGTGCATATTTCATGTACATAGGCTTACGCTCTGATTGGCGATAAGGTGCATGTGGGCCACCTACACCAATACCTTCGTCAATTTTTATCCCTACCCATGCTAAAGCTTTTTGAATATATTCCTCTGCACCAGCAACGAAACGTGTTTGATCTGTATCTTCAATACGAAGAATCATTGTACCGTTAAACTGACGGGCAAGTAAATAATTATACAAGGCTGTTCTAACTCCGCCAATATGCAACGCTCCCGTAGGACTAGGCGCAAAACGAACTCTAACTTCTTTCATTATATTTAATAATTCCTTTTTGGGATCGCAAAGGTAAAGATGATTTGCATCTTGCCAGCAATTGAATCAATTAACTTGAGCTTTTTTTGAATTCAAGCATTTACATGCGATACCAATAAAACAGCGTTACTTAATTGCTATACATGATATTTCAACATTTACCTTCTTTGGCAACGCGCTTACCTCAACCGTTTCACGTGCTGGTGGTTCGCTCGTAAAGTATTTTCCGTAGACCTCATTTACTTTGGCAAAATCATCCATGTTTTTTAAAAAAATAGTGCTCTTTACGACGTGTGAAAAATCCATATCTGCGGCTTTTAAAATGGCTTCAAGATTTTGCATTACCTGTTCGGTTTCTTCGGTGATGTTATCGGTTAGAATTTTGCCAGAAGATTTTTGGATTGCTATCTGACCACTTATAAAAAGCATGTTACCGGTAATAATTGCTTGGCTATATGGGCCAATAGCCTCAGGCGCTTTATCTGAATAAATAACTTTTTTCGACATGTTGGCGTGTTTAAATTTGAGTTTCAAAAATACGCAACATTCAACGTTTTGAAACACACCTTTTATTAAGGTATGTTTATCCGTAGCGATCTAATGGCATTATAGAATATATTATGAAATCACTTATACAACTCGAAGAGATTGGAAAGTTTATTTTTTGTTTTGGCTTACAACACATTTAGGATATGCCTGGTGGTTATTTCCAGTCTGGCTATTGGCGCCTGATATAAGTATGCTTGGTTATTTAATAAATCCAAAAGTAGGCGCTTGGTTGTATAACATTGTCCATCATCAAATTTTAGCCATTGGGCTTGGTGTCGTTGGTCTTCTTACAAATGCACCTGATTTGCTTTTTGCAGGAATTTTACTTTTCGGTCATAGCGCTATGGATCGTGCCTTTGGCTATGGCTTAAAGTATACAGATGATTTTAAACATACGCATCTAGGGTGGATTGGAAAGGATAAATAGTACTATTCCCAGATCACTTCGCCTTGTTTTGCGTACCATGCAGGATATTTAGGGAGATGAATCTTCTCTACCTCATTGCGTTTTATTTTCAGGGACGGAGTCATTAATCCGTTTTCAATAGTCCAATCGTTTTTCATGATCACGGCTTTTTCAATGCGTTCATAAGAGTTTAACGTCGAATTAATTTCGGTCATCGCATTTGAAATGTTTGAGATAACCTCCTCATTCGTTTTGGCTTTGCCAACTGTAGAAAGCACAATCAAAGCAATAGGCTGAGGTATGCCCATACCTACCACACAGGCTTGATCAATATTTGGATTTGACTGTAAAAGAACTTCTATAGGCGAAGGCGCAACGTATTTACCCTTATCTGTTTTGAATAGGTCCTTTACCCTTCCAGTTATTGTTAGGAAGCCATCTTCATCAATTGCACCCTGATCGCCCGTGCAGAAAAATCCGTCTATAAAAGCTTCTTCTGTTTGTTTTGGTTCTTTGTAATAACCGCTCATCAGCGCGTTATGTCTAATTAAAATTTCATCGTTCTCACCAATTTTCACTTCCATTCCTGTTAATACCTGCCCAACAGTGCCGTATTTATTGGCACCCCTACTATTAAATGTTCCATAGCAAGTATTCTCAGTCATGGCATAACCCTGAAAAATTTCAATATCTAGTTTATCAAACCATAGCAATAAGCTTAAAGCAATCGGTGCAGCACCAGTATATAAATAAGGTGCCTTATCAAGTCCTAATCTTTTCTTAATATTTAGTCTGACTATGGTGTTTACAATAGGGATTGAGAGTAGGAAGTCTAATTTTTTTTGTGGCGTCTTGTCGAGGATTTTCTCCTGGAATTTTGCCCAGATACGAGGAACTGCAAAGAAAAGATTAGGTTTAACATCTGTTAGATTTTTGCCAAATAATTCAAGTGATTCTGCAAAAGAAAACGTTGCGCCATTATAAATACCAATCATCTCGATTCCAATTCGTTCTGCTATATGGCTCATGGGTAAATAAGAGAACAAGCGTAGACGCTGTGGAATTTTAAGATCATTTGTTGCATTGAATACCGTATAACTTATAGCGCCATACTTAATCATTACACCCTTTGGTTTTCCAGAGGTGCCAGAAGTGTACATAATGGTAGCAAGGTCTTCATGGGTAGATTTTTTTAAATCTCTTAAGGGCTCATTTTTCTTAAGCAGGTCATCCCAACGCTCACCTTCTGTTTCTCCATAATAAGGAAAACTAATACATTTTACAGTTGTTGGAACAGCAGGTTTTTGCTTAGCGAATTTGTTAAGCTTTCCGACAAAAAGAATTTTAGTTTCACTATGTTCTAAAATTTGTTGAATTGTGGATGCCTCAAGTGTTGGATATATGGGAACGGAGACATGTCCTGACATCATTATAGCTAAATCAGCCATGATCCAATGTGCGCAATTATTAGAAAGGATAGCAACATTACTTTTTTCTGGAAGGCTGTAACTATTTAATGCGGATGCAATCCTTTTTATTTCGTTACCAGCTTCTCTCCATGTCCACGTTTTCCAGATTCCATTAATTGGTTGACGAAGAAAAATATCATTCGGGAAATTGCTTTCCCAATACAGAAAAGATTCAACAGGTAATTGATTAGTTAGCAACACGTTTGTATAGTTATACGGAAATTTAAGATTAAGTTTCTAATCCACCCTTAACTTTTTCCTTCTTTTCATTGTTGAAGATTTTAAATGTTAAACATCCTATGTAGTAATAAGATGAAATGGTTAATCCGATGAAATGGTTATTCCTTACCTCTATCGTGTAAGAAGCTAGCAACTCAACGCTTTTTATTTACCTTCGCCCCATGTCAACAGAAACAAAAAAATTATTTCTTCTTGATGCTTATGCATTGATTTACAGGGCACATTTTGCCTTTACCAAAACACCAAGAATAAATTCGAAAGGTGCTAATACTTCAGTGCCGTTTGGTTTTACAAACACGTTGCTAGAAGTTATATCGAAACAAAAACCTACGCACATCGCTGTAGCGTTCGATACGGCTGCAAAAACCTTTCGTGATGATATTTATGAAGCGTATAAGGCAACAAGACAAGAAACTCCGGAAGACATCCGCTATGGTATACCCAAAGTAAAAGAAATCATTAGGGGTTTTAACATACCCATTTTAGAAATGGATGGTTATGAAGCCGATGACATTATCGGTACTATAGCAACGCAGGCAGCTACATTGGGCTTTGAAGTTTACATGATGACCCCCGATAAAGACTTCGGGCAAATAGTAAAGGACAATGTGTTCCTCTACAAACCCGCATACATGGGTAATGCCGTTGATGTCTTAGGGGTAAAAGACGTTTGCGAAAAATGGGATATAGCGAATGTATCGCAAGTAAAAGATATGCTAGGCCTACAGGGTGATTCATCGGATAACATTCCGGGCATTCCGGGGTTCGGCCCCAAGACAGCTTCAGTTTTGATTAAAAAATATGGTTCAATAGAAGGAATAATTGCTAACGCTGCAGAGCTAAAGGGGAAGCAAAAAGATTTGGTTGAAAAATATGCTGAACAAGCCCTGCTGTCAAAAAGGCTTGCTACAATTTGTTTAGATGTACCCGTAGAATTCAACGAAGAAAAATTAAAATACAGTGGCCCTGACATTGATGTGTTGAAACCAATCTTTGATGAACTTGAATTCAAAGGAATAGCATCTCGTGCTTTTGGTAATGGCACCCCTAGCGCTCCAAGCAAACCTCAGACACCACAATTGTCAATGTTTGGAAAACCCGAACCCATGGGAGATGAAGCGGAAAAGAAAATCTATAGTCCCCACGCTACAGCCTATCATCAATATGATTCAGCTGAGGATCGAAAAAAGTTAATTGATATACTTCAGCAACAGAAAACTATTGCCATAGAATCTGTTACCGATGATGTGAGTAACTTTGGTTGCCAACTCAAAGGTCTAGCTTTCTCGTTCAAGCCGCAAGAAGCGCATTTTGTTCCTTTTACTGTAGAAAATTCAAAAATGATTGTAGCTGAATTCAAAAATGTTTTTGAAGAGCCCGCCATTGAAAAAAGTGGTCATAACTTGAAAGCTACCATCCTAGCCTTGAAAAAGGCAGGCGCCGAATTACACGGGAAGTTATTCGATACCATGATAGCACATTACCTCATCGAGCCCGAATCCTCACATGATTTACCCGTACTATGCAATCAGTACTTGAGCTACGATTTGTTTGCTGACACCAACTCTAAACAAAAAAATCAAGTATGTGAGCGCACAGATTTAATTTTTCAACTCCAAGAAAAATTACAACATGAACTAGGAAACAGAGGGCATGCAAAATTAATGAGCGATATAGAAATGCCGTTGGTCTGTGTGCTGGCAGCTATGGAATACGAAGGGGTAAGAGTAGATGTTGATGCCTTAGCCAAGATGTCTGAGTTACTTCGTATAGAGAGCGAAATAGTGCAGCGTGAAATTTTTGCGATGGCAGAGTCAGAGTTTAATATCGGGTCTCCGAAACAATTGGGGGAAGTGCTTTTTGAAAAAATGAAGTTGATAGAAAAGCCAAAAAAAACAAAGACAGGTCAGTACGCTACGGGTGAAGATGTACTTGTTACGTTGGCTGATAAGCACGACATCGCGAAAAAAATATTAGACTTCCGTGAGTATGAAAAATTGCGCTCTACGTATGTTGATGCCTTACCAAAAATGATAAGTAAAGTGGATGGTCGAATTCATACGGACTATCGACAGGCTGTTGCGGCAACAGGAAGACTAAGCTCTAACAATCCAAATTTGCAAAACATACCTATACGAACGGAAAAAGGAAAACTTATTCGGAAAGCATTTATATCACGTGGTGATGCGTATCAATTTATGTCAGCAGATTATTCGCAAATTGAATTGCGTATTGCTGCTTCTTTCGCACATGATGAAATTATGATTGAAGCTTTTCGTAATAAACGAGATATACACACTACAACCGCTGCGAAAGTTTTTCATGTGTCGCTTGAAGAAGTTACACCAGACATGAGAAGGAAAGCAAAAGAGGTAAATTTTGGAATTTTATACGGAAGCTCTGCCTTTGGACTAGCGCAAAATTTGAACATCTCCAGATCCGAAGCGGCTGAAATTATTAAAGCTTACTTTACTGAGTTCCCTGCTATAAAAAAGTTCATGGATGACTCCATTGCAAAAGCTAAGCAGATGGAATACGTAGAAACTTTAATGGGGAGGAGGCGCTACTTACGCGATATTAATTCTCGGAATGTAGCTACCCGAGGGTTTGCCGAACGAAATGCTATAAACGCACCAATTCAAGGAAGCGCGGCAGACATTATAAAAATAGCCATGATTGATATTCAAAAGTGGCTGTTAAAAGAGAATTTGAAAACCAGAATGACTATGCAAGTTCACGATGAGCTTGTATTTGACTTACATAAAGATGAAATAGAGCTTGTTAAAGAAAGCGTTGTAAAGCTAATGACGAATGCTGTGCAGCTTGAAGTACCTATGGAGGTTGAGGTGGGAATAGGATTGAATTGGCTTGAAGCACATTAAGAAGAAGGTATTCAAAACAAAAGCAAAAAATATCTATACCATTTCTGGAAGATATTTTTTGCTTTTAAAATTTAGTTGATGTTCTACTCAGCCGCCGCAGCTGCAGCAGCGCTCTTCTTTTTAGATTCTTCTATGCGTTTGCCGTTTTTGTGTTCGCCAAGAATGAATACGTCTTTGGTATTTTCGTATTGTTTAGCTGCTTGCATCATTGCCTGACGGCTGTCACGAATTAAAATTGTTCCTGTTTTTGCGCCCTTGTTTCTGATTTCGAGCCAAAACCCATCTTTTTTCTTCTTTGGTAATACTGGAGGTCTTCCCATTATATTGATTTTTAGTGTATTATGTTGCTAGTCAAGAACCACGTGAACTGATCTATAGTTCAGATTTTTACAATATGGTGAATTTTCCTGAATTTGTCACTATATGTGTTTATGTGTTTCCACCTGCTTGGTTTCAGTACTAATTTCACCCTATTTCAAGGCTTAAGACCATTCTAATGCTTAGAATTTTATTTCTTATTCCCTTAGCCCATTTATGTTTAAATGGGATGGGGCAGGATTCAGCCTATGTCACTGCCGATTCATCCAAAATATTGAAAGAAGTTACCATTCGGGCTTATGAATATGGACGGTCTTTAAATGAGGTGCCGGCTTCAGTCGGGTTAATTGGTCAAAAAGACTTTGAAAGATTTAGTCCTGTTTCATTGGTACCGGCAATAAATACGATTCCTGGTGTTCGTATGGAAGAGCGATCGCCCGGAAGCTATAGAATTTCAGTTCGCGGCAGCACCTTGCGGTCGCCTTTTGGTATTCGAAATGTAAAAGTTTATTGGAATGATTTGCCCTTTACTGATCCAGGAGGGAATACCTATCTAAATCTGATTGACCTCACGGCTGTGCAAAACATTGAAATTATAAAAGGACCCGGATCAAGCTTATATGGTGCAGGAACGGGCGGCGTTATGCTGTTAAAAAGTTATAAACCAGAATTCAACAGAAAGCAGCTACAATTTTCAAGTTCGGGCGGAAGCTATGGTATGTTTCGATATACACTAGGCGCACAAAGCAGTTCTGAAAAAGTTAACACCAATGTTCAATTTGCCCATCAACAGTCAGCCGGATATCGTGAGCAATCAAAAATGGAACGGAATGCCGTGCAAGTACAGGGAAATTTTAACGTGGATAATAACCGCATTATATCTGTAAATCTTGTCTACGCCCATTTAAACTATGAAACGCCGGGTGGCCTAACAAAGGATCAATACGAAGCGAACCCTAAACAAGCAAGGCCGTCGGGTACACTGCCTGGAGCTGTTGATCAACAAGCTGCTATTGATAACAAAACCTTTTACACGGGCCTATCACAAGAATATATTTTTAATACTCGTTGGTCGAATAGAACGGGTGTTTATGGCACATTTACACAATTTGAAAATCCTGCTATAAGAAATTATGAACGACGAACAGAGCAAAGTTTAGGGGGCAGGAGTGTTACGCAATACAATAGTGAAAAATTTAAATTCAATTTTGGTGGCGAGTTTCAGGTTGGATTTTCGCCCATTAAAACATACACTAATAATTATGGCAATGCAGGCGTGCAATTAACAGATGATGAGATCACATCGAACACTTCGTTTTTATTTGCGCAAACTGAAATTGTAATGCCTTATAACTTTTACCTCACGCTAGGTGGTAGCATAAATTTTTCCACTACAAAATTCATTAGGCTTTCAGTTGATCCTAATGTGAGGGAGGAAAGAAACTTTACACCCGTCATGTCGCCGCGCTTGGCTTTATTGAAAAAAATCAATTCTTCACTTTCGATTTATGGAAGCGTTAGCCAAGGGTTTTCACCCCCAACTGTTGCTGAAATCTATCCATCATCATCTGTATTCGATAAAACACTTGAAGCTGAGAAAGGAAACAACATAGAAGCAGGGGTACATGCATCTATATTAAATAATATATTGAATCTGGATATTACAACTTATACATTTCAATTACGCAATGCCATAACCTTAAGGCGAACTGACAACGGCGGCGAATATTTTATAAATGCCGGAAGTACTTCACAGAAGGGAATTGAATTGAGCTTAGCATGGACGCCTAATTTGAGATCAAGTTCGCTATTAAATAATTTTAAATTATGGACAAGCTCCACATTGAGCGATTATAAATTTACCAATTACGACAAAGACACTTTAGATCTCTCAGGTAACAAACTTACAGGTGTTGCACCCATTGTATTATTGGCCGGCCTTGACTTTACGATATGGAAAAGGCTGTATGGAAATTTTACATTTAATTATATTGATAGAATTCCGCTAGATGATAGCAACACTGAATTTGCGAACCCCTATAATTTACTAAGCGGCCGTGCGGGCTATAGAACCCAAACGCAAAAACTCGTTCTTGACTTTTTTGCAGGCATTGACAATGCGCTTGATGCACAGTACAGTTTAGGTAACGACCTAAATGCTGATAGACAAAGATTTTATAACGCCGCGGCTCGACGAAATTTTTATGTGGGGTTGAAGATTAATTTTGTGAAGAGGGTTAATCGTTAATCGTAAATTGTTAATGGCATTAATTAAATTGCGCATAAATCCAAAAAATAGAATATGCTTAAAATGATTATGTATGTGTTGAAGCGTTTTGCATGGTTCAAACGACTAAACGCCAAAGTAACATATGAATTATTAGCGAAACACATTCCTGCAGAAGATTGGCATTTTATGAATTACGGGTATATACCCAATACAAATGAAAAGCCACTAGAACTACCTGAAGATCCTAAAATTCAAAAATACTCTTTGCAGATGTATCATTATCTGGCTTCGAAGAAAGAAATTGCTGGAAAACAAGTACTTGAGGTAGGCAGTGGCCGTGGTGGTGGTGCAAAACACATTGCAGGTTATTTTAAACCCGCATCCTACATTGGCTTAGACCTAGCTCAAAGTGCCGTGGACTTAGCCAACAAAATACATAAGGTTGCCAATTTAAAATTCATTCAAGGTAGTGCTGAATCAATTCCTTTGCCTGATAATAGTATTGACGTGGTTATTAACGTTGAGTCATGCCATGCGTATGGGTCTGTCGAAAAATTCCTTAACGAAGTAAAAAGAGTTTTAAAACCTGGGGGGCATTTATTATTAGTTGACTTTAGAGGCGACAACAAAATAAATGTGCTGCAAGGTCAATTGAGAAATACAGGCATGGAAATGCTAGAAGAGGAAAACATTAGTGATAACGTTATTCGTTCTATCGAAGCTGAAGATGGAACAAAAAAAGAACGCATAGAAAAATTAATACCTACCCGATGGCAAAAGCTTTTTAATGAGTTTGCTGGCGTGGTGGGCTCACGATTCCATTTAACACTGAAGAGTGGCGAGCGTCAATATTATCGATTTGTGTTGAGGAAATCTATGTAGACTTATCGTTTCAGATTTAAAATAAAAAGCCACTCTCTTGAATGGCTTTTTCTATTTATAATACTGTAAAATTTATTTTAATTTAACCTTGTCTTAAAAAATGCTAATGTGTTTTGATAAGCGTCTTTATAGAAAGCTTCATCATACCCTGTTCCATTACTTGGATTTGCAAAGCCATGGCCTGCATTATAAGGTTTAATTGTAAGGTTCTTTCCGGCTGCTTTCATGTTGACTTGAAACTTATCTATTATCTCCTTATTAATCCATTTATCTTGCGTTGCCCAGATCATAAGAACATCACATTTTAAATTTTTTAGCCTTGTTACATCCTCCTCGGGCATGCCGTAATACATAACACATGCCGCTGTTTGTTTGTTGGCTGTGAGTGCTGCCTGTATAGACTGGCCGCCACCAAAGCACCAACCGATAGTTCCTACCTTTGCCTTTTCTCCTACAAAAGTTAAAGCACCCTTCACAATGTTGTTTCCCCGATCTTGTTTAAATTCCTGCATGTATTTGCCTGCAGTTTCTTTATCAGCAGCAAGTTTGCCATCATACATATCTAAAGCTATAACATTTACGTTGCCGAGATCCCTGTAGAGATCTTCTGATTGACGTTTGATATAGTCATTTAAACCCCACCATTCCTGGAAAACAAAAACCCAGTTGTTTGTCTCCTTCTTCGCCATAATTACATAGGCATTAGCATCAACACCGTCAGCACATTTAATCTTAATCATTTTTCCGCCCTCTTGGCTCACATACACAAATGGTTTTGGATTAGCGTGCGAACCATTAAATTTTTTGTTTGAAGCAAACATGGCAAACTTTTCAGTTGGAGAAGTGTGACATATTGTAAGGTCTTGGGCTTTTGTAAAACCGACAAGAAATAAAAGCACTATAAGAATGATTGGTTTTTTCATATAAATTAAATTTTTTTTAGATGTTAAAACAATGTGTATGCGTCAAGTTATATACGCTAAATCGAAAAACAATCATTGTACAATCAAATTCTTAAGTGAGTTCGTTTAGCTTAATGATTTTTGATTTCTTTAGATCATTAGATCATTACAAGTGCCTTAAATCCACAAGCTGATCTAGAATCCATCCCGTTAAACTAAGTCGTTCTCGTGTAGCCGGTAAAACTTCATGCTCTATCTGATCGCTTCTAAAACACACCAACCTTCCGGCAATTGGTAGAACGTCTAAATGTTGATTGGGTAAGTACATGCGTAATTGCCCACCATGTTCGTCAATCCAGCCATTGTTTAAGTAACATATAACTGAAAGCTTTCGATGATCATCTTTTTTAAATTGATCTAGGTGGCGTTTATAAAAAGAACCAGCTGGGTAAACTGTCATATGTACTTCATAATCTTTTAGACTAAGAAATAGTGATTGATTTAAAAATAGAACCAGGTTGTTTAAACGGCTTAAATATATCTGTGCGGGGGCGGGTGCAGAAATTTTATTGACCCATTGAATATGATCACCTCGTATTGCTTCGTTGATTTGAAGACCTTCATTTTTTCCTATGCCTGCTTTTTTAAATTGGAATTTTGGATTTTGAAAATCTTCTAATGCCAGAATATCATTAACCTCTTTGTCATTAAGAAAATTATCAACAACGGCAAAGCCATTTTCCGCTAAACCATCAGCTACAGCATTGAAAATTGAAATCATGTAACAAATTTACTTTCTAAAATGTCTATACTTACAGATATGAATAAATTTAATAGTCAACGGTCAATATTACATGAAGAATGTGGTGTAGGCTATAGACATAATAACCAAAATTTTGCAATACCTTTTCGGCAACAACGTAAAGCAGAATACGATAGAATGAAAAAATTTGGGGTTGTGTTAGTACTCTTATTCATTGTAACAGGTTGTACCCTTCCCAAAGATGAAATTGTTTTGCGCCAAATTAAAGATGTAGTGGTTGATGCAGCCTCCGAACCAACTTTAAAGGCCAATGCCGTGTTCTACAACCCTAATAATGTACGAATGCGACTTAAAAAGATCAATGTAGAAGTCTTTGTTGATGGTAAGAAAGTGGCGCATGTTAATCAAGACTTGAAAACAATTATTCCTGCCAGAGATGAATTCTCGATACCCCTTGAAGTAAAGCTGGCTATGAAAGAACTTGGATTTATGGATACCCTCTTCGGAATTATTGGCGGTAAAAAATTCAAAGTGGAGTACAAAGGAGTGTTAAAACTAACGTACCATGGCTTACCCATTCGGGTGCCCGTTGAGTTTAATGATGAAATTCGCATTAAATTCTGACATTGAACTAATTTTGAGCCATCTTAGAAGTAACTTTCGTTAATTGACTGTTATGTACGGAGAACCAGAAGAGAACCCTATTGACCTGCTAAAAGAAACTATTGCTGACCTTGACAAAGAAAAGCAACAGATTATAAGCATCGTTTCACACGATATCAAAGCACCTTTTAATCGCATTTTTGCTTTAGTACAACTGCTTGAGATGAGTAAAGAAAATCTTACGCAGGACCAACTACAATATCTTGATAAAATTCACCAAGTAGTTGTTGATGGTCTAGGTATGGTGCGAAATCTGGTAGACTATAGAAACATTGAATACCGCGGCATCGATATCCGCATGGAAGAAATAGATCTGAAAAGCTTCATCAATAAAGCTGTAAAAACATTCAAGTCGTTAGCAGAGAAAAAAAGTATCAAAATTCATATCAACACGCCTGTTGATTTAGTTATTATTTCAGATACACCTTGGCTTACCAGGATAGCCGATATTTTATTATCAAATGCTATTAAGTTCTCACCAGAAGGTAAGGAAGTCTTTATAGAACTGAAGAAAAAAGGTGATTTCATTGAGTTCAGCGTACGTGATCAAATAGGTGGCTTCACACCTGAAGATGAAGCCAGGTTGTTTACAAAATTTCAAAAACTTTCCGCTAAAACAACGTCTGGCGAAACTACAACAGGTTTAGGCCTCTATTTAAGCAAACAAATACTTTATAAACTTGGTGGCTCAATTGGCTATACAACCAAATTGGGTACAGGCAGCACGTTTATTGTAACGTTACCAGTTAAGCCACATTAACCGTAAAATGCTCGTTAAAGCTTCGCCAACTTAGCATATAAATTCGCACATTTGCGTTACTCATTGTAACCAAATAATCTGTGTCCGATCGCTATAATTTACGTGGGGTTTCAGCCTCGAAAGAAGATGTTCATCAGGCAATTAGTAAACTTGATAAAGGTCTATTTCCACAAGCATTCTGCAAAGTTGTTCCGGATTATCTCGGCAATGACCCCGCCTACTGTACCGTTATGCATGCCGATGGCGCTGGCACAAAATCTTCATTAGCCTATGTGTATTGGAAAGAGACTGGCGACCTTTCTGTATGGAAAGGCATTGCGCAGGACGCCATCATAATGAATATTGATGACTTGCTTTGTGTTGGTGCTACAGAAAACATTTTGCTCTCCTCCACCATTGGAAGAAATAAAAATCTTATTCCTGGTGAAGTAATCTCGGCGATCATTAATGGAACTGAAGAAATTTTAGAAATGCTTAGAAAGCATGGACTAAACATCATCAGCACAGGCGGTGAAACTGCTGATATAGGCGATCTTGTAAGAACTATTATTGTTGATAGCACCGTAACAACACGTATGAAACGAAGTGATGTGATTAGCAATGATCGCATTATGGCAGGTGATGTTATAGTAGGCATGGCATCATACGGTAAAGCGAATTATGAAGATGCCTACAATGGCGGCACGGGCAGTAACGGTCTAACATCGGCAAGGCATGATATGTTTTCAAACACATATGCTGCTAAATATCCAGAATCGTTCGACAAAGAACTGCCAGCTGACCTTGTATATACAGGTAAGTATAACATCACAGATACAGTATCTGGTGTAGATGTAAATATTGGTAAGCTTGTTTTATCTCCCACACGTACCTACGCTCCTGTTCTTATGGAGGTGTTTAACAAACTTCGCAGTAACATTCACGGTGCTGTGCATTGCAGTGGTGGTGCTCAGACTAAAGTTTTACACTTTGTTGAAAAGCTTCATATTATAAAAGATAATCTGTTTGAAATTCCACCACTTTTTAGACTGATCCAAGAAGAGAGTGGAACAAATTGGAAAGAAATGTATAAAGTTTTTAACATGGGTCACCGCATGGAACTATATGTTGAAGATAAATACGCCCAAGAAATTATTAATATTTCAAAAAGTTTTGGTGTAGATGCCCAGGTTATTGGACGTGTAGAAGCTTCTAATAAAAAACAAGTTACCATCAAAAGTAAAGTAGGTGAGTTTGTTTATAACTAATAATTCTTCGTACCATTTGTGTGACGAATGTGTATGGCGGTTGCGCTTAATCTAATGACTTATGCTTAAGACCTATGCGTAAAAATATTCTTTGCTTCATTTTAATTTCTAGCACTTTGCTTGCTTGTCAATCTCAAAAACCAAAAACAGAAATGGCTGCGATACCTCAAGACATACATTCTTTTTCTAAACCTAATATAGCACGTGTAACTAACCTACATTGGAAAGCTGTTATTGACTTTGACAAGCGCGTAATCTCTGCTATCGCTACATGGGATATTCTATCTTCAGGTTCTGCAACAGAAATTATTCTTGATACAAAGGGTTTGAGAATAGAAAAAATAAATACAGATAAAGGCGACGCTTTAAATTTCAAATTATCTGATGAAGATGCCTTGCTTGGGCGGGCTTTAATTATTTCTATTCCAAAATCTGTAACAACTATTTCCATTCACTATAAGACAAGTGAAAACGCCGAAGCTTTGCAATGGCTTAACCCACAACAAACTGCAGGGAAGAAATATCCATTTCTGTTTACACAATCACAAGCCATATTAGCACGCAGTTGGGTGCCTTGCCAAGATTCTCCAGGAGTACGTTTTACTTACAGCGCAGAGATTATGGTTCCTAAAGAGCTGCTTCCTTTAATGAGTGCCTCTAATCCGCAGAAAAAAAATGATTCAGGCACTTATCGTTTTGAAATGAAGCAACCAATTCCATCTTACCTACTTGCGCTGTCTGTGGGCGATGTTTCATTTAAATCGATTAGTGAACGAAGTGGAGTGTATGCAGAGTCCTCACTGATCGACACGGCCGCCTGGGAGTTTGCTGATCTTGAGAAAATGATAGCTGGCGCTGAAGCGTTATATGGGCCATATAGATGGGAACGTTACGATGTTATTGTGCTACCTCCAAGTTTCCCATTTGGTGGTATGGAAAACCCACGCATTACTTTTGCTACACCAACCATACTTGCAGGTGACCGTTCGCTTACATCGCTAATTGCGCATGAGCTTGCACACAGCTGGTCTGGCAACTTAGTGACCAACGCAACTTGGAATGACTTCTGGCTTAATGAAGGGTTCACTGTCTACTTTGAAACCCGCATAATGGAAAAGTTATATGGAAGAGATTACGCAGAGATGCTATCATCCCTTCATCTCCAAGATTTAAAAGATGAAATCAAATCATTAAATGCAAGTGGTCTAGCGGCAGATACAAAACTTAAGCTCAACCTTACGGGTAGAAGTCCTGACGATGGTGTAACAGAAATCGCCTATAATAAAGGATATTTTTTTCTACGTACAATTGAAGAGAAATATGGTCGTGATAAATTTGATGCGTTCCTCAAAGATTACTTTTCTGAGTATGCGTTTAAAATTATGGATACCGATACTTTTATTGCACACATAAAAAAATACTATCAAACAAAATACACTGTTGCGCTGCCTGATTCACTTATCAACGCATGGATTTTTACAGAAGGGCTTCCAGAAAATTGTCCTCAGCCGAAAGCTGATCGATTTAAAAAAGTTGATGATGCTATTTCAACGTGGCAATCTTCTCAACAGCTAGATAAAGAAATAATTAAAAATTGGAGTACACATGAATGGCTTCACTTTTTAAAAAATTTACCTCAAAATCTAACTCACCAACAATTAGCTAAGCTTGATTCGTTTGGAAATTTTACATCATCAGGTAATGCTGAAATTTTAACTGCATGGTTAACATTAGCCATTCGATATCAATATAAAGAAGCCGATAAAAAACTTGACGAGTTTTTAACGCAAACCGGTCGTAGAAAATTTCTTAGTCCGCTTTATAGCGAATTAATTAAAACAGCCGAAGGCAAAAAGGTAGCACAAGCCATATACCGAAATGCACGATCTAACTATCATTTTGTTGCAACTAATACCTTTGATAAAATGCTCCATTAATTATATACAATACTATAGATACAAATTGATGTTGAACCGCTTTTAACCATACTCTCAAATCTCTAATTGTAATGTACCCTCACCATGCAACCTGATTTACAAAATCTTCCTTCATTTTATAAAGGCTATGTTGAACATGTCAAGGATCATGATATGCTTGACGCCTTGAGGCTATCTTCAAATAAGGTATTAGCCTTAATAGAAAATGTTCCTGAAGAAAAAGGCCATTATCGTTATCAGCCAGAAAAATGGAGCATCAAAGAAGTTCTTTGCCATTTGATGGATGTGGAGCGAATTATGTGCTATCGTGCACTTCGTTTCGCTAGAAATGACAAAACACCTTTAGCAGGCTTTGAAGAAAATGACTATGCTCCTGAAGCCAATGCAGACGCCCGTTCAGTTGCAAGACTAATAAAAGAAATGAAACAACTTCGTGTTTCTACTGTCGATTTATTCTCAAGCTTTTCAACAAACATGCTGCAACGCTCAGGTACGGCAAATAATGTAGTGTTATCAGTCTTGAATCTAGGTTACATCATAGCGGGTCATGAATCGCACCATCATCAAGTATTGGTGGAGCGATACTTAAAAAATTTATAATGAAAAAGTTGTTCACATTCTTCCTTCTCGGCATAATTATTTGCAATTGTTCCCCTCTATCAAAAAAATCGCTTACAAAACATTTCAAGTCATCAGAAAATAAATTCCAAGATCATATTGGCTTTGTTCTTTATGATCTTGAAACTAAGAAGACGGTGTATGAATATAATTCCAACAAATATTTCACACCGGGGTCTAACACAAAAATCTTTACTTTTTTCGCATCCTTAAAAATTATTGGTGATTCAATTCCCGCTATAAAGTTTATTGTTAGTGGTGATTCATTAATTTTTCAAGGCACTGGCGACCCTTCATTTTTATACAAAAATGTTTACAACAACAATCGGGTATTTGACTTTTTGAAATATGCCAAGCAAAATCTTTACTTCTCTGCTTCTAATTTGCAGACCACTCATTTTGGTCGCGGCTGGGCTTGGGATGATTATAATGACTACTATTCACCAGAACGTTTCTCGTTTCCTATTTATGGAAACATCTTTACTGTCTATGAGAACAAACCAGACAGTTTGGTTGTACCTTTTTTCTTTAAAAAATTTGTATCCAAGGCGGGCTTCCTTGAGAAGGCCAAGGTGGTTAGACAGCTCGATTCAAATATTACTAATCTCTATCCTAGCAGAATCAAAAGAAATCGATCATGGGATGTTCCCTTCAAAGTAGATCCACTTCTTATCACATCACTTTTAACTGACACCTTGCATAGAGAAGTGATATTTACGAATAGAAAGTTTTCTCGTAACACTTCGCTGTTATATAGTTTACCTACCGATAGTCTATACCGGGTATTGATGCAAGACAGTGATAACTTTATTGCCGAACAGCTCTTGCTTACTTGCGCAGGAATATTAAGCGACACGTTAAAGCCAGAGATAACAATTAAATATGTTAAGCAAACTCTTTTAAAAGATCTCTCAGATGAACCTGTATGGGTAGATGGATCTGGATTATCGCGTTATAATTTATTTACGCCTAGGTCTATTATTAATGTCTGGCAAAAAATATATAATCTCATGCCTAGAGAACGGTTATTTTATTTACTTGCCACGGGTGGCAAATCAGGCACGCTAAAAAATTGGTATAAAGCGGATGAGCCTTACATTTTCGGAAAGACAGGCACGCTAAGCAACAATCATTGTCTAAGTGGTTATCTCGTAACTAAAAAAGGAAAGACATTCATATTTTCTTTCATGAACAACAACTTCACATCTACGACAAGTGAAATTCGAAAAAACATGGAGGAAGTATTGAAGTCTATCTACGAAAGGATGTAAGTCTTATGGAGTTGCCTTTTTATTCACCTCACGTCCATCCTTCTTCTTTTTTATAAAGTGATAGATTTCAGTGGCGTCAATGGAGCGTACCATAAACCTCCGCAAAACGCCTTCAACAGGAAGTATAAGTAGAGCCACAACTACCTGTAGAAAAAAGTCAATTACCGGACTAGTGGTCGTGGCGAAATAATTATTGATTATAGTTTGAATAAATTGAATAAGCAGAATGATTGTTAATAAGGAAAGTATGCGGCTAACAATGGCATAGCGCGAGCTGAGCCTAAACGATGCTCCCACCAGCATCGCAAATAAAGCAAACTCAAGCGCATAGAACCAAGGTCTTTGCCAGTACGGCGGTTGCACATTAAGAGTCATTGATTCTATCTCACTTATCTTTCCAAAAATATCTTTGGATTGAATTTGTAATGTATATTTTCCTTGAGGGAGATAAGGGAAGTCTACAACGTTATTATTGTCAGACCATTCAGACCATGATTTGTGAAGACCCTTTAAGAAATAACGGTACTCCATGGAATGCGCACTTATGTAATCAGGTTGCACTACTTCTACAGATAGCGCGCTCTGGCGTTCATCTATTTTTATTTTGGTTTGAGAAGAGATTTTATTTTCTCCATTGCGAATAGATTTTACGATTAGTGGATAGCCTGCTTCATAGGGCCGAAGCTTTTCGCCAAAAAATTTTATTAATTCATTGTTACCCGTAATGAGCCAGAGATTGTTTGATGAATGGTCGGATGTTATGAAACGTAAATCCTGAAATAGATTCAGTAATTGCAAGTTGCTATGACCCGGTGTTGATCCTAATAAATTCCATCCGTGCGTATCACGGTACCACAAACTTTTAGATCCTGCAAAATATACATGTGGTTTAGGTAACGTATCAATCTTAACCATTTGATTTTTAGTGCGGTCAAATGCAAAGAAGCCTGTAGAATTAACAATAAGTGTTTTTCCTTTATACTGTATACCTACTGACTCATCGGGGTTGGCACCTGGTAACACTAAGCGCTGAATCTTTTTAAG
Organism: uncultured Cyclobacteriaceae bacterium; assembly: GCA_964235605.1. Lineage (GTDB taxonomy): Bacteria > Bacteroidota > Bacteroidia > Cytophagales > Cyclobacteriaceae > DATCRE01. The sequence goes on along the minus strand of CAXSCR010000054.1, from coordinate 10,550 downwards.
GGAAAATCCAGAAATTTCAAGTTTGTATATTTTATCAAGCCCGCAAAGCCAAAGTTCATCTTTTGCTCCCTCGAAAATGAAAGTAATTTCATCTTCTAAATCTTTTAGCAATGAAATTCTTTGCCATCCACTTCCGGTTAATGACCACGCACGTATCTCATCTTGATAGGTGGATGCGAGCAATACATCTTTATTTGCAAAAACGAAACGAACTGGCTCTTCTAACAACGGTTTAGATTGTAACCCAGTAACATCAAAAGCACCGCCTAAACCTGTTGCGAGGAGCTTGCCTTGTACTTCTATTAGCTGGGTTATTTTAGCGTCAATACCGGCTACTTTTTTATATACATATTGTGACGAGCGTAAAACCCTTTGCGTTACTTTTACACTCTTTGTCTTTCGTCTTAAGAAAGATGATTTTTCAGTAGGAGCATTAGATTCTTTAACGACACGTTCTTCTTTTATCTCGTCCTTTATTTTTTCGTTTTTATTAGTCTCAGGCTTTTTTTTGCGTTTCAGAAAGTTGAAAAATCCAGTCTTTTTTGATTCCACTTGAATTTCCGGAACCTTATCGTTTACAGGTGGAGTTTCTCCTGGATCGTCTTTCTCTTTTGATTTTTTATTATCTACAATTTTTACATCTTCGTAATAAGTAATTTCATCATATACCTCTTCTTTATCCAGCTTAAAGAGCCCAAGCGATGTACCAACGTAAACTTGTTCTCGAAAGGATATAGCGCACAGTAAATTTCCTTTTAATCCATTATAGTGATCGAAAGAGTGCATGGGCAAGTACGGCGCAACCCGTGTAAAGCCGTAGTCATGTGCAATCCAAATATTTTGATTGCGATCGCTCATCATAGCGAATACTTCATTATCGGGTAAACCCGTATTGTAGTTTACTAACTCTTTTGTTTTTCCGGTAACGGGATTTATAAATATTACTCCTCCCCGTAAAGTACCTAATGCAATGAGTTGCTTATTTATCCAGCTTGCGCTAACCACTACACCCGCGTCGATATAAGCCTGATCTTCAAGGTTTATTTCTTTGAATTTAAATTTCTGTGAGCAGACATAGAGACGATTATTTAAGCCCCCTACCAAATAGGTGTTGTCGAAATGCGTTGAAAATAAAATTTCTGTTTCTGGCCAATCTATTTTTGATTTAATGAGCTTGTTTTGATCAACATTAAAAACCCCTCCACTTTCTGCATTGACATAAACATTACCATATAATTCGAATAGACAAGTAAAGGAACCATTGGTATTATTTGATTTGATCTCAATGGTCTTACCATCAGTTTTTGAATAAATAAATAATGCCTTGTCGCTAAGAAAATATACTTTTTCACTGGTTACGATGCTTTGAAAAACGTCTTTAACATTGCCCGATGATAACTTCTGATTTTGAATAAAACCAGATTCATCATAAGCAATTTTACCGTACCCATTTGCACCCCCCCAGAAAATATCGCCCGTTATATTATTACTTAATGTATAAACTGCACCATTGCCGTTGAGCTCATTCCAATTACGTCCATCAAATTGTAATATGCCGGTCTTGGTAGCGAAATATAAAATACCTTGATAGTCTTGTGCGATAGCGAAGCACACATTATCCGAACGGTCATCACTCGATTCGTAATGAGAAAGGAAATAATTTCCATTTTGCCCTAGCAAAGGGGCTGAAAAAAAAAGAAAGAACAGAGCGTAGATTAACGAACGCATGAAGGCTTGTTAAAAAAATGTAAATGACGAACACAACCTAATAGAAAACCTCTTGTGTCCTAATTTACAAAACGATCGTTAATTATTATTAATCATATTCAAAATATCTTCAACATACTCGCGTGTATTTGATAGCCGGGGCACTTTGTTTTGTCCACCTAGTTTACCCCTTCGCCTCATCCAGTTATAAAACGTGCCTTGCCTTACGCTATGAACACGTGGCGCTTCCAAAGCTAAATTATGCATGCGTTTAGCATCATAATCAGAGTTTATTTTACGCAAAGTTTCATCTAAAACGTGATTGAATTTTTTTTGATCAGTGGGTTTTACTTTAAATTCAATGATCCACTCGTGGCTGCCTTTCTTTCCTTGTTCCAGATACACAGGGCCAGCAGTAAAATTATCTATTACTGCACCGGTGGCTTCGCAGGCTTTTGTTATTGCTGATTCAGCATTTTCAATAATCAATTCTTCGCCAAAGGCGTTAATATAATGCTTTGTTCTTCCTGAAATTTTAATTCGATAGGGTGATATAGAAGTGAATTTAATAGTATCACCAATGTTATAGCGCCATAAACCCGCATTGGTGGTTATAACCATAGCATAGTTTTTTCCCAATTTTACGTCTTTCAATCCTACGGCCTTTGGATTCTCTTCTTCTATATTTTCTATGGGAATAAATTCATAGAATATTCCATAATCGAGCATTAACAACAAACCTTCTGAATCATTTTCATCTTGAATGCCAAAAAAGCCTTCACTTGCATTATACGTTTCCCAGTAACGCATTGTGTTGCGGGGAATAAGTGATGCAAATAATTTTCTATAGGGTTCAAAAGCTACAGCGCCGTGAAAAAATACTTCTAGATTAGGCCAGACTTCAAGAATGCTAGATTTTTTTTGCAGTTCAACAATACGTTGTATTAACAACATAGTCCATGTAGGCACTCCCGCAATATTGGTCACATTTTCCAATCCGGTTTCACGCGCCATCTTTTCTATTTTGTCTTCCCAATTATTCATCAAGGCGGTCTCAAGACTTGGTGTTCTGATAAATTGTGCCCAAGGTGGGAGATTTTGCATAATTACCGCAGAGACATCGCCGTAGTATGAATTTGAAGTCGTGTTAAATTCGTTGATTTGATGGCTTCCACCCACGCCTAAACCTTTACCATCGAAAATATGTGTATTAGGATTGTTGTTAACATAAATAGATAACATATCCTTACCACCTTTAAAGTGACATTCTTCTAAGGCTTCAACTGATACAGGTATAAATTTACTTCGTGCGTTGGTGGTACCTGAAGATTTAGAAAACCATTTAATCTCCGTGGGCCATAAAATATTTTGTTCACCGCGCATGAGTCGTTCAATGTGCGGAAATATTTGTTCGTAAGAGTGTATTGGTACACGCTCGCAAAACTGTTCATACGAAGTGATATCATTAAAGTGATATTTTTTACCAAACTCAGTTTGCCGAGCGGTGTATAAAAGTCTTTTTAGTAATTCATCTTGAACTTCATTGGGATACTTCATGAATAGATCGATCTGATGGATCCGTTTTTTCATTACCCATGTCAATATCGAATTAATTAGACCCATTCACATTTTTACTAATTTCAAAAATAGACAAAAAGTGGTAAGTGAAGAAGTTTATAAAAACCGAAAAGACATAAAAGCCCAGGTATAATTCGACTGCCCTAAGAAGAAATGATAAGTATTAGATGTAGTGTTGAAAGATAATTATAGTAATATGCTATACGCTTGTTAGCTAATTATCCTCAATATTGATTTTGGCTCTTCTGAGTTCAAAGTTTTGTCCAAGATAAACTTTTCGAACTTGCGGGTCATTCGCTAATTCTTCTGCGGTACCTGACTTAAATAACTTTCCATCAACCATAAGGTAGGCACGGTCTGTGATAGAAAGTGTTTCATCAACATTATGATCGGTAATAAGAATACCAATGTTCTTTCTTTTCAATTTTGAAATTATAGTCTGAATTTCTTCAACTGCTATAGGGTCAACTCCCGCAAAGGGCTCATCGAGCAATACAAAACTTGGATCTACAGCCAAAGCTCTTGCAATCTCTGTTCTTCTTCTTTCACCACCCGATAAAGACATACCAAGATTTTTTCTAACCCGCTGAAGGCTGAACTCTTCCAACATTTCATCTACTTTTTCTTTGCGTTGCTGCTTGGTTGTGTCACGCATTTCTAAAACAGCCAAAATGTTTTCCTCTACAGTAAGCTTTCTAAAAACAGAAGCCTCTTGTGCTAGATATCCTATTCCCTTTTTAGCACGCTGATACATTGGCATTGGTGTAATTTCTTCCTGATCCAAAAATATCTTGCCTTCGTTGGGTTTAATTAGGCCAACAATCATGTAAAATGATGTTGTTTTACCTGCACCATTCGGGCCCAGCAAACCAACTATTTCACCTTGCTGAACTTGTACAGAAACATCATTAACCACTGTGCGGGTCTTGTATTTCTTCATCAAATGTTCTGCACGTAATATCATATCAATTAAATTTTAAATCTTTAATTCTTAACTGTACTGATGTGTTACCGTTGTAGGTGTTCTCTTCTATAGTAAAGGCCATTTTGAAAGGACTGTGTTGGGCAATCTGTTCATAATAGTGAGCCATGTCAAAACCAACAACATTAAAAACATTTTTATTGCCGTGCTGCGCGGCTGTAAAGCGTAAATGCTTGTCTTTAAACGTACTTAATCCACTATATACAAACACATTATTAGCCGCAAAAACAGGGCGTGGATTTTCAGGACCAAACGGCGCTATTTGCTTCAGCACATTAATAAATTTCGGTGTAATGGCATCAAGATCAAGGGCCAAATCAATATCAATTACAGGGGTGAGCATATCTTCTGTAATCATACCCGTTACTACTTCTTCAAACTTGAGTTGAAATGCTTCTAAGTTGCAGATGTCTAATGTAAGGCCGGCGGCATATTTATGTCCTCCGAATTTTTCTAGCAAATCACTGCACGCAAAGATGGCTTCATAGAGATCAAAACCACTTACGCTGCGCGCAGAGCCAGTAATTTTATTGTTTGATTCTGTGAGTATCACCGTTGGTCTGTAAAATTTTTCTACACACCGAGCAGCAACTATGCCAATAACTCCTTTATGCCATGTGTTTTTAAAAAGTACGGTTGATTTAGATGACTTTCGGCTATCATTCTCGTGAATCATAGCAATCGCCTCCTCCGTGATGTCTAAATCGAATTGCCTTCGTTCGTCATTTTTTATATTGATTTTTTCTGCAAGGGCATTTGCTTCTTCTTCGCTTTTCGCGATGAGTAGTTCAACGGCTGCGCGCGCATGTGCTACTCTGCCCGACGCATTAATACGCGGACCCATTGAAAAAACAATTCCCGTTATATCTAAATCATTGCGAATAGCGGCAATTTCTTTTAATGCTTTTAAACCTTGTGATGGGTTTGAGTTGAGCTTCAATAATCCAAAATGTGCTAAGATTCTATTCTCACCAGTTATCGGTACTATATCTGACGCGATACTAACGGCTACTAAATCTAAGTACTCATAAACTTCTGCTACATCTCTATACGTATGCGCAAATGCCTGAATTAGTTTGAAGCCAATTCCACACCCACTTAATTCTTTATAAGGATATGGACAGTCATTTCGCTTTGGATCAAGTACTGCTACAGCATTTGGAATTACTTTATCAGGTAAGTGATGGTCACATATAATAAAGTCTATACCCTTATGGTTAGCCAGCACCACCATATCAGATGCTTTGATGCCACAATCTAAAGTTATAATAAGTGAGTAACCATTTTGCTCTGCCCATTCTACCCCTGCTTGCGAAACACCATAACCTTCAGCATATCTATCGGGAATATATATAGCGCAATGGGAATAAAATTTACGTAGATAGCTAAATACAACTGAGACCGCTGTTGTTCCATCTACATCATAGTCACCATAAATAAGTATTTTTTCTTCTCGGTCAATCGCAGCTTTCATTCGGGTAATAGCAAGATCCATATCCTTCATTAGAAAAGGATCATGAAGTTCTGCTAAAGAAGGTCTGAAAAATTTTTTAGCGTCTTCAAAACTAAAAACATTACGTTGCAGAAGGATGGATGAAAGATGGGGATTAATATTAATGGCTTTGCAAAGCTCCTCAATCTGAGTTGTAAGGGGAATTTCTCTGTATAACCATCGCTTAACCATTCATCAATTTTTTTCAAACTTTAAACTTCCTTTATTCCCAGATTTACCGTGTACACCGTCAAATCCTACAATGCCAGGTATTCCATTTTTTTTCGAGGGACCTAACCCTGCTGGTCCTTCATAGCCTGCTATACCACCGAAACCAAAAGATCCACCTCCGTTTGATAATATAATTTTTTTTCCTATTAGTTCTTCAGGTGTTGGGCAAGTTGCGCAGTTCAATGTAAGTGTTCCTCCATTACCACCAACTCCACCCGTTGAGCCGTTGGCGCCGTTGCCACCATTTCCTCCTTTACAGTGCACAGTGCCTGGGCTTCCTCCTCCTCCGTTACCTCCTCTTCCACCATTGCCTCCATGGCCTCCGGTTAAGTTAATGAAGATTTTTCCCTTTATAGTAAGCGTATTGAAATATAGAAAAAGATTAACGGCATTTACGCCATCAAGGCCTTTTGAACCTACTCTTCCATCTGTTCCGTTCTGGCATGGACCAAAGGGCGTTTCGCCATCACGCCCATTTCTTCCGGCCTTACCGTTATAACCGTTGCCTTCTATTACACAGCCATTGCCAAAGATGGCCACCTGGACACGTATGAAGTTATCTTGTTTTAATTTATTTAACACAATTTTTGAAGAGTCCCTCATAATTAAAGTGTCAGCTACAAGAATATCTGACTGCCCTAACTCGTAGACCTCTTTCGACTTAATTACCAGACTTCTCACCCGGACCTGGCCCTCCACCAACTGGGATATTAATAAACTAAAAAAAATAATGATGAGTACGGTCCTTCGCATTTTAAAATAATCCTGAAAAGAATTAACGACAATTAGGGTTATGTATTACGAAGGATTTGAAACAGTAGATAAAACTTAGTGAATTAAATAGCTTTTATAATCTCTGTAAATTCACGTGACTTTAATGATGCACCTCCTACTAAACCGCCATCAACATCAGGATTTGCAAATAGTTCCTTGGCATTAGTGGCGTTTACACTTCCACCATACAATATAGATATATTATCGGCTACAGATTGGCCGAATTTAGTTGCCACATGCTTACGTATTACAAGATGCATATCTTGCGCTTGCTGAGAAGTAGCTGTTTTACCTGTACCGATTGCCCAAACTGGTTCATACGCTATTACCACTTTTTGAACTGAAGCTGCGTCAAGATGAAAAAGACTTTCTTCTACTTGTTGCTTAACTAATTTTTCATGTTCACCCTTTTCACGAATTTCTAGTGGTTCACCACAGCAAAATATCGGTATAAGACCATGTTTAAGAGATATATCAATCTTTTTAGCTAACAATTTTCCGTCCTCGCCAAAATATTGCCTACGTTCACTGTGCCCTAATACAACATATGGTATACCGAGTGATTTAAGCATAGGAGCAGAAACTTCGCCTGTATATGCGCCAGATTCATGTTCGCTGCAATTTTGAGCACTCACCACAACACGTGAATTATTTCCCACTAAATTTTTTACAGGCAATAAATATGGAAATGGCGTACATAGAATAACAATAGCATTACCCTTTACCTCGTCAGCTACCATACCTATCACTTCCGCAGCAAGAATATTAGCTTCTTCTAGGGTTTTGTTCATTTTCCAGTTACCTGCAACAATTTTTTGACGCATAAAGAAATTTAGTTTTGATTTTGGGGTCAAAGATAGTGAAGATGCAGAAAGCGGGAAACCAAATACAAAAAGCGCGGAAAAAAACTCAAAAACAATATAATAATATGATCAAAGCTTGAGGTTGAATGCCCATGATTAATCCGACGATAACATGAAGTAACCTTTATGCGAATTAGCTGATAGATATTAAGCAAGCATTGATCGAGTTGTTTAGTTTCTTATATCATTAATCAAAACAAACTAAGATTACCGCCCTTACGAAATTTAGTTAAGTTGAAAGGTGGCATTTCCCTGCCTTGAAGGTTTTTCTTTTTCGAGGTTTTGAATAGTTGATGAATTATGTCAGCGTATGTGCCTTCACCGCTCATTCTCCTTCCAAACTGTGAATCATTTACGTTGCCGCCATGGAGCGCACAGATTTGATTCCATACTTTGTCGAAGCGATCTGGAAAATTTTTTCTGAGCCAGTCTTCAAATATTTTTCCAATGGAGCCATTTAATCTCACCACAGTCATACCAGCGCCCATTGCGCCATGATCTGCAGCCGCTTTTATAATGTTCGGAATTTCGTGATGATTTAACCCAGGAATAATCGGTGCCACCATTATGCCGACTGGCACACCCGCTTTTGCTAAGGCCTCCACCGTTTTTAATCGCTTTATACCTGTTGCTGTTCTTGGCTCCATTACCAGTCTCAATTCTTCCTCAAGGGTTGTGATAGAGATATATACATGGACTAGGTTGTCGGACGCTAAATCTTTGAGTATATCGATGTCTCTTGTGATGAGACTATTTTTTGTTATCATGCCTACAGGATGTCTGTACTGCGCAAAAATTTTAAGCAAGCCCCTTGTCAATTCACATTTTCTTTCCAAAGGCTGGTAGCAATCTGTATTACCGCTTACGCTGATAGGCACAGGACTCCAATCAGGATGAAGGATAAATTTTTCAAGTAATGATGCTGCATTTTTCTTAACCATGATTTTACTCTCGAAATCCAAACCCGCATTGAATCCATAATACTCATGCGAATTGCGCGCGTAACAATAAATACAACCATGCTCACATCCCTGATAAGGATTTAAGGAATACATCATTCGTAAATCAGGACTTGATACTTTATTCACAATCTTTTTTGCGTTCTCAGCGAATACTTGCGTAGTGGGTGCAGAAAATAAAGGCTCATCAAGTCCTTCGATATGCTCGGTTACATATTGCGCTTTTAAAAATTTGTTTCTAGAATTTATTTGAGCGCCGCGGCCTTGAAAATATTCTTCTTCCTGCATAACAATCCTTATTGAAGAGGTAAAGTATAACCTTTTCTGAAAGCGAAAAATTCCAGGTAAATTTGATGACACAGACTGTCAGACAATTGCTAAGTTATAACGCAACACCCATTCACGAAATACATGATAAAACGCTCGAAGAAGCTGGGGTACAATTGCTTATAAAAAGGGAGGATTTAAATCACCCATATATTTCTGGAAATAAGTGGTGGAAGCTAAAATACAACTTAGAAGAAGCTACACGCCAAAAAAAGAAATTACTACTCACCTTTGGGGGAGCTTATTCAAATCACATCTATGCTACCGCAGCAGCAGCTTACGAATTAGACTTTAAGAGTATTGGAATAATACGCGGTGAACAAACGCTACCATTAAACTCAACTTTGAACTTTGCTCTGGATAAAGGTATGGTGATCGAATACATATCGCGAGAGCGTTATCGAAAAAAAAATGAAACTGAATTTATTAGTCATCTTCAAAATCAGTTTGGTGATTTCTATCTCATACCTGAAGGTGGATCAAATGAACTCGCCGTAAAAGGATGTCATGAATTTGCAGAATCTCACATCAATATTGATTTTGATTATATCTGTCTCGCGGTTGGCACAGGCGCCACCATCGCCGGCATTATAAGCGGATTAAAAAATGATAAGCAGATAATTGGGTTTTCTGTTCTTAAAGGCGGAGATTTTTTAAAAAATGATGTCGAAAATTTTCTAAAGAAGTCGAGTAATAAAGTCTTCACCAATTGGCATCTTGACTCTTCTTATCATCACGGAGGTTATGCCAAAACTTCTACTGCATTATTAAATTTTATAGAAAGCATGAGGCAACAACATAACCTGCCTCTTGATCATGTCTATACCGGAAAATTATTATGGGCTGTAATGGATTATATAAAGAAAGGATTTTTCAAAAGAGGGTCTACTGTTCTTGCATTACATAGCGGCGGACTTCAAGGTGGCCTGGCATGAGGCAATTGGGTTAGGTTAATCGTTAATAGTTAAAATTCGGGGTAATTTTAGAAAGCTGCTAAATTAAACTGCTTTGCGGATTTTTTCCATATTTAGAGAGGACAGGTTACAAATTGGTTACAGAAATAACCTAATGGAATAAACATGATTGGGGTGGCTCATAAAGCCTTGAAAACACACTGGCAACATTTCAAAGAAGGATTATAGTGCCAAAATACAAAAATAGAGGTCAATTAAAAAGATCGTTTTCTATTGTCTGGGCGTATATTACGTACATATATTCCGTTTGCGGATTTTCAACATACCGGCATCGATTTTATCTTCACATATATTTTAATATTGTATTAATCGCCGACCGCTTAATCATTTACATTTAGATATCTATGCGCATAAGTGGGTTAGATTTCTTGCGTGGTATAGCCATTCTCTTGGTTCTGATGAGACACAGTTTACACATTTCAATCTTACATTTTGTAGGATGGATTGGAGTTGATTTGTTTTTTGTGTTGAGCGGGTTTCTCGTATCAGGATTGTTATTTAAAGAATACCTCCTTAGCAAGGGAATTAAAGTTAAAGCATTCCTGATTCGTAGGGGATTTAAGATCTACCCATCATTTTATTTTTTTCTAATAGTTTGCGTTTTACTTAAAACACCCTTTCAAATTTCTCTTAACTCGGGTAATCGTTGGGTAATTCTATCTG
>CAXSCR010000053.1:0-33185 GCA_964235605.1 uncultured Cyclobacteriaceae bacterium | reverse complement strand
AGGGTCTATGTGGAATACTGTGGGTAGTCGAATTTAAGTTTTCCTTCAGCGCCAGCTATCATTTTCTCAAGATCAGCAAACTCCCAGGCGGCCGTGTCGATCAGTGAGGACTCTGCATACACTCCACTTCCTTCACTAATCATGTTGATAAAGTTGCTTAAGTTTCTATACCCCCGTGCTTTTTTTTTGGCTAGTTGTATTTTGCTATTGATCCCTTCCATGATTCCATTAGCGATTTGAGAACTGATGTAGTTTACGATACCGCGCCAATGTGCTTTTAATGTGCCGACAAACTTTTGGAATGGTATCACCCCTTCCTCCTCCACCAAATCGCACCAATAGGCAAGGAAGCTTTCTGCTTCTTCTTTATCCTTAAATTCCCAGAAATCTTGAAACAATGTTTTTAATCGATAGGCTTTTCCAATGATGGGAAGCAGTTCTATTAAATCTTCACGTTCCTTTTTTTGTCTTGCACTCATTTTATTATCTGATTTCAATACCGTGTATTTGTGACCTTTCAAAATGCTATGTTGATAAGACTCTGTCTTGCGTACCTGGTCCATGGCTTCGTTCAATAATTTCACAACGTGAAACTTGTCGAAAGTGACAGCGGTAGTTGGAAAGTTTTCACACATGCCTGCTATAAAGCCTGTAGACATATCAATGCATGTATCGGTGATCTGAGAGGGCTCAACGCCCTTAGTTTGCAGGTGTTCCTTTATGCGTGTTATCGTATGTTGGTCTTTGCCCGGCGTCACATGTATAACCCTTCTGGTGGCCAAGTCTGCGGCCACGGTAACGTAGCTATGTCCTTTTCGTACAGAGGTTTCATCTATGCCCAATTGAGTGACCTTACTTTGGTCATCTGCCTGATAGGCAATCCCTATCCAGTATTTAAAGATATTCCATATACGGTGGGGGTATTCGCCTAGCAAATCTGCAGATTTATTTACAGGCATTTCACGCTCTATCAAGGCCATGCTGAACGCTTCGAACATCAAGGTAAAGCCACTTCCCGGGCGCGCCCATGGCACTCCCAATGTAGCTACCTTGCCCATGGAGTCTTTGATACGTGGAACCCTGCACTTAAGATAGCATTCATGCTCAAAAAAATTAAGATGGCGCCATGTACGCTCATGGGTATCGTATACCGAACCTTCTTTAAAGGAATAGCCCTTCTTAAAATCAATCTCTATGCAAAGGGATTTATGGCCATTCTTCTCTTCTTTAAAATTAATACCCGACACAAACCAAGGCTCCGACAATTGAAGAGCCATTTGAAATATTTCTATACTGTTCATGACCGAAAAATAGCAGATCTCTAATATCTTTCCACACTAAAGCACATAGACCCAAACTTTTGAGTACTTACGATGATTATAGTGATAGTTGCACACATTCCAACATTTGAATTATTATTATTGCAATTAGATTAGATTGAAAATTCAATTAAAAACGGTCAACGTTATTCAGGCATCTATACAATGCCAGCCGCCAACACCCAATGCCTAGCCCCCTAGATTACTATACTTTAATGTAGATTTTTTTCTTGTCTAAAATATACCCAACTGCCCAGCAAATAAGCATGAAGGTGATGGCAAATAAGAGTGAGGAATTTATAGGACTAAAAATGCTTCCGAAGAAATTTACGAATAACCATCCGTGTAGACTGTTATCTCCAATGGGTATTATATCAAAAACAGTCATTAGAACTGCTGCAAGTAAGTAGATAAATAACGGATTTTTTCCAAACACGGTAAAGAAGCTCGTCCACTTTTTATATTTCACTATCTCAATTACATAGATTAACGATGCGAGAATTACCAGATCAAGGCCAACGGTAAGTAAAACAAATGAACTTGTCCAAAGCTTTTTGTTGATGGGAAATGCGATGTGCCAGGTAAGCGCTGTAAGAATAAGCACAGCACCGGCAAGCATTAGTTTACCGATAACTTCATAACTATTGCCATACCTTCTTATAAAGTCTCCTGCCAGATAGCCAATGATAACATTAACAATGGCTGGCAGCGTACTTAATATTCCTTCTGGATCGAAAGGTATTCCTTCACCACTATAAAGGTGCGCATCGCCTAAAATGAGAAGATCAAGTCGAAGCGCTGCATTTCCGGCAAGCCCATAAGGATCATTAAGATCACCGTATAAACGCATAACAATCCAATACCCAAATAGAATAAAGGCGCTAAACCAGAAGGCAAATCTTTTAGAGCCGTAATAAACTACAATTGATGCAAATAAGTAGCATAGTGCAATACGTTGTAAAACGCCAAGTATACGCGTCACGCCTACGGTTATAAATTCATAGTGACCCTTTACATCCTGCACAAATGGAAACCAGGATAATAAATATCCAATCAGGAAAATAATAAACGTGCGTTTCAAAATTTTGCGCCAGAAGAATGATCTTCCCGTCTTTTCATATTTGTGCATAACGAATGCCATGGCGTTTCCAACAGCAAAAAGGAAAGAGGGGAACACCAAATCAGTAGGCGTGAATCCATGCCAAGGTGCGTGAAGTAAGGGGGAATAAGCAATACCCCAATCGCCGGGAGAATTAACAATGATCATGAAGCACACCGTCATACCTCTAAAGACATCAAGGGCTAGGTAACGCTGCTGTTCTATCATGGTTTGAAATATTTAGTGCAACTAAAATAATAAAAAACCCGCTGCTTTCAACATAAGACTTGAGGTATATCAGGGAAATTGCTTTTTAGTTTTAAATCAAAATTATAGCTTCCGGCTGCTAGCTTTGAGCTGCTAGCACGATTTTTTAAAGTTTGGTGACTCACATGTCAGGCTCATGTTAAGGATATGTACTCTTGACCAAGGCGGCATAACGAATAGTAAAGCTGAAGATGACAATCATCGTTTGAAAGTGCAACCCTCACGAAAATCGCTTGTAATATTAGAAGTTGAGCTAAACCAGTTCATACGCATTATTAAACTGGTTAGCCAAGTAAAACAAACACCTTCATTAAAGCATCATGAGAGGGTATTTTTACATCAATAGTAAAAATGACGCTTAATCATTATTTTTTTTTAAAAGCGATTTCCCTGTGAGTATATCGCGTGTTAAACAACACTCCAAATTATTTTAGCTTATCGTTTTGGTGGTGGCGATCTTTATCTCGAATGGTTTTTTTTTCTAGGTTTTTCTTAAAGGCGTCCGTGAGGTTAATACCTGTTTGGTTAGCAAGACAGATAACAACCCAAAGCACGTCAGCTAGTTCATCTCCCAGGTCTTTATTTTTATCAGATTCTTTTTCTGATTGCTCACCATAACGGCGCGCCATAATGCGTGCAACTTCACCCACTTCTTCAGCGAGCATGGCTGTGTTAGTAAGTTCATTGAAATATCGAACTCCTGTCGTGTTGATCCACTCATCAACTTGTTGCTGCGCTTCTGCGAGGGTCATAATTAATTATTTATATTCCGTTCTGCTAAATTTAATTTAATAAGTTGAAAGGTTCCTTTCAGGCTTCAGTATCTCTCAGACTAAGTGAGAAGCCCAACAACTGAGATAAGGGCCTCAGATCCAGTACGACACTTATAAACTTTCTATAGTATACAGGTCAATCTGATACATAATAACTAGTATCCATATTCTATTGCAGCTTAAATTAAGAGTTGCATTAAAGTCATCCTGGCTCCAAGTAAAAAAACTAGATTTAACACCACCGTAGTAGTACCGTACCAATATCTGATGCTGTTTCCGCAAACGATTGCAACTTTATCCTGTTAAGTAATTCTTTTTACTTACGTGCTATCTAACATTAAACATAATAAACGCATAATGGAAACTTCATTTAAAAATGCGCTAATGCTGCTTCTGTGCACATTATGCGCTTTTCACACGCAAGCACAAAGTCTTATTCCTAGTAAGATAGAAGCGGAAGCTTATACTGCAATGTTTGGCGTACAGTCAGAAACTACAGCAGATATACAAGGTAGACTTAATATTGGCTGGATCGATGCAAATGATTGGCTGGATTATTCAATTAATGTTCCTATCTCAGGCAATTACAGTGTAAGTTATCGAATTGCCAGTAACATTGCAGCACCAAAATTACAGCTAAAAACCCCTGCTACAACCTACGCTGTAAACCTTCCTAATACAGGAGGATATCAAACATGGACTACAGTTACAAGTACCATTGCATTGAATGCAGGTATTCAAACCATTCGAATCACGGCGCTTACCAATGGTTTTAATCTTGACTGGATCCAATTTGGTGCCGATAGTGCACCCAATATTGCAATTGGAAAAGTCGCATCGGCTTCTTCGTATGAAGGCGCGTTTATGCCCGCCAATGCCGTTGATGGCAATACAGGAACGCGCTGGGCAAGTAACTATAATAATAATGAATGGATCGCTATAGATTTAACCCAAAATTATGCTATCGCCAGCGTGGGTTTGAATTGGGAAGTGGCCTCTGCAAAATCATTTGATATCGAAGTTTCTACCAATAATTCTACATGGACATCGGTGTATCATACAGATGCGGGCACCGGAGGAATACAAACAATTAGTGTAACAGGCCAGGGCCGGTATATACGCATTCGTGCAACTGTTCGAAATACAGGTTTTGGCTATTCACTATGGGAATTCGCAGTATATGGCTCTCCGTCAACAACAAATGCGCTGCCAACAGCCAACGCAGGGCCCGATAAAACAATTACACTCCCTGCAAATACAATCACATTAACAGGTACCGGAAGCGATCCGAACAATGACCCTGTAACGTATAGCTGGGTAAAAGTTTCTGGTGGTGCAGCAACACTTACAGACGCAACCACAACTACATTGTCAATAAGCGGACTTGTACAAGGAAGTTATACTTTTCGTTTAACCGTATCAGATAATAAAGGTGGCGTTTCTTCAGACGATGTCATTGTTACCGTTAATGCAGCAACTACAAATACACCTCCCATAGCCAATGCAGGTGCCGATAAAACAATTACACTCCCTACAAATACAATCACACTAACCGGTACAGGAAGCGATCCGAACAATGATCCTATAACGTATAGCTGGGTAAAAGTTTCTGGCGGTGTGGCAACACTTTCAGGAACAACCACAACTACATTAACAGCAAGTGGCCTGGTACAAGGCACTTATACTTTTCGCCTCACTGTATCAGATAGTAAAGGTGGCGTTACTTCAGATGATGTACTTGTTACGGTTAATCCTCAAACCACAACCTGTTCACAAATCCTCTCTACGGGCAAGGTTGCCACCGCATCTTCTGTTGCAGGAACAAATACCGCTGCACTTGCCGTGGATGGAAATCTTAATACACGATGGGAGAGTACGTCATCAGATCCGCAATGGATAACAATTGACCTTGGCTCCGTTCAAAGCATTTGTAAAGTATCCCTTCAGTGGGAAACAGCATCCGGTAAAAGTTACCAAATACAAGTGTCGAACGATAATGTTACATGGACTAACATTTTTACAACAACTACGGGTGATGGCGGTGTTGATGATTTGATTGTAACCGGTAATGGCCGCTATGTAAGAATGTCAGGCACAGCGAGAAATACGGAGTATGGATTTTCGCTGTGGGAATTTATAGTGACTGGCGGCACAAATACTATAGATACACAGGCACCAACAGCGCCAGGTAATGTAACAGCTGCCCCAGCTGTATTTGCCGTCACCATCAATTGGATGGCCTCAACAGATAATGTGGGTGTACAAAGCTATCGCATCTATCAAAGCACAACGTTACTGGCAACAATAGAGGGCAGCAGCACATCGATGACCATCAGTGGACTAAACCCAGATACACAATACACTCACGCGGTGAAAGCTGTCGATGCTGCAGGTAATGAGTCGGCAGGAACATCTGTTACTTTCAAAACACAACCTAATACAAATCCAGGCAACGGCGCTATAGGCATTGGTAATATTGCTTTGCAAATGCCAGCAACCGCTTCTTCGGCCACCGCTACAAACATGGCTACATTAGCAGTAGATGGAAATGTATCCAGTCGGTGGGAAAGTGCCTTTACGGATACTGAATGGATTAAAATTGACCTCGGTTTAAAATATCAAGTCGGCAGAGTTATTCTTAACTGGGAGGCCGCGTCAGGTAAAAACTATTTGATCCAGATTTCGGAAGATAATTTAGCCTGGACTACACTCTATGAATTTAATCAAGCCAATCTTGCGGTAGAACCCAGGATAGATGATATTCCTGTAAGTGGCGCAGGTCGATACATTCGTATGCAAGGCAAGTTGAGAAATTCGCCCTGGGGTTATTCACTTTTTGAATTTCAAGTATACAGTCCTGGAAGTGGGCCCGGTGATATTCCAAATCCAAATCCTAATCCAAATCCTGCACCCGTACCACCAGGGCCATCAACATTTAATATAACATTGCCCGCTATTGATGCTATGATAACAGATAGCAGAAGACCCACGCTCACATGGAACGCGAGTTCAGGTGCCGTGCGGTATGAAGTATGGGTGAACATTACCCGCACCGATTATGACTGGTTTGCCCTTGGCAATTTGTTAGATCGATTTACAAAGATGGGTGAATCCACAACCACAAGTTATACCTTGTTGCAAGATCTGTCTGACCGGTGGACTTATAAGTGGTATATCGTTGCTGTTAATGCAAGCGGCATTCAAACGTATTCAACACTTGGCAAGTTTAGTATTTATTTACCGGCGTTAGAGCAAGTAGCAGATGGTATAAATATTTTGGATGGCGCAAGAGATCTAAATAGAAATGGCGCGATAGAGCCGTATGAAAATTGGAAGTTGTCTCCGAATACCCGCACAACAGATCTATTATCTCGCATGACGTTACTGGAGAAGGCATATCAAATGTTTTATAATGCGCAGGCTTATCCGCTTTCTGGTTGGGCGTTTGGACCGGGCACAGTAACGGATATGTTCAATAAACAAAAAGCTTCAGCGACTACACGATTAGGAATTCCTTTTCTTTCTTCGGGAGATTGTATACATGGATATTCTACTACCTATCCCACACAAAGTGCATTAGCTGCAACCCGAAATCTTGAATTGGTAAGACAATGCGGGAATGTTCAGCGTGAGGAGCAATATGCGGTTGGCTTCAGAGGCACGTTAGCGCCCTTGGCGGAGGTGGGTACAAAAGTTCTTTACCCGAGGATACAAGAAGGTTGTGGTGAAGATGCACACTTTGCCGCCGCTATGATAAAGGCCTTAGTATGCGGTCTGCAAGGTGGACCTGAGTTAAATCCAAAATCAGTTCTTGTCACTACCAAGCACTGGCCTGGAGAAGGCGCAGGAGGCGAAGCAGGAATTGTTTACGATGGTGTATCCATTAAATATCACATGCGCCCATGGTTTGCTAATGTTGAAGCTAATGCTGGCGGTGTTATGCCAGGCTATGCGGGAAGCTCATACCTCGATCCGGGCGGGCCAGGCGCAGGTGATAGTAAACCGATTCTTGACTACTTAAGGAACGTGGTGAAATTTGATGGTATAATCACCACAGACTGGTTGCCATGGGGTGCATGGGTGAATGCAGCAAATGCGGGCTCTGATGTAATGGGTGGGGCAGATCCAGGTGCAGTAGGATTTGATATGAATATATTTATCACACAGGTAGGAGAAACGAGAATTAATGAAGCTGTGAGAAGAATTTTGCTGGTGAAATTTAAGCTCGGTGTATTTGAAGATCCGTATGGAGATCCGGTGAACGGACCGAACATGTGGTTTACGCCTGAAAAGGTAAATGTAGCTGTGGATGCTGCCCGTCAGGCTATGACGTTGCTAAAAAATAATGCCATGCTGCCACTTAATTTACCTTCAGGATCAAATCTTCTGGTTACGGGCTCCAGAGCAAACACAGGCGACAGTTATAGCATATGGACTAGCTATTTCCATGATGAGTTTGGTGCTAAAACAATGTTCCAGTCGATTCAGGAGAAAGCAGCATCAAAGGGAATAACGGCTACGCTGAATACCGCTACCAATCCCAAAGCTGCCATTGTAATAATTGGTGAACCCTCGTATACACACGGCACTTCATGGGATAAAAATAAACCCTACGTACATGATGCCTATTATCCTGTATCAAATACATACGAGTATGACTCAACTACTTTGGGTAATGTAAAAGCGATGGGTATTCCGTATGTGGTTGTCATCATCATGCCTCGTCCTTATGTTCTCACCGATGTTGTAACCAGCGCAAACGCCGTGCTCATAGCGTATCGGCCGGGTGATGGTGGTGGCCCCGCATTAGCGCAGGTTTTATTTGGAGAATTTCCACCCAAAGGAAAACTACCGTGGCAATTACCAAGATCTATGGATCAGGTAGGAACTGATGATTTAAGTGATGCTAAAGAAAGATGGGATCTGCCATTTGATTTAGGCGCAACTCCTGCACAGATACAAGAAATACGATCTAAGATTGCAAAAGGTGAGCAGCTCCAACCTATTTATGGTGACCCGCTCTTTCAATACGGATTTGGTATTCAAGGATACAGCGCGGCAGCAAGGTCAACTACAAACGAAGAGGCAACGAGGGACGAAAATAGAAAGCCGAATGCAGACGATAGATCGATACGTGTTTATCCAAATCCATCAGCACAGTTCATCACAGTAGAGACAGATTTAAAAGGCAAAGGTGAAATTCAATTGCAGCATGGAAGTACGGGACAAGTTGTCTTGGCCTATTCTACCAGCAATCTTGAACAGTCTTTTAATTTGGATACGAGTAAAATTTCACCTGGCTTATACATTCTGAAAGTGAGCAGTGGAAAAGGCTTGAGGGTGATTGCTTTTATGAAGGAGTAGTATTTTGTCATAAATGCATTAAGCCATTAAAGAAAAGAGTTTTATTATTGACTATCCCCTTGTATGATTATAATGATGCAAGGGGTTTTGTTTTTAGCGTTTTATAATTTATTTATTAACATTATTATTGGTGTCGACTAAAATTGAATAAAGGCGTAGGGTTCCTTACAGGCTTCCATACAGTGCGTGACCTTGCGCAATGCACGGAGAATAAAATGCCACTGCGCAGAATTATTTATTCGCAGGGAATTAGATTGCAGTCCTTGCAGAGAAAACTTAAGATGATCGTGGTACTGATTGCCCCACGATCATCTTAATTTTTTTTTGCGCCTTCGCGTGTGATTTGAAATGCTTACGCTCTGCATCTCAAAAGATATGTTTGGAACTTTTAATTCAATAAGCTGCCCCCGATTCTCATTAACTATATATATTATTGTATAAGGATATTAAAGCAACATCACGGTAGTAAAACCGTAGCCCTGTAATTTGCATAGCATGTAAACTATAATTTAGTTTGCCTTTAGAAATAGTAATCAAAATATGAAATTTTCCACAACACATCTTAAACTATACTTTCTATTTACCATACTTTTATCTTTTGAGTTGGCACTTGCCCAGCTTCCTGAAGGATTTGTAGCTAGAAAACTAACCGCTGATAATATTAAAGAGTGCATTGCAATGGCCCACGCACCAGACGGTAGAATATTTATTGCCGAAAGAGGTGGCCTGGTAAAAGTGTATCAGAATGGCGTTACTTCACTTCTCCATACCGTTGCTACCACAACAGCATCAGAACAAGGTTTGCTGGGAATTGCGCTTCACACCAATTTTGCCCAAAATGGAAAATGCTATTTGTACTATTCAGATCCTGCAATAACCAAACATTACCTTGATGTTATCGTGATCAATATTACTAATCAAGTCACCTCATTATCACGACTAATGGAATTTGATCCTATCCTTAAGGGCTATCACAATGGCGGAGCCATGGTTTTCAAAAATCAATATTTATATATATGCATAGGTGAAAGCCAGGAGCAGGCTCAGGCAGGTTTATTAAACACCTATCGCGGAAAGGTTCTGCGGTTACTGGATGATGGTCAGCCTGCGCCGGGCAATCCTTATTATAACACGGCCGGTGCGAACAGACAACAGCAAAGTATTTGGGCTTTAGGCTTTAGAAACCCATGGACTATGAGCAAAGATCCTCAGACACAAAAACTCTATGTGGTTGATGTGGGAGGAAGCTATGAGGAAGTAAATGACGTAACCTCACCTGATCCTGCTAAAAACTATAACTACGGATGGGGCGCAGATGGAAAAACCGGAACGCAACAACCCACCACTACAATTTATCCAACCTTTGCCTACACTGATCGTGACATTTGGGGCTGTGCTATCACATCAGGTACGGCGTTTAATCCTGTCAATACAAATTACCCAACACAGTACAGAAATAAATTTTATTTCACGGATTGGTGCAGGGGCTGGCTGCGAAGTTATGATATGAACAATCCTGCAGGTGGATATCAGGAATTCTTTCCCGCGGGTTTTGATAGAATATTAGGTACGAGTTTAGGTATCGATGGCAATATCTATTACAGTCAATATGCCGGTAATGGCAATATCTGGAAAATAGAATATACACTTAATACAATCCCTGTTATTATAAACCAGCCCGCTAGTAAAGTAGTTTACGAAAAAGATCAGGTAACATTTTCGGTTACGGCTACGGGCACTGCACCGTTAAGCTACAAATGGCAAAAAAATTCTCAGGATATTCCAGGCGCTACGTTAAGTTCATATACCATTGCATCTGCGGCTTTCTCTGATGCAGGCACCTATAAATGTATTGTAACAAATTCTGCTGGTAGTACAACAAGCAATGGCGCAACACTTACAGTAAATGCATTTAATGCTGCACCAATAGCACATATTACATCGCCAGCATTGGAGTATATATGGAGTGTAGGGACACAAATTAATTACACCGGTACAGCAACCGACGCTGAAGAGGGTACACTTCCGGCTTCTGCGTACACCTGGAATGTTGAACTCTTTCATCAGGATTGTGCGACATGCCAGCATTCACACCCTGGGCCTAATGCACCTGATGGAGTAACCACGGGATCGTTTCTTGCTGATAACGGAGGTGAATCCTCTTCTAATATATGGTTCAGATTGTATTTAACCGTGAGCGATGCTGCAGGAAGAATTAGTAAAGATTCAGTTGACCTTTACCCAAACAAAGTTACGGTGACTGTTAAGAGTAATCATGAGGGAATAAAAGTTATACTTGGCAATGAGAACGTAACAACTTTTTCAAAAACATTGGTTGCCAATGCGCTGGTAACTCTTCAGGCTGTTACACCCCAAACCATCGGCGATTCATCTTATACATTTGTAAATTGGAGCAACGGAGGTACAGCTTCTCAGGCAATAAGAATTCCAAATACAAACACAACCTATACCGCCACATATACCGCATCCTATATTGATAATACAAACCGCGCACTCAGAAAAGATGTGTTTGCATCATCATTGGAAAATGCTGGAACGCCAGCATCTGCTGCAGTGGATGGCATAGCGACATCCAGGTGGGCAAGCGCTTATTCTGATCCGCAATGGTTATATGTAGACCTCGGAAATAGTTATAACATAAGCAGCGTAAAAATAAAATGGGAGAATGCATTTGGAAAAGATTACCTCATACAAACAAGCAATAATGTTGACGCCAATGACTGGCAAACGATCAAGACAGTGACAGGTAATATAACAACCGATAACAACTGGACCAATTTATCAGGCACAGGACGCTATGTAAGAATTTATGGTACTGCACGTGCAACAGGATATGGTTATTCCATTTACGAACTGGAAGTGTATGGGTCGCTGTCAGGTGGTAATGCATTGCCTTCTGTAAGTATTACATCGCCTGTAAATAATCAGACCTTCCCCGCTGCTTCTACTATTACCATTAATGCTACAGCAGCAGATTCAAATGGCAGCATAGCGAAGGTAGAATTTTTTAAGGATGCAGAAAAGATTGGAGAAGATACCACCAGCCCCTACAGCATTACCTTTACAGTAACGGCAGCTGGCACATTATCACTTACTGCCAGGGCATTTGACAATAATAATGCCGCGCAGATTTCCAATCCCATTACCATCATCGTAGGACAAACCAGTGAAGTGAATATCGCTTTGAATAAACATGCGAGCTCATCATCCAATGAAAATGCCGGAATGCCAGCTAGCAAAGCAGTAGATGGTAATTTAACATCACGATGGTCAAGTGCATTTTCGGATCCACAATGGATACAAGTAAATCTTGGTGCAATTTATAGTATTAATCGGGTTATGATTAACTGGCAAAATGCCAAGGGCAAAGATTATCTGGTGCAAACTTCAAATGACTCTGTTAACTGGACAACCATCAAATCGGTTAGCAACAATACAACAGCAACGAATGATCTTACCGGATTAACAGGATCGGGTAAATATATCAGGGTTTATGGAACTGCACGCACCACAGGCTATGGCTATTCAATTTTTGAGTTTCAGGTGTATGGATCTTCTGGCGCAAGAAGGGGTGATACTGAAGAATCAAATTTAATTAGTTCGACAAGCCTATCTCTTCACCCAAACCCGGCAACCCATGAGATCAGTATTAAGGCGAAACTTAAAAAATCTCTTTACGCAAGCATACTTATAATGGATGGTAATGGGTATGTATTGTGGGATGGTGATTACACAATCAAAAATAATACACTGGATGAAAAAATAAGTATTTCCAAACTGCCTGCTGGTCAATACATCTTGAAATTGATTTCACCTGAAGGAATATTCATAGAGAAATTCATTAAAGAGTAAGGATTGATATTACCATTTTTATTGGGAATAAAGAGATAAACCAATAGGGAAGTTGCATGTTTAACTTATAGCTTCTGGCTGCTAGCTTTGAGCTGCTAGTTAGAATTTTTAAAGTTTTGTGCAGGTTACTCACCTGTCGCGATCATGTTAAGGATTTGTACTTTGACCAGGTGGAATAACAAATAAGTAGAAGCTGCAAAAGCATTATTAAACTGGTTAACTTTTAACTATTTTTCTCGCAGACTCTCCCGTCTCGGCCGAGAGTCTGCGGAGAATGAAAGATAAATTTTAACGAATGAAAATTCAAATTTCTCGTTTATCACCAAAAAGCTGCAATGTGGGTTAAAGAGTCACCCAAATCATGTCTGTTTGGGTCTATTCCATTAGGTTAATTCTGTAACCACTTTGTAACCACGCCTTTCTAAAACTTGGAAGAAATCCACAAAGCAGCTTAATTTAGCATCTTTTTAAAATTACCCAGAATTTCAATTAACTGATAACTATTAACTATTAATGATTATCTATAACTAAACAGCCTGAACATACTTCTTAAACCAACTTTGGATGGTCATTTGAAGTACACCGAAGAAGGCCTCTTTAAATATGCCGGGTGACATTTTGGATTCACCGCGGGTGCGGTCAGTAAAGATAATAGGTACTTCGCAGAGTTTGAAACCGAACTTCCAGGCAATGAATTTCATTTCAATTTGAAAAGCGTAGCCAACGAATTTTATTTCATTCAATGGAATTGTTTCTAAAACACGCTTTTTATAACAAACAAATCCTGCGGTTGTATCTTGTATGGGCATGTTTGTAATCAGTCTTACATAGCTACTCGCAAAATAGGAGATAAGCACACGACCGATTGGCCAATTCACAACATTAACTCCAGTTGCGTAACGCGAACCGATAGCCGCATCATTTCCTTGCTCGGAGCAACTCAAATACAGATTAACAAGATCTTTAGGATCATGTGAAAAATCAGCATCCATTTCCAATATGAAATCATACCCTTTTTCAAGAGCCCATTTAAATCCGGAGATATAGGCTGTGCCTAAGCCTTGTTTACCGGGTCGTTTTAATAGGTGGAGTTGTGTTTCTCCATTGCCGTTGTATGCAACTTGCATTTCTTCTACAATAAAGGCAGTTCCATCTGGAGAATTATCGTCAACGATAAGAATATGAAAGTCTTTAGGGAGTGCAAAAACCGCATCAATCACTGCGCGAATATTTTCGCGCTCCTTATAGGTGGGAATAATGACGACAGCGTTGCTCACAGTATTCTTGATTAACAGCAAATCTAGAAAAACTCAGAATCTAAACCATCGTTTGCCTCGGGTTTGCATTACCTTTTCTTTGCGCCTGGTGCAAAATTCATTTAAAACCTTCGTAGGGTATAATTTATAGGATAGAAACATATGGTTTTCTCGCTAAATTGTTCTTTAAACGCTATTTGCTTTTCAATATGAAACGATGGCGCTAATTTAGAACACTTAACAATGTTTGCATGAAAAACCTAATTCTTGTAATTCTCCTGCTTTTCTCGATCATGGTAGGGGCTCAAAATTTTGAAGGAACTATAAAGTGGTCAATAAAAACCGTGATTACAGATCCGAAACAGAAAGCTCAAATGGAGGAAGCTCAGAAAAAAATGGATGACCCAGCCACACAAGCACAAATGAAACAAATGCAGGCCAGAATGAATGATCCACAGTTTAAAGCCATGATGGAAGCTAATCCACAAATGAAGGCACAATTGGAAAGTATGATTGCAGGATTACAGGGCAGCACTATTGCAGCTATGATGCCAACCGGCTTTATTATAAAAATCAAAGAACAAAACAACCTTATAAAAATTGAAGGGGGAATACTTGCTGCGGAACTTTTAGCTCTACATGATAAAGATCAGATATACAGTCTGGAGCGCAAAAACAAAACATATTCTATAATGAATGCTACGCCAACCGAAGTTAGAGATTCAGATGTAAAGATTACCAAGACAAAAGAAACGGCCAAGATTTTAAATTATACCTGTACTAAATACATTGTAGAATATACCAGCAATGGCACTACTTTAAATCAATTTGTTTGGGCAACACCTGAGATAAGAGATTTTGATTTAAAGTCTTTATCAAAACAACGTTTTGGTAAAGATCACCGCATTTTTTTCGACGTGGAAGGTGTTCCACTGAAAATGGAAATGAAAATAAATGGCATAGATATGCTTATGGAAGTATTTGAAATAAAGAAAGAATCCCATAACGCGGCTGATTTCACTATCCCGTCAGACTATAAAGAAGCACCAAGTATGTTGCGATGAAATAGCGATATTTTAAGACTAAGGTTAGTTAATGTATTAACCGCTTGCTATCATTAACGTCAAGTAATAACAGAATTGCCTTTATAAATCAAATCTAAAATTTTAGAATATGCCCAGGCAGGAGTTTATAGATGCCATTAATAAATCGTACGCAATAAACGGTCCTTCCATTTATCTTGGTGCGGGTATTCTTAATGAAATAATCCATGAGGCAAGTGTCAATCTTTCATTGCGTATGATGACGCGACACGGCCTAGTAACGGGCGCCACAGGCTCTGGTAAAACAAGAACTTTACAACTTATTGCTGAACAACTCTCTGCCGCTGGGGTACCCGTATTTATGCCAGATGTGAAAGGCGATCTTTCAGGGATAGCGACTCAAGTAGTTGTAAACGATAAGATCAATGAACGCGTAAAGGCACTTAATATTCAATTTGCACCTGCTGGTTTTCCTGTAGAAATTTATTCACTGAGTGGCAAGTTAGGTGCGCAGATGCGCGCCACTGTAATGGAATTTGGCCCCATTATGCTCAGCAAAATATTAGCGTTGAACGATACCCAAACTGGGGTACTTAGCATGATCTTCAAATATGCTGACGATAAGAAACTTTCGGTGGTTGACTTTAATGATTTAAAAAAATTATTAAACTACCTCAGTGAAGGTATTGGTGCTGTTGAGATAAAAGGCGAGTATGGAAAAATTTCATCCGCTACAGCGGGAACAATTTTAAGAAAAATTGTAGGTGTAGAGCAACAAGGCGTTGATCAAATATTTGGCGAGCGTTCATTTGAAATAGATGACCTATTCGAAAGCGTGAATGGCCGTGGTGTAATCAGCTTGCTTAACGTTTCTGATTTGCAAAATCGACCTGCATTATTCTCTACATTTATGCTTGCCTTGTTAGCTGAACTTTATCAAACTTTACCTGAGGTAGGAGATACTGATAAACCTAAACTTGTATTTTTTCTTGATGAAGCACATTTGCTTTTTAAAGATGCGTCAAAAGCGTTCATGGAACAGATTGAGCAGGTTATTAGATTAATTCGCTCGAAGGGTGTTGGCATTTTCTTCTGCACGCAATTGACACAAGATATACCGCCTACCGTACTTTCTCAACTTGGTAATAGAATTAATCATGTGGTTCACGCTTTTACACCCAATGATATAAAGGCATTGAAAGAGACCACAAAAACATTTCCTAAGTCTTCTTTCTATGACCTCGAAAAACAATTTGCTGCGATAGGTATTGGCCAAGCTATCATTACAGTACTGAATGAACAAGGTATTCCTACTGAAACAGTCGTAACCCATTTGGCACCCCCCGCTTCACGTATGGGGCCATTGGATAAAAATGAATACCAAGAGTTGCTTGAACAGTCACAATTTTTCAAGAAATATCAAGAGGCAATTGACCCATTGAGTGCTTTTGAAATTTTGAGCGAGCGAATGAAAAGGAATGAGAAAGAGGCGCAGGAAATTAAAGAAGAAAAGGCAGCTACACGAACACCAACTGGTAGAAAGCGAGAGGAGAAATCAACATTTGAAGAAGTTTTAACTTCGCCCGTTGCTAAGCAAGTAGGCCGTGAGCTGGTACGTGGTGTCTTTGGAATGTTATTTGGAAAAACACCAAGATCATCACGCAGAAAAGGAGGATTTTTTAACTAGACAATACAGTAAAATTTATGTGGGAAGATGATGACGAAGATGATAATGAAGATGGTGGATATGATCCGGAAAAAGAACGACGGAAGCTGGAGGCACTTCCTATTTATCAAAAGGCTTTAGAAATATATGATCTCACCAAGCGCATCACTGATACATTAGATAAGGAAGAAGATTCAAATCCCTATCGCGAAATGATGCTTGAAGATGCCATGATTGTACCTGCAAAAATTGCCGGGGCAGAAGCGATGGATGACTACATTTTAAAAATGGAAAATGCAGTGGTTATAAAAATTCATGCACGCAGCTTGCTTACTCAGACATCAGCGCTACGTTATCTCGCGGCTTTGGATGAGGAATACATTCAATTATTGCGAAATGAAATTGAAGAGTTTAGGTTCCTCTTTAAAAAATGGGTTGGAACATTTGATATTGATACCACAAAAGAAGGTGATGGCTGGGGACTGTTTGTTTCAGACATTGAAGGCGGCGAGTAGCATTGTTGTCCGGCTAAAAATTGAATAAAGTTGTAGCGTTCCTTACAGCTTCCAAAATCTTGCACATAATGACAGCGAGATGCACCAGGAAGATAAGTGCCACTACGCGGAATTAAATTATCGCTACGATTATTTCCAAAATGGTTGTCCTGAACTGAAATAAGACTTCATCTCAAAAGGTATGTTTGGAACTTTTAGTTCATTAATGTTAACTGGCTGCCTACTAAAGCAGACGCTGACTTCTTCTTTAGTTCTCCAAATAATCATATTTTACCGTTTTAGTCGGACAATAATGATATATTTATAAACTTTAATTTATTAAATATATATTGATTAATACCCAACTGAAGTACCGTATCTTAAACCCAGATTGCCGACAGCAGTCCCGCGTTTATTTCTGTACTATCCCCACTGCTTTTACTTTAGTTATTTTGAAGGAAAATCTGGCAAATGGGGTCATTTAATAGAACTATTGTATTTCTACTTATTCTAGTGCATAGCTCAGGTTTTGCGCAAAAAGCATTGCAGGCTCAATCTGGTACTTTGGATGCTAGATCATGGAATTTTGCTAACGATAGGCTTCCACTTTCATGCTACTGGACAATGTATGAGAATAAGTTAATTGACCCTAAAAATACAAAAGAGACAGGGGTCTACATTTATTTTCCAGCGCTTTTTAATGCGCAGAATGAAGCAGGTAATGGTGTTGGATATGCAACTTATAAGCTATTGGTACTTGTTCCAGATACAATCACACGCTATGCGGTTGAGGTACCTCAAATGTATAACAGTTACAAATTTTGGATTAACAATGAACTCATTGCATCATCTGGTAAAGTTGGTACCACTGAGCGCGAGTCAAGACCGCAATGGCGATTTCAAATTATAGATTTCAAAGCAGCCACAGATACCTTACATATCGTTTTGCAAGTTGCTAACTTTCATCATTATAAAGGTGGCGCTACTGACCCGATTTATCTTGGCATACCTAGCCGTATTAAAAGTCATTGGAGCTGGGCTTTAAGTACAAATCTAGCTGAAATAGTTTTTCTGTTTATAGAAGCGATTGTGTTCTTGATATTGTACTTATATCACAAAGATAAAAATGTTATTTTATTCTTTGCGTGTCTTTGTTTCACCTGGTCAATACGTGCTGTGTTTTCAAATTTGTATCCCATCGTACTACTTTTCCCCAATTTCAATTGGACTGTTTTGGTAAGAATTGAATACCTCACTTTATTTAGTGGTGTTATCTGGTCTATTTTATTTCTCAATCATTTGTTTAGAAATATGAGTACACCAATCGTTACATACTTGCTTGTAACCATGAATATATTCTTCATCATTTTCACGTTGTTCTCGCCGCCACATTCATTTTCTGCCTGGATAAATGTATACTTAGTAGTTGCTGGCATTACTGTTTTATATGGTGGCATCATAATCATTAAAGCATTACTCTCAGGGCAAGCAGGAGCCTGGTTTTTAATGGTAAGTATTTTATGCGCAATTTCAATCTTTGGATATGATCTGGTATCGTATGGTAGCGCTTCCGGATATAATCACACATTTCTACATATAGGTTACATTATAATTTTCATGCTCGTTACTTTTGCGTTGTTGCTGCACCTTAAGGTTATAAGCATAGGAACACAACACAGCGATATGCTAACCTATAACGACATGTTTGGAACTAAAGACTAAGGTGCTATACTTAGGTTTTTAATTAGAGTCTGCTTTTTAATTTTAGTCGTTGATTACAAAAAGAAATTGTTCGTTTCAATAATAAAAAGATAAGATGATCTCAAAATGCATAGAAATTATTTTGAATTCCTTTTCTCTTTGACTCAAAGGAAATGTTATTCTGTTTTAACCTTCACAGTATCCCTGCACGGCAATGTTGTTAAGTTAAGATGACTAAGTCACGGCGTGCAATGTCATTAAGTTAGCGGATCATAGAAGAAGCAAGTTTAAGGTTGTAAAAGCTCTATGCTTGCTTTTGACTGAACATTCTCTTACACCTCGGTCAGTGTCGTCACCATAACTGTGAACCTAAGATAACTAAGTCCTGGAGGGACGTTATATTGGTAGCATGAAAGTTACATTGAGATATAAGTCCTGTAGGGACCTGTAGGGACGGTATATTATATCGTACCTACGGCACTTGTTTTGGTTATAATAATATTATCTACCCATATATCATCCCTCCGGGATTTTGCTGAGATACAGCTATGATGATGACACGGCACAGACCCGATATGGTTTTAATATTTTAACCCCTCAAAACAAGATACCAGACATTTTTCACGCCTCTAACTCATGAGATTGCCTACGGGATTTTGTTATGATGACGGCTAGTGGAAGATATAGAACGAAGTGAGAATGTTCAGTCAAGAGTAAGCCTTTCAAATAATCACTTAACTTAATGACATTGACCTTCACGGATTAAAGTCCTGCCGTACATGTAGCAGAGGTTGCGTGTTTCATGCAAATAGTAATCTTCAAGCACCAACTTCAATCTTAAAGATGAGGGTGAGCGTGCCTGATGCGCACGAAGAATATTATTTTGTCGCGTTATTCTAATTTGCATGCAGACCTTAATTAGAAGTCGGTATCTAGACCGAGTCTGTCTTTCAACTCTTTTAGTAAAGGATTTTTTTCTATTAGGTAATCAAATTTTTCTCTCGGAGTGTAAATCATTTTTTTGTCGTCAGACACTTTGAGCTCACCAACAACAGATATTGAATTATTTTTTAGTCTCTCGCGTAGATAAGTTGTTAGCTCAATGCGCAAGTTATTCAGCATGGTTTCTTGTACAGGATGCATTAATGCTACTGTAATTTTATTTTGCTGTAGATCGTAGGCTTGGGAAAGGAGTTGGTATTCGGCTTGATAAATTTTTCTTAGCTCTGCAAACTCCATCCAGGTGGCACGTATCTGTTCAGTTGTAAAGGGTTCCTCGGCTATAACCTTGACTTCAACCTTTTCAGGTTGTTGATCTTTTGGTGTGTTTAACTTTAGTATATTACTAAGGTTAAGCGTTGTTGTTTTTATTGGCGCTTTAGCTTTTGGTGTATCGATTATTTCAGGTTGTGGTAGTGTTTTGACATTTTCCTCAATAGTATTTTTCGACTCTACAGAAATCTGGGGAGCTATAGATTCAACCACACTGGCAGATTCAGTCTCTACGCTAATTTTTTTTTTAACCCTTCCTCTAGGTGGTTCATTTGGCTGGCTTGAAAAACGGCGCCCACATGGGCCATTTTCATGAGGGCAAGTTCTACAGAAAGGCGTTGGTTCTTGCTGCCTTTATAAATCATGTCGCATTGATTACCAATGTTTAGCCAACTGAGTAGCAGCGAAGGTGAAGCATTCTGTGCTTGTGATATATATTTTTTCTTTACGCTATCTGGTACTTCCATAAGTTGAACGGTACGTGCATCTTGCGCGACAAGCAAGTTGCGCAAATGCTCATTCAATCCCACAATAAAGTTATGACCATCAAAACCTTTCCTTAAGATTTCATCAAATAATAGAATAGGTTGGGTGTGATTCTGGGTGAGAAGGCCATCTACTACATTAAAATAATAATCATAGTCAAGGATGTGCAGATTGGCCAATACATTTTTAAAGGTAACGTCTTTACCTGAAGCGTAAGTTACCATTAAATCAAAAATTGAGAGCGCGTCACGAAGGGCGCCATCTGCTTTTTGTGAAATGAGGTGTAAGGCTTCGTCTTCTGCCGTGATGCCTTCGTATTTAGCTATTTTTTTCAGGTGATTGGCAATATCGCTGATCTGAATGCGATTAAAATCAAATATTTGGCAACGCGATAGAATGGTAGGTATAACCTTATGTTTTTCTGTCGTCGCTAAAATAAAAATGGCGTAGGATGGTGGCTCTTCTAATGTCTTCAAAAATGCATTGAAGGCCGAATTAGAGAGCATGTGAACTTCATCTATAATGTAAACTTTGAACTTTCCGAATTGTGGAGGATAACGTACCTGGTCGATAAGGTTACGAATGTCTTCCACTGAATTGTTCGAGGCTGCATCTAACTCAAAGATATTGAGCGAATTAGTTTCTTGCTTTTCTTCAAAAGCGTTGATGAGGCGGGCAACAATACGAGCACACGTTGTTTTGCCTACACCGCGTGGTCCGCAAAAAAGCAGGGCCTGTGCAAGTTTATTGTTATCAATGGCATTTTTGAGTGTGGTGGTAATATGCTCTTGTCCTACTACTTCATCAAAACCTGAGGGCCTATACTTCCGCGCTGAAACAACAAAATTCTCCATTGGGCGCAAGATAATTCAATTTGGAAAACGAGCAATTTGAAAAGATTGAATTATTGGATCTTTCACACAAAAAAAAGACGGCACTTGTTTGGAACCGTCTTTTTGCAGGGAAATGGCTTTCATGAGCCGGAATTCTTTTTATATCACTAGTTAGTAAAATAACCCTTAATCAACTATCATTTTTAAAAGCGATTTTCCTGAGCTAGATCTCTGCTTAAACTTATCGATACAAATATTTCGTAACTTGACAAAGTAGGATTAATAATTTTGAACCTTTTATATTCTATATTTGTGACTGTGTTTTATTGTTCTTTGAAAGTGTTCTTTGAATTTTTAGTGTACTGCAACAGGGATAGTAGTGAAAAGCCCGTAGCGCGCGGTAAGTGGGTGAGGCGGACTTGTAACGGATAGCCCGGCTGTTGCCAAAAAATCATAATGTTTAATATATCTTTAACTATTAGCGGATAACGATTAACGATTAACCAATACCGGGGCCGACCGGTTTTGACAGGATGTGTGATAACGTATGCAAGCATGCAGGCTCATGGGATGAGAGCCTTAAAAGATAGTTCCAAACCATACAAGGCGAGTCTAACTACGCCATGGCTGCTTAATCTGACTTAACGTCGGGTTAGGCCTCGTCCCGATAAGATCGGGAGAGCCATCATCGCTCAGCGCTCCCGTTTTGCAGGCGCTGGTTAGTGATGTCGTAATGCAGAACTGCTCCGTGTGATGATGCTAAGCACGGCTAAGATTAGCAAATAAGTTTTAGTTTAGGTTGTTGCCTGCCTTGCTAATTCCGACAATTAAAGGTCAACTAAGCATGTAGAAAGTACGGTATTATCTTCTCTGGACCAGAGTTCGATTCTCTGCGGCTCCACAATTGACGCAATAAAGCAGGTTTTTTGAGCCTGCTTTTTTGTTTATAGGTTTTGCGTACATAGATGAGTACACAAATTTCTTACACTGTTAAGGTGTTGAGTACAGATTGCCAAGCTGTACAAACCAATAGTTTCTTCACATATTCTGAATTAGTGGCTCGCATGGAGAGAGACTTAACCTTAACCATCAAGTATAGTTTCTTTACATGAGAATCGCATCATGTATAGATATTATCGTTATCTTTACATGATAGCAAGATCATATATACGAGCGATACATGACGATGTCAGCCGAAAAACCATACAATCAACTACCTGTATTACCTCCTCCTCGGGAAAAAATTGAAACCGTAAAGGTATTACGTCAACTAGTAAAGTCTTCTGTTGCTTTGGCTGAACTGAAAGGTTTTAGCTATGACTTTACCCAATCAATCCATTCTCTTAAACGCAG
This sequence comes from uncultured Cyclobacteriaceae bacterium, assembly GCA_964235605.1. Taxonomy (GTDB): domain Bacteria; phylum Bacteroidota; class Bacteroidia; order Cytophagales; family Cyclobacteriaceae; genus DATCRE01. The sequence goes on along the minus strand of CAXSCR010000053.1, from coordinate 10,386 downwards.
TTATCTTAAAGGAAGCAAGGGCGAGTTCAGAAATTGAAAACGTAATTACTACGCAGGATAAATTGTATCAAGCGCTTTCAGCAAAAGGCATAGAACCAGATCCGGCTACAAAAGAAGTATTGCGTTATCGCGAAGCTGCTTTGTTCGGTTTTAATTTTTTATTAAACAAAAAGGCTTTCTCAGTATCAATGCCATTACTTCAATTCAAAAAATACTGAAAGAAAATAATGCCGGCATCCGTAAGCTACCCGGCACAGCCTTGCGCAATGCAGCAACCAACAAGGTGATTTACATACCAACGGATGAACCTGAAACAATTTTAAAACTAATGGGGAACCTGGAAAATTATCTGAATGAACAAGATGACATTTCTCCACTAATCAAAATGGCAGTGCAGCATTATCAGTTTGAAAGTATCCATCCTTTTTATGACGGAAATGGAAGAACGGGAAAAATCATCAATATTTTGTATATCATTTTAAATGAGCTATTGGAAACTCCCATTCTTTATTTAAGTGATTACATTATCAATAAACCCGACTACTATCGGCTACTACAAGAAGTGCGCACAAAAAATAAATGGGAAGATTGGATCCTCTACATATTGAAGGGAGTGGAAGAAACATCTCATGAAACTATAGCCCAAATAAAAACTATTCAAAACACGCAGGAAAAAATAAAGAAAGAGGCCCCCAAGGCGAACGACAAAGAATTGATAGAAATTCTATTTGAACATCCTTATTGCAAGACCGAAATACTAACAACCCGTTTGAAGGTATCTCGCATTACAGCATCGAAATACTTAAAGCAACTTGAAGGCATTGGTATTTTGAAATCCAAGCAAGTTTGGAAAGAGACACTCTATGTCATTACTAAATTATTTGAGTTGTTGAAGAAGTAGCAATAGTTAAACATACACAAAGTTACGGGCATGCGGAATAGAAAGTTTCAAGGGTACGCTTCGCCTGCTTCAACAAAATCTCCAACCTTTGTCAGTCGCTTGTCCCTCGCTTCTTCCTTCAGGTAGCACAGTCTAATTAGCCTTCATTGCAATGAAGATCAAACCATATGAGAAGATCAAACCATATTAGATGAAATTATCAATACATAAACTGCACTTCCGTTAGTGAACACTTGTGTACTATTCTCCGTTGTATCCATAAAGAAGTGATTTTAATTCAACTCCCTGGTATAGCCTTATCCTTGAGTAAGGTTCACGTGGTAAACTAGGATTTTCGTTAACCTGATAAAATTTTCGTGTTCTGCTCTATGGCAATAATATTGTGATGGTGTATATGCAATATAGCCATCTTTAGTAAGCTGAAAGCTTACAACATTTTAACCACAAGCTGAAAGCTTGCGGTAATAGGGGGTAGTGGAGATCCAGCAGAAAAGTTATACATTTGACAGGTACATAAAACCCTTTTAAATGATAAATACACTTCTTTTTTTAACTGGCGGCCTTGTTGAAATCGCACTTTCCCTGTTATTAGGACCTACAGTATTTATTCTTATTGCACTTGCGCTTCGGCCGCTTGCGTTATGGTATTTTAAAATCAATTTAAAAGAAAACTTACTAAAACAGCAGAATGATTTGCTAAGGTCTATTCATGACCAGCTGGCTGAGCAAAATTCCGGACGATCAAAAGTGGATTAGTTATTTGCTGTTAAGTTGTTTCGCCATACAATGTCTCGGGCCTGCTTATAGTTATTTATTTCGGCTCAGGCATGATAAACTTTCTTACTGCTTCAATTTTGTAAATAAATTTAATTTTAGATCTGTATTTCAATTTTGAAAATTTTATTATACTTTTGAGCCATTCATATAAACCTCCCCATATGTTGCAATTTATACTTTCTGCCTTTTATGTAAAAGAAACCCAGTATCAGGTTCTGGAATTAAACTACACTCTTAATAAGTCTTTCAAGCTTTATTATAAAATCCCAAATTAATAAATCCAATTATTTCATGAAGGTCCTTAATGAAATTTCGAAAGTATTTTTTTTATTATACTTAATTTTATCTGCTTCAATAGGTTTTGCTCAATCGTTACCCCAGGTAATTAAGCCGTCTCCTGAAACAACGGCGTTATTCCGTTATCTCGATTATCCTGTTGATCATTCTACGGGCGTGCCGGAAATTAATATTCCTATATATGAAATAAAGAGTGGTAGCCTTACTTTGCCAATCAGCATCAGCTATCATGCTTCGGGTAGGAGAGTTGGTGAAGAAAATGGTCCCATCGCTTCTGGGTGGACATTGAATTGTGGTGGTATGATTTCGAGGACCGTTTTTGGCCAACCTGGTGGATCACGATTTCCAGATCCTGTTCCCTCTCCTTTTGAAATAACAAATTGGGATAATTATGAACAAATCAGTGATTTTTACTATGGATTTCAACATTCAGAGTATGATATATTTTCTTATAGTACGCCCTCCGGAGGTGGAAGATTCATTATGACAAATTCCGGAGCTAAATTAATTCCATTAAAACCATTTTTAATTGATAATTCAACGAGTTTTCCTTCTAAAATAATAGATGACAAGGGTATTGTTTATTCATTTGGCCTGCCAGAACAGACTATTATTTCTAATGAGGTTACCACAAGTAACAGCGCTATTACTTCAAAGTACATGACAAAAATTACTGCTCCTAATGGTAGAGATACCATTTCCTTAAAATATCAAGGATTTTATCAATATCGCTCATATCATACAGAAACTTTTTGCGTACTTGATCAGCTACCTCCTCCAGGAGAAGTTTCTCTCCCTAAACCTGGCTTAAAAGCAAATTCTGAATTTCGGGAGCATGATATAAAACGGATAACTGAAATTGTATTTAAAGAAGGGAAAATAGTCTTTAATCTTAACGGCACAACCGACCGCATAAAAAGTATACAGATAGTTGACGTAACGGGGCAAATTGTAAAAACGATAGAATTTCAAACCTCTTATTTAGATGCCGATGGCGCGCAAAATATGTATAAATTGGATAAGGTTCTATTTAAAGATAGAAATACACAAAACGTAGATGTTTATTCCTTCGACTATTATCCTACAGAAAGTTTTACCAGTGAGAGTAGGGATTGGTGGGGATTTAGAAATTCTTCTACTGCAACGGGACTAATTCCTTATTACGACGTGCGACATTTTCAGGATGTTGACGGTTCAAGTACGAATGAAACCACTGAAAGAATTGGGAATGGTGCAAACCGGGATAGTAATGATACATACATGAAAATGGGTGTGATTCGAAAAATTATTTTTCCGACGGGTGGTTCCACTGAATTCTCCTTTGAAGGGAACAAAGTTCTTTTCGGCCCTAATATTAAAGATTGTGGGGGTTTAAGAGTTAATCAGATAAAGACATCTGATCGAGAGGGGAATGTTTCAGTCAGAACGTTCGAGTATGGAGATGGGTATCTTACAAATTGGCCTCACCAAATGTATACGGGTGTTCAAACCAGGTACTTCTTCAACTTTAATCCAAATGTGTCAAATCCGCTTGCCTGGGGATCTGAATTCCGTAGTTATAGTGCCCGTATTTATTCAAGCGATATACCGGAAGGATTGTCTTATGCCTTTAACGAACCCGTTTTTTATAGTCTTATAACGGAGTATCTTGGAACGAAATCTGATAACATTGGAAAAATAAGTTACACATATAGCGGAGGTAACATTTGCAATGTGGGAAGTGTTAGTGCGCCAGATTTTACTCATGTTTGGGATCAACGTACTGGTGGAACTATGACTGGTGTATACCATACGGTGGATGAACTGAGTTTACCACGATACATGTCTGGATTTAACTTTTTGAATGAAAGAAAAATGACCAGCATGACGCATTACGAAAATGCTGGAAAGGATGCATCGGGTAAGATCGCTTACAAGGGTATTAAATCAGTTATCAACTCGTATAATACCGCTCAGACAGAAGCATTCAGGGGTTTACATATTGAAAGGTTTTGCTCCTTCCCGCAGTTTCATCGAATTCCTGGCGTATTACACATTCCCAATACAGATGACGAGTATAAGGCTGCCACCATCTTTAATTTTCCTGTATTTGTTTTTGGTGGTTCTGAAATCTACATTGGCAAAACCGAACTAGTAAGGACAGAAGAAGAGGAGTTTAGTGATGATGGATTGGTAACTAAAAGGACTGACTTTACCTATAATTCAAATCATTTGTTGAGTGAAAGAACACAGTATCTGAATAATGGTAAAAGGCTTATTACTAGGCATAAATATCCTTTTGACTTTACCACAGATGCAACATTAGCCAAAATGAAAGGGCTAAATATGCTAAATTATGTCGTCGAAGAAGAAAGTTTCATGGACAATGTTTCCACTCCATTGAAGAGTGTAAAAACTTTATATAAAGAATGGTATCCCAATGATATCATTCCAGAGATTATAAGTGTAAAGCAAGGAGCTTCATCGTACGAACCGCGGATCACTTTTCAATCATATGATGATGAGGGTAATATTTTAAGTGTATCAAAACCAAATGATGTAAAGACAGTTTACATCTATAGTTATAATAAAACATTACCAATTGCCAAAATTGAAAATGCTGACCTTGCCACGGTCACTAGTGTTTTAGGTGGGGTTACAGCCGTAGAGGCATTTGCAAAAAAACTGAATCCTACAAATGAGCAAGTTAGATCGTTCCTTGCACCTTTAAGAAATGATGACCGATTAGCTCAGTCAAATATTAATATCTACACCCATATATTATTGGTTGGTGTTTCTTCAGTAACAGATCAAAATAACATAACCACTTATTATCAATATGATAGCTTTAATCGCTTAAATTATATTAAAGATAAGGGTGGTAATGTTCTTAAGCATCTTCAATATAAGTATGCGACAAATGAGAACTAGTAAAATCAATAATATGGGCAGAAAGCAATATTTCATTTCTGTTCCAGTATGTCTTCTTTCTATTATACTAAATGCTAATCTGGCAAGTGCTCAGGATTCAGAGACTTTATACTTTACTGCTAACGATGACAGTTATCAAAGTTTTAGTATTCAAGCTAACTTGGGCGGGACTAGTGAATCATGGATACACTGGCCTGGTGCCTCAACAGTTTATTGTGATCATAATCCAGGATGCGACAGAGAAGGGAAAATATATTTAACTACTTCTGCTGGTACTAGCTATACGGTTTATGTTAAACAAAAAGGTAGCTCCCCTGGTTCATTTATATATGGCCCTGAATCGGTATGTGTTGGGGACACAAAAGAATTTTACGTAAGTGCTGCCCAAGGTCTTAATTATAGTTGGAATACATTAAATTGTACGATAGTATCGGGTCGGTCAACACCCAAAGTTGTAATTCTATTTACTGGAAATGTAGCGACAATAGATATTGATATCAATGGTTCTTGTCCAACTGTTAAAGGCACACGCAGTGTATCTGTAAATCCTTATCCGACGCCAGTAATTACTACTTCACGAACACTTGTTGACTGCGCCAATAAAACGGCTACACTCAGTGCATCCGGGGGTAATATCTTTCATTGGAGTACAGGCGAAACAAGTACGACTATCAATGTTTCGCCACTGGTTAAAACAACCTATACTGTTACTGCGGCAAATGGGCTTTGCTACACACTAAAAGATCAAATTATTGATGTCAACAAACCCCTTCCATTAGCTGTCATTACAACGTCTAATTTAACGGTAACCTGTTCTATGCCTTCCGCAACATTGTCCGTTCCTGATGCCGTGGGAAACACTTATTTGTGGAGTACAGGAGGGACCGCGAAGGCTATTACAGTATCACCGGCATTGACAACTACTTATTCTGTAAAAGTGACCAATGCTCTTGGCTGCAGTGTCAACTCAGTCCAGGAAATAATAAGTAATAAGGTTTTTACGTCCTTTAATAACATTGATTCATCGCCTGCAAGTCAAAGCCTAACAGAAGGGAAAAGTGCAAAATTATCAGTAGTCTTACAAGGTGAGAATTTAACATATGAATGGCAATTAAGTCCAAACAGTAGTGGTACTTATACTTCTTTAGCCGGAAGTAATTCATCTGTTTATATTACGCCTATGTTAACATTATCAAATAATAATGATTTATACCGGTGTAAAGTAATGGGAGCTTGTAATACAGCGGTTTCTAATCCTGCTAAACTAACTGTAATGACAAATCCCAACATTACTACTACAGCCTATTCTCCGCCTGTATTTAGTTCCGCGAATAATAACTATATATATGCTTCAACACCACAAGTAGCACTGCAGCAGCTCGCTTTTGAAAAGGCTGTGGCAGGAGATATAACAACAATTACGAATAATCACTTAAAGCTTGGCGATATAAGCCATCAGACACAATATTTCGACGGCTTGGGAAGACCAATTCAATCTGTTGCCTATCGAAACAGTGCAGTCGGGCAAGACGAAGTTTCAGTTCAAACTTATGATCAGTATGGAAGGCAAATTAATAATTATCTGCCCTTTTCTTCTGGTTATACCGGTACTTACAAACCTTCTGCAGTAATGCCCCAGTCCTCTTTTTACCAGGGGCCAGACGAAAATATAGCCAGAGATGACCGCCCATATACAGAAATAATATTTGAGTCTTCTCCATTAAATCGACCGCTTAAACAATACGGCGCTGGAGCTAACTGGAGCGCAACCTCTGCAAACAAATTTATATTACATCAGTATCTTACTAACTCTCATCTCAGTGAAAATATTATAAGCTGGGGCATCAATGCTGCCGTTTTACCGGAGCGTAGTCCAGCCATTGCAAAAATTACAGAAGTGGGTGGTTATTATAGTTCTGGCCAGCTATATATTAAAAGCACAAAAGATGAACAAGGAAAGGAAATAAGGGAATACACAGACAAAGAAGGAAAAGTAATATTGAAGAAAGTTCAGGCAGCTGAGGTAGCAGAGTTGAATGATAGAAATGACTGGGCACTAACCTATTACATCTACGACGATTTTGGTAACCTTCGTTTTGTGCTTCAGCCGGAATTAAGCAAGCTTATTCATCAAAATGATATCTACAACCCTTCAGCAAATGATTTGAGTAATTATGCCTTTCAGTATAAATATGATTATCGTAATAGGATGACAGAAAAACGTGTACCCGGTGCTGATGCCGTGTACATGGTATACGATGTAAGAGATAGATTAAGACTAACCCAGGATGCTAATCAGCGTAAAAGTAATCAGTGGACATACACAAAATTTGATGCATTAAACCGGCCTGTTATTACGGGTATCTATACCCATGCCTCTTCTGTAGATCAGGTTACCATGACGGGGCTTCTTACTTCTGTTCTATCAGAGCAATATAATGGTTCTTCGCTCAATCATGGCTATACTAACCTTATGTTTCCGACAACGGGAACGGAGATACTTTCTATCAGTTACTATGATGATTATAGTTTTAAATCTTTGTTTAATTCAGCAGCGTTCAATTTCAGGAAAAATGAACTGCCTTTGGTGAATGGCTTACCGGCGCAGGTAAGCAATGAATTTCTAAGTGTACGCGGGCTTGCTACCGGTTCAAAAATTAAATCACTTAGTACAAATACGTGGCTGAGGTCAGTAAACTATTATGATGATCACTACAGACCTGTTCAGCAAATAGCTGAGAATTTAAAGGGGCATACTTTAACTACCAGCGTATTTGATTTTGCAGGTAAAATACTGCGCACCAAAAGCTCCCTCTTTTTGGGTCAGCCGGTAATATGGACGAAGCTTATAGGTGCTCAGGTACAAGGTGATGCATTAATGAGTACGGGCAGTGGAATTTGGGCAGAAGGTGCTTCATCTTCACAGACCCTGGCAGCTGGCAGTGATGGCTGGATTGAGGTAACGGTTGTAAACTCTTTACCTGCATTTGCATTTGGCTTATCGGTATCAGATATCAATACCAATGTTAACACAGTTGACTATGCCTGGAATGTGAACGAAACAAACCTTCGCGTAAATGAAAAAGGCGTTGCCAAAGGCAGCGGCGTAAACGCTTTTCCTGGCGATGTGTTACGGGTTGAACGCATCGATGGAATTATCTATTACAAGCGAAATGGAATGATAATTTACACGTCAGCAACCGCATCTGCCGGTCTGCTTATTGCTGATGTCTCATTCTACAATACAGGTTCCAGCCTTTCTAAAGCGCGTCTTTCAAATACGTTTTCTTCACTGTCACCGCTGGTGGCGTCCAGCTATATAACAAAGCGTTTTGATTACGATCATGCGGGCCGTTTAATAAATACCTGGCATCAGGTGAATGGTTCAACTGAAATATTGCTCAGTAAAAATGCATATAACGAACTGGGCCAGCTTGTTGACAAAAAATTACATAGCACTGTAGTTTCAGGTGCTGATGCTAAGCAGTCGGTTGATTACCGGTATAACATTCGCGGATGGCTTACCAGCATCAACAACGCAGCACTAAGTAACGACGGGCAGTCCAATGATGACACCGGCGATTACTTCGGTATGAACCTCAATTATGAAAAGCCGGATGCAAACCTTGGCAGCACCGGTCTGTTTAATGGAAATATCAGCGCCATGAAGTGGAGCTCAAATCAAGGCTTTGGTGATGTAAAAGAAACAGGCTACAACTTCACGTACGATGCTTTGAACCGGTTAACAGCCGCCAACAGTAGAATGAATAATAAAAACTCATGGCAGGTTGGGTACTTTGATGAAATTATCCCACTCTATGATTTGAATGGTAACATCAAAAAGCTTCAACGTAAGGGTGACAACGGTGCCTTGATTGATGATCTTACCTATAACTATGGTGCCGCCGCATCAATGAGCAACAAGCTTCTTTCTGTTTCAGATGCAGTAACAAATACCACTGACAAGGCAAAAGGTTTTGCAGATGGAAACCCCGGAACAGGAGATTTTACCTATGATACGAATGGCAATATGATAACCGATAAAAACAAAGCCATTACCGTTCCTATCGCTTATAATCACCTGAACCTGCCTACCACCATCTTGCGCAGTTATTCTACCATCTATTATAATTATGATGCTGCCGGTACAAAACTGTCACAGTTAACTTCGTTCGGCACCAACCAGAAATTAACCGAATACATAGGGCCATGGGTATTTGAAAATAATGAGTTGCAGTTTATACAGCATGAAGAAGGACGTATAGTTCTTTCAGGAAAGAAAACTTTCTACACCTCATCAGCTGATGCTGCTACAGACTTTATCGCTACAGCAAAAGCCACACTTACAAGTGCCACAATCAACGGTGAGAAATACACACAGGTAAACCCTGCAGCAGGTGTATCAATGAGTAAAGCCGGTATCTCAAGAATGGGTAACGTGTATCCTGTTTTGGCAGGAGAGCGATATATTTTTAAAGTGAAAGGATTCTCCAACGGGACATCTATCGCCAACCTTTATGTAAAGGGCGATACAGATGATATACTCTGGCCAGGAGCGCCACTGCCAAAGCAGGACGTAAATGAATCATGGGTTGAAAGTGCTTTTACCATACCAGCAGGTGTTACACAAATTGTGATTGGTGTTATGTTCAACAGCAGCAATCCGGCAACTACAGCCAACAACTTCTTTGTTAATGAAGTTGAACTGTATAAACAGACAACGGTTACACCAGAGTATCAGTATCACCTTAAAGATCATCTGGGCAATGTTCGGTTAACGTTCACCACCAACCAGGAAACAGAAGTAGCAACAGCTACCATGGAAACTACTAACCGTGCTGGCGAAAGTGGTAAGTTCCTGCGTTATGACCGCGTTCGGATAGTAAACAGCTCACCTGTATTTGATCATACCAATGCAGCTGCCAACGGCTCATCCATAAGATTAAGCGGCAACGCCAACGAAAAGACAGGCCTTGTAAGATCGCTGGCTGTAATGCCAGGAGATGTTATACAAACAGAAGTATACGGCAAATATCTGGATCAGAACAAAAGCAACTGGACGGCAGCACTTACGTCACTTGTGGCTGCTATAACCACAGGCAATGCAGCAACAGTTGTTGATGGAGCTTCTTATCCAACAAACCCTTCCAATCCTTTTCCCTACACCGGGTTAAACAACACTGGCAGCAGCACAGGCTTGGGACCAAAAGCCTATTTAAACTACCTCGTCTTCGACAAAGATTTTAATCCAATACTGGCACAATGTGGTTACAAACGTTTATCGAATGTTCCAAAAGAAAAAGGGCAGGATGTAGCACATGAGAAGCTGGAAGCACAAATTACTATTCAACATGCTGGTTATGTTTATATTTATTTGAGTAATGAGGAGACGAGTCCCGTAGAAGTATACTTTGATGATTTTCAGGTAACTCAAATTAAATCACCGGTAATTGCTGCACAGGATTATTATCCATTCGGTTTAACATTTAACTCTTATCAGA
>CAXSCR010000052.1:0-33419 GCA_964235605.1 uncultured Cyclobacteriaceae bacterium | reverse complement strand
ACAAAAATAAAAGCAAATAAAGAACAGAAAATATGTACTTCGTGGTGTGGATACAGACCAATAACAACATCTAAAGCAACTGAACCTGTCATAAAATCTGATTTAAGATTTTGGTTTTACTGATCCGACTTCAATCAGATAGAACCATTACGTCTACTTAAATAAATTCATTAGCTCCGACAACTTGTGACGGACATGCATGGTGTATGAAAAAGGCCCACCTACTACCCTTACGGGCAGATAGATGGGCGTTGTAAACGAATATAAAAAAGTAATTCTAAGTCAGCAAAATCAGGTGAAGGTATTTTAGGGAGGGCACTATAATGTATATGCTAAGATACGGATCACTTTACGTTTTCTGAATAATCTAAAATTGTAACAGGGTTGATATTTTTTGCCAACTTTTGATTAACTGCTGTTTTTTGATCTTTGGTGCTTGAGTGAATTTTATGCGTATCATAAAATTTAAGGTAAGCGTTATAACTACCTTTTGAATTCTTGAGGATGCCACTTTAAGATTTCAGCTTTTGGCTAACGCTATTTTTCTTTACACTATTGATCACATTAAGTACCATTAGAGAACTACATGCTTCTACTATCTAATTTGGATTCCAGGATGGACTGTAATTCCTCAATCCTTTTCGAAGCTGCGAGTTCGCGTTGTTTAGATTGTTCCATTTCTATTAAAAACTCATCCTCACGTCTTTTTAATTCGTTTTGAGTAACCTCTATCTCTTCAGCGCTCTGTTTCAGTGCTTCTTCCTGCGCACGCATCTGTTCTGACTGCTCATTTGATTTAGCTAATAGACCCATTGCCTTTTGCGTAAGCGTAGCTGCAACAATATTCAATGCGATAAGGCCTGAAACTTTGTCAAGAAATGTTTCTGTGATTGGGAGTATATCATTTAAAAATGCTAATTCAATAACACCAACTATTTCACCATCTTCTGACTTAAGCGGCATTACTATAATCTTTGAAGGAACAGCCTCTCCTAGACCAGATTCAATTTTAATATACCCCGCCGGCAAATGTGTAAGTATTTTCTTTTCCTTATCCCTATAGGTTTCACCTACTATTCCGCTACCAATTTCAATTCTTTCATACTGTAATTGTTTTTGATTCGATCCGTATCGTGCGAATACTTTTAGGTGTTCATCCGTTGGGTCGTCTTTTACGCCAAGAACCAAAATTCCTTGCTGGGCATTACAATACAGAACTATACTTTTTAATAGTTGCCGAGTTAAGACATTTAATTCGTGGCTATGCTTACTAATGTTTTCGCTTACAACGGTTAATCCTTGTGAAATCCAAGTATGTGCTTTTTCTTGTTCTGATTTGTTAATCAATTCTTCATTCTTAATGGTTATTTCGCGGGTACGCTCATTGATAATGCTGTTAAGCTTGGCTTCCTGATCGTTTACTTTTTTTCTATTGTAACGCATATATGCTACAACGCCCGTGGCCAGCAATGTTATTATTGTTGCTCTGAACCACCATGTCATCCATAAAGGAGGCACAACTTTTACTTTGATGGCAGCAATCTTATCACTCCAAACCCCATCATTATTTGAAGCCATTACCAAGAACGTGTATTCTCCAGGACTTATGTTCGTATAGGAAGCTCTTCTTTCATTACCGGTTTCAACCCATTCTTTTTCAAACCCCTCCATTCTGTATTTGTAATTATTCTTTTCTGAATTTCGATAATTCAAAGTGGTGAATTCGAAAGAAAAACTATTCTCGAAATATTGAAGTTTGATTTCTTGAGTTAGTATGATGTTTTTCTTAAGAATTTCGTTTTCACCTATGGGCACCGGTTTGTTAAACAATTTAAAATCGGTGATGTATACCGGCGACTTATATCCATTGTCTTTTATTGCTATGGGATTAAAAAGATTGAAACCATTAGTACCGCCAAAAAGAAGTTCACCAGTTGAAAGCTTGGCAAATGACCAAATGTTAAATTGATCGCTTTGCAGTCCATCTGTTTCTGTGAAATTTCTGAAGCTCATCGCTTTTGGGTTAAATCTGCTTAACCCTTTATTTGTGCTAACCCAAATATTTTTTTCAGAATCATCCAAGAGTCCAACGATACCGTCGTTGGGCAGCCCCTCTTTCTGTCTATAGGTTTTAAACGTTTCTGTTTTAGGATCGAAAACATTAAGTCCTGAACCAATAGTGCCAATCCAAATCCTCTTTTCTGAATCTTCCATTAATGAGGATATATTATTTCCGCTTAACTGACCAGACATTGTACCCGCTTGATGATGTGTGAAAATTTCTGTGCGCGGGTCGAACTTATCTAAACCTAACTCTTCTGTTGCAATCCATATATAGCCTTGCGAATCTTCCATAAGATAGGCTATTGAAGAACCTGAGAATGTCTTTTCATTATGCTTATCATTAACATATTGCGTAAAGTCATCGGTATTGGGATTATACTTATTTAAGCCATTACCCCAAGTACCAATCCATACAGTGCCTTTTGAATCAATAAGAATGTCAAAAACGTTATTATCACTTAAGCTTCTCGAATTTGAAGGATCATTCAGGTAATGCTTTACTTTCTTGGTTTTTGTATCGTAATAATTCAAACCACCCTCCCACATTCCTACCCATAAACCTTCATCCTTATCTAGGGCCAACGCCAGAACTTTGTTGTTACTAAACTTATCAAAGAGGTTTGTAAACTTGCCTTTTGCGCGATCGTAATAATTTATACTACCACCATCAGTACCAACGTAAATATTACCATTTTTATCTTCAGCAAAGTCGGTAATGTTATTGTTGTTAAGACCATTCTTGTTGTTATTACTGAATTTAAAATGTTTGAAACCGTATCGGTCTTTGTCATAAATATTGATACCACCAAATCGTGTCCCCACCCACATTCTATCATTTACATCAAAGCAAAGTTCAAGAATTATGCTGCTGTTTAAACTTGTCTCATCGCCTTGTATTTGTACAAACCGCTCAAATGTATTGGCGTTCTTATTCATAAAGTTTAGTGATCCATCAGTGGCTACCCATAGTTCACCATCCTTATTCTCTGCCATAGCGCATACATAATTATTGCCAATGCTTTTTTCATTAGAAGGATCATGTACATAACGCACAAAGTCATGACTCTGAGCATGCTTTTTATTTAAACCATTATCAGAAGTGCCTATCCACAATACATTTTGTTTATCTACATATAACGCTGTGATTCTATTGCTACTTAACGAGCTACTGTCATTAGCTTGGTGATGAAAATTCTGAAAATCTTTATGATCAGTATCGAGCATACTGAGACCACCATCAGTACCAATCCACAACTGACCATCAAGATCTTCTGCTATGTCTTCTATGATGTTGTTGGCCAGAGATTTTGGATTTTTAGGGTCATTATAAAAATGTATAAATTTATGTTCCGCGGAGTCATACCAGTTAAGGCCATTTGTTGTAGCCACCCATAAATTATTGTTTGAATCAATTAATATATCACCAATATCGTCGCTGCTGAGCGAGCCAAGGTCGGTTGGATCATGATAAAATCTTTTAAAGTTATTTTTTGCTCGGTCATAGTAATTAAGTCCATGCTGCGTAGCTATCCATAAATTACCTGCTTTATCTTCTATAAAAGATTCAATGTTGTTGTTACTGATACTGGTGGAATCAGCAGGATTATTACGAAAGACTATGAAATTATAGCCATTATACATGTTGAGTCCATCTTCTGTACCCACCCAAATAAAACCAAGATGATCTTGATGAATGTCCCAAACATTACCTTGTGATAATCCCTGTTTTATGGATAGATGATCAAACCGAATAGCTTGAGCTACTAAATTAGTAGCGGTAATGCACAAAAGAGCCCCATATAAAAATATAAGCTGAAATACGTGCAACATTTATATGTAATTACATTCTGGATTTCTTGCATACAATATATACAAAATAGAATAACTTAATTGGGTGCCTATTGCTAATCTTTTACAACCCTGGTGAAAGTAAGAAGTATTCAATGCCTGGTTTTTTGATCAGAATCGACCTTTACATGCGATATCAGAGTGTGTGTTTAATACACCCTTTTAGAGAGATTATGTAAAATGTTCTTTCCAAGAACTGCAATTTAAGTCTGAGCACATAATTTAATTTCGCTCAGTAGCACTTATCTCCTCCTGCCTCTAGCTTTCATTAGGTGCAAGATTCCGGAAGCCTCTGTAAGGAGCGCTACAACTTATTCAATCTTTGGCCGGACCAACAGTAATAAGATATGCCTGCCATTAGAAATCCTCAAATCTGTTTCATTGTATCAAAATCTCCTTGTGTTTCTCAGGCAGATAGTAGCTAATCGTTTATCTTATATGAATATACCAGATAACACCGTTAACCATTAATATTAATTAAATTAACTATTATCTTAAAATATAAATTCTTGCTTGTATCTTACCTTCGTTATTATGGTACAGACTTGCTCCTCTTCGTTATTATTTTATTTAACTAGTATTTCATTTAACGGGCACGCGATTGCTTTTTTCTAATGGCTTATGCTAAACACTGCCTTTTAATAGATGATGATCATGATGACCAGCTGCTATTTTCCATCGCTCTTAAAGAATTGAACAAATCAATTACTTTTCTAAATGCTGATAATGGCTTAAAAGCTTTAAGCATGCTAACCAATGAGCACACTGTTATTCCTGATATTATTTTCTTAGATTTGAACATGCCGATCATCAATGGGTTCGACTTTTTGACTCGGCTAAAAGAAAATTCAAAACTGTGTAACATTCCCGTAGTAATTTATAGCACCTCCTGCCGAGAAGAAGACATTGCTAGAACTAAAAATTTGGGTGCCTTCGCCTTTATCACTAAACCTTACTATATACCAGATCTAACCGCCCTATTAAGCAATTTTTTTTAATACTTGCAGCACAAAAACTATTAATTTATTTTGCCCTACAATATACCATCATTATGAAAAACGAAGCCATTAAAATCTTAAAAAAGCAAAAGAAAAATATTTTAGAACAATGGTTAACAAGCTTGTTAGAAGACCCTAATCTTCGTGATGATTTAATGAGCAATGATGATTTGAGAAGTCAATCTGAAGAATTAATTAATTGTTTTATTGATTCACTTAACGACCAAAGCATTGACGATAGCCGATCAGATGATTTTGATAAGGTTGTAGAAATACTTTCAGCCATTTCAATCTCACGCGCAAGACAAGGCTTCTCTCCAAAGGAAACCGGAACCTATGTCTTCAGTCTTAAAAGTGCCATTCTAAAGGAGTTACAGCAAGAAATAAAAGATCCTGCTACGTTATATGAGCAAAATCAAAAGCTAACACTCATCATGGATAGCTTCACCCTATCTACTTTCGAAACCTTTTTGAAAGGCCGCGAAGAAGTCATCCTTCGTCAAACCGATGAAATGGCAGAGATTTCTACACCTGTAATACGCATCTGGGATGGAATTCTTGCGTTGCCTATTATTGGTACATTAGATAGCTCACGCACCCAAGTGGTGATGGAGAATTTACTCCAAGAAATTGTAGAGTCTGGAAGCAGCATCGCGATCCTTGATATTTCTGGTGTGCCAACTGTCGATTCACTTGTAGCACAGCATTTGATTAAAACGGTAAGCGCAACAAGACTGATGGGTGCTGAGTGCATCATCAGTGGTATTCGTCCTGAGATTGCCCAAACCGTTGTTCATCTTGGTATTGATTTATCAAACATCATTACAAAGTCAACGTTAGCAAGTGCATTGCAACATGCCTTTAAAATTCTTCAGCTTGAAGTAATAGCAAAAAAGAAACAACAACCAACCAATTTTAATTAATACATATGGAGAAGATACCTATACTCACAATGGGTAAGTTCTTGCTGGTAACGATACAAGTTGATCTTTACGACAGACTAGCTGAAAATCTTGAGTCAGATCTTATCCTGACGGTAAAGAAAACAGGAGCACGCGGTGTGCTCATAGATATTTCTGCTGTTTCCATTATTGATTCGTTTATGGGCCGCATACTGGGTAACATTGCTATGATGACAAAAGTAATGGATGCTGAAACGGTGGTAGTTGGTATGCAACCCGCTGTAGCAATAACGTTAATTGAACTTGGCTTACCACTTAAGGGCGTTTACAGTGCTTTAAATGTTGAGAAAGGCATGGCGTTATTACGGTCAAAAATTTCTATCCAAGAAGAAGAAATCCAGGATGACGATCATTGTTCTTAATAAAGATCAGTTACCTATAATTAAAGAACAAGATGTTGTACCATATCGCAACAGAGTGAAAGAGTATGCGGTTAAAATTGGAATGGGCCTTGTTAATCAAACTAAACTCATTACAGCCGCTAGCGAACTTGTTCGTAACATGTTAAAGTACGGTAAAGGTGGCACCTCTCTAATAGAGGTAATAAGTAAAGGAAGAGATACCGGCATCCGGTTAACTTTTTCCGATCAAGGCCCCGGTATACCTGATATTAACTTGGCAATGAAGGATGGTTATTCTACAGGCAAAAGCTTAGGCCTTGGATTACCCGGTGCAAAAAGATTGGTCAATGAATTCATCATTGAATCACAAATAGGGAAGGGCACAACAATTACAGTTATAAAATGGAAGAATGGATAATCGCCCTTTTACAAGCTATGAAATTGTGGATAGAAGCTTCGTCGCTTTCGTCAAAAGAGAAATCCATAATGAAGCAATTCATCAATTGTTCAGCACGTCACGGGTTGGCATTATTGATATTGCAGTTTCTGAACTAACCTCAAATATTATTAAGCATGCCACAAAAGGCGAATTACTCTATCGGTTTTCAATAGAGAATGAAAAGAAGGTATTCGAAATTCTATGCATTGATAGCGGCCCCGGCATCAAAGACATTAACCATGCTATGAAAGATGGAGTCTCTACAACAAAAACATTAGGGCAAGGTTTAGGCGCACTCGAAAGACTCAGCAATCTATTTCAGATTTATTCTATTGTAAAATGGGGCACGGTATGCTATTGTAAAATACACGCAGACCCACACATTGCCTTTCTAGATTCTGCACCTGTTAAATTTAAGGCGCTTAATATTGCAAAACCGGGTCAGACTGTAAGTGGTGATGGATTTCAAGTTTCTGTTAATAACGATTACACAAAAATATTTATGGGAGACGGCTTAGGGCATGGTAAAGAAGCTCATTACGCCGTACAACTTGCTATTACTAATTTCAAAATGTGCTTGGACTACGACCCTGTAACCATAATTAAACATATACATGATACCGTAAAAAAATCGCGTGGCCTAGTTGGCACCGTTGTCATCGTAGATCACCGCCTGAAAAAATGGAAAATTTGTGGCGTTGGAAACATTGCAACTAAAATTTATGATGGCGTACTAAACGCAAAAACCTATATTAGCTATAATGGTATTATCGGGCTAAATGTTCCTGTTACATTAAAAAACCATGAATTGGAGCTAGGCAAACAACAGTGCCTTATCATGGCATCTGATGGCATTAAGACACGGTGGGATCTTGCCCAATTCCCTGCTATATTAAGATATGATCCACTCATGCTCGCTGCTGTTATCTATAAAGAAAGTGCACGCAAAAATGATGACATGTCAATTTTAATTGCTAGAACATGATGAAAGAAATTGTTAAGGCAAATCTGGAAACGGAAATGGATCTGATCCTTGCGAACAAGCGAACCATGAAGCTTGCAGAAATGTGCGGACTTTCAATGACAATTCAAACCGCATTAGCAACTGCTGTATCTGAAATAGCAAGATGCGCACTATCACAAGGCAGTAATAGTTTTCTGACCCTTGGCATCCTCACGTTATCGCAAACTAAAAAGCAGGTTACTGCTACCGTTTGTGGCACAACACAAGCTTGTGCAAACACCGAAGCTATAAGTTTTGCTAAAAAACTAATTACGGAAGTAGCCGTGGTTAAGAATAAATCTCTGTATGATATTCAGTTAAATCAGGATCTAAAATTCAGTGGACTTATAACCGAAAATAAAATCGAATCATTTATTCAGTATTTCAATACTGAGCCACCATTGTCTCCATATGATGAGATAAGGAAAAAAAATATTCAACTTCTTGAAATCTCAAACAAGTTAAAGGAAAGCGAAAATCAATACCGAGCGCTAGCAGAAACCCTGCCCATCATGATGTTTGTAGTTAACGCTACTGGCCAAATTATTTACACCAACGAATGGCTTATGGGTTATTTTGGTTCCTCGTTAAAAGCATTAACAACATTCGCCTGGCAGGAGTTTGTTCACCCAGATGACTACGTTGCTATTCATAAAGACCTCGAAAAAATTTTCAAATCAAGTAATTCGTATAGTACACAGGCCAGATTAAAGCATAAAAAAAATGCCACTTACCTTTGGCATCTTATTTCAATTGTACCTGTGAAAAATGAGCAAGGCATAATCACACAATGGACCGGTTTCTTTGTTGATATCAATCCACAAAAACAAGTTGAAGAGACATTAAAAGATAATGTTGAATTAAAAGACACGCAACAGAAGCTAATTGAATACCAGAAGCTACTTGAAGAGAAGATTAGTGAACTCAATATAAGCAATCACGAGTTAGAACAATTTGCGTACATCGCTAGCCACGATCTTCAGGAACCACTTAGAAAAATCATAATTTTTTCCAATTTATTAGGTGATAGACTAAAAAATCTTGATGCCGATTCTCGGGCTTACTTTGCCAAGATCATTTCTTCGTCTGTGCGCATGACAGATTTGATCAATGACGTTCTGGATTGGTCAAGAGTTTCTAGAACACAGGAAGAATTTTCAGCAGTAGATCTTAATGGAATTATTGAAACCGTAAAATCAGACTTTGACATATTACTCCAGCAAAAGCACGCCGTTGTGCTAAGTTCAATGCTTCCTGTTATCAAAGGTATACCAATGCAGTTACAACAACTTTTTACTAACCTTATCAGCAATGCGATAAAGTTTTGTATAGAAAAACCAATTATAAAGATAACGTCCAGAAGTCTTCCTGAAAAAGAAATAAAATCAAATAACAAACTGGACTCATCTATAGAATACACAGAGATTACACTATCAGATAATGGAATTGGATTTGAACAAGAGTATGCTGAAAAGATTTTTAAGATTTTCCAAAGACTACATGGGCGTAGCGAATATGCTGGCACAGGCATAGGACTTGCTATCTGCAAAAAAATAGTTGAAAACCACCATGGATCAATTTCTGCGGCTGGCAACAAGGAAGGTGCTACCTTTATAATTACATTACCCAGTTAGGCCAACATTAAGTTATTGTAGTGGTTTCGGCATTAGCTATCGCTACAAGTAGCTATAAAATAGGTTTTAACAATATCCATAACCTTGGGATCGCTCAGAAAGCATTATGCCATCTTGCTAGTAATATTACGCCCTTTCAAGGCTGTTAGTAAATGCTTTCTTCTCACAGGGGCTGAGCCCTGTGTTGATAGATCAAACTCTTTCAGGGCTTGCGATTTAATTTGCAGATTGCAGAAATAAGATTGATCAATGCCGATCAGCGCCACGATCATCTTAAATTTTTCGCTGCAAGGACTGTGATTTAAGTCTGTGCGCTAAAGCAATTCCGCGCAGTGGCACGTATCTTCTTGTGCATCAAACAAGCCTTTATATGCATGCAGATTCTCTGGAAGCCGGTAAGGAACGTTACAGCATCATTCAATTTTATCCGCACAACAATTCAGTTAATTGTAAATGATTTCATGTTTGCATCCTTGGCCTGTATCCTCACCATAGCCGTCAACCTAACAAAATCCCGTAGGGCAATGTCATTAAATTAAGGGCGTAAAAAAAACGTTATATCATGTTGAGGTGTCTAAATCTTAAAACCATCAAGGCCTGCGTCCCCGATAGCCGTATCTAACAAAATCCCGTAGGGATGATATATGGGTAGATATATTATTATAACGAAAACAAGTGCCGTAGGTACGATATAATATACCGTCCCTCCGGGACTTAGTCATCTTAGATTGACGGCTATGGTGAGGACACAGACCGGGGTATAAGAGAAATGGTTTGAATTTCATCACAGAATCTGTGCACATCATTAATTCCGCAGTGGCAATTATCTTCTCCGTGCATCTCGCTCATTATGTGCAAGATTCTGCAAGCCGGTAGGAATGCTATAGCTTTATTCATTCTTACACAACAATGATATTATTTCTTAAATTCACCATCACGCAAACATAGCTATGCTTAAGAAAATACTTTTTGGATTAATGATATTTATAGTTATTGTGATAGCTATAGCCGGATTCTTTTTTTGGAGAATGATTGAAAGCAATAAACCTCCCATTTCAAACGAAGACCGCGCGCTGCTGAACGTAATGCCCTTACCTGCGAAAGCCGATATCCAAAATGATACGCTAAAGCTTACCTCTTTTAATTATTATTTTAAAGGAAGAAATGAGGCGCGCATTAGCCGCGCCTTAATACGAATGTTCGACGCGCTAGGAATTGTAGGAACAAGCGTTCACAAAGAAAGTGAAGCCAATTTAATTATCGATTTTATTCATGAATCGGATTCGGTTCAAAAGGCTATTGAGGATGAGTCATATACGTTAACCATTACAAAATCATCTATCATTCTTGCTAGCGGGTATGAGTATGGTATTTTAAGAGGCCTTGAAACACTAAAACAACTTTGTAATAATGCACGAGGAACATTTGAATTCACGCAGGGAAAAATAGAAGACAGGCCGCGTTACCCATGGCGGGGTATCATGATTGACGTAAGCAGACACTGGATACCCAAAGATGTTATTCTGAGAAACCTTAATGCAATGGCTGCGCTCAAATTTAATGTACTGCATTGGCACTTGAGTGATTATCAAGGATTCAGGGTAGAAAGCAAAGTGTTTCCTAAGTTACATGGAGCAGGAAGCAATGGAAATTACTATACGCAGAATGATATCCGGGAAGTAATTTTGTATGCGCGTGATCTTGGTATACGTGTGGTTCCTGAATTCGATATGCCGGGCCATGCTACGAGCTGGTTTGCAGGTTACCCTGAGCTTGCAACTATAAATAAAAAATACAAACCTGATGTAGCGTTCGGCGTACTTAGTCCGGTGATGGATCCAACACGCGAAGAAGTATATGATTTTCTTGACAAGTTCATTGGTGAAATGGCTTCGCTCTTTCCTGATTCTTATTTCCACATCGGCGGTGATGAGGTCTTACCTGATGAATGGAATAACAGCATATCGATCAATAACTTCATGACGACAAAAGGAATAAAGAATTATCATAATCTGCAGCAATATTTCAATAATCGCATACATAAAATTGCTACAAAATATAGTAAAAAAATAATAGGTTGGGATGAGGTAATGAGATCTGAACTAGATTCAAGCATTGTGGTGCAAGCATGGCGTGGGCAAAAAAAACTATGGGATGCTGTGCAATCTGGCAACCCTTCCATTCTATCTGCTGGGTATTATCTTGATCATAAGCTGCCCGCTAGCACACATTATCAAGTAGATCCTGAGATTCTACCAGGCGCAGTTACCATTACGCCAGATACAATCAATTGGAAAGAATGGAACATTAAAATTAAAGCTGCAGGTAATGTGGTTGAAACAAAGTTGGTGCTTTATGGTAAAGAGCAAGATCTTCGCGGACTGTTTATTCTTATGGAGAATGTAACAGCTTTCGAAAAAGCCACACGCACTGGTAGCAAACTTAAATTCACCGTTGCCTCTGACTATGGCGATGTAAATGTAGAAGGTATAATTTCAGGTGGCCTGCTTCAGGGAACTATGCACCTCGGCGTTCTTACTTTCCCCTTTGAAGGAAAGCAAATCGGCGGAGATGACATTGTTGGATCAAAAGCTCCCTTATTTGAAAAAATAAAACCCCTTTCTACGGAAGATAAAAAAAGGATCTTGGGTGGGGAAGCGGCCTTGTGGACTGAGTATATCTCTGCCGACAATATAGACTCGCGGCTGTGGCCCCGCGCTGCCGCAATAGCAGAAAAATTATGGTCGCCTGCTGTACTTACCAAAGACGTTCCAGACATGTATCGCCGTCTTGAATTTATTGACTCTTACTTGAGTATAATTGGCATGCTTCATCATAAAGGACAAGAAATTATTATTCAGCAATGGGGCATTAGTCCGACTAATATAACAATACAAACATTTCTGCAGTCAGTGGAGGAAGTAAAATACTATGATCGGTTTACAAACGACTCTACTAACACAACACAAACACCTTTGCTTCAAGTAGTAGATGCTGCTTTACCAGAAAGTCTTGAAGCACATCGATTCAATGAAGCAGTAAATGAATTTCTAACAGATTCCACGCATCGAAAGCAGGCTCATTATATTGCGTCTTATCTTACTAAACTAATTGCCAATCATCCATCTTTCTTATCGGTTGCAAAAGGAAAACCTACACTCGAGAAAGTAATACCCGTTTCTGAAAACCTAGTGAAACTGGCGGTCCTTGGCCAAGAAGCGTTCACTCAATTAAGCCAACATACTAGCGTTTCAGCAGATCAGAAAAATAAAACTTTGAAACAAATCGATGAGTTATCAAAATCACATCAGGGGATTATGATTGCAATAAGTCCAGGGGTTAGGGGTTTGGTAAACGGAGAGTAGATAATATGTTGTTTGCGGTAAAGAGAAAATAAATTTTAAAATCATTTTCATGCATCTTCAAACGTCCTATCCTTTCTATTATTTAAGCGAACAACCTCTTTTGTGAATCAAACCATTAGAATTAAAAAGCAGGCTCTTTGTGATAACAGAAAGTACGCAGTTCTATCTAGACATAGTAATGAAAGCGGTGGGCATCCACCACATATTTACTCCAAACGCAACAGTTACTATTTCATAGCCTTCTAAAGATTTTTCATTAAGTATTTTTTCAACATTGCTTTTCAAATCATTTGTTGACCAAGCTGTCGATACTTTTACTATTGAATACGTTTTCGTATTAAATTGTTTGTTTTGATTATGTTTATTGCTTTGCAAATGATAAGTAACCCTATGCAGAGCCACTTTACACTAGTTCAAACTCTTTAATCGCACTTAGTTGATTTTCTATTTCGTGTAATTCTGAATTCCATTTTTGATATAGCTTATTAGAAAATAGCATCACTAATGAAATAGTTAAAAGGATTACTAACGAAAATATTCCGAAATGAATCAAATTAGAATATATAGAAATTTTAAAAAACAGTTTTAAATAAACAGGTATGATCGTTAAAAACCACAGTGAAACAATCGAGATGTCGTACTTCGAAGATTTTATTGTGTGAATTCGAAATTGGTGAATAGATTTTTGTAGCGTCAAAGTATTCATAATGCTAATATCAGGTCTCTTTAATGAAGCGTGCATTATAAATGACCCTAGCATAGCCATACCACCAATCATAGCTGGAATACTATATTCGAATTCGTTAATGACTTTAAACGACGCCCATATTGACATGGCCATGTAAAGAAGAGCCAGGTTACGACCTAAAATCGAAATAGATAAAAGTTGATCAAACTTGTTTTTTGACTTTTCAATATTCATTCTGAGAATAACTTCTTCCCTCAGCTTAATTTTAATTTCCAATTCATTCTGTTCTTTCCTCCAAGTGTCTTTCAGTGCATCGAAATCCATAGCTATTTATGTTTGGTATTGATTAAATTTTTCTTGCAGTATCTTCTTAATACGGCTTATTTTGGTGCCTACATTACTCTCAGTAATGCCTATAATATCTGCTATCTCTTTATAACTAAAATCTTCTAAATGCAAAATTATTATTTGTTTATTAAATTCATTTAGGTGGTCAATAAACTCGTGCAAAAGCTTTCTGTTTTCATCTAGTTCGTCCGCGCTATCATACTCGATATCTTGAAAAATAGATTCATGAATTGAAGTTGTATTAGACTTTCTGCTTGCGTTTGTTCGGTAAAACGATATCGAAACATTCATTGCAACTCGGTATATCCAGGTTGATAATTTATAATTACCATTGAAAGACTTTAATGATTTCCACAATTGAATAACTATCTCTTGCTCCAAATCCCTTCTATCTTCAATATCCCTACAATAGATATTTATAACTTTGTATAAAATCCGCTTGTTATCTTTTAATATTTGAACAAATAGTTCTTTATCTACTATGTGATCATTTTCCATTATCTATTTTTTACATTATTCGCAATTGATCAGAAAAAATCACAGGAAACAGAAAATTTATTTTTAAGACATCTGAAAATATCTCTATTTTACATATTTTGATGTTTGTACAATAAAGTTGATGAAACCAATCATAATACCAAGCACAGATCAACCTAGCCGAAATTATGTAGATTCTAAAACTCTTTGATCATATATGGTTTATCGGTTTATCATTGTCAAAAGAACGGTAACTTATTATACATCTATTGGCAACTATGATACGCTTAATAAGTTGGAGGTTTAATGACTTTATTCTAAGGCCTTATTCTAATATGGCATTTTCTCTATTTACCTATCCACTGGTAATTCAATGCCTTATCCTCTAATTTGAATGCCTTAATCTCAGTCGCGCCCACCCACGCGTGTGATTTGAAATGCTTACGTGCCTTCGCACAGCGATTTTGCATTTGTAGGTATGTAGGTATTCGCATATACAATTTAACCTTCAAAGGTCTGCCCGAACGAAAATGTAATTGTAAGAGAATGGCTATTACGTTGATCGATGTTCATGTATTGATGGTTGTGCATTGATGCGCGAATAAAGTATAGTAAACACTAATCATTACAAACATTAGTATAGGCGGCTATCTCACCGTTTTCAAGCATTGCCTTCAAACACTTTTAATAGGAAAAGCTACCTAGAGATCGCTCATAATCTTTCTTGTTTTAACAACTAATCGATATTCTCCATGGCAGAAACATAAGGCAGTATGTAGCGTTAGGGTGGTAATGATTCAATCAACTTTTTTATAAACTTCTTTGATTGTAATTATCTCATTTTCGCTGAACGCGTCAAACCCACAGCAGTATTGACCTTCAGTAAGTTTAATTTCAAGGATAAGGTTTTCTTTTGAATACTCAATAATTTTATATGTCCAGTCCAGTGAAGCTCCGCCTCTTTCAAGTTTAATTACCACGTTCGATAAATGCCAAGTTCCATTATCATAGGCTCTTGAGAAGGTGTGGTCGTTTTTAATTTCTAAAAAATTAGTTCCTCCATTTAAAAAGTCGACATACTCAACAGAGTTAACTCCATTCAAGTAAACCATTTCCCTACTCCAAAAGCCGGTAATTGAATCGGGTCTAATATTTATATCAGCACTATTGTCACAGGCTAGTACAGCAAAACATATTACTACAATGCATAGGGGTTGTCTCATATTTCAATTAATTAATAGCCAATTTAATATATTAAAAATATCTGTTGATGCCAAATGTTTACAGATTTGCCCGTGGATTGGGGCAGTTGTATATTTAGCATAATGTCCTTTATTTTGTTACGAT
The DNA here is from genome assembly GCA_964235605.1 of uncultured Cyclobacteriaceae bacterium. Taxonomy (GTDB): domain Bacteria; phylum Bacteroidota; class Bacteroidia; order Cytophagales; family Cyclobacteriaceae; genus DATCRE01. The sequence continues at coordinate 17,905 of CAXSCR010000052.1, read as the reverse complement.
TCAATCAAGGATTTTAAACTTTGCAGCACAGTATTCTCCTCGCCCTGTGGCGCATCCTGCTTAGCTCCAGGTCGGTTGTCTTCCTGAATGATCTCAAGTTTAACCTTTTCACCTTGCTCTGTTAAAATATAACTCATAACAAAATAATTTTCGGGCTTATCTTCAAGATCTGGTCTCGGTACAAAAAGCGAATAACGAATTACTTTGTGTTGGATTAAAGCTGAAACTTTGCCCCATTGTTCGAAAACCTTGCCTTCCCATTCAGCTCTAAATCTAATACCGCTACCAACTTTCCAATCGGTAATTAGCTCACTTCCATATTGCCATTGTTTTACAAGTTCAGGTTTGGTGAGAGCATCCCAAACTTTCTGTACGGGTGCGTTGATGGTAATCGTTGAGAGATTCTTCGCCATTTTTATATTTTTTAGGTTGTATGTCGCTTAGTTCAAAGGGGAAAGATAGGCGTCTTTGGTGACAACGTTATGTCAGTATATAATTTTCTCGGTATAAATATCTTATGCCCGTCTGTAACGTATTTAACACGCTGATCCGCGTAATACGTATATAGTAGAAACATCTTTACACTGGCTCCTTTGACAGTTCTCTAATCAACAAATATCTATTATTTGGACTATCAAATTGGTGGAGTGTCAATCCGTTCTTTAGTGACTAATATTTTATAAACGAATCCCACTTGATAGTCGAATCCATCAATCTGTTCGTAAAAATATTCCCACTCTTCGCTGTCAATTTTGCTTCCTTTTTGTATCAAGTAGCATTCCGTTTGACCTTCATATCCTGTGCAACGTATTTTGTTCTCTTTAATTCTTAGTACAAATTCATCAAGAGATTTATCCTTTTCACACGAGAATATGAACAATAAAATAAAGCAAAAGGTGAAAATATTTTTCATAACAATATTTATAAGTCACTAGCAGGTTAGACACGGGGTGAACCATAAACGTTGGAATGTAAATCGAACTATTACACTAATGAGTTTTTAGCATTAGGTGTATAACTTATATCCATTGTGATATTTCGCAGTTAGCAACTTATTCGCCTTCTTGGTATCAAAGGATTTCTTCCCTTCATTCAAAGCTATCTTTTTGCCTGTACGGAAAGCGATGTTGCCCATATGTGACTTCAACCGCCAGCCCGCTCGTTGTACCCGCAATTCAATTTTGTTGCGTCGCGCGTCAAAGAAGTCTTAAAAAAAGTATGCTTCCTGAGCGTGCCAGGTTGTAAAGTTTTAGCGTCGCATTACTTTTTCAAGTAAGCTTTAGCATATTTGAATGTGCATTGTTCGTTTACTCCGATCATCCTTCCGCTAAACAGCGGCACTATCGTTTGTTGATGCATCAAGCTCTTTCAATATTTTATTAACATCTTCTTCCGTGGTGGTAAGCTTTAATTTGCAAACCTTTATTAACAATGCCGCTCTTTTAACTTTCTCAGACAATTCATCTACAGAGATTTCTCCTTGCTCTATTTCGGATACAATAGATTGAAGCTCCTGAAATGCTTCGGTGTAATTTAGTTGTTCATTCATTCTTATCTGCTTGCTCTATTGATTTTACAACACTTATGATTTCGCCCTGGTACAATGTAGTGGTTAAACTGTCACCCTTTTTCATTTGGGAAACATCTTTTATTAACTTGCCATTATGTGAAGTTATACTGTAACCTCTTTTTAACACGTTGGCAGGACTCATATTATTAATATTCTTTTCCACGTTTTTTAATTCAATTAAATTCTTACTTAAGAATATAGAAGCATCTTTTACCATTTGATTTTTTATGAACCTGAAATATTCTTTTTGATGTTTGAATGTATACATGGAATGCTGGCATAGCGATTTAGATAAATTTTCCATTTCATTTTTATTCGTGATAAGAACATTGTCGGTAACAGAACGAAATAGTTTTACTTCGGATTGAAACTTAACTTTCTCTTCACTTACCAAACGTCTTGACTTATCGCAAATCTTTTTTTCAGCATCCTGAACCGGAATAGAGAAATTATGAAACCTTTGCAATAAATGTTCGGCCAGTTTAGTTGGCGTAATAGCATTATAAAAAGAAACCATTTCAATTACCGTTTCATTGGTAGCATGTCCAATGCCGGTGATAACTGGAATGGGAAACAAAGCTATTTCTCTAGATAGATCATAATTATTAAAGCACGATAATCCTATATCGCCACCACCTCCGCGAATTATAGCGACGACATCAAAATGACTTTTTACTTTTCTAATCCTTTTGAGCTGATAAGAAATAGCTGCAACTGCCTTATCCCCTTGCAACAACGAAGGGAAGAGGAAATTGAAGAACTTGTATTTCCACGGATTTGTTTCAATAACTTTTTTGAAGTCTGCAAATCCTTTACTGGTCTCTACGGAGATGATAGCAATTCGCTGCGGCAACAACGGTAACTTTAGTATTTTGTTCTTATGAAATATGCCTTCACTTTGCAGTTTACTGATGGCTTCCTGTTTTTCTCTCTCTAGATCACCTAAGGTGTAACTGGGATCAATGTCCATAATTAGTAGTGACAATCCGTGAGCAGGATCAAATGATATTTTTGCAAGGAAAAGAATTTTAATCCCATCCTTGATTGGTTCTCTTAAGAGTGCGTGAAACTTATTATTTGCCCGAATGAAGTCATCCTTCCAGAGACAGGATTTGATTTGCGCAATTATTTTTCCGTTTTTCTTTTCAACAAGTTCTGGATAACAGTGCCCAGATTGTTTGTAGTAATTCAGTTTGTTCATTTCTGCTTTTATCCAGAATGAACTCTTGTAACGATCTGCAATTGTCTTTTGAATGCTCGTAGTTACTTCAAGAAGTGAAAAAATTGTTCTATCATTTATTGTTTCGGGCATTTCTATTAGATATATCTTCTGCTATTAACAAGATAAATGTTTTAAGCCTTTGCTATCGGTTAAAATTTCTATTACCTCTCATATAAAATTAATTGATTTCACAAACATGGAAACTGGTAATTACCTTCAAAATATCCGTTCACGTAGTCAAACGATAACTTCTCCTGCTCAAGCCTCCAGTTGTTCGTTTTTAAAATAATGTAAAGTTGTTGTTCTTCGTCTGTCAAATTAAGTTTTGTGGAAACAATTGTCAGTGTTCCCTTGTCGTATTCAAAAAACTTGTCAAAGGTTTGCTTGTCCATTAAAACGCTTTTTGTATGTGAAAAGTAATTTCTGAATTGTGATAAAATCTCAAATCCTTGTACGTCAATGTCGCCCCAATAAAGTAATTCAAGATTAGCAAACCATTTGACATTTTTGAGATTATAAACGCTATATCCGCTACCAAAAATTGCAATAGTGTTATTCATTTTGGGAAGAGTTAATGTTGTATAAAGCGTAGTTTTGTTCTCTACAACCAATACTTTTGTGATTGGTAGCTTCAGTGTTTCGAATTGACTTACTGGAATTGCTAAATCATCAATGCCTGAAAATAAATTTTGGCTTACTTCCTTGTCAAGAATTTTGAACCGAATTTGCGGTTCGGCATATTTTAGGTTAAATCTTTTTTCAAATTGTTTTTCTGTATTTTTGAGGTTTCCCGAAATAAGTACGTCAAGCAATTCCTTGATTATTCTTTGATTTCTTTCAATAAATTTAGTATGGACATTTATAGGTAATTCTCTTATGTACAGATTGGGTATAGGGTTTTGTTTGAAGTATTGACACACTTTCATTATATCAGCCCAGTTTATTCCCGGCTCGCATAACCATAAACAGTTATTAAACGACCATTCTTGTAATGAGAATTTTGTTTCAATAACCTGCTTATAGTTTTTCAAAAATGTTTGCCAGTCTTTTTTCTTTCCAATAAAAGAAATATAGTCAGCTTGTGTTTCAAATTCGATGAATTCAGGTAACTCATGAATTCCCGTTCGCCTGAAGTTTTGCCGTTCGGTCTTTACTACGTACCCAGTTCCAGTTGTATTTTTGGAGTGAAGATAGAGTCGTTCAATTTGCAGCTGAAGTGATTCAAATTGACTCGTTACATCTCCTGATTTTACTTTGCCAATGCGGTCAATTCTTTTTGGGAAGAATGGTTCACCTGTTATGTGACTTTGAAGAAAGGCTTTCCACCATTTGGAAGCTTGTCTTTTTATTTCATCCGGTGTGATCATATTTTATCTTCCTTTTGAAAAACACCGTTACGCTTTAATTTTTCCAATTCATATTCTTCTTTTGTAAAATTGTTAACCTGCGAGTTGTTTCCCTCACGATTGCTCACGAAATGAAATGAGTTTACGTGCCCTTCAATAACATGAATCTTTTGCAAGGGTGTAACGATAAGAAGTTGTAAGTTTAATTTCTTAAATAACTCCAATCCATAGCGTGTACTTTCATCGCTTCCCCGCCCAAAGGCTTCATCAATAACAACAAAACGAAAACTTCGGCTTTTATTTTCGTTAAACTGTAAACCAAACTGATAAGCCAGTGCGCTGGCCAAAATAGTATAGGCCAGTTTTTCTTTTTGTCCGCCACTTTTGCCCCCTGAACTTTCATAAAATTCCTTTTCAGTATTGTCTGCACGATAACGTTCACTCGCATTGAATTCAAACCACTGTCTGACATCCGTAACCGTATTAGTCCAATCCTTGTCAATACTCTCCATGCTGGCAAAGCGGTCAAGAATCTGTTTTACCTGTTCATACTTTTCTTCAGTGTATAGTTCATTGTTACTGCTAAAGGAATGGGTGTAGCATTTTTTCAAATCTTCTTTGAATAGATGGACATTTTTATTAGCGGCGGCATCCATTTGGATGGTGATGTAAGTGTCTTGCGTTGAATTGTAAACAATAGTTGATAGGTGCTGATTAATGGTTTTTATTTTATGCTTAATGTCATTTTCGTGTTTTTGAAGCTGACTATCAAATACGGCAATACTATTTATGGTGTTCTTATTCAGTTCTTCTTTGAACCGTTCTTCATGACGTTTCAAATCCTCTGAAACTAATTTCTCATACTTCTTCATGTACTCGGTCCGGGCATCAATGCTTTCGGTTATTTCACTGTATTCGGCTTTAGAATGCTCTTTTATTTCGCGCATTCTTCTTTCAATGGATGAGCGGTAGCCGGTTTGCTTTCCACGAAGTCTTTTTAATTCTCCGCTTTCACCCTGAAACTGCTTCCTGAATTCCTCTTGTCGATTATCTATATTTCGAAGTGTAATATTTTTATCAGTTAGTTTTTCTTCTATAACAGGATACCATTTTTCTTTAAGACTTTTTGATATTTGTTCTGTTTGATTGCCCGCATCTGCTTTTTGCGTTTCGTAAGTCTGTACCCTATTCTTTAATCCTCCTATCTCTTCAGTGACTTTTCTATCATTTTCTTTAGTATCAGTTATCTGTTGTATTACTTCTTCCTTATTTCGCTCAAGCAAAGCAAGTTTGTCATTATTGCTCAGCAATTCGTTTCGTTCTCTTTCCAGTTGATAAATTTTTTCTACATGGTATTGCCAATTGATTTTTGAAAAATCTTTCAAATAGAGAATGTTACTTAATAGCATTTTTAAATCACGATTGTCCTTTTGCTCGGACTCTACTGAAGATATTTGTGTTTTAAGGTTTTTAATTGTCTCTTCCAGTTTTTCAATCGACAGTTCTAGTGTTTTTATTTTTTCAGCATTGCTCCATCCTAAAACATAATTTCGTCTGTCATCCAATCTTCGCCTGTCATCTTTAGTATGGCGTATCCTACCGCTTTTGATTAAGCCCTGTTGAGTAATGCCAAAAGGTACATGTTGCAATCCTTGTACATCAGTGCATATATAGTCACCAAAACTTCGTTGAATATAATTTTCTAACCAATCATAAAAAGGTGTATCAGGTTTGATTTCAATTTTGTAAGCAATACTGTCGTTATCTAAATCTTTATTATGACGAGTTATGTTTTGTAAATCGGTTTCGAGATAGGTTAGTTTAATGCCGCGCCCATCAGCTACCCGCAAAGGGTTATCATTGACATAATTACTTACACTTCTATAATGATTTTTAGGAACAAGCAAACTAATACCTGCATCGCGCAAAAGTTTTTCGATAGCCCCTTCCCATGCTGTTTCATCATCTCGCACTTTTAGTAATTCGCCTGCGAATGGTAAATCAACCTCATCTATGCGAAGGTCGTTGCATAATTGTGTTCTGAACCCGACTAACCAGGCCGGAATTTGTGTTTCACGTTCTTTCAATGACTGATATTCTTCCAGTTCTGATTTATACTCAGTCTCCTGTTTACGTAGTTCACTGATAAAATTGTCTCGCTTTTCACGCAGTTCTTTTTCCCTCGCTTCGCATTGTTGGTTACGGTCATTAGCCTTGTTTATGTTCGATTGAAAGTCTTTTTCATTTCCAGCTTTCTTTAACCCACATTTTAGTGCCAAATTCTCATAATCAACAAACGCCTTTCGTTTATCCTCTTTGTCTTGTTCGTGGCGTTTAATTTCTTCTGCGATTTGTTCAATTCGTTTTCCTCCGTTATTGGCTATATCCTGAAGGATACCCTGCTTTTTGTTTTCAAGTTCATTTAGCTCTCTCGACAATCGTTGTTGCTTTTGGCGTTCTTTTTCAATTTCAACTTTTGCTTTTTCAAGAGCATCTTGGAGTAAAACGATTTTCTTTTCAGCAAACCAAGCAGGCACAACGCCTAACATAGCTTCAATGTCTTCTATTTCACGAGTGATATTTCCGTACTCAATGCAGGTCTCTGTTAATGGTTTTAATATTTGATATTGTTCGCGGGCATTCACAACGGCTGCATGTGCTTTATTTAGGTCATCAAAACGTTTCAGTAAGGCAGCAATTTGATCTTTAACATCAGTTCGTTCCAGCATTTGCTCGCGAACAAAATCTGTAAGACTGCTAACAGATTTCATAGATACTGTTTGGTAGAACAGATCAATGGCTTTGTCACTATTCATCCCAAAATGCCTTCGGAATTGCTCACTGTATTGCGAGAAATTATCATTGAATAATTGCATGCCCTCAATGTTCCGAAGTTTCTTTCTAAGTTCATTAATGTCGGCAAAGCCACTGAAATGTGTAGTGATAGAAAGCGGAGAGGTACTTATCATTAATAATTTTTCGACTTTTCCATCTTTGCCAATCCAAAATAATTGTGCTAAGCAAATAGTTTCGTTGTATCCCTCATTATAAAAATTGCCGATGATGACGGTATAAGTATTATCGTCTGGACGTAGGTATACTTTTTTGGCGATCTTCGTTATTTCTTCCTTTTCTTTTTTGAATTCACCTCTCACGTAGCTAAGCAGGTTACGCTCTTTACCTTCTGCCCCGGCAGCTTTATTGAATACAATTTTATTATGAGGAACTAAAAGGCAAGTCAACGCATCCACCAATGTAGATTTACCCGAGCCTATATCGCCTGTGAGTAATGCGTTATGTCCATTGGGCTGTATCTTCCATCGGCTTTTATTGAACGTCCCCCAGTTTAGGACTTCAAGGTATTGAAGCCGAAAGCCGGAAAAAGTTAGGTTCAAAGAATCAAACAAAGTATCCATTACTAAAACATAAATTAATCTGTAGTTTTTCTTTCTGCTGCATATTGCTGCAACTTTTTAAGCGCTTCATCAATTACATCTGCATTTACGAAACCTTTAATTATCCGGTGTATTTCATACTCGTGGTCATTCAATTTTCGTACAAACCCTATTTCAATTATTCTATTAATAGCTGTAATAATTTTTTCTTGTTGCTTTGCCTCATCGGAGGAAATTGGTAAAAAGACTTTTACTCGATTGATAATTTCCTGTTCAGTAATAGTGGTGCGGACAGAGCCTCCTTGTGCATCGTGTTCTAATAAATATTTTCGGAGCATAATACAGAGTAAGGAATTTAGAAAATTGAGTGGTCTTTTTTCAGCGAGTTTAGGCAACGGCGTTTCTTCGTCGCTCCAATCTATTTGTTTTAAAAAGCTGAAACCCTCACTTTTATCAATGTATAGATCAAGACCCAAGGGCAAGAAATATTTTTTTATATCATGTTCATATTGCGATAAGTTCTCCCATACCTCCCTTTGGTGGTCATACACAATTCCTTTTAAGAGGGCTATCAGGCCAAGCGAATATTCTTTTTGCATCAGTTAACGATTAAAAATAATTAGCGGAGCTTGTAACCGATAGGTCTTGCCGCTTTCTTGATTTTCCACAATTAGTTCTTCTTGCACTTCCCGGTTCACAAAATGCTTCTCATCGTTTGTTGCAAGTTGTATATACCCAAGTATTTCAGTTATCCCTTTGGTGGGACGATAGTGGGTCAATAATTCAGATAATGCTACCTGTGATTTGTTTCGCAGTAATGTCTTTACATTATTTCTCAATTCCTCTATGTCAACATAAAATTGTTCAAATAATAAATCTGTATTGGCAACAGCCAGCCCATCTTGTATAGCGGTTTTTTCGAAAGCAACTTTTACAGGAGGGCTGAAAAGTGGCCGTTCCATTGTTAATACTGGCTTGAAAAGCCCATTGATTTCTATCCAGGTTGCCTGCGCATTGATATCTTCTTTATAATCCATCAACAAACCTTCAATGGTCTCAATGTTGTGTAAAATATGTCTGCTTTCAGAAAGATTTTTTTGTTCAACATACTTTCGCAATTGTTCTATCAGTCCATCATTGCTGCGATTTACTTTATCACCGGCTTCAACAAGGTTAGTTTTAATTCGATCAACAACCTGTTCTCTTTTTATTTCCTGTATGGCAGGCAAGGCATTTATTTTTTCAAGTAAAGTCTCTAATTCCTTTTGCATTTGTTCGCTCATCAGGAATTCCCAAAATGCCCGGAAACTTTTGCCTTGGTCTGTGTTCCATAAGTAATCTTGTTGTTTAAAAATATTATCCAGTAAATCAGCTTTAGCAAGGTTACTTTTAATGATAGTTTGGCGTGTTTGTGTATCCAGTTCTCTGAAATTTTCTTCCACTTGCCTAAAGTCTGAAAGCAAGCGCTTGGCTGTTTCTTCTGCGAGGAAATAGGTTTCCTTTACCTCTGTTTCAGAAGGACGAACGAAATTACCTTTTTGAATTTGTTCAATTTCTCTATCGATCCTGTTTCGTTCTTCGCGTAATTTTTGAACTCGTTCGTATGGCCCGGATGTAGTGCTGACAATCTGTTGAAGTAAATTGAAAAACTGAATAAGACGACTATGTGTGCCTACAAATTGTTGTTTGTTTAGGTCTTCCAACCATTTCAACGCATTTTCGGTAGCAGGAGAAAGTTCATAAACTGGTTCATCGGTTGCTGTTTCATAATACCTCCGTAAGTATCCATGTTGTGCCCAACGTTGAAGATACTCAACTGATGATTGGTTGTAATCTGTAATTCCCTGCTGTTCGAGTGAATAAATAAAATCACTAAGTAAGCTTTGTAACTCTCCTTGCGTGTAGGAAATCTTATCCTGTTGTTTAAAAGCCAAATGAATAAACGATATAAGTAGTGGGAAATGTTCTGCCCTTAGCAGTTGAAGTGTTTTGTCATTTCTGTAAAGAGATAAGGATTTTTCGTAATTCATTCTAACCAAAAGCTAGTCAATAACATTAAATTGCCACTAAATATTATCCAAATAGGAAAGTATTCTAATCCAATCAGCATCGTGTCTAAAATGTGTTAACCTTTTTACGGTTAATTTATTGAAAATGATGTGACAACTTGTGACGCATTTTGGAATTTTTCCATTTTTTTATAAACTACAGGTGTAACTTAATGTGGGTGGATTTGGCTCTTGCCATAGCTTTGGTGTCGCGGTGGGTTTGCGCTGCTATGGCATGTGCCAAATGAAGCGGGGACTTCGGAGGAGAATCTTTTTAAAAAAACGAAGGGGTCGGCTGTATTATTTTTTAACTGTCTCAATGTTTTAGTCCAAGTTGTCCCGAAGCCTTTCACCTGTCCCCATGGTAAATTCGTCCTGAAAAAAGTTTACACTTTTTGGTTAAAAGTCCTGATTCAAATTTACACTTTTAGTTAGCCCTGAAATCGCTTTACATTTTTGTTTTACCGTACTTAGAAAGCTTTGGCTTCTGGCTTTAGGCTACTGGGGTTTAGCTATTCTATTGTACGAAGGTTTTGGATATCATTATGGTGAGTGATATTAAGTGATATTAAAAAGAGCATCCCTGTTTATGGAGGATGCTCTTTATAGTTGCTAACAATAAGCGTTAAGCTTCAATACCATCAACTAGTAGCCGGTAGCTTTCTTCCGGCTTTCTACTATTTTTTATTGTTTCGTAAATGTGAGTGGTGCTGGCTGTAAAGAAAGTAGACAGCAATACCAATGGCCATCCAAATAAATAAGCGTAGCCATGTATCGCCTGGTAAAAATACCATCATAAATAGACAAGTGCCAATGCCTAGAATTGGTACTAAGGGCACCAGTGGTGTTTTGAATGAACGAGGTGCGTCAGGCATCTTTACACGCATAACCCAAACACCAACACATACCAATATGAAAGCGAACAGAGTGCCTATGCTTACCATTTCTCCAACTACACGTGCGGGCACAAAGGCAGCAAACAAGCTCACAAATAACATGAACAATAAATTTGATTTATAAGGTGTATTGAATTTTGGATGTACCTCACTGAAAACCTTCGGTAACAATCCGTCTTTAGACATAGAGAAGAATACCCGTGATTGTCCCATAAGCATTACCAATATAACTGAAGTATATCCTGCAAGAATAGCTAGGATAACAGCTTGTTGTAAGAACAGATAAGGAGTATGTGCAATGGCCACGGCAACTGGTGCAATACCATCTTGACCAGCGAACTCTTTATAGTTTGCTAATCCAGTCATTACGTGCGCGAAAAGAATATACAATACGGTACAAATAGCAAGAGATAATAAAATACCTATTGGCATATCACGTTTCGGATTTTTAGATTCTTGAGCCGCTGTTGATACAGCATCGAAGCCAATGTAAGCGAAGAAAACAATAGCCGCAGCACGAACTATCCCACTGAATCCAAATTCACCAAACGTTCCATTATTATCAGGAATGTAAGGGGTATAGTTCTCAGGATTTATATAACCCCATCCTAACCCAATGAAAATAAGCACAACACCAATTTTTAAGGCTACGATTACAGAATTTACAAACGCAGATTCCTTTACGCCCCTTATCAGGATTAATGACATTACCACCACAATAATTATAGCAGGCAAATTTATCATACCACTTATTACCGATCCATCAGTCATGGTGACGGTATCAAATGGTGACATGGTTAGCTGAGGAGGTAAGTATATGCCATAATGCTCAAGGAATTTCACCAAGTATCTTGACCAGCTAATTGAAACGGTAGCGGCACCCAATGCATATTCCAGCACAAGATCCCATCCAATAATCCAAGCTATAAATTCACCAAGGGTAGCGTAGGAATAGGTATAGGCACTTCCTGCTACAGGTATCATTGAAGCGAACTCAGCGTAGCAAAGTCCGGCGAAAGCACAACCTAACGCGGCTACAATAAATGAAAGGGTAATAGCAGGACCTGCATTCGCTGCGGCTGCGCCACCAGTGATAGAGAATAAGCCGGCGCCTATGATGGCACCAATGCCCAAGGCTACAAGATTGCCGACACCGAGCGTGCGTTTCAATCCCTTTTCAGATTCATCAGCCTGTTTGAGCAACTGATCAAGTGGCTTTCTTACGAATAAACTCATTTAGATATGGAATTTAGGTTAGGTTAACTTTAGTCGCCTAAAAGTAAGAAGAATCTTGAATTTGCCTAGGAGAATAAAGTGGATTGGCTTAAGGATTAATTGTTTTGAACGAGTTAGGCTTATTAGCAAACTACATTCAATTGAAACTTGAAATTGGAGACTTGAAATTTTGTGGTATAGAAACCAGAATTTAAGCTTCAAACATTAAGACAAAATCCCTAATACAAATCCGTTCTATCCTTCGTCTCGGGCGGTGTAGAAGAAAGATGACTTGGTGTGGTTACATCGGTTTCAGTTTCGATTGGTGAAACGGGTTCATCGATTTGATTGTGTGGTTTAAAAAATTTCTTTTGCATGATAAGAATTGTTGCCACGCCTATGAAGATAGATGAGTCGGCGATATTAAACACCGGACTAAAGAATAGAAAATATTCTCCGCCCACATAAGGTATCCACTCAGGCCACACAAATTCAAACAAGGGGAAAAAGAGCATATCGATTACTTGGCCGTGAAACCAAGGGGTGGGTGATCCGGCAGGAGAATTATTTAAGACCACACCATAAAAGGTGCTATCAATTACATTGCCCACCGCGCCTCCAAGTATCAATCCCATGCACCAAAGAAAACCAGAATGAGCACCTTTCCTGGCCATCGATACCAGATAGTATCCGATACCAAACATAGCAATGATGCGAAACACGGAAAGTGCCAACTTACCAAACTCATTATTCCAACGAAGTCCGAAAGCCATGCCCGGATTAAGTAGGTAATGCAACCTGAACCAATTGCCTAACACATTTATTTCTTCATGCAAATACATATTGTTATAAACCAACAACTTCGATACCTGGTCGATGGTAATGATAGCAAGCGCAAGAAGAAAGTATTTTAGATAATGGGTTGATTCGTTCATTCGTAAAGGTAATTTTATTTGTGTCTCATTAAGTTGCAAATGCTGCTGTTGGCTACTGGCTATTGGCTTCTAGCTACTGGCTTCTGGCTGCTGGCTGCTGGGAAAGTTACGTTTAAGTTTGTAACTCACGGCTAGTAGCTATTAGCCAGAAGCTAGAAGCTCAGTTAATTTCCGCTATTGCTATTTTCATTTTTAATACAAACTCATCCATTTCAACATCAGTAGCATTTTGAACCAGTGGTTTGATGTCCAAAGTTACAGCTTGCGTTTCGGTGCGGATGTAATCAGTGAAATCAGCCAAGGCCTCATCTACAGTTAGTAGATCTTTTTGGACTTCAATTACAATTTTATCAAGAACTTCATAGCCTAAATCTTTGCGTAGGTTTTGAACCCGGTTCACAAAATCACGGGCAATGCCTTCTTTCTTTAAGTTGTCGGTAATGGTAATGTCTAAGGCAACTGTAACACCACCTTCCGTGGCAACGGCCCATCCTGGAATATCTTCAGAGCTGATCAGTACATCTTCAGTTACAAAGTTATAATCTTCTTTCGAAAGTTTGCCTTGCTTCTCTAGCGTGTTAATCTCTTGTTGATTAAATGTATTGATAACCGCGCCAACCTCCTTCATCTTCGCACCGTATTGTTTGCCGAGCTTAGGGAAGTTCGGTTTTACTTTCTTCACCAATAACCCAGATGTATCGTCAATGTATTGAATCTCTTTTACGTTCACTTCTGCAAGAATAATATCTTCTACCGTTTTAATGCGTTTAGCGAAAGACTGATCAAGTACCGGAAGCAATATTTTTTGCAATGGTGTTCTTACTTTGATCTTCGAGTTCTTACGGATAGAGTGAACAAGTGAACAAATTTGTTGTGCGTAACCCATTGACTTTTCTAACTCAAGATCAATTTGGCCTTGTTCAGACTTAGTAAAGGTGGTTAAATGAACAGAGTCAAAACGTAGCGGCGTATTATTCTTAACTGCGCTTTCGCGGATGTTGTCGGTAAGGTTCTTATACATCCACTCACTAAAGAATGGGGCAACGGGTGCCATGAGTTGCCCTACAACCATTAAGCATTCGTACAAAGTTTCGTAAGCTGCTTTTTTATCTTCAGAGATAACGGGTTTAGTTGCTATTGCCTTGTCAGACGAAGGTTTCCAGAAGCGCTTTCTGTTTAGACGCACGTACCAGTTTGAAAGTTGATCATTTACAAAATCTTGAATAGCACGTGTTGCCCGTGTAGGGTCATAATCATCAAACGACTTTGTTACTTCAATGATCATCGATTGAAGTTTCGAGATGATCCAGCGATCAAGATTGGTTAGCTTATCAACAGCTACATTCTTCATCTCATCTTTTACGAAGCCATCAATGTTGGCATATAAAGCGAAGAATGAATAGGTGTTCTGTAATGTTCCAAAAAATCTGCGTTGCACTTCAGTGATACCATCTAAGTCGAACTTGAGGTTATCCCATGGTGGCGCGTTTTCAATCATATACCAGCGTACAGCATCTGGTCCGTATTTATTCAAGGCTTCAAACGGATTTACAACATTGCCTTTGCGCTTCGACATTTTATTGCCGGTCTTATCCAACACAAGACCATTAGAGATTACGTTCTTAAATGCAACACTGTCGTTGAGCATTACGGCTATCGCGTGAAGCGTAAAAAACCAACCCCGTGTTTGATCGACACCTTCAGCAATGAAATCGGCCGGATAATTATTTTTAAATATCTCTTTATTCTCAAACGGATAATGCCATTGCGCGTACGGCATGGCGCCTGAGTCAAACCACACATCGATGAGATCAGTTTCGCGATACATCGGCTCGCCCTTTGCGCTTGCAAGAACAATCTCATCTACATAAGGGCGGTGGAGATCAAAATTAGAATTTTCAATATCGAATTTAGCATCTAGAATTCCGGCTTTCTGCGATTTCATCATCTCAGCTTTAAGCTCATCTATAGAGCCGATGCAAATTTCTTCTTTGCCTTCCTTTGTTCTCCAGATAGGAAGTGGTGTGCCCCAATAACGCGAGCGAGATAAATTCCAGTCAACCAAATTCTCGAGCCAATTGCCAAAACGACCTGTGCCGGTAGACTCTGGTTTCCAGTTGATGGTTTTGTTTAATTCTACCATGCGATCTTTTAACGCGGTAGTTTTAATGAACCAAGCATCAAGCGGATAATACAATACCGGTTTGTCGGTACGCCAAGAGTGCGGGTATGTATGTTCGTACTTCTCTACCTTAAAGGCTTTGTTTTCTTCTTTAAGAATGATGGAGATAATAACATCCGTGTTTTTATAATCAGGATTGGTCTCATCTTCATCGGTATAATTCTTTACATAAAAATCATCAACGCCGAGCGGCTTATGTGTTTTGATGTTGAATTGCTTAACACCTTCCTGAAGTTTAAGTCCTATTTCTTTTACAAACTTTCCTTTCTTATCAACAGTTGGAGTTTCGTTTCCTAGTTCATCTTTCAGCGTAAGCGGTGGTATGCCATTTTGTTTTGCTACGCGAAAGTCATCTGCACCAAATGTAGGTGATGTATGTACAACACCAGTTCCATCTTCTGTGGTTACAAAATCGCCCGCTATAACTTTAAATGCTTTGTCAGCATCGTACATAGGCTGCAGATATGGCATGAGTTGTTCGTAACAAACGCCAACCAGTTCTTTACCTTTTAACTCAGTAACAACCTCAAATGGAATCGCTTTATCGCCAGGCTTATAATCTTCAAGTTTAAGATCCTTGTTCTTGTCAGAAAAATATTTCCCGATAAGGTCTTTGGCCATAACAACACTTACCGGTTTAAAAGTATACGGATTGAACGTGTTGATTTGCGCGTAATTAATTTTTTCACCGACCGCTAACGCGGTGTTAGATGGCAGAGTCCAGGGGGTGGTAGTCCATGCTAATATGTATACATCGCTCTTAGCGTCCTTAAATAATACTTCTGACTTCGAATCTCTTTTTACTTTGAATTGTGCAACCACCGAAGTGTCTTTCACATTTTTATAACAGCCAGGCTGGTTAAGTTCATGTGAACTTAAGCCAGTACCATCAGATGGCGAGTAGGGTTGAATGGTAAAGCCTTTGTACAGAAGTCCTTTTTTATAGAACTGCTTTAAGATCCACCACAGCGTTTCGATATATTCTTTGGTGTAGGTAATGTATGGATTTTGAAGATCTACCCAATAGCCCATCTTCACCGTGAGGTCATCCCACTGGTTTTTGTACATCATTACCGTTTCGCGACACTTCTTGTTATAATCTTCGATAGAAATTTTCTTGCCGATGTCGTCTTTGGTGATGCCCAGTTGTTTTTCAACCTGAAGTTCTACGGGCAGGCCGTGGGTATCCCACCCGCCTTTGCGTTTTACTTGAAAGCCTTGTAAAGTTTTATAGCGGCAGAAAACATCTTTTACGGTTCTGCCCATTACGTGGTGAATACCCGGCGTACCGTTTGCTGAAGGCGGACCTTCATAAAAATTAAAGGATTCGGCGCCTTCGCGATTCGCCACCGACTTCTCAAAAATCTGTTCTTTTTTCCAAAATTCGAGTACTTCCTCGGCGATTTTCGCCAAATTCAGCTCTTTATGCTCTTTATACTTTCCGGCCATGAGTTATTGTAAGCTATTCGTAGTAAATAGGGCTCAAAGATATTATAAAATTGGTTCCTGGTTGCGTTTGGTCCAGGTTTCAAATTCAGAAGTTGGGTAAGGGTAAGGGTTTGGTTTCATGTTCCAGGTTGAAAGTTAGGGTGTGCACAAATCAGGGAAGATATCGATACTGAAATCTTGCACCTGCAACTTGCAAACCCATGCTCATACCATTAACTAATAACGATTAACGATTAAACAGAATGGGCGTGCCCTACGGTCGCGCTTTCGCTACTCGCCATCTCACGCACTTGCCATGTCGGGCTCAGACATGCCGCTCAATCGCTCACGCATTGTTGATTAATTTTTTAGATTTACGCCAAATACATAACTCCCCTGTACTTATGATCTCATTACATGATCTGTTACCCGACAAACCCGCTCCTTTACGTGAGGTAATTATTAAGCCTGTTAAACATTATGGAATCACTGTTGCCGGTGTAATCTTCGAAAAGAGCTTCTTGTGTAGTCAAGCGCTAAAGAAAATTGATGGTGCACGTTTCAGTAAAAGTTGTTCATGCTGGATAATTCCTTTAAGACCTGGCCTGTCAAAAGAAATACACAAAGCATTTCATGATATCGCTGCTGTACGTATAGATGCGTCGCCGCAACATTCGGGAGATAAAGTGATAAAATGTCCACAAGATTATCACGATTTGTTAATAAGAAAGCGATACAGCGAAGCAACCATTAAGAATTACGTTGGCCAATTCACTTTATTCATTAACTACTTTGCTGACCATAAGCTTAATGACCTCAAGGATGAACATGTAAAATTATACATGCACCATCTTATTGAACAAAGAAAGGTTTCTGCCTCTACACAGAATGTTGTGATCAACGCTATCAAATTTTATTTCGAACATGTATTAGGGCAATCTCAAAAGTTTTATGCCTTCGAGCGCCCTATGAAAGAAAGTAAGCTACCCATCGTTTTAAGCGAAGAGGAAGTAAAAGCGGTGTTAACGGCATGCGAAAACATAAAGCATAAAACCATGCTTTATTTAATCTATGCTGCCGGACTTAGGAGGAGCGAACTAATAAATTTAAAAATTGCAGATATTGACACTGACCGCAAAGTGATTCTTATCAGAATGGCAAAAGGCAAGAAGGATAGAATTACCATGTTGTCTGAAAAAATACAAGTGATGTTACAAAGCTATGTTGAACAGTATACCCCACGGGTATGGTTATTTGAAGGCGCAAAAGGAGAGCGCTATTCTGAATCAAGTCTGCAAAAAGTATTTAATCGTGCGTGGTTGAAATCTGGAATAAAAAAAGAAGCGACATTACATTCACTTCGGCATAGTTTTGCTACGCATCTTCTTGAAAGTGGCACAGACATTCGCTACATTCAAGCTTTGTTAGGACATAGCTCAAGCAAAACAACGGAAATATATACCCATGTTACCCGCAAAGGATTTGAAAAGATTAAAAGCCCATTGGATAATCTGGATATTTAAGGTGCACAATACCCTTGAATTATTGGGGATATATGCACCTTATCGAAAAACCAAAGGTAATTTATATGCACCTAGTGCATATATACAGTAGTTGTAGGCAAGCGGCATAACTAAGAGAAGACCTAGATAAATGTTTGACGAAGAA
>CAXSCR010000051.1:0-34649 GCA_964235605.1 uncultured Cyclobacteriaceae bacterium | reverse complement strand
CGTCTCTAAGCTAATTACTGCGTTTTTACCACTTCTAACGTGGTTCAGTGCCCAGGAAAGGATTGAATGCAGCTTTGTATTTTAGCGAAATAGAAGCGGCCGGAACTGCTAATATATCTACAGCCTTTCGTCCTTCAAAATCGTAAAGAGATTCTGCAACAATGGTGGTATCACCGCTCGTACTAAGATTGGTTTGACTCTGGCGGTCGCGAAGTGAACCATCAAAATATGTAATGATTTTTTTATACTTACCTTCTTCAGCAAATACAACTTGTTCCTGCCAGTTGATGCCCGCCTCTGGATTGGTGATGGGTAAAAAATTATTATAGTAAAACCATGTACCAGGTATTCTATGATCAGGATATTGGGGATTATATCCAACTGCACGGACACGATAGTAGAGTTTGCCACTTGGATAAAAGGTAGAATGTGTATAATTCTGAATAGCTGTGGTAATACGAACAGGTTCCTTAAACTGAAATGCTTGTTGCGCAGTGCTGCCTGTGAATCCTTCATGATTGGCTATATATACCCACTCCAGATCATACGACAGTATTGCTTTCGCGGTGAGAGGATCAACATGAGACCATGTTAATATTGATTTTTCAGATGCATTTGTTACATTAAGGGTAATGGCTGCTGCCGGAACAAAAACATCATCCAAATATTTATGTAGCAAGAATTTCAAATAGATATTACTTTGGGGTGATGTGCCACTGACTGTCTTGGCATCAATTCTGATCTTATAATTTACATCACACAGTACGGGTACATCGTGAAAAACGGTTGCAATAAAAGTTTGATCAACCATCTTTATGCCCAATGGCTTGGTCCAAAGAACGGTTGTGTTGTTTAATAATGTTATTGAAAGATCAGCGGTCCAGTTTTGTTCAGTCTGCGTATCACCCAAATCGTAATACAATTGAAAGCCCATGTAGTATTTACCAGTTAAGCACGGAGGCGCTGCAAAAACCTGCTGGACGGTTCCAACAGATAAAGTGGCCAGCGTAAAATTGCGTTCAATAGCAGGGAATTCTGGTTTCGTTTCGCGACTAACAACCAGGTCTGGTGGTATAGTAATCTCTTGCGCTGCTGATCGGCTTTGCAAACCCACTAGTAACAATAAAACAATAACACAAAGCTTCCAGCTATACTGGCTAACGAATTTGGGTACAATTCTGAGGATCGTTCTTTCCATATTTTATTTACTATCGGCAACTGAAAGATGGTATCCGGCAAAGGCATTCGCTACACGAAACTTTCCTTTTTGGGTTATGAAGTATTGGCTCTCATCAAAAGTTGATTCTTCAAACACAGGCTGCTTCTCCATTAAGGTAAACTGAATGACAACATAATGTTGATCTTCATATCGGTATTCAATGCGTGATAGCACATTTAACTTACTGTTAATAAAAAGGTCAATTTGTTTGACAGCGCCTTTCTTTTGTAAAAGCTTGTAGTGTTCATCATCGACTTGTTTGCCCACAAAATCCCGGCTTTCATAAAACATTAAAATACTATCGAGGTTAACACGAAAGGGGTCACTGCCAAATTTGGCTTCGGCTTTCAACGAACGTTTTGAACACACAATTTCACGCGATCCCTTATCTACCATTACAATGTATTTGGAATTCATCAACATATTGGTGCCGCCAAACTCATAGTGATAATATTGGTCTTGTTTTTTAATATCGGCCTCTTCATTATAAAATGGTTTGTCACCCTTATCATTCTCAAAAACTTGTATGGTCATTCGCATGTGAATATTCTGCAGCGCGCTGTATTCTTTTTGCATCAGCTGCAACCTTTCTTTAAAAGATTGTGATAATGCCTGCTGCGATAACAGGACAAGGAGTACGAGCATTACTTTTTGAAGTTTCCTCATGGTATCAGCGTTCAATCTGGTATGAAATATTCTCAGAAAGGGTCTTGATTCCATCCTTTGTTTCTTTTTTAGTGAGGTAGAGATTACCCTCCTTATCATAGTAAAAATAGGAAGCGAAATTCTCTTCATCCAAAACAGCTTGTAACCTGTAGTCGCTAACATTATATACGTATCCTTTCATGTTACCGCTTTCGGGTTGCAGGCGCACATCATCATACCAAGCCGTGCCACTTCCATTTTTAAACCTCACTTCAACAAACTCTGTATTGGCCGGACAAATGAATGATCCTTTAAACTGTTGCCATCCTTCAATGACTACTCCGAGCGGAGCAAATGAAAAAGTTTGAATATCTGTTCCGTTCTTTTGATGGCAATGATGTCGATTCCCAAATTTGTACCAGCCACGGGAGAATTAGAACTCGGATTGTTAACGGCCACCCATCCATTAATCCAATAGGTTTTTCCAACATCTAGCCGTAATAACTCTTGCTTAAAAACTAAAGGCGTTGTGACCTTCAAACTTTTTTTACCTGTGTGTGCAAAAGTGGCATCGGTTACAGAAGTTACAGCAGGTGAAACAATATTTTTAATGCGCAACTGACCCAACCAAAAATTTTGTACAGGGGCAGTTTTAAGAACAATGACAGTCCATGCCGGATTTAAAGGATGTGCTCTTAAACAAATAATCTCGTTGGCTTGTGCGTAGGCTGTTGGAACTAAGCCTGCTGCCATTTCTTTAAATGTCACGTCAACCGAAATCACATTGGCTAGTTGCGCCAACGTGGCTTCAACCACAGCCATGTTTCTATTCGCAATAACAATTTTGTAGTTGACATAGATGGGTTGTGTTGCGCTGGAGGATAAAATCCAGTTACCAGCTACACTTCCGTCCATAAACTCGAAACTTGTAAAAGCCATTTCATCATTGCGCATGTTTGCCCCATTAGCGGCAGGCAATTGTCCCCCGTAATCATAGATGGCGCCAGAGTAAACATCTAATACATCTCTATTTTCTAATTCGTAGCTATATGGACTGTACCGGGTAATGTTAGTTGACTTAATCCAATTGGGCACACCATTAAGATCCGCATATCCCCAATTAAAATGTTCGAGTGTAAAGGTTCCGTCTTTTTTAATATTGGTTGGGGCAGATAGTTGACGGTCCTTCTTATAAACAAAGGCTGCATTATTGCGCCACACTCCCTGTGTACCGTTCACAAAGCTGCTGCGATTATCCAAGGTAACATCGGTTTGGCTTAGTGGCCAGGTATCAGAGAAAGATGAGGCAGAAGTGGAAATTACCTCAAGTTTATTTTCGGAAAGAATCTGAACGATTTCATCACCAATAATTGTAGTCGGAACTGAGTACACCACACTCTTGGTAACAGTCTTAGTTCCCTGGCATGAAGGACAATTATAATTAACGGTTAGTGAAACAGAATATGTTCCGGCAGTACTATAAGCATGCATTGGGTTTCTTTCCAATGAAGTTGGGGTTCCATCCCCAAAATCCCAGGTATAAGTTGTGAGACAGTTATGTAATTTTGGACTTGAAAATTTAACGGCACATATATAGGTACTATTTGAAATACCAATGAGCCCGGCCTGGGCGCAAGCCTGGGCCTCAACAGTAAGCATCTTAGAAGTAACAGTAGCGCAATCATCGGTATTTGTTCCTGTCAATACAATTTTATAAGTGCCTGACGCACCATATGGATGTGACTTTGTTACGGTAGTAATTGTCTCCAAAACGCCATCGCCCCAATTTACCTGGTACCGAAATGCTCCGTTAAAATTTAAGATAGTTAATAATGTAGAAGCTCCTGGTGCTATTAACTCTTTATCAAGGGTAAAATTTTGAGCTGTGCTTTCTTTCAAGTAATCAAAACCGTCAATGTTTTCAGGCAAAAAATACACTTCGGAGTCTGTTGTGGTGGTGGTTCCATTGATAACCATATTAATATTTGGAGCCTGAGGGGTAGACAGATCAATCTCAGCTACGGGATCAATATTGTGCGGCATTGGATCATCAGGATTCGGGATTACAAATAGTTTCGCTTGATTACTCTTTGTGAAATAGATTCTCCCGTCATACGCTAATTCCAGGAATCTCAGGGAATGATCAGCATTTGAAAACGGATCACCTGTGCACCCGGTGGAGGTTGTTCCGAGTCCTTTTTGTACCTGCATTCTAACTGTAAAATCACTTCCCCCGGTTGTTGTAGCAGACTGAAGATCAATTTGAAGCAAATACGTATTGTACGTGTAACCATCAACGCCCGTTTTAAATCCTCCGTGTGTAGTATATAAATATCTCCCAGAAGGGCTAAATTGTATTGCTGCAATTTTATTTCCAAGATATTGAAGACAAGTATAATTTGGGTCATTCAATCTTATTTGATTAACGCTTTGGCCTCCAGATCCAAATACGACTAGATTGGTAGCTTCAATGGTTGGTGGTATATAGGTCGTAGAGCTAAATTGACTTAAATCAAACAAAATTATATCATGATTAATATTAATATTTCGATTGTTAATGGCCAAAGTTTTCTCATCCGGACTTAATTCAATTGCAGAACCCGTTATTGAACCTGATGTCCAGGCCATCGAAATATCCTTGCCACTAATGGCATCAAATGAAATCCCTATTTGGCTAATTATAAATCGATGGACTCTTGTGACGTTAGCTCCACTTACACGCTGTGCTAAGTATAAAAAATGTTTTGTATTATCTCCATTTGCAGTTCTTGAAACGGCTTTACCTTGTATGTACGTTTGAGCTGGTCCAGAAGAATCTGTCAAACGAACTTCCCGTGTTGCTACAGGAATTGTTAATGCTCCATTGGCGATGTCATACTTTATCCTGGTATAAACAACTTTTGCAGGGCAATATCCAGATGAGGAGGTATTTCCTGTTGCGCAAGTTTGATCTCCCGGTATAAAAAGACTATAAATTAGGAACCATTCGTCAGACACGCCGGGAACCCTCACCACTTGTATTTCATTGTTGCCTTGTACTGAACTTAATGCCAACAGTGAGCTTCCAGTTGTATTGTCTGTAAGCTTTACGCCATCTGTATTGAAGATATGAAGTTGGTTAGCAGCGTCCGTTCCAGAATGTGCCACATAAAATGCAAGTCTTCCGCAATCATCAATGCCAAGACTTGCAGGAGCTTTAATAAATGAAGAAGAGATGGCCAGATTCTTAGCGACAGCGGGTTGAATTCTCCAGTCCACATTTTGAAACGACCCATCAGTAATAAGCCCCCACATCGGTAGATTTTTCCCAGTGACGGGCTCTGATGATGCCGCCAATTGATTTGATAGTGATGAGGTTGCTAACTTATTGTCGTTATCAGCAAGTGAGATATTAGGATTTCCAGAAAATGAAATGGACTGCAACCGGCTAATTCTATATAAGCTTTTTGGAATAACTCCACTCAGATTATTATTATCCAGGTTAATTCCAACTATGTCACCATGCTCAACGGTTATACCGTACCATTTTGAAAAATCATTACTTGTCTTTCCCTTTAACCAGTTGGTATTTTTAGTCCATTTTTTTCCTCCGGTTTGGCTAAAAAAGTTTTTTAGTATGGCAAGCTCTTCAGCATCAGGCTGCGCGTCAATGTACACGGTGTCTGATCCATGTATCTCCATTCTTCCATGCTGAGCAAACGAATTGAAGGATAGTCCACAAACTGCAAATGCAAAAAATAATAGCTTATTGAACATCGCACTCATCATTTAGGTACTGATATTGTTTTATTATAGATAACCACAGCTTTCTTTTCTGAAGGGTCCTGGAGGGCGGAAATCGCACCAGCCGAAACATTCAACTGATTGCGATGCCCTGAACGTACAACCATACATCTATATGTTGTGGCACTCAATGGCTGCTCCGAATACAGGATATCGTCTTCTTCAATATTACCGGTATAAATTACTTTGGCAATAGGTGTTTCGAAATCATTCCCGATCGGGTAGAGCAGTATTTCATCGCCAGGGACTAAGGTTCCTCTTGGAAGTGCTGCTGCAGGATAAAATTGATACAATTGAGGTTTATAGCGATCGCGTTGAACCGCACTGATCTCGAAAGTAACGCCCATATTTTGATAGGCTGCACCCATTCCTGCATATTGGGTGTAGGCTGGCAAGTTATAGCTGTATACTGGGTCATCAAAGTTATTATTAACCGATGTTAATATAACAGCTCCTGTTAATTTGTCCCATTTCAAATTATTTGTCTTTACGAGCGAGCCCCCATCAAAGGCTTCAACACTTTCTAAAATTCCAGAGCGGAAAATCACTTTATTTGTAACAGCCGTACGCAATTGAGTCGTACTCTTTGAAATGCTAGGCCAAATAGTAGGAATTGGAATAGGCACTACTGCAATGATAATGGGGATGTATACGATATCCGTATTATACCGCGCACCACCTCCCCAGGCGTTATCTTCAAATTCACGCATGTCGTGAAAGAACTCGACTTCTTGTCCAAAATCAACTTTCGCGCCAGTTGCATTTAGTCCCAATGTTCCATCTCCATTATCACTTAATGTATTAACTAAAGTGGATACCTTTTCTTTTCCACGTACTTCCATTTTGCTCCTGTAATTGTATTGAACCCATGACATCGGTTCATCTTCAAATTTACCAGTGGTGGCCTGGCGGTAGTTGCTTATCTTTCTCTGTTTTGCCATGCATATCGTTGGTAACGATACTATACCCTTGCGTAGTAGCAAGTTTAACAATAGATATACTACCTAAAAAAGGAATCGTTACGGAAAGTTTGTATTGCTTATTTGCTTTTTCCGTCTCATCAAAAGTGACTGGAAAATCCTTTGCCGTATAAAACTCATGCGTTGTTTTTCCCGATGTTCCATAGTTTACACCGGTACCAGTTGGAAATAAAGGTTGCCCGTCAGGAATAAGTATTGTATTATTCAATATGGTTTTACCTGCTAAAGCAGCCGAAGGCAAGCTCATAACGGTAACCTTGCTATAACCTACCTGAGGGCCTGGATAATAAGATTCGTTTACAGGATATTCAAAGAACATATTATTATCAGATCTCATGGGTATGGATTGTGTATACTTCTTACCGTAGTGAAGCGCATTTTCATCACCTCCTATAATTGGTTCATAGGCCGCCACACCACTGCTTATCGCGAGGTTCGATGTACCCTCCGTAGTAGTATAATCGTATAGCTGACCGTACTTACCTTCTCCATCCTGACTCCATTGATCGAGTAAGGTAATTTGCTTCACACGTATGCCGCCTCCGTACTTAATTTTATCAGGGGAATTTAACCGGATCCACGACTTATCAGCAGTCACCCAATTTCCCCAATTTTTGTCGTTGCAGTATTTATAAAATCCATCAAACATTTGTCGAATCTGGGCGCCAATTCCTCCCATGCTCTTAATCTGATCTATTTTGGCGCCATCGGATGAAGCTTGCTCTAATTTTTTTCCTGAGTTGGACAACTCAGGTTGATTGGTGCGAAGATGTTGCCATGCTCGCATAGCAAAAGGATGCATATTAGTTCCTGCTGAACTTCCATCCTCTCCCACTAAGGTAATAAATCCAAAGGCAAAATTACCAGTCGCATCTTTCTCCAAACCCCTTTTCAGAGAACTCTTATCAATATCTGCATAACCTGAAATGTATTCATAGAATCCCTCTGAAGGAGATCGTAAACTCATCAGTAGTTTAAAATACAATTGCCAGGTTTGCGTGTCAATATATTTTAATATTTCTGCGTCTTGCTCAGGCACGGTTGCGGTACCGGGTAGCTTTTTTTCCAGCTTAAATCGAACTTGCAAATACTTCGTTTGGGCTTTATCTAATTTATAACTGTTAAGCAAAGTACCAGCAGGAGCCGAATAGGGATCGACCACAGATGTCATTTGCATGGCGGTTTTATTTTGTACATAAGCGTAATCATCCGTTTCATAATCCACCATCACTTTCCCACCCGATGGAAGTACAATTTCCTTTAAACTCCATCCGGCAGCATTTGCATCGATAGAAGATTTTAAAGTTGGATCTTGATCTGCATATGGAAAATCCTGGTTATAAAGTTTCTGCCCTAACGGATAGGGTTTATAATTACCCCAACGATCATAGGCGTTTGCATCATAATTAATCGGCGAAACTGTTTCATTGTTGTATGTAAATGAATAAGGATTGAGTGAACCTCTCGTGCTACTACCGTATTCAAACCAGACCTTTTTAAGTGCTAGTTTTCCTCCATTGCTCGAGCTGTTTTCGATTCCGGGGCAAAGCGCATAGTTATACTCAAATTTGGTAACCTTAATAGGGTTAGACGCTCCAGCCACCCGCGTATACAGTTTAATGTTATTCAACCTATAAACTGAGGCTCCCTTTATTAAATTATCATCCTGAACTTTTGAATTGACTCCCTTCCCATCCTCGCGCACTTCAATCGTAAAATCAGCAACATGAGACTTTGTCTCCGCCCTTGCGAGATACCACATCTCTTTCTCGCCATAAACAAAACTTCCCTTATCATCTCGCGGATCTGATTTCCAGCCTTCCTGAAAATGGGCTTGTGAATAGGGATCCCTCCACTTAAAGGGTGCAGCATCTGTAGTTGTTTTTTTATAAGTGAATTTCACCCAATACCCTAAATCGTCCGCGGTTACACCATCGTTCAAAACATCCACGTAATCAGGACCGAGTATAGAAGTTAGCAAGTGAGCATGCGCATACTTTGGCATTGCCGTTCTTTTTAAAAACTTATCTGTGCCCGAAATTCTATAGTCAGGCTCTGGATCAGCGCCTCCCGCGCTATTAACTTTGGTACGACCTTCACCTGCCAGTTTACGCGTGCTGAAAACCACTTCTTCTTGACTTGTATTATAAGCAGGAATAGCATAAACATACCGCAGTCCATCTGCAGTTAAGGCAGTGTGACCAGCATAATGATGTTTTTCCTTTATATCAGTAGGTCTTATAAAATCTCTCTCCACATTAGAATTATCAATGTAGCGTACTTTAAAATGAGAGAGTAATTCCTGGTTTGAACTATTGAGTAATTCACCATTGGTTATAGAACTGATAGCATTTGTCCTGGTCTTTCGTGTTTTATCTGGTTCATTTAAAGATTTATCAGAGACTGTTTTTGATTCAATGGTAGCATCGGCATTTGGAGAAATATTCAAACCACTAAGCTTTATTCGCATAGCTTTCTCACCGCCCAAATTAAGTAACGTCTGATCTGCTTCGCTTGACGCTTCTCCATGCACTTTAAAATACCATGGTTCATAAAGACTATTCACGCCCTTACTTCCAAACTTTGCCTTTGACAGCGCAGTGTTGCTATTCTCCCAGATGCCAGATGTTGATTTTGAATGATTAAGACTTAGATTAACACCAATGTGAGTGGCCGCGGGGCCAACATCAACACCAACAGCAACAGCATTCGAAGTTGAAGTGGTCTGCTGATCATAAACCGCACCGTAGTCATTTCGCACTGGACGGTACATCATCCCAATGCCTTGTCCCGTAACGTTGTATATATCGTAAGTGAGTGATGGTAAGGCTAGATTAGGTGATTCTTTGCTGACCATACCGTCTTTTTCCCTATTAAAATCCAGGATATCATTTGCACCAGCATATTGATAATTCATATAGCCATAGCCTTTCGTGTCTACCCATTTTTTATCATTAGCTAACCACTGCTCACTATAGAATCCTGAAACATACGCCATTGGAGAAAGCCCCCACCAGGATACACCTATTTTAAATGTAGCTGAGAGGTTGATGTTTTTCATTGGCATTGTAATGCGAGGTGTATACCCTGGATGCGCAAACGAAATTGTCGCTGAACCTTTTGAAGCTTCGCCAAAGGTTTTCGATTTCATCTTTCCCTTTTCTCCACTTGCATTCTTCATTTCAATGGATGAAGGCCCTGATGCAGACAATGAAACACTGGTAAGACCTTGCTTTGAATTATACCCAGCTCCTAGACCGAAAGATCCCGTTTTACCTCCTAGGCTCAAAGATGGATTCACACCAACGCCTTCCTTTGAGTCGACACTTAGCCCGAGACTAAGGCCCCCTGTCATACCACCTGCTGCGGCTTTTGAAAACCCAATATCAGCGGATATGCTATAGCCCATGCCTTTATAATTGTTCTGGTAAACACCAAAACCTAATCCCAATTCAAGAGCACCTCCAAAAACTTCAATACCAACTCCAGCGCCTAATCCTACCGTAACACTTGGATCAATTGATGTTTTTGTTCTGATGTTATCTCCTTTGAATTCATCCGGTAAACCCCGCATCTGCCTTGTAATTGCCCCGGGTTGAAGGCTCCAGCCAAGCCCTACCCAACTCGCTTCTTGATCCATAGCAATACCTGCTTGATACGATAAATTAAAGGGATATCCCCCATTTGGTCCGGGTAATTCAAAAAGAGGGATATTGTAAGTGAAGTCTCCAGAAAAAAGATCCACCATGTCGGTAGTACCAGCAGGCTGAAAGGATTGAACTTCCGGTTGCGTTGGTCCGCTTGTAAGTGCATATGTCACTGGCACAGTAAACGTTTGAAACAGGAAAACGAAAATAAAAAGGAATACATAAAATTTCCTTCTAGTTTTAAAATAATCAATCATAGCCTGAGGGTGGGGATGTTATGTTTCGAGATCTGAATTTTGATCGGTAATGTGCCAAATTGCGAAGACTGAATTATAAGCTTGGTTTCTTTAGCTGACTCTTTTTGCGGGTTTTCAAAACCAAGAACAAATGTTCTGGTTTTTAGCAAATCATTTTGCTCGAAATGAAAAAGAACACATGGTAGTTTAAAGGAATCTTCCTCCAAAAAAATATCATTTTGAAAGAGGTATGAATAGTAATAGAGATTCCGTTGCTTTCCGGCAACATCGTTAATGTTATATAACAAGAGATCCCCTGTTGGATCTCTCAGGCTTACCTTGAGTGTGTAATACTGTAAGTCATCCGACTTTGTTACAGATACAGCACTTCGAACGAGGGATTGATACTCAACAGGTTCATGCTGAAGATCAAAAATAAAATCACCCACAGCCTTTTTTACATGAAGACCATTATCATAACCGATAATCCATTGTATATAATCTCTTTTTTCAAGATTATTCGAACAGGAAACAAATAAAAAGAAGACGAGAGTGCTACCAACTGATGAATGAAGAATTAGCTGCTGGCGTGATTTAAGGCTTAGACGTTGTAACATAAATTAATACTTAAATATTATTCAATGTTTCGCTCAAGCCACTTACTCCATATGAAGGTGCTGAATCAAAAATAAAACTATGGAAATTGTTAAACTGAATGGAAAAGTGAATTCTAGGCATGCTGAAGGGGTTTAAGTTTAAATAGCAGGAAATGAAAACTTTGATTATCTGTTTCCGGAGTTAAAGGTAAAGCAAATCATTCTGTCAAAAGAAAGTACGGATTTTATTTTGATCATTAAAGTTGAGTTATCTCAAAATTAAACAAATGTAGTTTTCCTTAACCTCTAAACACCCATGAAATTTTTACCTTCTAAAAGGTGTACAATATCAACAAGCGACGGCGAGCATTTTTTAAAATTACCCATAATTTTATATAACTATTAGGAAAATTATTTATACGAAATTCTATAAATAACATTTGCTTGATCGTCTGATACAAGCATTGAACCGTCAGAAAGATTCAGTACGTCAACTGGTCGGCCCCAGGCCTTTTGAGATGCGTCATCTAACCAGCCGCTTGCAAATACTTCATGTTCTGTTGACTTACCGTTTTGCAACTTCACTAACATGATATCATAACCTATTTTCTTTGCGCGATTCCAGGAGCCATGTCTTGCAATGAATAATTGATTTTTATACTGCTGAGGAAACATATCACCTGCATAGAACTTTAAGCCTAATGGGGCTACGTGAGGACCAAGCTTATCAACTGGCGGCGTGAAGTTGTTACAAGGTTGCTTATCTCCAAATTCAGGATCTTTAATACTTCCTTCATGGCAATATGGATAGCCAAAGTGCATGCCTGCTTTAGGTGCGTTATTCAATTCGCACGAAGGTGTGTCATCCCCAAGCATATCACGCCCGTTGTCAGTAAACCATAATTCTTTTGTAACTGGATGCCAGGTAAAACCAACTGAGTTGCGAATGCCTCTTGCGAAAATTTCTTTTCCAGATCCGTCCGCATTCATTCTAGTTATGCTCGCAAAGATTGGATCTTTAGAATCACAAATATTGCAGGGAGCACCAACCGGCACGTACAACTTTCCATCTGGACCGAAGGAAATGTATTTCCATCCGTGATGCGTTTCGGTAGGATAAGTATCATTGACTACAACAGGCTTTGGCGGATTTGTTAAATGAGATTCTATATCAACTAACTTTGTAATGCGACTTACCTCGGCTATATAAAGATCATGATCCTTAAAGGCAACACCATTTGGCATATTTAATCCGGTGGCAACAACCCAGCGTTTATCAGCTTTATAATCGCCATCAGTATCTTTCAATGCGTAAACTTTGTCGCCATTTCGATTACCAACATAAATAATACCTGCCGGGCTTAGCGCCATTTGACGCGCATTATCAACTTCTGCGAAAATTTCAATTTTAAAACCTTGAGGCAATTTAATTTTTTCAAGAGGCAAAGTCTTAGAATATTCGGTAATAGCCGGCATTTCACCTTCAATACTTGGATCAGGTGACGAGGAACTATCATTTTTTGAGCCCGCATTATTACAGCAGAGAAAACTTACTAGAATAACAACGGGTATATATTTTAACATATTCATAATAATGAGTTTTAAATTGATAACAGCTTCATTTCGTAAATGTTACAAATGCAAAGAGATTTGAAAAGCGTTCTCAGTTAGAAATCTTTTCGTTCCATGTGCCTTGCTCTTCAAATACTGTTATTTTTGCGCCATGATTTCGATAACCAACCTTACTTATCTTATTGGAGGCCGTGCATTGTACGAAAATGCCAATATGTTTATTAAACCAAAAGATAAAATTGGCCTTATTGGATTAAATGGCAGGGGTAAATCTACATTACTTAAACTAATTAACGGTGAATATAAACCAGATGCTGGAAGTATAAGCAAAAGCAACGATTGCACTATTGGTTTTCTTAATCAAGATCTCCTCTCTTACCAAAGCGAAGATGCAATCGTAACTGTTGCTATGGGTGCATTTAAGGATGCAGTCGATACACAAAGGCAAATTGAGACTATTCTTCATAAATTAGAACATGAATATGCCGATGATCTCGTCGAGAAGTTGGCAAAGCTGCAGGAAAAGTTTGAGCACCTAGACGGGTATGCCATGCAATCTAAAGCTGAAGAAATATTAGAAGGTATTGGTTTCAGTACAACAGATTTGCACAGGCCTTTAAAGGAGTTTTCTGGAGGCTGGCGCATGCGCGTGATGTTGGCTAAACTTCTACTGGAGAAACCATCTTTGCTTATGCTAGATGAGCCTACGAATCACTTGGACCTACCTTCTATTGAATGGGTGGAGAACTATCTAAGAAATTATGAATGTGCTGTCATTGTTGTATCACATGATAGAACATTCATTGATAATGTAGCAACTAAAACAGTTGACGTTACACAGCAACAGTTGATTACCTATGAAGGTAATTACTCCTTTTATCTAGCCGAAAAAGAACAGCGTCAAGAAATTCAGCAAAATGCTTTTGAGAATCAGCAGCAAAAAATAAAACAAACGGAACGATTTATTGAACGCTTCCGGGCTACCGCATCAAAATCTAAACAGGTACAATCGCGCGTAAAGGCACTAGACCGACTTGATCGGATTGACGATATTGTCGATGATGACGCCGCGGTGAACTTCCGGTTTAGGTTTAAACAACAACCAGGCAGGTACATCATTAATCTTGAACATGTCTCGAAAACTTATGGCCCTTTAGAGATCTTAAAAAATACTTCTATTTCGATAGAGCGTGGAGATAAGATTGCTTTAGTAGGCGCTAATGGTAAAGGTAAATCTACCTTGCTGCGAATTATTGCTGGGGTTGAACCTGTAGATGGTGAACGTATTATGGGTTATAATGTAATCCGAGCGTTCTATGCACAGCATCAGTTAGAGTCACTTCATCTGGAAAATGAAATTATTGAGGAATTAAAACAAGCAGGCTCAGGCAAAACAGAACAAGAGCTTAGAAATGTACTTGGTTGCTTTCTCTTTACAGATGATGACCAATTTAAAAAAATAAAGGTCTTATCAGGAGGGGAAAAGTCAAGGGTGGCACTTGCTAAAACGTTGATATCTGAAGCCAATTTCTTGCTCCTTGATGAACCAACCAATCACTTGGATTTTATCTCTGAAAACATACTAATCCAGGCTTTACAACAATACCTTGGAAGCTTTGTTGTTGTATCTCACAATCGTCATTTCGTTAGTCAAATTGCGAACAAAATTTGGTATATCGAAGACAAGCAAATTAAAGAATACCCAGGAACGTTTGATGAGTATGAGTATTGGCGAAAAAAGAATGAAACCAATGCTCAACCACCCACAAAGAAGGCAGATGTGAAGCCCAAACCGGAAAAAAAAATACAGGAATCACCTGTCGCAGCGTCTACTAATGAAAAGAAAATTAAGTCCTTAGAACAGGATCTAAAGAAAATTGAAGATCAGATTGAAAAACTTCAACTGCAAAAACAGAAAGTTGAATTAGAGATGTCAAAACCCGAAGTGTTTGGTAACCCTGAACAACTTCAAAAAGTGCAAACCTTATTTGAATCAACGATGAAAGACTTAGATGAGGCAAATCTGAAGTGGGAGAATATCGTTACTTCAATTGATGAACTGAGCTGATTTTCGAATTGCCGCTCCAGGGGCAGAGCCTCCCCCGGAATGGCTAACTCTAATGTGCCTTGATTGACAAGGCAATGTTTTTATTTATTAAGTCAACTTTGACTTCACGCTTTCCTTCACAACTCTCTAACAGTACACTTACACCCAAAATCGTTGTCAAAACTATCAATGCGTAAAGTGATGCATGCATTCTTTTTTGTAATCTAATATCCAATGCTTCCATATTATATTCGGGGGTTTTAATGTTTCTATTTTGACACAAATGCGATTGGAAAGGTTGGAACGTTAATGAAAAATATATCTGAATTTCATTCCTACATCAACCATTAACGGTGTTGACTGTACATTAATCTGGTCTTTATACATCGAATTTAAAGGATAACGCATACCAGGAGAAAGGGCAAGTCGATAATGCTCTCCGAAACGATAACTTAATTCTGTACCAAACAGTCCACTAAAGTTAATCGTACGATAAGGAGAATCAGCACCATTACCTTGTTTAACCGTTTTTAGGCTGCTGTTTCTTGCTTCCGCTGTGCTCTGCAGAAATAAATCGGTTGATACACCTGCATTAATCTGAACTCCAAAAGCGCCGTTAATCGCTATATAGCCTGCTTGAACCGGAACGCTAATGAATTGAAGATTACTGTTAATGTTATAAGTTGGTGTTGCTTTAATATTATTTGTAGCATCTAAATTCGTAAGGTCATTCACCTCAGCTATCCGTGCTGCACTATTAACATTATCCTTTACAACTGTATTAGATTCAAATAACGAATTCTGGTTCATATAATTTACACCACCTTGAACTACCCATTTATCTGCAACACTAGTGCCTAAACTTAAGCCTAGTGAGTATGTCGACCCTAAAGCTTTATCAGGATCGACTCTATGGGTAGGTGATTCGGTTTTTGAATTATTATAATAATAAATGTTATCTGATTTCATGGTTCCTGCAGCAATACCTACAGTAGTCCAAAGTGTTTCATTTTGTTTTTTACTTTTAGATGTCTTTGCTTTTTTGTTTTCCGTATGCATCAACTCACGTTCTCGTTCTTCTAACCTTGCCATCATAAGAACTACTGGGTCAAGTTCGGGTGGTTGGGGGAAAGTAAGTTTCGGTTGTCGGGGTTGCATAGATGCAGGAAGCTTTCTTTCCACCAGAAACGTACTTCCGTTTCTATCATCCGTATTTGTACTTCCCTTTATATTAGATGACCGAGTCTCTTTATCACCCTCCATCAAGGTTGGTAAACTAGCTTCATTGTATATCGTTTCTGAAGCTACATCATTATTAACATTTAAACTTGTTCTTTTCCCTTTATTTGTAGGTGTATCTGTTGTTCGTGCAATTGAATTGGTATAAATACCATTATCATTTCTGTCAAGATGATTTTTTTCACTAGTCGTTTCATTTAATAACCTATCATTAGAACTCACTTCTTTAGCAGGAGAAATTTTATCAGAAATAACATTTGAATTTTCCTTATTGGTATTTAGTAAAGGCAGATCTTCAATAACTTTCTCTTTCGGTTGAATCGTTATTTGCTGTTTACTGTTGTTGTTTGCATATACTAGTTGGTTATCTGAGGTATTGCTTATTGCATAGTAAGCGCTTACCCCTGCTACGCACATAGCAAATGCAATAGAAGCAGCTGCCATCAGTTTATAAAACAGCACCCTCCTTTTCATTTTTTTACCAGCAGCTCGCTCCAAATCCAGCTCGATGTTAGTCCACAGATTGTCTGATGGAGTTACATCTGCATCATTGAAAGCTTCTTTCCAACCTGCTTCAAATTTTCCCTGCTCCATATCTTTCATAGTAGGATGATTCTTTTAATAGTTTCGCTTGCAATAAACTTTTTGCCCTTGCAAACTGTGATTTCGATGTTCCTTCTGAAATGCCTAGCATTTCAGCTATTTCTTTATGTCCATATCCTTCAATTGCATATAAGTTAAATACCATTTGACAGCCTTGTGGCAACGACTGAATCAACTCTAAGAGTTGGGTAAAGTGCATACCGCTAATGCTCATCTCTTCGTCAGGAATGTTAATCTCTTCTACATCTACCATAGGGAATAGGTATAGTTTTTTCCGTTGCGCATTGAGAGCCGTATTCACCATTATTCTAGTAATCCAAGTTTCAAGCTTAGATTCCTGTCGGAAGTCCTTTATAGCATGGAAAACTTTTACGAAACCTTCCTGCATAACATCTTCGGCTTCAGGGGTAGATTTGGAATAGCGTAAACAAACAGCCATCATTTTTCGGCAATAGCAGTCATATAAGGCTTTTTGAAAAGTCCTAGTGCCTTTGCGACATTCTGCTATAAGCTCTGTTTCGTTGAGCATGATTACCGGAGGTCCGGCATTTTAAATTTTTAGACACTACCTTTTGTTGAAAGGTTGGAAACGGATTTATATTAGCGTTAGCTTTGGATATGAAATATAGTTTCCTGTTCCTTTTAACATTAGGCTCGTGTGTTCCGCTTAGCCAAAGTTCGTCTATTTCTCAAAGTAATCCTAAGACACTACGCTTAAGCGACTATGCCTATGAGCCTCAAATTAAAACCATTTTATTGCACCCCGCGGGTGGACAGGAAACTGGATTATTACCAGCCATTACCAAGCTAGGTGACTGGAACTTGGTGCTAGAATTCGATGATTTAAGAAATCAAGTAGACAACTACAATGCACGAATTATACATTGTAACCATGATTGGACTAGATCTAACTTAATGGATTTAGACTTTATCCGCGATTACAATGATTTCATAATCAATAATTATCGTTATTCGATCGACACGCATATTCCTTATGTGCATTACACTTACAATATTCCGGCGGTAAAAGTACCAGGGAACTATGTTGTAGCGGTTTATAGAAATGGTAATAAGGATGATGTACTTCTTACCAAACGATTTATGGTGTATGACAATAAGGTGTCCTTTGTAAAGATGGGGAATCTGATTTCTTCAGGAAAGGTTGCAGGCCTTAATCAGCAGATAAATTTTAGTATCAGTTATAAAAACATCGAGTTAATAAATCCTATGCAAAATGTTCATGTGGTCATCAGGCAAAATCAACGTTGGGACAATATGGCAAGTGATGTAAAGCCAAGTTTTCTTCGTGATTTTGAACATGAATTAGAATACAGATTCTTCGACGACAAAAAAATGTTTAGCGGTGGCAGTGAGTTTAGATTTTTTGATTTAAGATCTCTCAATTACCCAGGCAGAAATGTGGATTACATAGAGAAAAAGGCCAAGCCATTTGAAGCGTTTATTCAAAAAGATAAGTCCAGAGGCAATGAAGTTTACTCGCAGTATGCAGATAGGGATGGAAACTTCACAATCGGTAACCTCGACTATAATGATATTAATTTTACCAATTACATGTTTGTTAACTTTACGCTTTCGACAACCCCTATAAAGGGAGACATTTATGTAGCAGGAGCTTATAATTATTGGAATTTAAACAATGACAATAAAATGAAGTATGATACAACTGCAAATGCATACAAAGCACGTGTGTTGTTAAAACAGGGATGGTATGATTA
This sequence comes from uncultured Cyclobacteriaceae bacterium, assembly GCA_964235605.1. Taxonomy (GTDB): domain Bacteria; phylum Bacteroidota; class Bacteroidia; order Cytophagales; family Cyclobacteriaceae; genus DATCRE01. The sequence continues at coordinate 16,346 of CAXSCR010000051.1, read as the reverse complement.
TCAGTATCTTGTTAAATCACCTACCCAGCCTTGGTATTATTTTGAAGGAAGTCATTTTGAAACGCAGAACTCATATGAAATTTTTGTTTACTACAAGTCATTTCAACCTCGCGGCGAGTTGCTGATTGGGTATTTAAGGCTTAATGAGAATCCTCGTTAAGAAGCGTAAGTTGCTTCAGGTTGTGCTTCTTGCTTAATGGTGTCACTATTTGATACGTCTACCATTCCGAAGCCTTTATGTGTAAAATGCCCTAAGCCGTTTTCATAAATAAATAGCTGTACTTCTTTTGCAGCAAAAAGGGTAAAGGGGAAGGTATATCCACGAACTTCATATTTCACATCATTATCGAATACAGGATAGATGCGGGCAAACTTTTTATGCAACAACTGAATTCGTTGTATGTACCCGGCATCGGGTACCATTTGAAATTTATAATAGGAAGTTAACTGCTCGGCAGTGTATTTACCGGTCGCTTCCATTCGGGTTAAAGTCGATTCATAAAGCAAGTCAGAAAATTCATCTCCTTCGGGAGAAATAAATTTCTTACCACTTTCATCATTAAAAGAAGCTGTTAATAAAACGACTGGTGATATACATAGAAACTTCGCTTCATCGCGTATTGTCACAGGTTCTTCTGCTTCTGTGCTTTCAGGAATCAGGTGAAGATTACCCACAACTATTTCCTTTTGCTCGAAAAGTCTTGATATAAAATAGCTGAGAAATTCTTTATCAGGGCAAGCAAATACCAATGTTACTTTCGACGAGAAGAAATGAAGGCCCTTCCTACTAATTTTAGTTTGCCCCTTTAATCCTGAAAAATTGAACTGATTAAAGTCGCGATATTCACTTTTTGGTCCAAAAATAAGAATTCCTCTGATGACTTGTGCCAGCAAATATTGATGGTGAAATGGGACATAAGCCCCCCTATTTTTCAGCGAAAAAATGATTCTGGTCCTCAAAACTTCAAAAAATTTATGGGGTTGAAAGTACGTTGGTTAACCCCCGCCTCACCCTGGAATTGAGCGGTTTATAAAGCTACTAAAAATTTAGAAGTTCTAAAAACAGGATTTGAATTTATACATTAAATCTAAAATGCATAATATCACCATCCGACACGACGTATTCCTTGCCTTCTACGGAGACTTTTCCTGCTTCTTTACATGCGCATTCTGTCTTATAGTGCTGATAATCAGGTATTTTAATAACCTCTGCACGTATGAAGCCCTTTTCAAAATCGGTATGAATCACACCTGCTGCTTGAGGTGCCTTCCAGCCTTTATTTATAGTCCAGGCTCTTACTTCTTTTTCCCCAGCCGTAAAATAGGTGATGAGATCAAGGAGATTGTAACAAGCCCTTATTAATTTATTTAATCCCGATTCATTAAGACCATACTCTAGAAGAAAAACCTCTCTATCGGCTTCATTATCTAATTCTGCAATTTGTGCTTCTATGGCAGCGCTAATAACAACCACTTCAGCATTTTCATTTTTAACAAGATCCTTTAAGGCATCAACATACTTGTTACCTGTATGTATCGAGTCTTCATCTACATTCGCGACGTAGATGACGGGTTTATCAGTGAGAAGTTGAAGATCGGCAATGGCCTTTTTATCTTCATCATCCATTTGAATTGCGCGTGCATTTTTGCCGGCAAGCAGCCCTTCCTTATAAATTAGTAATATAGAGAGTTCTTTCTTCGCTTTAGTGTCACCACTTTTTGCAGTTCGTTCAACCTTTGATATTTTCTTTTCCAGGGAATCAAGGTCCCGTAATTGTAATTCAGTATCTATTATTTCTTTATCTGTAACCGGATTTACACGCCCATCAACGTGAACAATGTTATCATTATCAAAACATCTTACCACATGAACAATGGCATTAACTTCACGAATGTTGGCTAAAAACTGATTGCCTAATCCTTCACCTTTGCTAGCGCCTTTAACCAAACCGGCAATATCTACAAACTCAATAGCTGATGGTAAAACGCGTTGTGGCTTTACCAATCCTTCTAGAATTTTTAAACGAGCATCAGGTACTGATATAACACCAACGTTTGGTTCAATTGTACAAAAGGGAAAATTGGCAGCTTCGGCCTTATTGTTTGAAATGGCATTGAAAAGTGTTGACTTTCCTACATTTGGCAAACCCACTATCCCACATTGAAGTCCCATACAGTTATTTAATTTATTTAGGGCGCAAATATAATCTCATATCTACCGGATTAAAACATTGAAGCGGTTAAATCAATTCTGATTTATATAAAAAAAGCCTCTGACATTCAGAGGCTTTCAACTATATCACTATTACTATGGCTTATTCCCATTTCAATTCAGAATCTACCCCAGCTGTAGCTGCAGTAGGCTCGGTTGACACAGCACTAATTTCGTGCTCGTGCTCATCATGCACTACATCAAATTGACTAAAATCAACATTGGGCATAAGTTCATGTTTAACATGATTTACCGTGTTGTTAAGTGCTTCTAAGAATTTATTAAAGTCTTCTTTATACAAGAAGATTTTATGTTTTTCATAGGTAAAACCATCTTCTTTAAATCGCTTTTTGCTTTCCGTAATCGTCAGATAATAATCGTTTGATCGAGTGGCTTTTACGTCAAAAAAATAGGTCCTTTTTCCGGCTTTTACTTTCTCTGAGTAAATTTCGTCCCGGCCGTTTGTCTTAATTTCTTCCACAATCCTTCAAAATTTAGTTAGGTCTAAGGTAAATGGTGTTTTGAAGATAGTGCTTTGAAAAATTATTGCAAACTAAGTGATCAATATTTTAAATAAATTTAATATTGACCACTTTATTTTATAAGTAATATTTGAAAATTATATACCGTTTTTTGTGTTAATTAGGTGATCTTGAAAGCAAATCTAAGTCAAATAAAAGAAACATCAAACCTGGAATTAATTGCTCGTCAATTAGTTGAAGGCTTTATTACCGGGCTACACAAATCTCCTTACCACGGTTTTTCGGTAGAATTTGCCGAACATCGCCTTTATAATGAAGGAGAAAGTACGAAGCATGTTGACTGGAAGGTTTTTGCAAGAACTGATAGACTTTTTACTAAAAGATACGAGGAAGAGACCAACCTACGTTGTTTGATTGCTGTTGACGTCTCTCCTTCTATGTTTTATCCAGAAGGAAATAATGGCAAATTGAAGTTCAGTATACATGCTGCAGCATGCTTATCTTATTTATTAAACAGACAAAGAGATGCTGTCGGTTTATGTCTATTCTCAGAAAAGATAGACGTACTTACACCCATTAAATCTACCCCGACTCATACTGATAAAATTTTCACTTTATTAGATCATCTTCAACATCAAAAAAGAGGTAAAGGAGAAACCAATGTATCGCACGTGTTACATGAAATAGCTGAAAAAATCCATAGGCGTTCATTAGTTATTCTGTTTAGTGATATGTTCGATGCCAATGAGAATACGGATGATTTGTTTAAAGCCCTTCAACATTTAAAGCATAACAAACATGAAGTAATTGTCTTTCATGTAATGGATAACAAAACTGAATTGGAATTCGAATTTGAAGATCGACCTGTTGAATTTATTGATATGGAGAGTGGCGAAAGGCTAAAGCTCAACCCTGGCGATGTAAAGGCACGTTATCGGAAAGAGATACAACTATTTCATCAAGCATTAAAGTTGAGGTGTAATCAGTTTAAAATCGATTTTATTGAAGCCGATGTGCAAAGCAACTTTAATATTATTTTGCAGACCTATTTGATTAAGCGTGCAAAAATGCGATGATATTTAATGTTAAAACAAAAAAGGTTTTAGAGTCCCGCAAAATTTTTTTAGATCTATATAGACATAATGGTCGTTAACATATGGCCTAACTCATTGAAAGATGAATAATTAGATCGACAAATAAGGATGAAATTGAAATTTTTTTCATTTCGTTTTTCATTTTATGAATAGCACAAAAAAAGCCTGCTTGGGGCTGAGATAGTTGGAGGTAATTCTCTGGGGAATACGCGATAATAAGCAACGTTTTAAAAGTATATCCTGTGGTCTGCTTTTCACTTAAAGCAATCGCTCGGTAACACGCGTTAATTGAGAGCCTTTGACCATTCTAGTTGTAAATCTTTTTGCTAACAAGTTGCTCTTCAGCAGAGAGTTTCTGTCCTCTTTAGATTGACGGAAATAAAAGAGGTATTTTAATAAAGTCACCAACCATTTTTGGCGTCATTATCAAAAGACTCAAACATAACGCTCACTCAACGCTTTATACCGACCTTAAGATACAAAAGACTTTTACTGGTAAATTTAAAATCAGGTAAAAGAAGTACCTATGAAAGTCACACCTCTTAATATGGCAGCTGGCGAATCCGTTGTAAAAGTATTACCGCTCTAATAAAATCCTTGTAGAGGAGAAATAAACTGGTTCATTAATTTGTATTAACCAGATGACGTTCTAAATTGAATAGAAATACATCACTTACACTATCGTTAACAATGAGCGAACCTATTAAACAATATAAATCATTAGAGTTAAGACCCAAAGAAGAAAGAAAATTCCTTGACGGACCACGAAGCAGATTATTTGAATTGTTTTTTCTTTTCCGCGTAGTAATGCAATTTATAAAAGGCTTCCGTGCTTTGTATTCAGTTGGGCCCGTAATCACTGTATTTGGTTCGGCACGTTTCACAGAAGATCATGAATATTATAAGAAAGCATATGACATCGGTAAGCAGTTAGCAGAAAAGGGAATTACGGTAATGACTGGTGGCGGACCAGGTATCATGGAAGCCGCTAACCGAGGTGCGTTTGAAAACGGTGGTATCTCTGTAGGTTGTAATATTCAACTTCCTTTCGAGCAATCCGCTAATCCGTATATGCATCGTTGGGTAACTATAAAATACTTTTTCGTTCGCAAGGTTCTACTATTTAAATATTCATTTGCATTCATTGTAATGCCTGGTGGATTAGGCACACTTGATGAGTTTTTTGAAACCTTAACGCTTATACAAACTGGTATCATTAAAAACTTCCCGGTAGTGTTAATAGGCAAATCTTACTACAAGCCCTTAAGAGACATGTTAGAGAAGATGGTGGAAGCAAAGACAATTGCAGAAAAAGATTTAAATCTGCTTCTAATTACAGACGACATGAAAGAAGTTGAGGAATACATTCAAAATTTCTTGGTACAGAACTATGTATTGAAACGGGTGGCACCTTCCCGTTTCTTCCGTGATAAAATTTCAAAGTCAGAAAAATTTGCGATGAAGCAATAATAATTTATCATTATTGTCACGCTAAAGAGGGTGAGATAGGATTGAGTTAATTACACAAGCAGCGCGGTGATTAAAAGTTCCAAACGTATATTTGAGATTGAAGCCGTTATTACAGTTCAGCTAACATTTTTGCGATTAATTATAGTAATAAATTAATTCCATAGTAGATCAGCGAAGATGCGCGAAGGGTAAGCGCACTATCAACCACGTATTTACCTATCACTGTCGATCAGTTAGTAGACAAAAATCATAGAAATATTTTGAAAGTATCCATATTGGCTATAGCTATGTTTTAAGACATAAAACCCATCTCTTATTTAGCGGAGGCTTAGATTACACCAAATGAGAAACTCCGCCTGGGTGATATTCACTCCCATGGCCTATGAATTAACTAAAAATTACTTTTGGATTAAATCTTTTTCTATACATGTCGGCATATTATTATAAGGTTTGTTTTGTTTTGATTGTTTGCAGTACATGTCTATCTGGATGTTTTCCTATTACAAGATATAGTTCAAGTAGTTGTAAAGCGGTACTATCTCCATCTAAAAAAATTCTCTTCTATTATGTAAATAACCCAAAATGTGAAGAATGTTTTGGGACTGTTGAATGGGTCTTTAAAAAGCATCAAGTTCCAATTGCCTTTATCCCTGCCGAAGAATATAACCTAAAGAAACTGGGCGTAATAAATCCATTAGATTCACAATATTATCAATTGTTATTAAGGCATGGATATACGCATTTTCTAATTATTGAAGCGACTGGACAAAGTAGTAAAAGGAGTTCTTTTGAATTTTATACACCGTATCAAATTGAATTAAATGATCCTTACAATACCAGAAATATTAACAGTGCACGAATTATTAAGGATAATAGTTCGGAGGCTGAATTGAAATTTGCCTTATATTCAATTAACGATAAAGAACTAGCTTATAAATTGAATGTTAAGACTGTTCTCAATTCCATAATCTATCAACATGATGATGGAGGGGCAACATATTATAATTTAGGAAGTAGTGGTATAGCTGAGTCAACTGCTTTAAAAAAAGGTTCAAAAAAAATGTTTAAAAAGTGCAAAGAATGATGGCCCATTCGTTTCATAGAAGCTGATGGTATAAGTTCCTCCGGTTCCATAGCTTTCTATTGAAGCCAAAATCATTTATGACCGACGGGAAGCATAGGGAGAAATCACCTGGTACATAAAGATAACCGCGAGACACGTAAGCATTCGACTCTCACGCGTAGGCTCGCAAAAAGAAACCTAGTTTTTGTCTACCCACACAAAAGCCCGGTAAGTTTTCTCTGCAAGGACTGCAATTTAAGTCTATGTGCTTAGCGCAATTCGGCGCAGTGGCACGTGTATCTTCTTCGTGCATAGGAGAGGAGCACCCTTTATAGGCATGCAGATTCCCTGGAAGCCAGTAAGGAACGCTACAGCGTCATTAAATCTTACCTAGTCAACAATAATAATTACTACAAGTCACTCAAGTTCCAACATAAATTAGGATCATCAAAAATATTTCCTTTTTCAACCCGCAAGGGAGATGCAATATTGTTTTCATAAATAGAACCAGTGCCTAGACCTTGCGGTATACTTAGTCGATAGTTAGCTGTAAACTGACATATCGCATTTAATCCAATATTAGACTCTAACGCAGAAGTTATCCACCAACCACATCTTGATTTTTCTGCCAAGTCAATCCACCCTGTACAACCTTGTAAGCCGCCATGCAACGTAGGTTTAAGTACTATAAACTGTGGTTTTAATTCTTCTAGCAATGCCAGCTTTTGCTCCTTTGTTTCTTTGCCAATCAATTCTTCATCAAATGCAATCGGTATGGGTGATTTCTTACAAAGTTCTTCCATCAAAGCCAATCCAGGTTTAATTGGTTGTTCAATAGAATGAACATTGTACTTAGCAAGCTCTTCTAACTTACGCAATGCATCAACGGGCTTAAATGCGCCATTTGCATCAAGTCTAATAATAATGTTCTCTTTTGAATACTGTGTACGAATATATTTTAGAATATCACACTCACGATCAAAATCAAGTCCACCAACTTTCAACTTGATACAATTGAAACCAGCTGCAATTTTTGTCTTTATCTGATCGATCATAAAATTTTTGTCACCCATCCAAATGAGGCCATTAATAGGAATTTTATGATGATGGACAAAATCATTGTGATAGATTATGCGTTTTCCCCCATTCTGCAAATCAAGAAGCGCTGTTTCTATACCGAAGACTATAGAAGGAAAACCCGCTGGTATGTAGTGATGTAACTCATCAAAGGAATTAAGATTTGAAACTACGGATAAGATGTTTTTTAAAACCGCCTCGAAGTTATCAACCGAATCAATACTCAGTCCCGGTAATGGTCCGCATTCCCCTATTCCGTAAACATCGGGCTGCTCAGCATTTGAAGCCTTAATAAACCAAGAGATTTTGTCTTGCATCTCACCACGAGACGTACGTGCATTAAAATTGAATTTGAAAATCTTTTTTATGTACGATAAACGGATGCTCATATAAGTCGAAAATAAGACTTTCGGTTTAACTTTGCGGCTTAATCATGATGAATCTAAACATAAACGACTATACATATAACCTTCCGCAGGAACGAATTGCGCTGTATCCACTTGCGAAAAGGGATGATTCAAACCTGTTGATATATAACAAAGGCGAGATACTACACAAAAAATTCAATTCCTTAAGCGATTATTTGCCGGGAGACTCATTGTTGTTTTTTAATAACACCAAAGTGATACCCGCCCGGCTCCATTTTCAAAAAGACACGGGCGCAGTCATTGAATTATTTTTATTAACTCCCATTAGCCCTTCTAATCTTATGGTGCAAGCCATGCAAGCACACAAAACCTGTGTCTGGAAATGTGCTATAGGAAATCTGAAACGTTGGACAAACAAACCTTTAACTAAAAACATAAACGATACTTTACTCCAGGCTGATTTACTGAATCGTGAGGAAGGCTATGTGGAATTTAGATGGAATGGTGATCTATCTTTTGCGGAAGTAGTAAATCAATCAGGCGAGACTCCACTTCCACCATACCTAAAACGCAGTGCCGAACCTGAAGATCGCGAACGCTATCAAACCATATATTCACAATATGAAGGCGCTGTGGCTGCCCCTACCGCCGGATTACATTTTACTGACAATGTCTTTGAGTCGCTTAAGAAAAAAAATATCAGTACGGACTTTATAACGCTACATGTTAGTGCAGGCACTTTTCAGCCCGTTAAAACTGAAAACGCCATTGATCATGCCATGCATAGTGAACAAATAATAGTGTATCGAAAAAATGTAGAAAATTTATTACAGCAAAAGTTTATCGTTCCTGTCGGGACTACATCTATGAGAACACTTGAAAGTCTTTATTGGTATGGCGACAAGTTAATGAATGACAGCAATGCAGAATTTTTAATTAAACAAACAGATTCATACCTCCCTGATTCTATGTCATTGAAGGAAGATGCATTAAAGGCTATTCTCAAAAAGATGGATAATGATCGAACAGATTTTATTGTAGGGAACAGCAGCATTTTTATTTATCCAGGGTACAAATTTAAGGTATGCAACGCCATTGTTACCAACTTTCACCAGCCAAGTTCAACTTTAATTCTATTGATCGCTGCATTTGTAGGAGAAGATTGGAGGCGGATATATAACGAAGCGATACAACACAATTACCGCTTTCTAAGTTATGGCGACAGTTCTTTAATTATTCCATAAAAGACATAATTAGTGTCTGTGGTTACTGCAAAAGTCGAACGCAACTGATTACTTCATCGCTGGCTCTTCTTCAGTTAATTGATTCAAATCAACAATTCTAATCTCAACACGTCTGCCCTCTTCCTTTGTTCCAGATTGACCTTTTGTTGCACCGTAACCTTTGGCAACAATACGCCTGCGCACTACACCTTTGTGATTTAAATAATCCAAAACAGATATGGCTCTGGCGTTAGATATCTCACGATTTAATTCTTCGGTACCCTCTGCTGAGGCAAAACCGGAGATCTCAATGCCTAACTCGTCATGTTTATTTAATATTTCTAGTAAATGATCTAATTCCATTTTGAATTGAGCTTTCAACTCACTTTTACCGGCATCAAAATATATTTTTGCTGCTTTATCTAAAACGGCTTTATCATAAGCAACCGCTTTTTTCTCTGGCTGTTCTCTTTGCATCTTTGCCTCATCAGAAACCATCATAGTAGGTAGCGAGAAAACAGTCCTACCTTCCACTACTTTTTGTTCAAATTTGCTTTCATCACTTTCGTCGTAGTAATACGTACGCTTTGCTGTTTCAATTTTCTTGTTCTCATTTTCATTGAAGTTTACTTCATCGACAGGATTTTTCATATTGATCAAATCGACAATGTAATCCATACCTTCTTTATCCTGCGATGACATCAGATCTAACATCATATCATAAACATCAACATCACCGGTCTGCAACATCTTAGCTTCATGCGTTTTTCGTAAATCTGTTTTTATCTGTTGGTCAGTGTCATAAAAAGCGTTTTTTACAAGAACTTCCTGTCCAACAATTACATCGAACTGCTTAATCGTTTTTAAACTTATCATTTGATACAGTTCATAAAAATACTCTTGATTGGGCACATTAATATTTAGTGTATAAGGCAGGAATCCCTCAGACTCTATAATCATATCATAGTTTTTAGAAGGGGGAAGTATAACTAAGTAGTTACCTGTTTTAGGGTCGGGATTGTAAACAAAATCAAGTTTGTTTTTGGTAGCTTTATCAATGAGATAAATTTTCGTAGGTATGGGCTTCCCTGTTTCCGCATTAAGGATTTTTCCTTTAATCATAGTTAGGGGAATGCTTGAAGATTCCTCTGGCATGTTCAGAAAATAAATGTCTTGATCACCGAGGCCGCCTTTGCGATCTGATGAAAAATAACCACGGGTTCCATCAGCAATAAGCGTAAAATAATTGTCATTCGAAGTTGTGTTAACTGGATATCCCATATTCTCAGGATGAGTCCATTTATTGTTTATTAATTTGGAAACAAAAATATCACGTCCACCCATAGAACTATGGCCGTTAGAAGTAAAGAATAATGTTTTTTGATCTGGGTGAATAAAGGGTGCATCCTCATCAAATTTCGAATTTATCTCTGGCCCCAGGTTTACAGGAGAACTCCATAGTCCATTAGACCCTAGATGAGTTTTATAAATGTCTAACCCCCCTTGTCCATTAGCACGGTCACTAGCGAAATAAATGGTTTTACCATCTGGTGTAATACTCGCGGTTGTCTCAAGAAATTTTGGTGTATTGATAGATGAATTTATAAGGTTGGGCTTTGACCATCCATCACCTGCTTTGTTAATTTGAAACAAACTTCCGGGATCTGAAATGCCGCCCATAAAAATTAACATTTTCAACCCATCTGCCGATATGCCAGCTGTACCCACATTGTATTGAGATGCTATAGGAACCAGTTTAGGTTCTGACCAGTTTCCTGAGTCATTGTAAGAGATATAGACCTCTTCGATAAATTTATCTCCCGTTCTAGTTTTACCTGTATTTGGCCGCAATGCTGTAAAAGCCATTACGCTCTCATCGGCAGACACTACGGGATTGTATTCTGTATACTTAGTGTTAATGATCGAACCGAAATTGTTGACTTTTATATTGCGAGGTATTGACATTAGCGCTACCGCATTATTACAACTCTCTAATGCGCGATCAGCTTCAGCCACAACTTTCTTATCTGCTTTTGCAGACTCTCTATAAGCGGTAAAATTGTCAATTGCCTTTTGAATCTCTTCATTTCTTAAGTAAAGATGTGCTAAATCAAATTTGGTGGTGCTGGGTAAACCTGAACCATTTTTGAGCGCAAATTCCAAATAAGGGATGGCTTTTAACTCTTCATCTGTTTGATCTGACTTTTGATAACATACACCTGTCTTGTAATATACCATAGGGTCTTTAACACCGTCTTCAATGGCTTTTAGATAATGTGGAAGTGCTTGTTCATAACTTTTAATCCCATAAAAACGCTCCGCGTCTGAAAGTGACTTACTGGATTGCGCAAAAATTTTGAGAGAGACCAATAATAAAATGAAAAACAGTATAAAAGTCCTTTTTATCATAACGTCATTAATTTCATATTAACAATACTACTAAAGATTATACGCTTTTTTTACGGAATGTAGGATTTGATTGAATCTAGAACGTTTTTGACCTAGCCCCATGTGCTATATTGCTGGTTACCAAATTCGCATTACATATTATATGAATATAGAGAAATTAATGCGTATTATCCTTCAATATGAAATATATCTCTACGTAACCTTGCTTAACAATAATTGCCCAATACAACTTGAAGTCGAAGTTAATTTGATCTGATAATTCTCAACGTTATATTTATTATTGAACTGGGTAGTCGTTTAGAATATGATACATCGTTCTTGGAAACTTTATCCTAAAGAGCGTGTCAATAAATAACTGACCATTCATCCTTATTAGTTACCAAGGTTTAAAGCTATGACGCAACACGGCCTATTCAATAAACATAACCAACATCTTAATGGGGTCTGATATTGACGTACTGATTATTTTCGCTTATAATGATAACGAAACAGCGAAAAGCGAACTGGGTTGGGTATCACAATTCAAAAAATTCCTCGAATTCATGCTCATTCAAGTGACGGGTGAAACACCTAACATTATGTTAAAAAGTGAACATGATGTTATGGTCTCACCTCAACTTAATAACGCAGCTGTACTCATTACTATTTTATCAAAGAGTTTTATGCACTCATTGCAATGCCTATATAATCTAGAAGCATTTAGTAAGGTCGTAGATGCTTCACTAAAAAATAGAAACCGGATTTTAAAAGTATTTAAAACACCATTAACACCACCGGAGCAACCAAAAAGATTACGTGAACTAGTAGGTTATGAAATGTATCAAATTGACCCAGCCTCAGCTGAAACAAAAAATTTAGATTATTTAAGTGCAGGTGCAGACCCACAATACTGGATGAAAATAGCTGACCTTGCTAATGATATTTCCGAAACGCTTCTCTATCTAGATGACCGACCCATCACACCAAAAGTAAAAACTATCTCCACGCGTAAAACCATCTATCTGGCAGAAACAAGTCATGATCTTTTTATAGAACGAAACATAATTAAAAGAGAACTTCAACGAAGTGGCTACATCGTTTTACCGGATCAAACGCTACCAAGTAACATCACAGATCTCGAACGCTTAGTGAAGAGCAACTTAGAAGAAAGCAATTTATCTATTCATTTAATTGGTACCTCTTATGGTGAAATTCCAAACGGCTCTGAGCTTTCTGTTGTTGATCTTCAAAATAAATTTGCTGCTGCAAAAAGCCTCCAATCAAGAGAAGCCAATGAAGAGTATACAAGATTGATTTGGATCTCTCCTTCTCTTAATAGTGCAAGCGAACGGCAAAAGGCATTTATAGAAAATATAAAGCTTAACATAGATGGGCAAGAAGGTGCAGAGATATTGCAAAACGAGCTAGAAGATTTTAAAAATATTATACGTGAAGAACTAATCGGACTCAATGATAAAAAAGTATTAGAAGATGTTGGCTGCGCAATTTACTTAATGCATGACCGGGTTGATTCTCACGAGGTACTTCCTTTTGTTGAGCTGATTCAAAAATCTGGTTTTAAAGTATTGATGCCCGAATTTAACGGTGAACTATTGGAGTTAAGAGAGAAACACATCGATAGCCTACGAAACTTTGATGCTGCTGTAATATATAAAGGCAAAGTGAACGAACAATGGGTACGCATGAAAGCCTTAGACTTACTTAAAGCACCTGGCTTTGGGCGCAGAAAACCAATTAAAGGTAAAGCCATAGTAACTGCAGCCGGCTCTAAAATGAATATGGACAGCTTCAAGAACCAAAATATTCGCATCATTGAAGGAAATGCTGAAAACTGTGTTGAATCATTAAAAATGTTTTTACAAGGACTTAATCCATAGCATAAATAATTTTACTATCTCCCCAAAAAATTAGGTTATGCTAACACAAAATTTACCATACGCTGTTTAAACTTATAAAAGCCTAAATTAAACAAGCTTTGTGCTGCCTTTAGATTATAGATAAAAGGTTTAGTGGCAGGTAGCGCAGCGGCAATGCACGTATAAACCTATTATATTTACAAAAAATTACACTAAAAAAAGGTGCTTCTATGCAGAACTGTATTTTGGAGGATAATGGTAGTTATCCTATTTTTAAAGTTTAAAAGTCCCTAAAACGCACGAATGGAAATCTTTTTAAAAGCGGAAACATGGCTTGCCTTACTCACGCTTACCTTTTTTGAAGTTGTTTTAGGAATTGACAACATTATTTTTATTTCGATTGTATCCAATAGGCTTCCTATAGAGATACGGGCGAAAATTCGAAATATTGGTCTTTTACTGGCTATGCTTGTGCGTATTCTATTGCTTCTCACAATTACCTGGGTGATGAAATTTAAAGATCCACTGTTTACTATACCGAGCACATTCATGAGCCATGAAGCTCTGCCCATAAGTGGTCGTGATCTTATTCTAATCTTTGGTGGACTGTTCCTTATTGCCAAAAGCACACGTGAGATTAATCATGAAATGGAAGGCGAGGAAGAAGAGATGTCTTCAGGAGGTAGTGCTAAACAAGCCAACGTTTCAGGCATAATAATTCAAATTGTACTTCTCGACATCATATTCTCCTTTGATTCAATTTTAACTGCCGTGGGATTAACCAACATGGTTTCAATAATGATTATTGCTGTCGTTCTTTCAATTGGGATTATGATCATTTTCTCTGGTAAAATAAGTAATTTCATTCACGAGCATCCTTCCATGGAAGTGCTTGCATTGGGTTTCTTGATTCTTATTGGGTTCATGTTATTTTTGGAAGGTTTACATCAGCAAGTGCCAAAAGGATACATTTATTTTGCTATTGTTTTCTCAATGATTATTGAAATGGTTAATATTCGGATACGCAAAAGCCGAAAGAAAGCAAAGGAAGAAGCCCATGAATAATGACGATTTACGCCGCTACCCAATAGGTAAGTTCACACCAAAAGATGCTTACACTAAGGAAGAGACCAATCTTAATATAACCAGGATTGAAGCACTCCCCTATAAAATTGAGGAGGCGATTAAGAATTTCTCAAACGCACAGCTAGATACCCCATACCGCGAACGTGGTTGGACCATCCGACAAGTATTGCATCACTTACCTGATAGCCATTTAAACGCCTATATCCGCATTAAATGGTCTCTTACTGAAAGCATCCCAACTATTAAAGCGTATGATGAAAAGGCCTGGGCGGAGACACCCGATGCGTTATTAGATCCAGCCCCTGCCGTTGTTCTTTTAAAAGCCCTCCATGTAAAGTTAGTCTCTTTGCTTAAGAACCTTAAACAAGAAGATCTACTAAAAGAATTTATTCATCCCGAAACAAAGAAGAACGTTTCTGTGGCACGTATAATTGCTACGTATGCCTGGCACGGTGAACATCATCTAGGCCATATTAACCTCGTTGCTAACAAGAAGTAGAAGGTTTATTTTGGAATTTGTCTAAGCTACGCGTACCTCGTCTTTCATACTTCGTACCTTCTGTCATCCGCATAAATGCAATACAAGCCGCCTTTCTTTCTATTTAATGCACATCTTGAAACAATTTATCCAGCGGTAATCAGAAGAGTCGATTTCGATTTTCAAAAATCAGAAATCATTAAAACTCCCGATGAGGACTTTTTAGAAATAAGCTTGAGTTCTCAAAATTCAAAACGATTGGTTATTATCTCTCATGGATTAGAAGGCAGTAATCAACGTCCGTACATTAGGGGCATGGCTCGGGCCTGTTATCAGGCAGGATTCGATGTACTGGCTTGGAATTTTAGGGGGTGCGGAATTACAATGAACCACCAACTACGCTTTTATCATAGCGGGGCTACAGAAGATCTGGCAGCCATCGTTGCCTATGCCCAGCACCTAGAACAGTATGATGATATAAGTCTTGTTGGCTTTAGTCTGGGTGGGAACCTGACATTGAAATATGCTGGTGAAGGATTACCGCTTATTATTAAAAAAGTTGTAGGTATCTCGGTTCCTTTGGATTTGAAATCAAGCAGCGAGAAGATATCTATTCCGGGTAACCGGATATATGCCAACCGGTTTTTAAAGAGTTTAAAGAATAAGATCAGGGCAAAAGCCAGTTTGATGCCCGGCCTGAGTTTAAACAACCTCGAAGGAATAAAAACGCTGAAAGATTTTGACGACCAATACACAGCACCTTTGCATGGGTACCGTGATGCCGACCATTATTATAATCAATGCAGCGCTATTAGATTTCTAGATTCAATTAAAGTTCCCACCCTGATTATAAATGCGAAGAATGATCCATTTCTATCTGAAAAATGCTTCCCTATTAATCAATTGAAAGACCATTCTTTCGTAAAGTTTGAAAGCCCTGAGCGTGGTGGTCATGTTGGTTTTACTGAACTAAATTCAAAAGGGGTTTATTGGTCTGAAGAACGGACGGTATCATTTCTGAAGAATGCTAAATATTAAGTCCCGGTTTGAAAAGTAGGCAGGGAATCGCTTTTAAGCTCCTGGCTGCTAGCTTTGGGCTGCTAGCTCGATTTTTAAAGTATTATGCAGGTGACTCACATGGGGCTCATGTTAAGTAAGGATTTGTAACGAATAAGTAAAAGCTGCAGATGACAATGCAATCCAGTTCATAAAGCATTCTTAAAATGGTTAGCGTTCCCGTAAAACAAACACCTTTTCTAAAACATCATGAGACGGAATTCTTTTTTTATATCAATAGTTAGTGAAATGACGCTTAATCAACTATCATTTTTTTTTCCAGGTAGAGCGGTTCGTTTCCTCCCCGCTCCCCTACAGACCCGGACTAGCGGATTTCCCGCATCCGGTTCCTCTATTTACGGTTTCGCTAATTGATAGTGGTGATAGATTCTTGGTTTCTCTAGCGGTATCCATTCATAGATTCAGAACTCCTGACCTGATTGGTATAAAATATGGAATAAAGGCTAAATTC
>CAXSCR010000050.1:0-34770 GCA_964235605.1 uncultured Cyclobacteriaceae bacterium | reverse complement strand
GTAGTAAGCGTTCAACAAATGGCTTCCCTTTCATAGAATTGGTAGGCCGTTTTGGCAGGAAACGAACATCCGAAACGTCTTTATATTTGGTTTGTATTTTAGCCACATTTCCCAGTTCTTTTTGAATCATTTCCTCTTTGCCAGTAAAATGGTCGATGACTTCAGTGCTACCTAAAGACGCGAGAGAGTCAGGATTTTGATTTAAGTTATTTATCGATTCAAACTGAGTTGTTAGTTCTGCCTGTGCTTTTTTTGCGTCATCTAAGTTTCTTAGCTCATCATTGTTTAATGCTCGGTTTTCGATGGCGGTTCCTAATTCTTTAGCAGCTTCTCCATTTTGTAATTTATCTGTTTGCGATGATATCGATTCAATTTGACTTGCAGCATCACCAAGTTCGTTGACTTTATCTATTTCTATTTTATCAAAGCCATTAATTTTTTGAGGAGAAAAATATGAATTTTTATCTGTCAGATTTAGGTCTGCGCCACTTTTTACATTAGGAATATTAATTTTTACGGACGAATTATCGGAAGGTAAATTCAATGTAGGTGCTGTGTTTACTTCCGGGGTATCGACGTTTAATTTATCGTCCAGATCTAAACGCTCACTGACCCCCTGCATTCCGGTTATATTTAAAACACTATCTAGTCGCTGAACTTGATTTAAACGGAGGCTGTCACAACTACTATTTAAAGAGTTCACTATTTTCCTTTGAAAAGAAAGAAGAGTGGTATCTAGTGTTTTCGTATATTCTCCTGGTGAAAATTTTAGCGTTTTAACACTATCAAATTGACTTTTGAAATGATCGGGTACTGAGTCTAACTTGTGCTTAAGCGATTTTTGAAGGCTGTCTGCTTTTTGTTGCTTGTTATTTATCAGGTTATGATATGGCTTAGAGATTTCTGTTGTCGAAACGGTATCCGTTATAAATGTTAAATCTTGGGCAAATAGCTTCTGTATAGTGACTGTGCTCACTATCTGAAAGATTAAAAAAAAGCTCGTAGTTAAATGGAAAACTTTCAATGTGTTAAAATTAAATACAAGCCCTTTCATTTTAAATAACTATAGAATAAGACAATCATGATGCAGTTCAATCTTTCACTTCAATGGAACTCATAATTCTTGAAGCTACAGGCTTCCATTTGCCAACCTTGTCAACTGTACAATTGAATGTTATAATTGCCAACTTATCCTCTAAACTGATAATCAACATAAGATTGTATATGTTAATATCGATGGCTGGTGTGATCATTTCTGTTACTATAAAATCTCTGCCTCCAATTTTTTCAATCTCGCACTTTATAAAGTCTATTGATGAGTTTTTGCTGTAGGTTTCATAGAGCATCTGTTTATAATTTGGAAGATCATGTTGTGAAGAAGTTTCTGGACGGCGGCTAATCAATAGACTTACTGTACCATCTGTATTGCTATAAGCTTTTGTATTCATCATGTTATCACTCGGATATTTTAATGAATACATCTCAGAGTCCATTGGTTTTAGCTCTGAGGGTATTTCGAGTTGGAGCTTACCAGATAGAAAGGTAAATTTCTTGATTGATATTTTATCCTTCCGCGCCAAATTACCTGAGAGTGAATCAGTAGTATTTGTTTCCTTTTTTAACTCATTCTTTTGTTGGACTTTTTGTGTTTTTGATTCTTCTTTTTTCGGTACTCCACATGATAAAATAAACATGGAAACGACAAAGATTAATCTAATGTTATAATTCGATCGTTTTCTAGAACATGTCACCGATACAGTTGCTTTAGTTAGCAAACCTGTTTCTGCAAATATTTCACACACACTTCTCTTTATCATAATATCCATCTAATTCATTAATCAATGACCCATAGCATTTCAGGCTCCAAAGGTTCAATCATTTGTATTTCATAATAACAATTGATAAACCTTGATAATAATGCTTTGCTGTACACTTAAGAGATCTTTTTTAATGTTTCAATTAAGTTCATTGTTTTATAACTAAATCGAATTCAACTGCCTCTACTCCAGTAATATTTTGTTTGACAAACTCTTCTTTCAAACGCTCAGAAATAATTGTTTCTGGTAAAATTTGTAAATTGAAGTAATCTAAATTTGAGTCAAAATTGTTATTTAGAACAATTTTTTCCCTATTAAGAGGCTGGATTGAAGATAGAAATTCTTCCTGGGAATTTACTGTAAAGTCTTTTTTACCGATTCTTTTGTTACCTGTTGAAAAAATACTTGCTTTAAAATCTATAAAGTCATAACCAAATGACGGAACATATAGAAATCTATAGTCCCCAATTATTTTTATGTTG
Organism: uncultured Cyclobacteriaceae bacterium; assembly: GCA_964235605.1. Taxonomy (GTDB): domain Bacteria; phylum Bacteroidota; class Bacteroidia; order Cytophagales; family Cyclobacteriaceae; genus DATCRE01. Next base: position 32,471 of record CAXSCR010000050.1, on the reverse strand, counting down.
TCCTTGTAAAGTTCTGTCTTGTATAACTTAAACGGAGGTAGATTATGTTTATTTAAGATCTTTTGCACCTTGTCACTAGCTAAAAATCGATGATGAAAGGATGGCGCAAAATATATGTAATCTGTGATTTTAGCACCCCTTCGAATCTTCACATACTCTAACTCCAAATCAAACTCAGGAAATTTTGTATCATTATCAATTACATTGGCACCAAACGATACAAAATAGTTTATATACTTTTCATGCCTTGTTTTATCTAGGTATAGTTCTTTAACTAACTCTGCTTGGGCTAGACCATCTTTTCCGCCAGTTATTTCGACTTCTGAATGAACTAATTTATAAAACTTCTTTAGCATAAGTCAGGAATTTCAAGCGTCTATCATAAATTTTGATTCATCAAGCGGATGGTACTCGACTCCCGATAATTGTTCCTTAATAAGCGCATCTTTTAGTTTTTCCGATATGATAAAAGTATCATATATTAGTAAATCAATTAAATCGAGATTGTGATTAAAAGTATTTTTAAGGACTATTTTATCTCTATTAATTGAAGATGTTACTTTCTTTAAATCTTCTTCCGAGTTAACTTGTATTTCGCGCCTATTTCCTAGCCTATCATTTCCAGTTGAAAATTTACTTTTTTGAAAATCAATAACATCGAAATCAAAAGAAGGGCAATACCAAAAACTAAACTCAGCATTTGAAACTCCATCTATAGACAGGGCTGCGGGATATAGTTTATGGGAAGGAAGATTGAAATTTCTAAGAACATCATACACCTTTTTATTGATAAGAAAATTATGACTGACGGCGGGTGCAAAGCATAAAAAATCTGTCAATTTAGCATTTCGTTTAAGTTGGAGATGTTCAAACTTGACATCAAACGGCGGAAACTTTACTAGATTTTTAGGACCACCTTCATTAAAATCCAAAAAGTAATTTATGTAATTGTCGTAATTAGATTGGTCTTTAAAATACTTTTTAATAAGCTCCACCTGAGCCATTCCATCCTTTACACCAATTACCTTCGGATCTAAAGTATGGGTTAATTTATAATACATAACATTTTAATTAAGACCTCTAAAATATTCATTCAAATTTCTTACTGCGCCTTATTTATGAACCTTATAGGGGTCTTTTTCTACTCAATTTCTAAATCGAATTCAACTATATTTATTCCGGTTACAGATTCGCTAATTAAACCTTCCTTCAGGTTTTCAGAAATAATTGGATCTGGAAATATCAATAGGTTAAAATAATCAAGACTTGTATCAAATTTATTGCTTTTTAAAACAAGTCTTTCTCTATTTAGGGGCTTATCAATTGATAGAAATTCCTCCAATGAATGAATAACTATAAATTCCTTACCAGTTCTACTATTACCTAACGAAAAGACACTTTTGCTGAAATTTATATGGTCATATGATAGAGATGGGCTAAACAAGAACTTGTAATTACTAAATATCTTAGTATTATCCCCATAAAGACTTACGTTATATAATTTATAAGAGGACACGTTATATCTACCCAAAATATTTTGAACTTTATCGTTTATCAAAAATTTGTGATAGAACGCTGGTGCAAAGCAAATGAAGTCAGTAATCTGCGCTTGCTTTTTAAGCTTCAAATATTGGAGATCAAAATCAAAGGATGGAAATTTGGCTTGATTATCAAACCATCCTTCTTTATATGACAAAAAATAATCTATATATTCATCATACCTATTTTTATCGACAAAAGACTTTTTCGTTAGCTCAGCCTGAGCACTGCCATCCTTAACTCCAATTACTTTAGGATCAATGCTTTTCTCAATTCTATAATACTTCATAGAAAATCAATTTAATGTTCTAAAATATTCATTTAAATTTCTTACCGAACCTTGTTTATGTAATCGATATGCATTTCTTATTTCACGCTTCAAATGATTTTGAAGATTTGTTAATGTTTTAAGATTGACATTTTTACCTAACTGCTCAATTTGATTTGTTACGTACTTATTATATTGATAATGCGAACCATGAAAAGGGAAAGGTAATCTTTTTATATTTCTCAATCCGTGCTTACTAAACCCTGTTATGGCTTCTAAGCCTAAATCTCTAATAACAGCTTGTGGGATTACATGATGGCTTTGCATAATTAGTTTCCCCCATCGACCAATTACAGGCACCAAAGCTTTTACCGACGCCGAAACAGCAGCAGTCCCTCCAACCTCAATAAATACCACATCAGCCACCGCTAAAGAAGAATATAATGCACCCATCCCATAGCTTCCATTGGCAAAAGCATGTGCGGCCTCACGTGTATTACCCCATACAGGGATCAAACCTTCGACGACGCCCGGCTCGCTTGTAAAAAGTGATGTCAGTGAGGAGGTATCCGGTTTTCTTATGCTAGCATCCGGTATTGGTGGTGATGGATTTGATTGAGGAGCGTTTGAAACCTGGGGACTTTTGGGTGAACTGATAGTCTGAGCGTGCTCGTTAAACTTCCCCATAAAAACTCCACCGTTTGCAAGAACAGTTCCTATTGGAATAATAGCTTTTCCTATAGCAACGAATTCTGGGAGTACATATGCTTGTAATGCCGCGTTCCACACTGGCCCTGGCCCGGCTAATCCACCGTCAGGGTCAACATTCATTACCGGGTTGTTACCCATAGCCAAATAAGGTGAAGCAAACTGTCCATAAGGATCAGGACTTAACCATCTTCCAAACCTTGCATCGTACATCCTAAGCTCAAACTCATTCCATCCAGTTGTTATATCCTTCTCACTAAATTGACCCTGGTATCCATATCGGTAAGGCTTATCGGTAATGTCCGTTCCATCCATTACCAAACCAAATGGATAATAATCAGATCCGGCAACAATTGGTGCTTGTGTCTGCGCTACCCGGAATTCGTCAAAATAGACCGGGCTTATAGTATTACTTGCATTGTAAAGACATATATAAATAAAACCAGGCTGTTCAATTTCAATGGTAGGTGAAACAACATGCTCATGAGCCATATTGCTATCTGAAGTTATAGCCTTCCATCCAGAAGTAATTTTGTTGTAGTTTTTATCGTACAGCACGTATAGAATATAAGCATGAGGCACGAGATCTTCTTCCCTGCCAGCCTCAAATGCGCCAACAAAGGAAGATTGTACATCACTGTATATTTTTCCAGGATCTCCCATGGCACCCGAAACGCCGCCAAATGCGTTTGCTAGTAAGCCCACAAGTATAGCTGGATCTATTTCTTCACTATATCCATCACCACCTTCATAATACGCCCACGCATCAATATCAATTTTATCTCCTGGTGAAACTGCTAAACTTATGGTTGGCCCTGCCGGATTATCTTTGTTTAGAGATGCTGATTCATTAGGTGTATCAACAAGCGAAGGATTTGCAATATGTGTATAGTCAGCCGTTGAGAATCCAACTTTGGTGTTAGCTATGTTCTTAAAAGTTGGTTCTTCACTCGAAATTCTTTCTGTCTCCATCGAAGCATAGAACGTACTCACAGTAGTTTCAAGCATTTCGCAAACTGCACGCACGTTGCCTAAGTGGTCATTAAATTCATATAAAAATGAACTTGACTGCGGTTTGTATACTGCCACGCGACCAGCTCCATATATGGGTACCTCAGTTAATTGTAATTTACCTGTACCTGTATTAGTTTGTTCATAAATTGCTAAAGAATTACCTAATGCATCCTGAATGTAGTAGGTGTATTTGCTCCAAGTACCTGACGCATTATAGGAAATTTTCTTTATCAAATCTCCGCGGTCGTCATAGACATAGCTTAATAATAATTTATCCCCATTATTTGCATCCTTAACCTCCTTAACTAAACCATAAGGATTGTAACTAACTTTAATATTCCTGGTAGCACCTTCATTCTGCTGGATCATCTGGCCTAGCGCATTGTAGGTGTAGTCTACCAGCTGAGTACCATTATGCTTTATCTTATCCAGTCTATTGGTTCCAGGTTGATAAACATACGTATAGTTGGCTATTGTTGGTGGAGTAACAACATCAGGTGGCTGTGATTTACCCTTACGGATCAACGCCTGAATATTTCCATTTTTATCATACCCTGGAATACTGCCAATTGTTGGAATGCTTTCTTTGTGATCTTCAACAAAAGCAGGTTTATAGGGAGAAACTGCGTTGGTAATATTGCCCCATTGTGCATTGATTAGTTGATTGACTGCATCATATTGGTAAGCATAAATGTGTTTTGCATTACCACTTGTTCCACCAATATTAAGTTCTGTTGTATTGTTGTAGGTCACGGCACGAAGATTACCTCCAAATTGATTAGGATATGTAGTACTTAATGTCACTGATCCAGGGTTATAAGCGGCTCCGGTATAATCATTGTCATTATAATGCAGCGTTTCTCCAAAAAAATCTTTTACAAAACTAGCATTGGGACTACCAGCGATGCCGTCTTTTCCGGGATCTTTACCAGGGTCGCCATGATTGATGCTTTTCAGAGCGCCGTTAATTGTATACAAGTAATCAATACCTTGTTTGCATGACGATGAAGCTATTTCTGCACGTTTTAAGGGTCCATGCAAATAGTACTTATAAGTCGCATGCAATGTTTGTGTTATTCCATCTTTGCTTGTACTTACTTGTATCAATCGTTGATCAGCATCATATGTATAATGGTGATAGAAGGATTCACCGGTTACGCCTTTCTGATAGGCTACATCAGTAATATTACCCAGGTTGTCATAGGTGTAATCTATTGTTTTATATATGCCAAGGTCGGAAATCTGTTGTTTTGTCCAGAGAAGTTGACCGGACTCATCATAACTATACCATGTTTTAGTATTTGCATTTTCTGTCCTTGCAACTTCACCATATAAATTAGCCTGAGCAGCATGTAAGACATCGCCACCGGGCAAATCTGCTGTGTTATCATAAACAAAAAACGAGTAGTCTCTACAGCGAACGTTATCCAGCTTTTGTGATATCGATGGGTAAACAGTTGAATTTATATTATCAATTGTGTAGCCGGGAGGAATTACCTTATCAATAATCTTTAAAATACTATTAGTAGCATAGTTGTTTGGGGATACTGTATGCGTCTCAAAGACAAATGGATTCGTACCAGTAACGGTATATTCGCCAGCTTCCACTAATCGCCCCAGGTAATCGTAATTCGTATAAGAAAACCGTTTGGGATTTGCGTTAAATTGTTCCTGGTTTTGACTGAATCTTATTTCTCCATCAGTGCTGTAAACAAAACGCGATGTACCTTCATCTGGAGAGGTCACTTCAATTAATCGGCCACGGTGGTCATACTTGTATAGAGTAACAAAGTTGGGATATGTAGTAGCATCTGTGTTTACACCATTAGGAGCCACAGTAGCAATGAGCTTCCCCATGTCATTATAGTAAGCATAACTCCAATTTTCGTATTTGGTTCCATTTAATGTGGCTGTTGCCAATGTCTTCCCACCCGAATCAACGAAGCTAACGGCCTTCTTACCATCAGGATCCGTGCTTATATGTTTGTATCCCGCTATTGTCAGGGAAGAGGAGACGAAATGAGGTCCTAATGAGATGTAATGGCTCAGCTCACCTGCAGCGATAAGTTGCCTTTCTGATTTACCTTCATGTGTGCTTCCCATTCTAAACTGGTCGCCGGGCCCTGCAGATATACTGATTACAGGGTCGGGGCCTTCGGGGGAGTAACTGCGGGTGTAAGGAAAATTAGTAACAGGTGTAAATGGTTCAAGTGTGTTACTGCTGCTATAATACCAGCCTAGCGTACCGGTTCCTCCGTTGGCAACCGGATTGGGATTGAATACACCACCGGGGGTATTTGGCGGTATTCTTTTGTCAAAATCATTGGCGTTATATTTTTGTTTGGCGCTGTTTGAAATAAACTTATGCCGGTAGCCAAATGTACTTTTGTTAATGGGTGCAGCTAATGTATTAATTACCGGAATTCCGTTCTGATTATATATGGGCTGGCTGGCTAATATTTGATTGGCTGTGTAATTTTTGGATTGCGATTGCAGTAACTGGCCCGATCCATTCAAATAACTTTTTGAAGATGCAACTTCAATTGACCCACCATTGCTGTTGACTCCATACCCAATGGATTGCGATGAGTTAACATAATTGTCGCAATAGTTAACAGTAACTTTTACTAAAGCAAAGTCTAAACTTTCACAACCGCTGGCATATGCCTTTACACGAAAGGTTGTAGTACCCAGTAGTAAATCTGCGGGATAATTTAATCCTTGAAAAAGAAAAGCTCCAGAAGTATTATACCATTTTAAATCATTAGCTCCGGTGGTTGTTAAGACCATGTTATCAAACTCGCAAAAAGAAAGATTTGCCGCCGAAGGTGCCGGAGGGTTGAGGCTTACGGTAACCCGTACTCCTGTCTCTGAACTCCATTGCAATGAATTGTTGTTTCGCGCTCTTATGTAATAATAATCTGATGTGTTTACTGTATATGTGCTGCTTAGTGGGATTTCAATACTGGTACCATTGTGAGTTGTACCCTGCCAGTACCATGTTACATCAGAAGGTCTTGATGCAAAGGTTAGTATTTTGGGGCCACAAGGGTTGGCGGAAATTTGTGGTATTGACGGAGGTTCAGGTACGCCTTGCACCTGTACTATTCTCTCCGCAACAGAACTACTGACACACGGATTAGAAGGATAAAAAACTACCCTCACTTTATCCCCTGTTTTTAAAACAGAAGTTGTATAAGTATTTGACGTGCCAGATTGATTATCTGTTCCGCTATTGATTGAAAAATTATATGTTCCAGAAGACGTTCCAGAAGACGAACCCTGTGCTGAAAAGGTTGCAGGCTGGCCGGCGTTAATTGTTGATGGACCTGTTAACGTAACAGTGGAAGCACCAGTATTGTACACATCTAATGAATAACTGGCAATCCCGCAGTCGCTGTTTGTCATTATATTATATCGTTGTTCAGATTTAAGGATTACCCTTAGAATAATGGGGAGAACATTTGTGGGGGACTGATAAACAATTGTATAATCTGAACCTGATATATTCCAAAATGCGGCGCAATTTGTTGACCCACCTGGCCGAACATATTCAAAGGTTACTTCCTCATTAATGCAGGCATAGCCAGCATTGCCAGTTACTTTAATAATGGATTGGGCTGTGCTCGTGAAAAACCCAACAACCAACAATAAGTTTATAATTAATTTCATAAGTGAGAGGCTTTATTTATTGATATAAAATCTTCTAAAATCATTCTTATTTTCTGACACCAGTTTCTCGCCATTATACTTGAAAGATTCCACGTATGACTTTGTTATCCTACCATCCGGGCTTGTCTCAGTTTTTACATATAAGTTCTCATTACCAAGGCTGTAACTAACAATAGGTGCAGTTGCTGTTGCATACTCAAAGCCTATCGGATTGTCAACAAAGCAAATCATAGTCGCGTTGTCAGGCTGGAATCTAAAATCATCAAACACTACTGTTCCTGAAGTAGATTTAACACCAATTTCAAGCGAAGAAAAGGGGACATTGCCAGTCGGTATTAATATGTTGATTTGATACCAGTTGCCCGCTTTCTTCTTAGCATCGGGTGCATCTGATAATATTTCAGTAGCGGATCCATTCAACTTATAATAGATTCTTCCATTGGTGGAGTTTGTCCATACGCTTGCGCGATAGGTTTTATTTTTATAGAGTTTAGTAGATTTATATATAAAGCCATAACCGGTGGACAATGAAAGTGCGCACTCACCCGTATGTACTGCCGCACCACTTGCTTTGCGAACGACAATGGCATCTCCTGTGTTATTTTTTTTCGCAACTTCACCACCAAAGAAACCAATATCACTAATCTCATCTTCAGCACTGCTGAACGCAATTTCTGAATATTCTGCATTGGCTGCAGATGCCAGCACACCACGGTTATCATACCCCATCTTAACACTGTTGTAAAGATTGTTATGATCTCTTGTTTCAAGTGGCATTCCATAATGATCGAACTTTGTCATCTCTCCGGTGGATTGCCAAAGCGGATTTGAGCCCGAGGAAAAGTTAAAATCGTCATTTAGAAGGGAGAAGCTTTGTGTTCCATCAGCTTGCATTTTGTCATAAGAACCTATCCAGACATATCCCTCACCCTTACGCCATACAGGATTTAACTGACTAACAGGATCATTGAAATCTATATAGCCTGTGCCATCGTAATGTCTGTAGTTTGCCCAATTCTTTTTCCATGCCTGAGCACCTGCCCCAAGTAATCCCAGAACATTACCGTTAGCATCCGAGCGATAAACGTATTCTCGCGCAATCGCAGCGAGCATGTGCCGGTTGTTGATATTTTTTGCTTTGGGTCCAAGTTCCGCATATTGGGCTTCTCTATAAGCAGGCATGGAAATCATCTTTGTATAAACACCGGTGGCATCTTTTTCAAGTTTCTGATCAACTGTACCGGTGAGGAAATCATAACTCAGGTTTTCAGATGTAGTGCTAAAACCATCTTTTGTTGTAGTTACAATTTTCTTAAGCACATATGGATATTCTAAATATGTAGTCCGGTGAGCTTTAAAATATCGCTGAAAGTCGAGTACAACTATTTTTCCTACCGCATCAAACATTAACGAACCAGAAGAGTATATACCCTGATAATTATTAGTACCATCGTTGAGTACCTGGTCTGTATATTCCATTACAGTAGATGAATGCAAAACTTTACGCTCATCGTATACTTTTATAGATTTTAAGGAACCAATCTTGCTTGATCTATTAATAATTGTGTTTTCAAATAGTGACAGATAATCAACATATCCAACGTTATCTACAAGGGCGCTTTGTACGAGAACCTTGTCTATAATTGTTTTTCGCACAGATTGATACATTGAGGTATGTGGCGTTTCAAATTCATAAACATGTTCGATGGGGGTACTGCCTGAGGTAGTATTGGTTACTGAAACTTCGCCATAAATTACTGGTGTATTAGGGTATCCAAGCCCATCAAATACAATCCTATTGGTACCGCAGTAATCTGGTTCTTGCGCCAGAACACCAGAACTATGGCCGTCACCTGATCTGGTGTATTTATACATGAGTTTATTTTGTGTACCTAACTCATCCGTCTTTATAATCGATGCAACACGTATATCACCACCTTTCTTGGCTTCCATTAAACGGAAGACTTGTAAATTTATATCTTTAAAATCAACATTTCCAGTGCAGGGAAGTCCCATATAGTCTTCTGAAATGTAAATACCGGATGCTGTAACAATTTGTAATGTACGTCTGGCAGAAAAATTCTTGCTCCTCAGTTCTGTTTCACCAGGGCATATATAGGAAACCGAGCCTTCTATTAAAACTGTAGTGCCAGCTTTGTAATCGGCTGGAATTGGCCCAATTTCAAGTTCATAGGTAGCATTAGGATAGTTTAAGACTGTATTTCTAATGTCATAGCCTATTGGTTTGGCGTATACCGGTAGAGCAAAGACATCTTTTCCAGATACAGATGCATAGTCATCCCGCTCATAGTTTATGTTGATCTTACTGCCAAGAGGCGTAAGAATGCTACTCAGCGACCATTCAGATCCAGTGCTGTTCTGATCCGCCTCATGAGACCAGAAATCCTCTCTGCCTCCTGCCTTATACATGCCAAAGGCATCCCATTGATGTATATTATACGCCGGATTATTATTATTATATTCAAAAACGTAATCGGGAACCAGCTTTGCATTACTTCTGCCAGATATTGAAAGCCTTTTTAACGTAAGCTTTCCTGAACTGGAGTTTTTAGTCCCTAAACACAGCGTATTATCATAGGTGAATTTTATTTTTTTAAATGTATTGATATCAACGAAGCTCTGTGCCGTTGATGACAAGGATGTAAGTACGATATTTACTTTGTTTCTAAAATCTAAAAAACCATAGGATGAATTTGCTACAAGTCGTTTATAACTCTCTTTTGACATTAACGTAATGTCATCTAGTTTTAAAGGATAATTTTCACCCTGTGCATCCCGTCCGTCCTGACGTAAACTTTTCTTAAACAGCGCAATGTGTGATCTTGTTTCTATACCATTCAGATATATAAGTTGCTTTCTTCCTTCGGAATAAGTTTTTTTTGCAGTACCATTTTCTATCCTGTAGCCTTCAAATGGCAGCCGCCACTTATAATTATTACTATGAATACCATAATGAAGATTTACCCAATGCCCCCAATCGCCATCATCTGCCAGACCATTAGAATTTCTGTCAATAAAATCCGATCCTGTGACCGTTGTTAACAACCAGGTATTGGCGAAAGGAACAGGTCTTTTTACTATTGAATTTTGGTTGGGATCATTTGTATCTACAACTTCTGTTCTTTGATCGTAGTCATAATTAGGCAGTGCAAAGTGGTAGGTGTATCCGTCTGGCCGGGTTATACAAAAACCACCAATAGAGGTTTCTTTCACTAACGCATTGGGAGATGTGGAGGCAATCTGCATTTCAATATCTACTCTCTTTCCATTTAGAGCTGACATTGCACTGTTTGCTGCGACGCTAATTTTATTGTTTGTCAGATCCACACTTGTAACAAGTATATTCTCGAATTTTTCATACGTCGAAATAATACCATTATTCATAGCGCTTGCATTTTCATACATGGCTATTGTTATTGTGATTTTCGTTGAGTTAGCAACGATATTCTGTAAGAAAGTAGCATCAGGTACAGGAATAGCTACTGGTGCAAAACCATTCATCGTCGAGGTAGCAAATAATGTAACAGGAGGTTTTCTAAATAGAAAGCGATCTGAGGAAGTTGAAACAGTGGGGCCATTACCTCCGCTTAAGATATCGATAAACTTAGTAGTGTTGTAGGTCATCTGCGACCTTATTTCCTGGTTGGTTAACCATTCAATGTGATTGCTTTGTGGTATCTTTTTAGCACTTGCTATGTCACTTCGGATACGTTGTTTTTTAAAAATTACATCCTTTAAATTAAACTCTAAGCTGGCAGGAGCTTTATTGTAACTGATCCCAAAATTGAATGTGGGTGTTGTAACTGATGAGCTACCACCTACGTGATGGAAATAAGAATTGGAGACTTGACCCTCATAGATAAATGGAACTTTATTTGCAGTTGTATTTTCCAAAAACTGTATTGGTGCTAACCTATTATGCTTACTGGTCATCTCCCGGGCCATACTAACCGAACCTATATCGAGCCTGTACGGCTTAATGCTACCGGTGATACCGGGTGCTTTAACTGAAAAATTATCAGTGGCTAGCCCTGTAGGATTGTTTGTGTTGACAAAATCATCTGAATAATGTGAAGTATAATTCACATCACTGGCTGAACCCTGGTTTGAAGTCCCGGTTGCTGTTGGAAACCACTTAAGTGTTGTTGGAACATCATCGACATTTAAAGTAACCCCTAATGGCCAATTTAGATCATCATAATCAGCGGTAGGGGCGTTACCAAGATAAAGGAGACCATACATGTTTTCAACACGGGTCTGATTTAGCCATATTTTGTATTCATTTACGTTTACTACGCCGCCTGATGCTATCTTCAAACCCCAGTTCTTACGCTCTTCCTTACTATATTTCCAATAGCCATCGGTAGATGGTCTTGGAGTTGCACTGCCCTGGGCAAGGGAAGCTGCGCCAGAACCTGCGATTGACATGGCCGAAGAAATTGCTATATTTTTAGCTATAGCTCCTGCGCCACCAATAGCAGATCCAGCTCCAAATGTTGCAATAGTGACTACCCCTAAGGCAGTCTGAACAGGGTTCACCCGAAAACCTTCCTCTGTTACGTTGAGTCCAATAATACCAATCTCATGCGTAGATTCACCCCAGCTTGCATTAACAATGCTTAATAGACTTAAGCTTCCATAATGGCCAACTTGATTGCTCCATCCCATGCGTCCGATTCCAAGTATATTTGCGTCCCATCCTCTTGCCCCTGTCAGGTCTTTCACGGCTACAACTTGCGATTCGCCATTAGCATCATCAGGAAATGCATTAATGTTTCTCGTAATGGCTCCGGCATTAAGCGAAAATCCGAGACCAACCCACGAAGCCTGTTGCTCAGGTCCGACACCTCCATGATAGGAAAGAGGCAAAGAAAACCCACCTTCAGGTCCAGGCACATCTAGTATCGGAAGATTGTAACTAAAATCCCCAGTAAGGAGGTTGACCATGTCTGTAGCCCCAGGCTCTTCGTAGGAGATGTACTCTGGCTGGTGTGGACCTGTAGTTAACGCAAAAGCAAATTGTGGTAAGATCAGAGATTGTATAAAGATCAAAAGTAGAAAAACAGAAATTAATCGGTGTATGAAACCGGTTCGTAGAAATCTCATATTATTTTAGATTAAGGGTTGGTGCTTTTTTTATGTGACTAAGATTAAACGTGAACTCAATGATGCCAATGCCTAAGAAATCGTCAGTTAACCGCAGCACTACAAAGTTGCCCTCTGTGTTGAGATCACCTTTAAAAACGATCATAATATTTGTAAATGATGAGGCCTCAAATGAGGGTGTGTAGACGATATCTAACGTCGGTATTGTCTCTCCTTCAGTTATTAAGGAAATGTTGTCCTTAATATCAGATGACAAGTAACTGTTTAGAGCCTGCAAGCTGCCAGGGTCAGATATGTATTTCGTCTCAAGAGTCTTGTTATTGTTTGATAACTTCAAAATAAAGTAAGTGAGATTGCTAATCCTTTCTTTTATCTCTTGTCTTTCATTTAAGTTTATTATCCCATCCAGTTGTTGCGCTAACACTAACTCTGTTGGTCTATAAATAGCTTCTATCGTAATTCCATTTTTTGTGGCTGATTTACGTAGTCCATTTTTGCTATCCATTACATAGGATTTCAACTCGTCTACCGTTACTTGCTCCTTTGCACATGAGTTATCAAACAAAACAAGCATTAAAAGACTAATTTTCTTCAAAGTATTAAAGTCCATCATTCAAGCCTTTTAAAACGTTCTCAGTAATATCTTTTCCCTCTTTACCAAACAAAATATTACCATATTGTGTAGAAGCCATGATGATATCATAACCTTTTTCTTTGCCATACTTTTTTACATAATCATCCACTTTCCCTAAAACCCTTTCAGTTAAAATCTTATCTTGCTGCTGGAGTTTTTCAGTTACAATTGTTTGATAGTTTGCCAACTGCTCCTGTTTCGTGGTAATAAGGTTTTGGGTTAATACTCTCTCCTTTGTTGTCAAACTCTTGTTATCTAATTCGTACCGCTTGATTTCAGATTCCAATTCAATTTTTAAGGTGTCAAGTTTAGCCTGGAATTCCTTCGTTTGTAATTCTAATTCGCTACGTGCTATTTTTACCTCATTGTATCCACTTACAAGTTTCATTACGTCTACATAAACAATTGCATTCTGCTTGTCCAAGTGCAGGACCAGTAGCGTTACTAAACCTGCTATTGTAAAGACTTTAAAAACGACATCTATAATATTTTTCTTTGTCATATTATGATACATATAGTTTTGGAGAATGGGTCATATGGAGAATTTCTAGTTTTTAAAGAAAAGTGGAGGCAATACTTCCCTTTCAATATTAATGGTCAACAATTTAAAATTAGGATAGTCAATTTCTTTGCAAAATATAAGTCGGTTTAGACAATTTCTGTCAGTAGGTAAAAATCCATATATGCGAGCCACGTTCTAAAAGACAAAAGTAATATTTTACATTCAGTTACGCCATTTACGTTATTTAAATCTTACATGTGTTGATGTCTCTGCTTTAACAAAGCAAATAAAAAGGGGGAGGATCAATGACTCTCATTCCTTTATATAATGTTTCAAATTTTCGAACTCCGCAGGCCGGAAACAATACGTGAAATGACGTATTTTCATACGCATTTATACCTATTTATCAATAAAAACGGATCTTAACGGTACCATGAACTTAAAACGACGATTATTTTCTTGGTGCAAAAGCAATTATTTTATAAAATTATAACGCCTGGATGGGCAAGCAACAGGTATGGTTAAAACTTAAGGCTAGCAGCCAGAAAGCTAAATACAAGACGCTGAGAATTTGTTTCGATCAATATAATGCAGTTAACTTAGCGCAAATTTTACGTATTGAATTGAATCCAAAATTTTTAAAAGTAGAAACATCGCCAACCGCGGAAATAGTATCCCTCTTGGAACAAAATACCATAGGCACCCCCAAAAAAAGTATGGTTTATCAACACGCTACGATGCGTTCGAAGCTATTCGGAATTCAGAACCCACATTTTGTTAATTTAAAAAAAGGTACCTCATTAATTGGGACTTGTTGCTTTTGTGAAAGGGAGAGTCTTGATCCTAACAAGGGAAAGATTGACTCATTTTATATCCGTTACTTCAGTTTCAAACCTAGTTTTCGGGCATGGGGAAAATCCAGAAAATCCAATTCAACCTCACTGCTTCGTACGGAAATCCACGATATATTAAAAGGGACAAATTTTGGTAAAGCAGAGGGTTCAAGATTCTATCACTATGCCTATGTTGACCCAAACAATGAAAGATCCAAAAAGCTTTGTATGGAATTCGGATTTACTTCATTACGCTATTTTAAGCCTATTATGTTTGGGAGAATATTTCCAAACCAACACAAAAGAATTGAACAATTACCGCCCGCAGAATATGACCATATGCGGATTCTCTTAAGAGATTTTTATTCGAGCTATTCTATGTTTAATTATGAAAACCTTTTAGGTAAATATTCATACTACGTTTTACGCCAAGAAGGTAAGATTGTTGCTGGACTTCAGGCAGCAGTTGATAATTGGAAAATTCTATCAATGCCTGGTAAATTTGGAGTAACGGCCATAGCTGCTATTTCTCGTATTCCTATACTCAATAGGATCTTAAACCAGGATTTCCGTTTTTTAGCAATTGAGGGAATCTATCATGCGCCCGGCCATGAATTATCCATAAGCAAGTTAATCGAGGGACTTCTCTCACATCACAGATTAAAATGTGCGTTAATGTTTTTGGATGAAAAATCTACTCTATTCAATTCAATCAAAAGTTTAAACTTGGGGATTGCGGGCAAGCTATCAAAACCAATTTCTGGAGAAGTTATCGGTCGTTTTAATGGTATGAGTGAAGAAGAAATGCTTTGTATTAAAAATTCTCCTGCTTACATATCAGCGATTGATATAACCTAATAAGGCAATGAAACATTTACTTGAGTCGTCGAAACAGCAGTTGATGAATCCATTGGGTTTGGCACGAAGGAAGCTTGTCATAATTCTCAATGTAACATACTTGGTCCTTCTCCCCACGTTCCTGATTTCGGAAAAACTTAATACTGGAAAATTTGTTCCTGAGACGATTTTACTGTACGTCTATGGCATTGCTTTCAGTGCAAACCTACTTTCACTTCTTTACAACCTTTCATTTGTTAGAAAAAAGCTTAGGGCAAAATATTTTTTAAAGGAATCAACTCTCGAAAAATTTGATTTCATTTCAGGAGCGGCAAGTCTGATTCCAATACTTTTTATGTGCACAATCAACATGCTTGGAGTCGGCAATCCATCGAATGACGCTATTCTTACAGATTTTGGCTTTGCCCTCGCTCTAATGTTCTCAGTGGTAATAATTTTTGGAAGGCGTGTCGTTATCATTTGGGCGCTCATTGTGATAGGGTCACTCTTCGCAAATGTCTTTTCAAGAGGATGGAATTATGAATATCACTACTTGACACCCAATGAAGCTGTGCAGTACAGGAAAGATTTAGATGAAAAGAAAACCTACGCAATTAAAAGGCAGGCGGAGTTATCTACTGCACACCTTAGTCCGCCAAAGATTAAACGGTACTTCAATATTTGGTTTATCTTTATCACAGTTTGTTTTTTAATGGCCTATTTTTTCTCTGGTATCACACATGACATCCTGAAAATAGTGCCAATTGTTGTTAATAACATCGAGGCAGCAACTGAGGAGAGCAAAACCATTGAAATCGAGCGCATGTTAAACAATCAGAAGACCACTACATTCTTAAACCTGGCGCACGAGACTAAAACACCTTTGACGCTGATCAATAATTACATTGATGAATATATCCGAAAGTATGGAGCAAACGAGGAAATGATAATTATCAAGCAAAATACACAGAGACTAACAAATGACATTGTCAATTTCTTTGATACCGAAAGATTTTCAAAAGGGCTTAGTACTTATGATCATGACCAAGTATGCGATATAAGTGGCATTTTAAAAACAAAAATTCCATTGTTTAAATGCTTAGCTCAAGGAAAAAAAATCACTCTTAATGAAACGATTGAAGATGGCTTATATATCAAGGCACACCCTGGTGCTCTCGAGCGTATTGCCAATAATCTTATAGAAAACGCAATGAAGTATACCAATTCAAATGGAGTTGTTGAAATCAAATTGATTTCAACAGGCCAGCAACTCTTATTTTCTGTAACAGATACTGGGGTCGGCATCCCTGCAGAATTCCATTCCAAAATTTTTGAACCATATTTCCAGCTAGGAACTAACCGTAGAGCGAACGATGGTATGGGCCTGGGGCTTCCAATCGTAAAAAAAATCACGCAGGACATCAACGCTATTCTTGCCTTACATAGTGATACCGGCAAAGGGACTACCGTTACTGTTGCCTTTCCGAAATATGTGATTGGCGAAGGTGACCACATTGCCATTCATTCAGTTTCAACAGAATCTAATTTCAGCACGTACAATATCGAGATCGACGACGTTATATTTGATAACGTAAAATCCACAATCCTCGTGATTGAGGACAATCCACAACTTCTGTCTTTTCTCATTCGTAATCTCAAACAAAAATTTAATGTTTATCATGCCATAAATGCAAATGTTGCCCTCAACCTCCTCGATAACGGAGCAACGCCTGAGCTCATCATTTCTGATGTAATGATGGAGGGAATGGATGGCTTTCAATTTTTTGAGACAATATCAGAGGAAAAGTATGGTCACATCCCTTTTATTTTTCTTACTGCTAAAACAACCATTGAAGACAAAATAAATGGTCTACAACTTGGGGCTGTTGACTATATTGAAAAACCATTTAATATTATTGAACTTGCTTCTAAGGCCGAGTCTTTGCTAGCAAATATTGCAAAACAAAAACGTGTAATTATCAATGAAGCTTTTGCAAACCTTCAGACTTATCACTCATCCATAAATACGAATGCACTTAGTGATACAAATGATACAAATGATACAAAGCTAAAAAATGATAACACACAAGAAATTGTAGGGTTCGAAGAACGTTGCAATAAATATGGTTTGACGCGGCGAGAAATAAGTATCATTGGAGAACTAGCCAATGGATGCCCTAACAAGATAATTGCTAGCAATTTGAATATTGCAGAAAGGACTGTAAACAAGCATTTGGAGAATATCTTCAAAAAAATGAATGCTTCAAACCGAGTAGAAGTTCTATCGAAATTGCAACCCTATTTTTTATAGAACATTAGAAATGAACATAAGGAATCTAATACATATCTGATAAGTGAAAATTTATCAAACACTTAAATTTCAGTTACGTACTGACCGCGAATACTACGCTTTCTTGGTCTACCGGCTTTTGGAACCCATTCAAATGACAAATCTTTAAGCAGACGTATCTTTTCTGGAGCAAGGGGTAGTTTTGGCCTTCGTTGATAAGTCACCCATATTGCTAATTTAGGGTCTTCTTTCCAGTATTCGGGAACTGATGAATGTCCGAAACGCTTGTAGAAATTTTCTAGCTTCGAATACATAGCATACCATCGCTTTTCGTTCTTAACCTGAATATCTCTCGACCATTCAAATCCCAATGAATTTAAGTGGTCTTTTTTCCAGTCTGTAAGTTTTTTTTCTTCAAGACGCTGTACTTCTACCCACCTTCCTAATTCAGGATTCTTTTCATACTTACTTGGAACACGGCAATGTTTGTGTTCCGCTTTATAACGTTTCAACTTGGAGAACATCGTGAGCCATTTTTTGCGTTTCTCCTTGTCTATTTCATCCGAAGTGGAAAAATTCAGCGCTGTTAATTTTTTGCGTTTCCGAGTATCAAGTTCCTTCCACGATTTTCTTTGCCTTGTTACCCATTGTCCAAGTTCGGGAAATTCTTTAGAGTGACTACTAACGCGGCAATGCTTATTTACTTTATAGAATTGGGTAAGTTCACTGTACATCAAATTCCAGTGCGTATTTAGTTCAGCTTTAATTTTGCTTCCCCATCTGAATTTAATTTGATTTAATAACAATTTACGGTGCGAAGACATTTTATCTTCTAAAGCTCGCTGCTTGTCAACCCAAATGCGTAAAGAGGTATATTGTTCATTTGCACTTGGAATTTGAAAGTGTCTATGCTTCTTATAAAACAACTTTAACTGTTCATACCAGGATAGCCAAGCTTGTTCGTCTAGTAGTAGTATATCGCTGTGCCAGGCAAATCTAATTGTATGGAGTTTTTTCTTTCTGGCTGGAACCATAGATGTTTCATTTTCACGCTGTCTGGAAACCCATTTCGCAAGCGATTTATCATAGGTAGCTGGAACTCGGGTATGCCCATATTCACCTTTGAACACCAAAAGCTGTTTATACATTGAATTCCATAATTTATCTCGATCGTCTTGTTGTTTTGACATCTGTTTACAGCGGTATTTTTAGCTATGCTGATTGAATCTATTCTCTTTCTCTTAAAACTACTATCCGATGTAGGCAACGACAGAAATAAGTGCTAGAATGAAAGTATACATCAAGTAGTCGCCATGTAGATACATTCCTATGAACTGGGCAACAGCAAGAACAAATAGCGATGCGAAAATTAGTTTATGTTTCAGTTTCATAAGAAATCACTTTAATATCGAATATCCTTGTATTTGTTTGTATAAGCAACTTATAAGTAAATTCAAGAATATGGATTGAAATATCCGAGTGTTGATTCTAAAAAATCCAATCAAATATCTGCAAAAGCCCAATGAGTTTTGGTAGTCCCTACGATTTATTATTACCACCGAACAAACAGTATGTCAATTCAGGTCACCTTCAAGCACTACTGATTCAGAAGGAGTTTCAAAAGCTGATGGTGTCAGCATCCCCGTTATATTCCCAAATCAATCAACCTAATTGCCAATATCCTCTAGTAAAAATTTTTTGCTGGCATTTTTTATCACCAATTGAAATCCAATAAGGACCAACAAAGTCCAACATAGCCTATTGTATACCATCTTGTTCCAAAGCGGATACCCATGTATTTGAGTCGCTGCATATTTGAATCATGATAACGACAACATATATGCAAACATCAACAGCAAGTCCAGTCTTCGGTATAATTCCATTGGTATTTGGAGCCATTTTTAATCTAGTTGCCAACAATGGAAATGAAAGTCTGGCCGCCTACACTATCAAGGTAATAGTGTACGTGTCTTTTTATTTTATAATCAAGGTACTTGCTGACTACGCAAGTAAAGAGTTCTTCACAAAGAAGAAAGACAAGTCACGAATCACTTTCAGGAAGGGCAGAGTTTTCAGAAAGGGATTCAATGCTAAGTAATAAACACATATTACTAGGTGCGGGTACGGTTGCTGCCATTTATGGAGCAACCTACCTTCTAAAGCTCAACAGACTTTCTGCTGAACTGGAGACTGTAACAAAAATTTCTATACACAAGGTAAGTTTAAAGGGGATTGACATAAAGATCAATGTAACACTTAAGAACCCCAGTGGAGGCAGCATTAAGGTAAAGCATCCATTTGTTAAACTGATCTATGCTGATAGGACAATTGCAACTTCACAAATCAAGGATGTTAATATAGCTATTCCCAAATACAGTGAAGTAAATCTTGAACCGGTAATGGTGAACCTTGGATTTCTAAACCTTGCTATGAATGTACCAGGGTTATTGAAAGAATACAACAGGCAAGCTCAATTTTATGGTAAAAACTATTACTACCATCAATGACAGCTTACCTTATTCTAAAACAGATGTAATGTCCATTGGTGGAAGTCCGGCCTGAAGAGTAAGTGTTTAGTGACGCAAGAGAAGGGAAAGGAGAAGTGAAGTATGGAGACAGGGCGAAGGAAGATAAAGGATGGGAAAGATTACAATGATCTTTTTCCAACACCAACAACAAAGGACACAACAGTTAAGAAGTCTGCTGATGTTGAAGATACAGTAAGCCTGATAAGACGCACAGTGCCAAAAACATTATGGCATACGAGGAAGATAGCTGAGAGACTAAGAGGAAAGGACCTTGAAGAAACCTGTTCTAATATCTGGCACTTTGTTTACGATCATATTCAGTATAAAAGAGATAAGGATGGAGTGGAACAGGTCCGTAGTCCACGCAGAACGTGGTGGGAACGAGAGAGTGGGGTTGATTGCGATTGCTACACCGAGTTCATAAGCTCCATCCTTTTAAATCTTAACATTCCCCATAAGGCCAGGATTGCAAAATATCCGAAGCTGCCTCCCGAAGAACCAAGGTGGCAACATATCTACCCGATTGTACCAAAGGACGGTAAACTGAATAGAGAGTTTACAAGCCGTGATGATTACATAGCGATAGACTGTGTGAAAGATAATTATGATGATGAACAACCATTTTTAGAATGTAAAGACTACGATATGCGATTAGATTATTTAGACGGAATTGATGAAGAAGACAGCTTCGCTGATTATGATAGTGCAGATGCAAATGACATTGCCTCTGTATATGATGATACCGAAGAGATGGGTAAGATTGGCTTTTTTAAAAAGCTGGGGACTGCAGTAAAGAAAGGCGTTCGTATACTTAACCGGTATACCAACCCCGGAACCATACTGCTTCGTAATGGGCTACTGCTAGCCATGAAAGTTAATCTTTTTAATGTAGCAGGCAGACTTCGATTTGGATACCTGACCGATGCACAGGCAACAGCAATGGGAATGAATCTTGAAGCACTCAACAAGCTTCGGCATGTAAAAGAACGTGCAGAGTCAATCTACTATCAGGCTGGTGGCAAGAAGGAGAATTTCAAGAAAGCCATTCTTAAGGGAAAGGGAAACAAGAATAAGAAAGTCCCCATGAATGGTTTGGATGGTTTAGAAGAAGTCTATGCAGATTATGATGAGTACAGAATCCTTAACTCCGATGATAATGAATTAGCTGGACTTGGCATAGTCGGAGCTACCTCTATTGCCGCTGCCACAAGCGCCTTGGTGGCTCTGGGTACGGCATTAAAAAGTATCAAGGGACTATTTAACAAGGGAGGTAATGAAGAGCAAGCCTTTCAAAGTGATACAGACAATGCAGGAGATGCTTCAGCTGTTACAAGTTCTTCCGATAACAATAGCGAAGAAGACCTTATTGACGAGCCAGAGTATCAAATGCCCAGTAATGCAAGACAGATTTCATTACCTCCTGGCTACAGTCCATCACCTGTTCAGTCAGTACTGCCAGCATCCGCTTCCTACAGCCCATCAAATAATAGCCTTGTGGCGCAGGAAGCAAAGAGCAGCGAAATACAAGTTTCGCCGGATTTGCAGCAAGGTGTCACTCAAAAGGCGACAAGCTGGGTAAAGGAAAACCCCGGTAAGTCTTTACTCATAGCGGGTGCAGCTATAGGTGGAGGATTTCTGATATACAGGGCTATGTCTGCTAAACATAAATCAAGTGTCGGTGAATTAAACGGACCGCCAAGAAAACGAAAACCTAAACCTAAACCCAGGGCGAAGTCCGGCAAGAAACAAACTAAAATTAGAACCATTAAACTTTAATATTATGGGAGCAACTAAAAAAAATAAAAAAAGGACCCCAAAAAAGCGTGAGCCGCATGCACTATATGGGGGCACACAACCCGCTCAAGCCTCATTCACCGATACAGCCAAAGATGGATTGATCCTGCTTGTAACAGCAATAGCGGCGGGAGGCGCAGGAGCCGCAATAGGTAAGCACTCTCTGCTTGCAGGAATCCCCTTAACATTCCTGGGTATTCATAAGAGGAGCAAGCTTCTAGTTGCCCTTGGCTTAGGACTCACGCTAAGTAATGGATTTCAGAAGAAGGGTCAGTCGGCATCAACCTCTATCACAACAAGTGTTGAAGGATTTGATTTGAAACAGATCGGTCAGGATGCAAAGGAAAGAGTAGGCACGTTCTTCCAGAACTTTTCTCAGAAGCTTTACTTGCCACAACCCGCAACGGATCAATCGACAAGCGGTATTGGAGATGAGGAGGTCACCTACTTTGTGAATCCATACAATAATGGAGCTGGCGATCTTGATATGAGCGAACTGGATAAAATTCAGCAGCAAGTCGCCCAGATGAACAAGCAAGGGGGAAACCTCAACGACATCGATCGGGAAATGTAAACCCCGAAAATAAACGGAATGTTTTTAATCAAGTAAATAAATAGTTAAACAATTAAATGAATACAAAATGTTAGGAGCACTAGGACAACTCATGGACAGTGAGTATAGCAATCCCACCGAATTGATGGGGTTGAATGGGGAGGTAGATAACGAGTTGCTCGGTTACCTTAATAGTTTGAACCCAGTAGCACGAGCACGTGCGATGAGCAAGATTGTGAAGCGACACATACCTTCACAGGGTTCACGTGCAGAATTTGAAAAATTCTTTGTGGAACTGCCAAAGCAAATAAAGGAGCAGTTAAGGGATGGTAAACTTAGGCTTGCAGACCATCTGGTTTACACCATTAAGCCAGTGAACGGAGCAAAGACCATTAAGATGTTCGAAAGCCAGGATGTAAAAGAAGTTGGCTTACGAAACATCAGCAATGCAAAGTTGCCAAAGAACATGGCGCTTCTTGTTTCTGGTATTTACCTGCTTCAGGGACAGGCAGCTACACTCGGTGTAGATGATGTAAAGACTACCGTGTTTAGCACCATTGATGACATTGGCGCACTTGCGAATGGCGAGTTCAAACTAAAGGCTAACAAGAAACAACTGGTTAGCGACACCTCCAATAGGAACTTTGTTACTACACAGTTTAACATGGTTCCTAAAGGATTCTACAAGCTTGCCAATCCACGACTTATACATGATGACATTGATATAGAATTTGAAATCGAGCTTGGTACAATCTCAGGTATAAATCCAAACACGGTTCTGTATGTCGGCCTTGCTGGTACGGCTACAATTCCTTAGCAGTTAAAAGTTATCCGTTAAGAGGCAACAACAAAGTCAATTAACGGATAACTAAATACCTGAATTTCAATTCAACATTAAAGGGTTATGGCAAACAAGATATTATATAAGGTATTCAGTTTTTTGGTAGATGCTGAAGGAGAAGTTTTCAACAAGAAGTTTGACCTTGATAAGAACGTAAGTCTTGTCCGCGGGATACTTCTTAGCTCAAACAAACCTAATATGTTATTCTACCGTGGCTCACAGCGCATTGAGATAAGTGGCGATGAGATTTTCCCTGAAGAGCATGAGAGCAAGCTACTGATGACTGGCATGAGTGTTTCACCAGATGGGAAGTTCCTTACGCTTGGAGATGGAGCAGTTGCTGGCAACGGAGTTCTAAAGATTCAGTACAGGGATGAGATCAATCCCAACGCAGTCTTCACTGCTTATAAAGTGATAATCGTACTTCTATGCGAAATGAAATGATAACTACACGAACCAAACGCCGGATCATCATAGTGAAAGTTGAGATTAATAAGCTCGAACGGTTTAAGCCAATTGAGATTATACTTCCCTCAAACATTGTGAAAATTAAAGGAGTGCTGGTAACAGCATCGAGAATATGACTAGACTAGGCATTATAAGTTTTCAGGCGAGCGACAGAACTGATGTCTTCCTTGTAGCTGATGTTATTGAAGCAGGAGTTTCAGCCTCTAGCGAAATGATGCTAGGAATTGAAGACGCGCAGTTTGATAGTGATAAAGCATGGGTAACGGGTTATGTACCAGAAGAGACACCGGTAGATATTGATGGAGACAATCCAGTGATTCAAGCGTGGTTCAAAGGAGAGGAATACATAAACCCTTTCGTTATGCGGATTTATCTTACGGTTGAAGAGGCAAAAGAGTTTGTAAGTATTGAGACGGAGGAACAAACAGAAGAAAATGAAATTACTGATGAGGACATTGAACAAGAGGGGGAGATTAATTTATGAGCGAGCAATTCATTCTTCAATACATTCCAGAGCGCATAAAGGAGCTGGGTTACAAACAGTATCACCTTAGTTACTGTGACAAAGTGATTGGGGCAAGCAGGAGTCAGAGCATAGAGGCATACAACGCCCTATACTTTATAGTTGATGATCCGCTTGGTTTAATAATAGAATCGGATTATGGGCTTTATGATACAACCGATAATCCGGCGGCGGACAATGTTCATCAGCACAGGGGGGAAATCATTATAACAAACCCTGGTGCAAGTAGCAGAAGGATAAAATTTATTAAAGTGGCAATTATTAAATAGAAAATTATGGGACTTCAGGCAAATGAAAAATACAATCAGGGCAAGGTAGATAAGCTTGCAGATTACTTAAGGCTATATCATGAAAAGGGCCGTCCGATTGATTACGAGATTTTAATAGACGGCTTCAGGGCAGTGCGCAGAACAAATGATCCAGATATGTTCAGCATGTTTGAAGAGTTTATCACCGCTGATACGAGATCAGTTGAGATACTCTTCTATACCGGCACGAGTAACAATAACGATAAGCACATATTTTTCTTTGGTGATCATGCAAAAGAAGGACTGAGCGGGGTTGATATAGACTCGCGTGTTGAAGAGCAGTTTCAAAAAAGAATAAAGGCTAGTGAGCTTGATGACTTAAGAAAGGAGAATGAAGAACTTGAATCTCAGGTAGACGAACTCGAAAAGGAGGTAGCGCAACTCGAAAAGGAAAAGCTGGAAATGATTAATAGTCAGTCACCGCTTAAAGGTTTTCTCGGTGAGATAGGTTCAAGTTTTGTCGAGAGCTTCATACGCCGGAATCCAAACATTGTAAAAAGCATTACCGGAGGCGAAGCACTTTCAGGTCTTATCTCAAATGAGAATAAAGCGCCAGCAGAAAATAATTCAGAAGGAGAAGTAAGCTTTCAGGCAAAGACTTCACAGCCGTCTGTAACTGAAGATGATAAGGCAGCAATCACTTTTGTTAACCAGTTAAAGTCTCAATTTACCAGAGATGACTTTGATAAGATCATGGTCATTCTCCAGGAGCTATCAAGCAACAAGAGCAAGATTGAGGCAGTGCTAAAAGATATGAGTCTACAGACAACACTGTAACAACTTAATCATACAGATATGAAATATTCATTTGAAATAACAATTGAATCCGCTTCAGAAGAAGATGCTCAATTGAAACTAAAAGCGGCAACGGTTCTCATGCAGAAATTAAAGACCAATGAGATCACAAGACTAGCTGATGTGGTAAAGAATGATCCGATGAGGACGGCTATTGCTAAAAAAGCTATGGGATTATAAAACCAGTGTTATGATGAAGATCGATGAGCAAAAAGTACAGGATTTTAAAACGGTAGTTGTCTTCTCCACACTTGGAATAGGCACAGCTACAGGTCTTTTTCTCATTGGTCGTCATTTTTATAAAAACACGGTTGCTTCTTGGTCAGAGAAAAGAAGCCTGGAAGAAGGAGACCCGGCTACTTATGCCAAGCAATTAAAGATGGCTTTTGATAATGACAATTACATGGGCTGGGGCACGAACACGAGCATGGTGAAGCAAGTCTTTCTTGATATTCCTTCAAGGAAAATGTATGCGAAGGTGCAGCGGGAATACATGCGGATGTATAGCCAAAGTCTGAATGCAGACCTTGAAGATGAATTAACCAGTGATGAGTACAATGAGATCATCAGGATTTTGAACGCTAAGAAGTAAGGGTATGAAGAAGCCATATATAAGAGAAGTCGCAAAAGAACTGGGAAAGCAATAAGGCAAACCCCGAAAAGAATTGTCAAGGCAAGGAACCGAGCAAAGAAAGGTGTCACGCCTTCAAAAGTATTTCTTTACGCTTTGGGAATCGCTGTTGCGGGAGGTGCTGGATATATTGTATATGATAAAATAAAGAAAAGAAATACTGAACTATTGCAAGACGAAAATGATGATACCATCATCATCAATAATAACCTTCCTTCAAGTAGTAGTAATTCATTTCTAAAAAAGTTAACACGCAGCGACAATTTTCCATTGAAGCATGGTAGCAGTGGTTCAAGAGTTACAGCACTTCAAACTGCAATTGCAAATATCATAGGCAGTTCGGCAATGAATGTTAGTGGAGGGATAGATGGACAGTTCGGGCCGGGGACAGTGAAGGCATTAAAGATGGCTGGATTTCCAGCGCAGATAGATGAGGCAACCTTTAACCGGATAACCGGACAAACAGGATCAAGCCTCCAGATTATATTTAATCCCGCTGATATAGCACTCAAACTTTTCAGGGCTGGACAAGGTGGAGATTCTCAAGTTGTACTCTCTCTGCTCAGACAAATTAAAACCGTCTCAGATTATTCAACAGTTAATGAATACTATAAACGGCAAGGCTTTATTTCTAAAACCATTGTAACTGATTTGCTTGATTTTGTTTTTAAGGATGATGAATCAGTTAAGAGTCTTTTACGAAATGAATTTCAGCGCATTGGATTAAAGACTGATGATGCAGGCAGGTGGAGCCTGCAAGGTATCCTACATAAAGACCTTATAACACTAAGGGAAACAGTTGTGACGGATATTCATAATAATCGCATACCAGTTCAAAGGAATACAATACTCGGTGATGCTATCAGCGTACAAAACGGCATGACGTGGTTCCGCTCTATTGATCAAAGCATTTTGAAAGTACCCACGCAGGACGTGAAGTACAGTTAATCTTTTTTACTTAAACAATTACACACAATGGCAAAGTTTGAAAAGTTTGCAGGCAAGCTCCTGCAATCAGAGGGAGGGTATGTGAATCATCCATTGGACAAAGGTGGACCAACAAAGTATGGCGTCATACTTACAGTCTGGAAGGAACATGGATATGATAAAGATGATGACGGTGATATTGATGCAGAAGACGTTAAGCTTATCACAGAAGATGATGCTTACCAGATCGCCAAGGAAATATTCTGGGACTACTTTCAAGCAGACAAGATCGTAAATCAATCTGTGGCTGCTTTTATTGTTGACTGGGGTTATAACTCAGGACGCAAAACTGTTGCAAAGAAAGTGCAAGAGGTATTAAATCTTCCTGAAGATGGCATTGTAGGTTCCCGAACACTGGTGGCAATTAACCAGTCTCATCAGGAGCAGTTGTTTCATGACCTTAAAGCCTCCAGGCTTGCATTCATCAATAGCATCATTAAGAGAAGCCCAGCGCAAAAGGTATTTTATAACGGCTGGTTAAGCAGGATTTTTTCATTTGACTTCCACGACTAATGCTGTTAAGATTAAAAGCCATATTGAAGGACTACGGTTATGTACTCTACACAAGACCTTATGAGCTTAACATCATAGGGCTCAGAAGCAGGAGTACAAAATCAAATAGCTTTGATGACGAGATACATGTCTTTTATAAAAATAAAGCAGGCAAATGGAATTACCATGTGTATCCTATCACCACTGACCCTGGCACTTTTTGGCTCAACAAGCCTTCATATCCTTCTGGCACAGCAATACTCGCCCAAGGGCAATATAAGAGTGCCTACGCCATTGGAATGCATCAGGGACTATACAAGGCCCTGGTGCAAAGGAAGGCAGTGACAGTAATAAGGGACTATGACCGTGATGCATTCCTTGACTTCAATAATGGAACAAAGCAGAAGGGATTATTCGGAATTAATATTCACCGGGCTGAAAGTAAAGGGAGTACAAAGTTTATAAATAAATATTCAGCCGGTTGTCAGGTGTTTCAAAATGCAGGGGACTTTGATTCTTTTATGAAGTTATGTGAACAGCATAAATCCTTGTATGGAAATGCCTTCACCTATACCCTGATTGATTTCAGGTCTACTAATCGCATTATTTTAAAACGAATGATCGAAGCTTCAACACTTATTGCAGCATTGGTGTTGGGATGGAAATTTAAAACAAAGAAGAGTTATGAGCGTACCTAAGCCACCGTTTCATTCAGCTACCGAAGAGTTGCTGTATAGCATTTATCTTAAACTTTCAGATAACATGGCATCCTTATCTATCAATGATATCAACACGCTAGCTAAGTTAAATGCAATTCTTATTGATGCAGACTTAATGAAAGCAGAGGATGTGTTAAGGGCTATTAATGAATTGAAAGGTAATGCACCGTCAAGTGCAGATACCCTCGAAAAACTTTATAACATCATTCAAGGATTGACCTATCTTAAGAAAGAGGATATGGATACACTTGCAGAACTGAATGCAATCCTTTCTGATGCATATGTTATCAAGACCTCAGATTTAACCGAAGCAATAAATGCCTTGAAAGGAAATGCATCAGTTGCTGGCAACACGCTTGAGAAACTATATAACTTAATTGAGCCGATTCTTTCAGCCTTTGTACTAGGAGGAAATACCGTTGCAGCAGTAAAGCCAATAGGTACGAAAAATAACTTCGCCCTTCCCTTCATTACAAATAACATTGAAAGGGCAAGGATTGACGAAAGTGGATATCTTCTATTAGGTCATACAAGCTTGGGTAAAGGTAAGGTTCACATCAGAGGAATAAACACGCTGGAAACCCATTATGGTCTTTACCTTGAAGATCCAGCGCTTAATGTTCTCTTTGGACTATCCAACTCAGGTAAATTACTTCTAAACAGAGACCGGCCAAACCTACTCATAAATGGAGGCTGGCCAGTAATGAGCGGGCAAAGAAATCTTGTAGTAACATCTGGAAGTGCTGGAGCAAAACTCGTCGATGCGGGTAACGACAATATTGTTATCGGATATAATCCGGCATCCACTTCAGGCATTGACCCTGTAAGAATCATCCAGCGAAATATTGTCATCGGGTCAGAGGCTGGTTCTTCAGATAACAATGGTAGTGGATATTCAGATAGTGTCTTTGTTGGATATAGGGCCGGATATAGGATAGGTCTTGAAACCAGTCACAGAAATACTATGATTGGCGCAAGTGCGGGAGCTGGTGCGCCCCAAAGTGGGAGTGATCATACACTAATCGGCTATGATGCACAGAATGCCCGATCAAACACGCACAATACTTTACTTGGATCGGGCACGAGGGCGTATAATAGTTTTGGTGACTTGATTACTAATGGAGGAGCACAGAGCTATATGACTGCTATTGGTGCAGGGTCAATTGTAAGCACCCCAAATACGATCGTGCTCGGAAGAGCACAGGAGGATAAGATTGTAATAGGCGCGGACCGTAACAATTTTCGGCTTCCAGGGGTAACAGTGAATGAGGGATTTAATGGCTATAAGTTACAAGTCGTTGCAAGTGGAAGTTTAGGGCTAGGTGTTTCAGGAGCATCATTATTCCGAGATGGAAACTTCACTATCTATCTGGGTGAGGACGGTAATACTGAAGTTAAAAATGCATTCAGAATAAACAGCTACGTAGCTGGTTTAGGAGGTTTTGATTTCGTTCTAAGCCAAAGCAATATCAATGCTGTTATAGAGATTACTGATCCAGTGCTAGGTGGTACAAAAAATCAGATGATGCGCCTAAATGGATTCGATCATCATGGGGCCTTTATCAGAATGCAGGAGAACAAAGGTACTAATGGATATTTTATCGAGAGTTACAGTTTTGATGAAGTAAACAATTCGTCACTATTAAAATTTGCAGTAAATAAGAAAAGGTATTCTATCACTTGGGCAAGTAGATGATGACCCTGAAGGAGCTAACAATGTTCTTAAGCTTTATTTTATGGAGGGTGATTTGAGATTTATTACATCCGATAATGAAATAAGGGTGGTGAGTACGCATAGGGTATTTGATTGATCTATTATTTAAAGGATGGGAAGGAATTCTAACAAGTTAAAACTATGACAAACCGCGAAGCTTATAACATGATAAATGCATTATTAGAAATTGCTGCACCTCAAGACACAAAACTTGAACATGCAAGAAGTCAGACCTTAAAAAATGCTAAGGGTTTTATAGAGCGATACAATGAAAAGATTGAAGACCTTAGCATTGACTATTGCAGCACTGATGAAAAAGGGAATATCATAAGAGATTCTCAACGCCAGTATATTTTTACTAAAGATAATCAGAGGTTGCTTAGTAAGGAACTCAAAAAGTTTCTGGATAGTGAGATGATTACCACCTTTGAAGTTGTTTGTACCTATGACAAAAAGGGATTGTCAGAAGCGCAAGTAGGATATTTTAAAGGTTTAGGATTTGTAAAAGATTGAAGTTTGAAACTCTGAAGTGCATCGTAGTAGTTAAAAATAAAATCTGTTTAGAGAAAGCAACAATTTCTATACGGTATACGTTATCTTAATAGTTTACAGGAATAAAATTTGGGTAAATAGCGCTGATTAGTTTCCGGGGGGTTATTAGTCAGCAGAATTAAGGTCATCCAGACAGCAGGGGTGGCCTTTTTTTGTTAGCAAACATACTTTATAAATGAAACCCCCTTTATCAAATAAAAAGGGGCATAGCAAAACGTTAAAAAATTGGATAGCTTTAAAAAGATGACATTAATTGTCAATTTTTTCTGATTGATTGCAGTAAAACTTAACTGAATGTTTGAAACAAATGCAGACGAGGAGTATGTTTATACTTCCAAGATTTATGTAAAGGCTAGCTTCTTCGATTACTTTGATTACTCTAATCCAGAAATTTTAGTTGCTCCGATGCAATTAAATAGTGGGGAAATGCTCCTAATGATTTCTTCTAAAGTTTTTGGAGATAAGTACTCGTCAAGAAATTGGATTTATAAAAATATCAAATCAGCTTTTGATAACGGTGCTTCAGTTAAGGACTTAGTTATGGTTGGTTTTAGTTGTGTTTCCTGTCATTGTCACAAGGTTAAACTATCATTAGCTAATGATAGTTGGCTAAAATTTCCACCAACTAATGAAAAGGCTTTCAAGCATGGAGATGATGATTTAGAGTTTGGGTATACTTTTTACCAATACTTTTTTGAAAGAAAAGACTACCATTTTGATCTTCTACTTGACTCAAGTAACAATCATACAAATGGCTTAATAACGCAAGGTGACAAAACTTTTAATATTAAAGGGCCTGAAAAGTCCCCTTTTATGTTTGAATTATCAACCAATACTGAATCAATTATTAAGAGCATTGATAGTATGATAAAGGATGCTTTATTACATAAAGAATACACTATACCCTCAAATACTACTGTTGACTTACGAACTACCTCATATAGATTTGTCGAAATCATTGAAGAGAACAACTCAGTTATTTTTATTTTCCGAGAGCACAAGCATTTTTTCACGTTAGGTTTTAATATCTCAACAGGCGAATGGCTTGATGAGTATGTCACTTTATATTCTACGGAACGTGAGATATCTAATGATGAAATCGAAAAGCATAAATTTTCGGTTAAATATATTGGCTCAATTTTATTACATGATTTCTGGGTGGTTGAGTATAAAGAACGTAATAAAGTATATTCTCCGAAGCGAAGCCATCCCGGTTTAAGAAGTCATCCATGGTGCGGAATTGACCCAGATGGACGTACGAATATTTACTTGCCTAGAATCAAGTATTATTCCAATGAGCATGATCAATCTATCGTTATAGAAGGCGAGCACATTGATTTAGTTAAAGACGGTGTTTTTGAACCACGAAAAATTCCTAGAGTAGCGCATACCAGAAATTTGACGCTATCAAATAGACTTCCTAATCAAGAACAAGTATTGTTAGCTGAAGAATACGGAATTAAAGTTCCTGTCGGTTATACATTTGTTCGACCCTCAACAGTTGAAGATGGTGAGGATTTGAAAAACCGATTACGACAAAGAAATAAAATTTATTTAAGCAGAACAGCCTTAGGTACATTATTTAACGTTGAGATATTTGAAAATACAACTGAAATTAGATGGTTAAAATTTCAAAATGATTGCATTAAATATTGTAAGGATGTTTTGGGTCTTCGTCCATTACCTAGAAAGATAAGAAAACGTGGTGATGGTGGGATTGATATAATTTGCTATCAAAAGAAGAGTAAAAACATATTTTACTGGATTGTTCAATGTAAATGTTGGTCTAGAGATAGAGTCGTTGGAATTCAAATTCTAAGAGAGATATTTACTTCAGGCACATGGTCTGATGAGCTTAATGATGACCAAAAGAAAAATCTCCGGTACATGATAATAACCTCTTCTAGATTTTCTTCAGATTTGGATTTTGCTAATACAGTAAAAGAAAATAATATAGTCCTTGTTGATGGTCAGATGTTTATTAAGAAAGGGTTTCCATTAAATTTCTGATTATCTTAATCTAATCATGAATGGGGTTTCGTCAGTTTGAGTTCATTTGACTTATATCCACGTATAGTCAATCTTCCTTACCTGAGTTCGGGTTAAGCCGCGAGGAGGAGTTGGTTTTTGAATGCCTGAATC
>CAXSCR010000049.1:0-35176 GCA_964235605.1 uncultured Cyclobacteriaceae bacterium | reverse complement strand
CAGGTAAAGTATGCCTCTTATGCAGTTTCTGTTCGTAAGCCCAAAGATTTGCCTTCAGATTCGCAGTCGCCCGCGACACCCTTGCTCTTAGCTAATGAGACGCACTACAACGCTTATTCGGGACTTGCACCCTATAGCCAAGTAAACGTGCCTGACGCACAATAAAAAAGCCCGATTTGACTCGGGCTTTGATGCTAATGAAATGGTTTACAATTACGGCTTCTTCTTCAAAATATCTATTGCTTCTATAGCCTGTGCATCATTAGGAACAAGAGCCAAAACTTTCTGCCAATAAGATATGGAGGTAGCATTATCTTTCTTTATGTAATAATAATATCCAAGGTATCTATAAGCTTCTATCAGATCGTTTTTATTTTTCTCAGGCGTAGCAGATGCTATTTCTATCACTTTGTCGAAATGTGGTTTTGCTAAGCCCTTTATCGATTCAGGATCTTCATTTGCTTTTACACGAGCTAACCAAAGATGTCCAACAGTCATAGTAGGTTGCAATTCTGCAAGGTGTGTAAATGCCGAGTCAGCTTCTACAAACTGTTGGTTGTAATAATAAGCTCTACCAATTGCATAATAGTCTGCTGATAGTGGCTTAGCACGAAGTAGCATCAATCGCTTTAAGACTGGAATTGCTTCAACGTACTTTTTTTTCTTAATAAGTGTTTCACCTTGCAATTGTAGTACCTCTACCTGAGTGCTATCTAAAGCTAAGCTTTTACGAAATGCATCGATAGCTAATGAATCCTCTTTCATCTTAATTAATGCTTTACCAAAAGAAGCATAATCACTAGCTTGAATATCTTCAGGTTTTGCTTTAGTAAAGTAGTGCTGAAATGCTAGTCTACTCTGTTCAAAATCGCCTACCTCCGTTGCTGACACCCCATAGAAACGAAGCGTGATTGGTGACACATCAGGTGATTGAACCAGTGGTTTAAATAATTCGTAAGCCTTAGCGTAATCTTTTGCCATAAAGTAATAGAATGCTAATTGACGTCTTCCGGGTTCTGGATTTTCCGTTATCTTAAGATACTTCTCTTGTGCTTTAACAGCCTCATTTCCTTTTTTATCGGTATAATATGTTTCACCAAGCTCTTTATAAGCTAGCGCATAATTTGAATCTATGCTTACTGCTTTATTAAAAGCCTCAA
Source organism: uncultured Cyclobacteriaceae bacterium (assembly GCA_964235605.1). Taxonomy (GTDB): domain Bacteria; phylum Bacteroidota; class Bacteroidia; order Cytophagales; family Cyclobacteriaceae; genus DATCRE01. Next base: position 34,016 of record CAXSCR010000049.1, on the reverse strand, counting down.
CTGAAGCAACAATATTTTTAGAACGTGCATAAACTAAACCTATTTTATAATATGGTTTAGCAATTTTAGGATCTAGTCGTGCCGCATTTTCATAGCTAGTCACAGCTGGTCCGCCATTTCCATTGTTTTGTTGCACATAAGCATCACCTAAAAGAATGAATGTCTCTGGATTTTTACTATTAATTGATTTTGATTTTAACAGTAGTTGAAGTGCTTCATTGCTATATTGCTTGTTACTAAGGTAGCCTTCAGCAACAGCATTAAGAACAGTTGCGTTTTTAGATTTTGTAAGTGCTAACGCCTTGTCAAATGACTGCTTTGAATCCACTGGGTTATTTTGAATAACACGTATATGTCCCTTCCCGGCATAGTTGAGTGGCTCCTTATCATTCAATTGAATTCCCTTTTCAAAAGAAGCTAATGCCTGATCGAGCTCGCCCTTTTTTATCTGCGCATAACCCAGATAGTATAATAGTGAAGCATCTGTAGCATTAGCTTGAATGAGTGCGTTCAACGACTCTACAGCTTTCGTTGGTTGATCAGCTTCAATAAACCGAAGTGATTTTTGAATTTGTGTTTGTAGTACTGACGGATCTTGTGCTATTGTGACTGTTAGAGTCAGCACACTGATCAAAAATAGTAGTACTGTGAATTTAATGTTGTTTGAAAAAACGATATTCTTCTTCATGTTATTTAAAAGGTTCATGATTTACTTCTACAATTCTAACGGGCATTGTTTTCGGGACTAACCCAAGTTTTAAAATAATACGCTGGCCTCTGTCACTCGCCACAAATGAAATAAAACCACTTGCCAATCCTGTACGTGCTTCTCTACTAATCATGTAAATATTTCGCTGCAACGGATATTGGCCCATTGCCAAATAAGCTTGATAGGGTTGATAGAAAACACTATCTCGAGCTAATCCTGCAACACGAATAGTAGATAGAAATGAATTACTTAAAGAATCATCATGATCACTAATCCAGCCAACACCAATTAAACCTAGGGCATTGGTCTTTTGAGAAACATAATCTACAACGGCCTTGTTAGAGTTTAAAGCAAAACAATTTGGCGGTATCTTACTCATATTCGTTACGGAGTCATTCAAGAACCGTACCATACCAGAATTTGGGTTGTCAAATACCAATTCGATATTAGAAAGTTTAGAAGCTAAATTTAATTGTTTCCACTGGGTAATCTGCCCCTCAAGTATAGATTTTAGTTGCTTCATTTGAACAAGGCTATCGTTGTTGGCCCGATTCATAATCAAAGCAATGCCATCTTTGGCTATGGCTAATTGCCTTGGAACTATTTTTATCGCCTCTAAAATTCTTGCCTCTACCTCCAGTAATTGACGAGTCACTATTGCCATCCTCACACTATCCTTAAGTAACGCATCTATTGCATCTGCCTCAGACATGTATAAAGCTTCTATATGTGCACCTCTATAAAGACCTTCGAAGGTATCAATCTCCGCCTCTACTAAGGTTTTAAGGGACTCATCGACAGCTATTTTTATATAACCCGTGGTTGCTGTGTCAACGATCCGTCCATTTTTATCCCGATCTTGACAACCAGCAAAGGCCAGTATGAATAGTACGTATATCAAATTTATAATTTTCATACTAACTCTTAAAGGCTTGATAAACTTTATATGCTCTAAAAAGACCATACACAATCAATAAGCTTCCAGCTGGATATACATACTTCGGCGGAATATTAAATAGGTTATTCGGGACAAACATAATCGTTATACCTACTCCTATATATACCAGAGCCATCAAAATTCGAAGGTATTTTGTGACCGAGTCAAACGCAGTCCTATTCCCCTCACTTCTTGAATACATCTTAGACTTCGAGTTTGAAATAAATTGGCAATACGAAACGTGATCTTACAGGACGACCATTTTGTTTACCAGGTTGCCATGCAGGCATCATCTGAATAAGTCGGATCGCCTCCTTATCACAGTCTGCACTTAAGCCTTTTATTACTTGAATATCTCCGATTTTGCCCTCTTTGTCTACAACAAATTGGACAAATACACGGCCATCCACACCCATACGTCTAGCGGTACTTGGATAGTGAATATTCCTTTGAAGAAACTTGTTAAGTGCTTCCATTCCTCCAGGGAATGTAGCAGGTTGTTCAACCACCAGGAAGATTTTATCTTCGTCAGTTACTTCAACAACTTCCTCAACAGGTTCTTCAAATACAACTTCCGTCGGACCCTCTTGCGTTACTGTACTGATCTCTACCTGCTTTAACTCTTCCTGTGTTGGTAATTCTTCTTCCTCTTGAACTTCCTCCTTTGTTACTTTTGGAGCAACATACTTGATAGTTTTTATTGGAGGGGGTACATCCAATTTTGGTGGAGGTGGCTGGTTAGGTGTAATGGGAGGTGGCTGATCAAGATTTACCGTGGTAAGCTTGCGCTCATCCACTTCTGCTACCTCAGTTTGAGACTTAATAAATGCCGTTATATAAGGAGCAGCAGCTACTAAACCCATGAAGACAAGCGTTAACATAACCGCGACAACTACATTCTTCGAATATATTTTTCTAATCAAATAAGCTCCATAAGCTTTGTTACGGCGCTCAAAAACGATGTCTTCCCAATTTTGGGAACCTACTACCTCTGTTTTCATAGATTCGATTCTTTTATAAGTTCTTCATCCACCGGTGTGGTGTCAACTAAGGCAAAACGCTGAATAATATTAATATTCATTTCATCAAGTATATCCACCATGTTTCTATATTTGGATGTATCCAATGCTTTAATTAACACGACCAATTTCGGTATCTCGGTTTTATTTTTTAGCAACACTTTGCGGATGCCATCTGCTGAAAAATTAGTGACTTTTACCTCTGGGTCAGTTATACCTGCGTAATAGTATACCTTGTCATTTTCACCCAAAATAACCGTTAGAACCTCACGCTCATTTACTTTTGGCGCCTCTGTTTCATCTTTTGGTTTTTCAGGCATCGTTATCTCCATTGTTTGAGGCTTATTCAATGTAGTAGTCATAACGAAGAAAGTGAGCAAAAGAAATGCAAGATCCACCATCGGAGTCATATCGATACGTGTAGAGGTTTTCTTACTTCTTACTTTACCACCCTTCTTATGGCCACCGCCTCCACCTTGACTTATTTCTGCCATATAAATTATTTTTTTAAATATTTGAACTTGTAAATAAGATATAATTATGATCCTGCTTCAGAAGGACCTTTCTCCATTCCGGTGATCAAATTAAATCTATTTACTTTCTTATCAATCATTGTACTAATTACCTTTTTAACCACAGGGTAGTTCGCATCACGATCGCCTTTTATAGCAATTCGCAATCCCCTATTGGCCAACCTAGATTCTAGTACCCAATTCGCCAATTCGTTATTGGTGGAGTCTACAGGTATGCCCGGTTGGTCGATTTTTTTTCGCTCTTCTGGACCTAAAGACAAAAATTGCTTTAAACTACCAACAGGAACACCAACGCTGGACATAATTGCGAAACTATGGGTTTCTTCAGGAGTAAATTCAACACCATATATCTTACCCATTCTACCTAATACGGTAGCACGTGTGTATTGTCCATCCATATTATAAAACACCTTTCCATCTTTTCCAATGGTTATAGTTAACACATCCTTTTCAGGGATCTGAATTTCAGATACAGAAGAAGGTGTGTCTACAATAACGGGTTCATCTGGAATTGCTGTAGCCGTTAACATAAAAAATGTCACGAGCAAGAACGCCAAGTCAACCATTGGCGTCATATCAATTGTAGGAGAACCTCTTTGTGCCATGTTACGAGAATTTAAAAGTATTACTATTTATTCTGAGCTGTAAAATTCTGAACAATGCTAAAGCTAGCTTCATCAATACCATGCGTAAGTGCATCGATTTTACTAGTGAAATAATTGTAAAGGATAATAGCGATAGCTGATGTACCGATACCCAAAGCTGTATTAATCAAAGCTTCAGAAATACCGTTTGCTAATCCAACTGAATCTGGTGCTCCGGCTGTTGCTAACGCGGCAAATGCCTTGATCATACCCATAACTGTTCCTAACAAACCAAGTAGTGTGGCAATAGACGCTATCGTTGCAATGATCACTAAATTCTTTTCTAGCATTGGCATTTCCAGCTGTGTTGTTTCTTCAATATCTTTTTGAATAAGAACTACTTTTTTATCTGGTTCAATTGTGTTGTCTTTTGCAAGAATGCTGTACTTAGATAACCCAGCCTTCACAACATTTGCTACAGATCCCTTCTGTCTATCGCATTCAGCAATTGCTTGATCGATATTATTAGATGCAATTAGAGATCTGATTTTTGTTACGAAATTCCTAACACTTCCTTTTCCTTTTGCACTGCCAATTGTAAGAATACGTTCAATGCCAAAAGTGATTACCATTAATAGCAATGCGATTAGTACAGGCACGATGTATCCTCCTTTATATATAATTCCAAAATAATTACCAGGAAGCGGATGATTGGCAGTATTTCCCTCTACAAAATTATTGGGATTTCCTAAAACGAACATAAATATCAGAATACCGATAATTATTTCGACGGGAATTACAATAGCAGCAAATGCCGATTTAAGGCTATCTCCCAATGAATTTGATTGTGTTGACGTTTTCATGTTTTAAAAAAATTTATTTGTTAGGTAAAAATTTAGGTGAATTAAAATTAAACATAATAATTTTTGACCTGTCAGCAAACAAGTCTATTAATGTAAGTACCTGTAGAAAGTCACACATACTTTATTAATTTTTTAAATGACCAGTTTTCTATCGGCAATAGGAATTGATGGATTCCAAAATGGTGGCAAAGTACAATTATAACTGAATTTTATAATCCTTCCTTCATTAACGTTTTTAATTAAATCTTTCGCCTTTTTATATATTTTTGTTTGATATAGGTGAGTAACGTGACTTATCAAAACGCAATCACTGAATCCGGATAGGGTGGTATATTTATCACTCTCAGAAAAGTAAAGTTCAAAAGAAGACATGTTAAGACAGTGTTGATTTTGATTGGTTTTTTTTGAAGATGTAAATTGATATAGTTCATATGTGAACAGTAAAGAAAAAATATTGGCTAAACAAATTGCCGATAGTTTAGTAAATACTCCTCTTGTAGGTGCAACTCTCATTCACATCTTTTCTTTAATGAGCTGTCTATTCTTTCTCCAAGACAATATTACTGGTATGGAGGTAACTAGTATCAGCGTTATTACAATAATTTCTAAGTAGTTAATAATATTCGGAAATGCATTACCTAGTCCATAACCAAGTAGAACTACAGGTATAACCCACAAACACACGCCTAATAAATTGTATGCTAAAAACTTGCTAACCTTAATATGCACCATACCGGCTAAAATAGGTATAAAAGTGCGGAAGATGGGTAAGAAACGCCCCACAATGAAAGCCATCATACCATATTTTCTATAAAATGATTTGGTGATATCGAGGTACTTTTTCTTGTAAAAGATATTCTCTTTTTTATTTCTCATATAACCTTTTGCCCACCTACCAAAACCATATCCGGTAACGGAACCTGCGAAAGCTGAGATGATTAATAAAACAATTAACAGCCAAACGGAGATCGCCAAATGACTTTCGCATAATAAACCTGAAACAAACAAAAGGGAATCGCCGGGTAAGAAGAATCCGAAAAAAAGGCCGCTCTCAGCAAAAATCACAAACAACAAAAGTAATAAGCCACCATATATAATGATGGCTTCTGGTTTAAATAAATCCATCAACAGCGCATTGCTTTCCATAATTTTCTTTAACGTAAGGGGTTAATTACCTTTTATTCTAAAAAGAATGGACCCTATACCTCAATTGTAAACCAGTTAAAATTGGGGCTCAAATGTAATAAAAAATACAATAAACGATAAATTGAGGAAATTTTATATTCTGATTTGAATTTATTCTTACCTTTTATTCTGGAATGTCTCCCGTTTCCGATGCTTTCTTGCATTATGTAGGGCTTCTAGATGTATGCCTTTGTGAATACTGGCGTTTATTTCATACCCAATTAGTAAAACAAGGGTTATTAATTGCACCCAAATCATAAGCGCTATTAATACGCCAATGGATCCATACACCTTATTGTAGGTGGCAAAATGAGTAATGTAATAAGAGAAGCCATATGATACTGAAAGACACAGCAGTGTAGCTATGAGGGATCCAATGGAGAAAAATCGCCAATTATAATGGATCGCGGGCCCAAAGTAGTATATCGATGCGATGGCCAAGAAGAAGACCGTAAATATGATTAGAAATCGTAGGATGAGAATTAAATAGACGGTGTACCTATTTAGATCTAAACCCTGGAATTCAGGCATATGAATAACGATGTAATCAAGAACAAACTCTACTACGATTAACAAAATAACAGCTAGGAATAATACAACAGCCATATTAATTGTTAAGGAAGTAGCGACAAGACGCATTTTCCAAGCACTCCTTTTTTCAGTTGTTTTGTAGCAAGCGTTAAATGCACGCATCAAAGCCATCATGCCGTTAGTTGATAAATACAATGAAAACAAAAATCCAAAAGTTAATAGTCCCCCGCGTTCATTACTTAAGATATCCAATACAGTAGACTTAATAACTTCGAACATACTCGTCGGCATTAAATTTCCCAGAAATGCCATAAGGCTTTCATTATTTATTCCAGGAAAATAAGCTGTTACATAGGGGATGAGTGTGAACAAGAAAATTACAGCTGGAAATATGGCCATAATAAAATTAAAGGATACGCCATGGGAGCGATCAATAATCTCATCATTCTGCAAATTTTTTAAAAAAATATTAACTAGTTTGTAAAGCGAAACATTCTCATGTTTTGGAAAGCGTATTTTTCTCAACCAAGCAATGAAAAGGCTGCCTGGTGTCCATTGTAATAATATTCTTTTGTGTTTGTACTTCATGGAAAAAAAGGAACCATAATATTCTCCATTGCTTGTGGTGGCCTACATGGCCGGTTGGTTATCTTATCTACGAATACCAACAAAGTTTCTCCTTGATGAATCAGTTTACTTTGTTCATTATATATGTCATATTCAAATCTGATTTTAACAGATGGTTTGTCTCTAACCGTTGTCACTATTTTTAATAATTCATCATAACGTGCCGGAGCCATGTACTTCGATTTGTTTTCAAGCACAGGCATAATAATTCCCATGGTTTCTATTTCTTTATAAGTTAATCCTAGCTGGCGCAAAGCTTCCACACGGGCTACTTCATAATACATTGCATAAAATCCATAGTAAACAAAGCCCATTTGATCGGTTTCACCATACCGCACACGTACTGTAGTTGTTGAGGTGTACATGTCAGCGTTTGTTTTGCGCGCCCTTCCGTTGCTCTATTGTGAGCGCATGTTGATATCGGCCAGCATTTTTTAAATGTACTTGATAACTATTTGTGAAATTATGGTAGCCTGAAAAGTCTTCTTTAGCACACATATAATAATAGTCGCTTGCTGAATACGTTAAAACTGCATCAATAGAATTTATTTCAGGTAAATTAATAGGACCTGGTGGAAGACCTGGATTTCTATACGTATTATATGGGGAGTCGATAATTTTGTGTTCGTTTAGCACGCGTTTTATGCTAAAGTCTCCAACGGCAAATACCAGCGTCGGATCAGCCTGGAGTGCAATGCCTTTCTTCAAGCGGTTAATATATAAGCCTGCTATTTTAGGCGCCTCATCTCTTTTAATGGTTTCTGCTTGTACTATGGATGCAAGAATAGAAACTTCTATTGGTGTGAATCCCACTTTTTTAGCCTTCCATAAACGATCTTCATTCCAAAATTTTTCATACTCACCGTACAATCTTTTTATTAGCGCGTCAGGTTCAACATTATAATAGACTTCATAGGTATTTGGTATGAACATCGTCATCACATTATCTTTATTAAACCCGTAATTATTGTTCATCGAAAATTTAATTAGGGCAGTTTCAAACTGTTCAGGTTTCATACCTAGTGTTTTTGTTATCTTTTCACTTAGGTCACTTATCAGGCGCACGTTATTGAAAGTAATTTTTACCGGTTCCTGCTCTCCTGATCGCAATAAGCGTATGGCTTGTAGATTAGTCGTGTTGGCGAGCAGCACAAAACGCCCTGATTTTATATGATCGTCATAATTAGTTAAGCGCGCTAAAAAGCTAAATGAGATGAGATCCTGAACATAATCACCCTCATACAATTTATCTTGAACAGTTTTAAAAGTTGCATTTTCAGGTATTATGATTAGTCTATTCTCTTTCCCCACCAAGACATTCGGGGTATAGATAATTTGAAAGCCATAAAAAGAAAATGAAACTAGTAGAATGGCGAATAAAAGAAAGAAAACTAGACCTTTGTTGGGCTTCATGGAAACTAAATTAGTTTCAAAAATACAAATTATGTCTTTGTCAGCACAATAACCTTACTCCCCAGAGTCCTTGTATAGTGAAGGATCGGATTATAATTTGAGACAATGACGTAAATTGAAACAACTTTATTACTTGTATGATTGCCGAACTTTTAAAAATTCATTCAAAAAATCCCGAAGAAAAAAAAATTCATCGTGCTGTTGAGGTGTTGAAAAACGGTGGAATAATTATCTACCCAACAGATACTATTTATGGCATAGGGTGCGATCTTATGAACCGAAAATCAATAGAGCGGCTTTGTCACATAATGAACATCAAGCCCCAAAAATTAGATTTGTCGTTTATATGTAATGATTTAAGTCACATTTCTGAATATGTTAAGCGTCTAGATACACCTGTTTTTAAATTGTTAAAGAAATCTTTACCAGGCGCATTCACCTTTATTTTAGAGTCAAATAATAAAGTGCCTAAGATCCTAGATGTAAACAAAAAAACGGTAGGCATAAGAATTCCAGACCATAATATTCCACGAATGATTGTTGCACACTTAGGTAATCCGTTGATTACCTCATCAATTAAAGACGACGACATAATAATAGCATACACTACAGACCCTAAGGAAATCTACGAGGAGTTTAAACATAAAGTAGATCTTGTCATAGACGGTGGTATTGGCGGCAATATTCCTTCAACAGTTGTAGACTGCACAACAAATGAATTGCAAATATTGCGGCAAGGGTTAGGAGAAATTGATTTGTACTAATCTATCAAACGCTTACTCCTAATTACATTCATTTGCTCCCAAAATTAAAAAGTGAAGCTGTGGGTAGCACACTAAATTTTCAGCGTATTAGCTAATAAATAAAACTAAATTTCTGTGCAGAAATCGATATTAATAGAAACACATTATCTTCCATCACTTGCCTATTTTTCTATACTTCAAAAGTCAGATTTGATAATATTAGAGAAGCACGAAAACTATATAAAACAAAGTTTTAGAAATCGATGTTATATTAACACATCACAAGGACCTCAAATGTTAAACATACCACTTACTGCTAAACACGGAAAGGTCTTGATTAAAGATATTAGAATAGACCACACGCAAAAATGGTTAGATAATCATTGGAGAACGATTCAAACGGCTTATGGTAAAGCTGCTTTTTTTGAACACTACGCACCCGATTTACAACAAGAGCTTTATAAAAAATTTGATTTTTTATACGATTATAATTACAATTTACTGTCAATATGTCTTAAATGGTTAGATTGGAGTAAAGAGATTCATGAAACATCTTCATACGGTTTATCGACATTGACGGGTCTTATTGATCACAGAAATGCAATAAATGTTAAAAGCCACGAGTCAATTAGTAGATATTATAAACCTAGAATTTACAATCAGGTTTTTGGCAACATGTTTGTACCTGACCTGAGCATCATTGATCTTATTTTTTGTATGGGTCCACAAGCGAATGATTTTATTACATGCGCAAGAAAAAGTGATTGAACAAATAAAGTATTTAGAGCGTTTTAAACTTATTACATCTTCACATTAAATCTTCACAATTGAATAGTGCAGAACTCAATAAAAATTTTACATTTACATTAATCAATAATTAACATTTCCAAATATGGAAGCTAAATTCTCCAACAGGGTAAAAGAAGTAATCTCATTAAGCCGGGAAGAAGCATTGCGACTAGGGCATGATTACATTGGTACGGAGCATCTCCTCCTCGGCATGGTGCGCGAGGGCGAAGGAGTAGCAGTAGGCGTGTTGAAGAAGTTAGGCGTGCCGCTCGACGAGCTCCGAAATGAAATCGAAAAAATATCCAAGGGCACTGCTACACACCAGGTCAAAAACCTGGCAAACATTCCTTTGACAAAAGCCTCTGAAAAGGTTTTGAAGATCACTTATTTAGAAGCTAAGATCTTTAAAGCCCAACTGATCGGCACTGAGCATTTGCTCTTGTCGATACTCCGTGATCAGGATAACCTGGCCACTCAAATACTAAGCAAGTTTGACGTAAACTATGAAGTAGTTAAAGAAATGTTAGAATACCAAAACGAAAACCCAATGGCGTCTTCGGATACAGATGATCCGGATGATGACTCTTCAAAAATCTTTGGTGGTGGAAGTGCCGCTGGTGCTGGAACCGGAAAAGAAAAAAAGGGAGTCGAGAAATCGAGAACACCTGTATTAGATAACTTTGGGCGTGATTTAACAAAACTTGCTGAGGACAATAAACTAGATCCAATAGTTGGTCGTGAAAAAGAAATTGAACGCGTAGCTCAGATTCTATCTCGCAGAAAGAAAAATAACCCCATACTTATTGGTGAGCCTGGTGTAGGTAAAACTGCTATCGCCGAAGGGTTAGCGTTGCGTATTATTCAGAAAAAAGTTTCGCGTGTGCTTTTTGGCAAGCGCGTAGTAACACTTGACTTAGCTTCATTGGTGGCAGGTACAAAATACCGCGGCCAATTTGAAGAAAGAATGAAAGCTGTTATGAATGAATTAGAGAAGTCGCCTGACGTGATTCTTTTTATTGATGAGTTACACACCATTGTTGGTGCAGGTGGTGCGTCAGGTTCTCTTGATGCCTCTAACATGTTTAAACCTGCTTTGGCTCGTGGCGAAATACAATGTATCGGCGCAACCACGCTTGATGAGTACAGACAATATATTGAAAAAGATGGGGCACTTGCTCGTAGATTTCAAATGGTAATGGTTGACTCAACTACAGTTGAAGAAACTATTCAAATACTTGATAACATCAAAGAGAAATACGAAGACCATCATCATGTAACTTATACCAAAGAAGCAATTGATGCGTGCGTAAAACTTTCTGACCGTTATATCAGCGATCGTTACTTACCTGACAAAGCCATTGACGTATTAGATGAAGCAGGTGCTAGAGTTCACATCAACAACATTCATGTACCCGAAGACATCGTAAAGTTTGAAGATGCAATTGAAGATGTGAAAAAGGAAAAGAATCGCGTTGTAAAAAGCCAGAAATATGAAGAGGCTGCACAACTTCGTGATAAAGAAAAGAAACTCATTGAGCAATTAGATATCGCGAAAGCTAAATGGGAAGAAAAGACGCGTACTGAAAAGTATACTGTTAACGAAGAAAATGTAGCTGATGTTATTGGCATGATGACCGGTATCCCGGCAAATCGTGTAGCACAGAAAGAGAGTAATAAACTCTTAAGTATGACTACCGATTTGAGTGGTAAAGTAATCGGCCAGGAAGAAGCTATTAAGAAATTAACTAAAGCTATTCAACGTACCAGGGTTGGATTAAAGGATCCGAAGAAACCAATTGGTTCATTCATATTCTTAGGTCCAACCGGTGTAGGTAAAACTGAGTTAGCCAAAGTGCTTGCCAATTATCTCTTCGATAAAGAAGACGCTTTGGTAAGAATTGATATGAGTGAGTATATGGAAAAGTTCTCTGTATCTAGATTGGTAGGTGCACCTCCGGGCTATGTAGGTTATGAAGAAGGCGGGCAGCTTACTGAAAAAGTAAGACGCAAACCATATTCTGTAATCTTACTTGATGAGATTGAAAAAGCGCATCCTGATGTGTTCAACATTTTACTACAGGTGCTTGATGATGGAATTTTAACTGACGGTCTAGGAAGACGTGTGGATTTCAGGAATACCATTATTATCATGACATCAAATATTGGTGTTCGTGACTTGAAAGATTTTGGAAGTGGTATTGGTTTCGCTACAGCTACCAAACGTGAGAACGAAGAGGAAGCCATGAAGGCAACCATCCAAAGTGCTTTGAAGCGTGTATTCAGTCCTGAGTTCCTAAACAGGTTAGATGATGTTATTGTATTTAACTCGCTACAAAGAGAGCATATTCATAAAATCATTGATCTTACGCTGAAAAAGTTATTCGATCGTATCATTCAATTGGGTTATACTGTCGAGCTGTCTGATAAGGCAAAAGATTTTCTTGCAGAGAAAGGATATGATCAACAATTTGGAGCACGACCTTTGAACCGGGCGATTCAAAAATATCTTGAAGACCCAGTTGCAGAAGAAATTCTAAAAGGCGAAGTAGAAGAGAACGGAATTATAGTAGCTGATTATGAAGGCGCTGGTGATGTTCTGACTATTAAAACCAAGAAGCCAAAAGCTTCATCGAAAGAGAAGAAAGATAATAATATATAGTAACAAGTTTCAATTCAAAAGCCGGACTAACATCCGGCTTTTTTTTATGCTACTTATTATTTCACTTAGTTCTAATTTAGCGCGGTGTTCTAAATTATCCACGCAACTCATTAATCGCCATCCAAGCCATCAAGCCAGGACTAATCTTTAGTGCATCCTCATCAATGTTGAAATTAGGTGTATGTACGTAGGACGTAATTCCTTTTGCTTCATTACGCGTACCTATACGATAGAAGGAAGCGGGGATAATTTGTGAATAGTATGAAAAATCTTCCGCACCAAGTGTTATGTCTATATCAACGACATTCTCCTCGCCTACATAGGAGACAGCGGCGGCTTTAATTCTTCTTGTTAACTCCGGATTATTTTCCAGGTAAGGATAGCCGCGTGAAATATCGACTTCACATCTACCACCCATGCCTTCGGCTAAACTCTCAGCCATCTTTTTTATTTTCTCCAATGCAGAATTACGCCACTCTTCATTCATGGCACGAAAAGTACCGGCGATATTTACTTCGTTCGGTATTATGTTTGTCGCGCCCTTGCCTATTATATTTCCAAATGTTAAGACAGTTGGCTGCCTTGGGTTTGCGTTACGGCTAATAATTTGTTGCAATGCTATAATAATATGTGAAGCAATTACAATCGGATCGATAGTCAAATCTGGTGACGCGCCGTGACCTCCTTTACCAATAACTTTTAAGTAAATCTCATCAGCACTTGCCATATACATTCCCTCACGGAAGCCAATTTTACCTACTGGTAACATCGGAAAGACATGCTGCCCAATTATACCTGAAGGTTGCGGGTTTTTTAATGCACCATCACGAATCATGTATGATGCACCTCCTGGATTTTTTTCTTCCCCAGGCTGAAACAACAAGCGTACTGTTCCTTCGAACTGATCCCTTACATCAAACAAAATTTTTGCCGTTCCTAATAACGAAGAGGTGTGAACATCATGACCACAAGCGTGCATCACACCCTCGTTTTTTGATTTGTAAGGCACATCATTCGCTTCTACAATAGGCAATGCATCCATATCAGCGCGTAAGGCTATGGTTTTACTCGCTGGATTTTTGCCTTTTATCTCAGCTACTAAACCCGTAGTTGCCACTTCTGCTGGTTCAATACCATATGAACGGAGTTGTTGTGCTACGAATTTTGCAGTGTCGTACTCCTGATAAGATAATTCAGGATTAGCATGTATATGCCGTCGCAATTCAATTACCTGCGTGCTATAAGAAAGTGATAATGATTTGATTGTATCAAGAAGACTATTCATTGTAAAATTTTGAAAGTGAAATTAATAGTTTGAGTCAACCGCACCGCTGATAAAACACCTGTTGTTATTACCATCTATTCATATGATATTCGACCGCAATTATAATAAATAAAGCAATGCATAAATTACGATACTTTTTCATACTTATAGTAATACTGTTACTCAGTAATACACTATATGCTCAAGACGCTCCTGTAAAAGAGCTTTTGCTTCAAGATCTTTCAGACTTTAAACAACAAGCTGGTAATTGGCAAATTGTAGGTGATGTGACTATGGATCCAAATATTGATATCCATCAGCATGAAGAAAAAAAGCCTGCAGTAGAATCGGGAAAGAAAAAAAACAAATCAAAAGATAACCCTGTAGTTGAACAACCAAAGGCAGTGATATTCGAAAGTGGAAAAGGAATTCTTCTCAACATCAATGATGATACAAAGAAAGATAATTTAGTAACTACTTGGGAGCATGGCGACATTGAATTAGAACTTGAAGTAATGATTCCTAAAGGATCGAACTCTGGTATATATCTTCAGGGGCGTTATGAAGTGCAGCTGTTAGATAGCTGGGGTGTTAAAGATTCTAAGTTCTCTGATATAGGCGGTATTTATAGGAACTGGGAAAGGGCGCAAGATAAAATCTACATGGGCAAGGCGCCTTTAAGCAATCCAGCAAAAGCCCCGGGCCTGTGGCAAAAGTTTAAGATTTCTTTTCGTGCTCCAAAGTTTGATGCGTCTGGCAAAAAAATAGCTAATGCCAAATTTGTATCTGTCGAATTGAACGGTGTAAAAATCCACAACAATGTTGAAGTGCCTCAATTAACCGGTGGGCCTATCGAAAACAATGAAAAGTCTACTGGACCACTTATGATTCAAGGTGATCATGGCCCTGTTGCCTTTCGCAATATCAAATATAAATTGATGAAAGAAAAGCCAGTTTCGTTAACTGATATTACCTACAAAACATATTATGGAATCTTTAAGTCAGTAGAAGATTTTATCAATGCTAAACCTGCATCGACAGGTTCTATACCTGAATTAACAAGCGAAGTAACTGACAATGATAATGCCTATGCAATAAGCTTTCACGGAAATTTAAAAGTGCCCGAAGATGATACTTATGAATTCGATCTCGTGTGTACCGGAGGTGCACAGTTATTTGTGAATGGAACTAAAATAACTGACTCTCAAAGGTCGAATTCAAGAAGAGGTGAGCGCGCTAAACTCAAGCTAAAAGCCGGCACGTACCCGGTGGTTATTCATAACTATAAAGACGCTGCCTGGATGCCTCCTCGACTTGCATTTTATATTCGCACCGCTACTTCTTATCCACAAGCGTTACACGCATTTAACTCGTTTCCCCCAGATGATGATGAACCTGTAACGTCTATCTATTTAAATCCTGGCAGTGAAACTAGATTGTTACGTGCATTTGTCGATTTCAGCGGAGACCGTTCAAAAAGACTTACACACACTATAGGGGTTGGAGATCCTAACCAAATTCACTATGTATATGATTTAAAAGCTGGAAACATTGTTTGTGTATGGCGAGGTGATTTCGTTGATGCCACACCCATGTGGCACGATAGGGGCGATGGTTCTTTCACGCCTCGTGGAGCAGTCCAATATTTATTTACCAACCAATCGCTGGCCTTTCTTGCAGATGGGCAAGAAGCTTTTCCTACAGCAAGCAACGAAGAAGAATTTAAATCAAAGGGCTATGAAATCGAAGAAGAAACAGGACGACCTGTTTTCAATTACATCTATCGCAATATAAATGTATCTGATCGCGTGTATCCTGATGATAATTACAGGAGCATCACACATGAAATAAAAATCAAGGATGCACAGACTGGCTTGTTTTATAAACTGGCAGAAGGGAGCTCTATCGTCTTAATGAAGAATGGTTCGTATTTAGTAAATGATAAACAGTATTACATTAATGTAGCTTCAAATCTTAAACCTATTGTACGTGAAATCAATGGTAAGAAAGAATTGATTGTTCCATTTCAAGGAAGTGCTATTAAATATTCGATTATCTGGTAAGCTTAAATTGAGATGAATATGAAAATTATATATAAGAGATTTACAGTGTTACTCTTCTTGCTTTGCGCGATAAGTGGGTATGCTCAGCGTACTAAAAAAGTTCTTACAGAAGACGATTACTATAGAATCATCACAATACCTACACCTGAAAATATCTTACTAGAAGTAGGCGGTATCGCCACACTACCAGACGGACGTATTGCAGTATGCACGCGCAGGGGAGATGTTTGGATAATTGAGAATGAATCGATGGAGAACGGCAGAATGCCAACATTCATATTGTTCGCTTCCGGTCTACATGAACCATTAGGCCTCGCTTATAAAAATGATGCGCTATACACCGCACAACGCGGAGAGCTAACAAAACTTGTTGATAAAAATGGTGATGGCAAGGCTGATGTTTATGAAACCATCTATGCATGGCCGCTTTCTGGACATTATCATGAATATTCTTTTGGTCCAAAAATAGCGCCCGATGGAAGTTTCTTCGTAACAGGGAATGTAGCTTTTGGTGATGAGGAGTGGTACCGTGGTGAAAGTCGCGTGCCTTGGCGTGGATGGACTATGAAAATTAGTCCCGATGGTGTGTTGAAGCCTTGGGCCACCGGCATGCGTTCACCGTGTGGACTTGGTATGATTGATGGCGAACTCCTTTATACTGACAATCAAGGTGACTGGATGGGCTCAGGGGGGGTGTGGCATGTTACAAAAGGGTGTTTTACTGGCAATCCTGCAGGACTGAGATGGAGTAGCGAACCCAATTCTCCTATAAAAATTAGCACAGAACAATTTTATGCCAAAGTAGATGCGCGTCAGGTAAAATCTAACGGGCGATATGTAAAGCCTGAAAATATTCAAGACGAAAAGAATCCACATTTACTCTTTGAGGTCAAGAAAGACTTTCCTGAAGTAAAGTTGCCTGCAGTATGGCTGCCTCATGGTATCTTAGGAGTTTCAAACTCAGAAATTATACGCGATGAAACCGAAGGAAAGTTCGGCGCTTTTGCAGGGCAACTATTTGTAGGTGATCAAGGTCAAAGCAAAATTATGCGCGTGGTTTTAGAGAAAGTAAACAATGAATTTCAAGGTGTGGCTTTTGACTTTAGATCAGGATTTCAGTCTGGTGTATTACGCATGAACTGGGGCCATGATGGTTCACTGATTGCCGGTGAAACAAACAGAGGGTGGGGATCTGCAGGCACTACAACATCAGGACTGCAACGATTAGTGTGGACTGGCAAAGTACCTATGGAAATGAAAACTGTAAGCGCAATGCCAGATGGTTTTGAAATCGAATTCACGTATGCTGTTGATAAAAACACTGCTGAAGATTTAGCTTCATATACAGGAAGAAGCTTTACTTATAAATATCATCCGGTTTACGGAAGTCCTACTATTAACGAGGAAAGCCTTGTTATAAAAGGCGTGAAAGTTTCTGATGATGGTATGAAGGTAAGGTTAGTGATTGACAACCTTCGACAATACTATATCCATGAAATTAATGTTGTTGGAATTCGTGCAAAGGATAATGGATTACCTGTTCTTCATCATACTGCATTCTACACATTAAACAACATTCCGGAAGGCGCTAAACTTCCTGCAACTGAATTAAGTAAGAAGCGCTCTGCAATACCAAAACCAGTAAAAACCGCATCGACTAAAAGCCCACAAACTTCATTATCTAAAGCGCCAACATCCTACACTGAAATTGAACCCTTGTTAGTTAAGAATACTTGTACAGCTTGTCATCAAGTAAAGAAAAGACAAGTAGGTCCTTCATTTATTGATGTGGCCAAACGGAAATACACTAATGAAAAAATAGTTGATCTGATTTATAATCCACAACCAAAAAACTGGCCAGAGCATGAAACGCCAATGCCACCAATGCCCCAAGTACCCAAAGGTGAAGCATTAAAAATTGCAGCCTGGATTAACTCTCTACGACCAGAAACACCATAGAAGCTATTCAACAATTAATTTAATGACTCTTAGCGGTATAGCGGTAGTTAATTTAAGCCCTAATTAATTCCGCGCAGTGGCACTTATCTTCTCCGTGCCTCTTGCTCATTATGTGCAAGATTCTGGAAGCCTTTAAGGAGCGCTACAGCTTTATTCAATTTAGCCGGACAACGTCTAATTATAATTAATTTACAGCAATCCGATCAGGGATAAGAATTGCATTTGGATAGTGACGCTTGACAGCCATAAATTCCTTTTGGGCCTCTAGACGCTGAAGATATTTACCAGCCTTAACACGAAAGTTAGGTTGTAGATATTGAACCTCTGCTGGAATTTCAGGAAGTGATCTTGAGAGCTGCCTTTTTATATTTTGCGCTTCTTCTCTTTTAGAACCAGAATATACTTGAATAGTAAATCCTTCAACATATTTATTTTCAAGATGTTTATAACTAATGCTGTCTAGTACTACATTTAATTGTTGATTGATAGCAATTTTAGGTTCACTATAAGGAGTGGGCTGTTTTCTCTCATTGCTATTCATTTTTTGTGTGCTTGTATCAATAGGCGCAACTTTAGGACGAACAACGGAAAGATCTTCAGTATATTTTGTTGGTTGAACTGATGAAGTTGTAGGCTTAGGTGTCGTAGTTCTTATGGTTGGTTTAGTTGATACGCAACCGATCAATAAGCTAAATAAAAAAATGCTGGTAAGTACACGCATAATGCTTTTCGTTATTAAGGTATCCGTTTCAACTAATTTACATGTACTTTCTATAAAAAATGATATTACCTATTTCTTAAACTTAAGAATAGATAATACCCGCTAATCAATGACAACACATTTACTATTCTTAATATCTTCTTCAACCTTCTTGTATTTCACATCACGCAAAACACGGCCATCAGGATATTGAACGCTTACTTTATCATTTCTATTCGCCATCTTATCTGACTTAGTAGGCAGAATTTTCTCTTGTGGCGGCCTATCAGCTTGGGCCTGCGGTTGCGCACTTCCTCCACCACTAAGCAGTGAGCGTGATTCTTCTTTTTGCTCGCTTAATTTAACACGATTACGTTGCGTCCTTGCTTCTTGAACTTTATCAGGCTCTTGAACAGGTATATCTGCTTTCATTAAAAATGAGACAGTGTCTTCATTTACTTTAGCAATGAAGCGCTTAAACAATTCGAAACCTTCGAACTTATAAATTAGCAATGGATCTTTTTGCTCATACACCGCATTTTGTACCGACTGTTTCAAGTCATCCATTTCGCGTAAATGTTCTTTCCATTGTTGGTCAATGATAGCTAGCGTTATCATTTTTTCCATTGCTCTTACTAACTCAGCGTTATTGGTTTCCACACATTTTTTCAAGGGTGCAGTAACGCCAATTTGTTTAATGCCATCGCTAAACGGAACAAGAATATTCTCTACAGTAGCACCACGCGTTTGGAATATGTCTTTCACAATAGGCATCGCTTTTTCAGCCACCTTTTTATTTTTATAATGGTAGTGTGCTAATGCTTTATGATACAGGTCATCAGACAATCTTGCAATATCCCACTTATCAAAATTATCTTTTGATAAATCGTAGTCTATTCCATACGTACCAAGCACACTTAAGCGAAGACTTTCATAATCATTGCCATTCTTAGCATTGGTTATCATATCCTCACTTGTATCGGCTAGCATCATTAAGATATCAAGCTCAAGACGTTCGCCGAACAAAGCATTTCTTCGACGCTTATAGATAACTTCGCGTTGCGAGTTCATCACATTGTCGTACTCCAACAAACGTTTTCTTATACCAAAGTTGTTTTCTTCTACTTTTTTCTGCGCACGTTCAATAGAACTTGTCACCATAGAGTGCTGAATAACTTCGCCCTCCTTTAAACCTAGCTTATCCATAAAGCGAGCTATACGCTCAGGCATAAACAAACGCATCAAGTTATCTTCTAACGAAACATAAAATTGTGAATTACCAGGATCTCCCTGACGGCCTGAACGACCGCGGAGCTGTCTATCAACGCGTCTGGATTCATGACGCTCTGTTCCTATAATTGCTAGTCCACCAGCAGCGCGTGACTCAGGCGTAAGTTTAATATCGGTTCCACGACCCGCCATGTTGGTAGCGATTGTTACAGTTCCTGGCTTACCTGCCTCAGCAACAATATCAGCTTCACGTTGATGTTGCTTGGCATTCAATACCTGATGCTTGATTTTTCTGATCTGAAGCATACGACTTACCAGTTCAGAAATTTCAACAGACGTTGTACCTACAAGTACAGGTCTTCCCTGCTGCGTAAGTTTTACAACCTCATCTATTACTGCATTAAATTTTTCACGTACGGTTTTGAAAACCATATCTTCTTCATCCTTACGCGTAGTGGGTTTGTTTGTAGGGATTGTAACAACATCAAGCTTATAGATTTCCCAGAACTCACCCGCTTCTGTTGTTGCCGTACCAGTCATACCAGCTAGCTTATGATACATGCGGAAATAATTCTGCAGCGTTATGGTAGCATAAGTTTGTGTGGCATCCTCAACCTTAACATTTTCTTTTGCCTCTATGGCTTGATGAAGACCATCTGAATATCTTCTGCCATCAAGTACGCGGCCAGTTTGCTCATCTACTATTTTTACTTTGCCATCAACAATGATGTACTCCGTATCTTTTTCGAAGAGTGTATAGGCTTTGAGTAATTGATTAACGCTGTGAATGCGTTGTGACTTGGTTTGATAGTCACGTATAATCTCATCCTTCCTTTGCAGTTTAGCACTTGTCTCTAAAGTTGGATCTTGCTCAACTTTGTTCAACTCAACACTTATTTCTGGAAGGATAAAGAATTTTGCATCTTCTCCTTCACCCGTTATAAGGTCGATGCCTTTCTCTGTTAGTTCAACGCTGTTATCTTTTTCATCGATGATAAAATACAAAGGCCTATCAGCCTCCGGCATCATCTTCTTATTATCCTGCAAATAGAAATTCTCAGTTTTTTGAAGCACGTTCTTAACGCCCATTTCACTGAGATATTTAATCACCGGTTTGTACTTAGGCATACCCCGATAAGCACGGAACAAAGGAAGACCGCCTTCTTTATCATTGCCGTCAGCAATCATCTTTTTTGCTGAATTTAAATATTCGTTGATAAGTTTTTTCTGCGCTTCAACCAACTTAAATATGCGTGGCTTTAGGTCATAGAATTCATGTTCGTTACCGCGTGGTATTGGGCCTGAAATAATAAGCGGTGTACGTGCTTCATCAATTAAAACACTATCTACCTCATCGACCATTGCATAGTGATGGAATCGCTGTACCAGATCTTCAGGATCACGAGACATATTATCACGTAGATAATCAAAACCAAATTCATTATTTGTTCCGTAAATAATATCGGCCTTATATGCATTTCTGCGTTCCGGAGAATTGGGTTCGTGTTTATCGATACAATCAATTGTTAATCCATGGAATTGGAATAGCGGAGCCATCCATTCACTATCACGAGTAGCCAGGTAGTTATTAACAGTTACTATGTGTACACCACGTCTTGATAATGCGTTAAGGAATGCAGGAAAACTAGCCACAAGTGTTTTACCCTCACCGGTTGCCATTTCAGAAATTTTACCTTCATGTAATACAATACCACCGATGATTTGAACATCATAGTGTACCATATCCCACGTAATCATGTTGCCTGCGGCAATCCATTTATTTAACCACTGGGCCTTGTCCCCAATGATCTTAACATTTTCATGAGTCGCTGCCATTTTTCGATCAAAATCTTGGGCAGTTACTTCGATGTATTCATTTTCTTTAAACCTACGGGCAGTTTCTCGTACAATTGCGAATGCCTGTGGCAACACTTTCATTAAAATCCTTTCCAGCTCTTTATTACGGTCCCCTTCTAACGTGTCTATTTGAGCAAAGACAGCTTCTTTTTCGGTCAATTCAAGGTCAGGCTGATCGGCAATTCTTTGATGAAGCGCATGCAGCTGATCATCAATACCCTTTAATTCGGAATTGATTATATTTTGGATCTCCTGAGTTTTGTTCCGGAGCTCATCGCTGGATATGGATTTTAGTTTTTCACCTTCCTGTTTAGTCTGCTCCACAAGCGGCATGATGCGCTTGATATCTTTATCAGACTTTGTTCCAAAGATTTTGGCAATAAGTTTTAGCATACGTGTCGTTAAGCTTTATTAGTTATGCGTTAATTCGTTTTTCCAGAACACTTCTCTTGTTCACCTATGCACGATTTAACGTGTAACGGATAACGACTAACATCCCCAATGGGGCATAAAGTTAATTTGTTTTTTGAGATTTCAGGAAGAACAATTACAGTTCCAATGTGCCTTCGAATACTTTTTTGGCAGGCCCAACAAGAAAAATATCCTGAAAAGTGTCTGCTTGTCCGATAGGCAGGCCGCTCTGGCCGGATTTGAATTCAACAGAAAGCTCGCCACCTAGGGTTTTAATTTTAACTGGGGATAAATATCCTTTAAAAGTTGCCGCAAGTGCTGCTGCCGTTACGCCCGTACCGCATGATAGTGTTTCATCTTCCACGCCACGCTCATAGGTTCGAACATAAATTGTATTATCCGCTAAACCAGCAACAAAATTTACGTTTGTGCCGCCTGGATTATATGCTTTACTGTAGCGTATTTTCTTACCTTCTTCAAAAACGCGATAGCTGTTTATTTCGGAAACAAAACGGACGTAATGCGGCGACCCTGTGTTTATGAAGAAATCTTCTCCTAGCTTTTCCGTCTGAATAACGTTATTCATTTTTAAACGAACAATGTCGGAAGCAAGTAACTCCGCGTCATGTACGCCATCGTAGGCATTAAATTTTGTTTTACCTTTTACAATACCCAAGCTTGAAGCAAAATGCACAGCTGCACGGCTGCCGTTACCGCAAAGACTCTGAGAGCCATCACTATTATAATAGACCAAGTCGAAGTCAAGTGAGGGGTGCTTCTCAATAAGAATTACCCCGTCTGCGCCGATACCAAACTTACGATTGCAGATGTTTTTAATTTGACCTGTACTAAAAGAATATAATCCCAACCGATTATCAATCAGCACAAAGTCATTTCCGGTAGCTTGATATTTAGAGAAAATGATGTTCATTTATTTGTAGTCTTTGTTCAAGGTTCAGCGCATTGATCATAAACCTGAACTTTGACCTGAAGCAAAATTTATTTAACCTCTTCGTAATCTACATATTCACCACCCTTAAAACTGCTTGCTTTTTTTTCTTGTGGTGTAGCGTTAACATTTATGTTGCTGTCGACAGGTTTATGCTGATCCGGATTACGGAATTGTTGTGACTTTGCACCCGCTCTAAAGAATAAGCTTCCAACCTTATAGAGTACATAAGCAATTAAACCTAAAATGATGAGGAACCTTAGCATGTGTATATAGTTTGAATTATAAACTGAAAAGTAAAGGTATGGGTTCAAAAATTATTAGCCAATTAGGAAGTACGAGGAATGAGGGACGAAGTACGAGGTGGTCCAATTCGTCCTCGTCCGTCCCTCATTCCTCGTCCTTCGTTCCTCTTCTACCGGCTTAGGTAGAAATTCCTTTCGGCATATATTTTTAAGAAAAAATCATCCATTAAATCATCTATGAAGTAAATAGCTTCACCTGTAGATTTCATTTCTGGGCCTAGCTCTTTATTTACTTCAGGGAATTTGCTGAAAGAGAAAATCGGTTCTTTAATAGCATAACCCTTTTTGGTAGGATTGAATTTAAAGTCTTTAACCTTTTTTTCTCGCAACATCACCTTTGTAGCATAGTTTACATAAGGTTCGTCGTATGCCTTACAAATAAAAGGTACAGTACGTGATGCACGCGGATTTGCTTCGATGATGTACACCTTATCATTCTTAATAGCAAACTGAATATTGATCAGTCCGACAGTCTTAAGTGCTAACGCAATTTTATGTGTATAGTGCTCAATTTGTTTAATGATAAAGTCTCCCAAATTATAAGGAGGCAATACTGCGTAAGAATCTCCAGAGTGGATGCCTGCAGGTTCAATGTGTTGCATAATGCCTATGATGTAAACATCTTCACCATCACAAATAGCATCTGCTTCAGCTTCAATCGCACCATCAAGGAAATGATCAAGCAATACCTTGTTTTCCGGTAAGTGTTTCCAGATATCAAGGATATGCGTTTCAAGTTCTTGCTCGTTGATAACAATCTTCATGCTTTGCCCGCCTAGTACATAAGAAGGACGAACAAGCAGTGGAAAGCCAATAATTTTCGACGCATCAAGTGCCTCTTCGGCTGTGGTTGCTATTCCAAATTCAGGATAGGGGATAGAAAGTTCTTTCAATAACGATGAGAACCTACCGCGATCTTCCGCAAGATCAAGTGCATCGAAAGAAGTTCCAATGATCTTGATTCCAAATTTATGTAGTTTTTCTGCAAGCTTTAAAGCAGTTTGTCCACCAAGTTGAACAATAACACCTTCTGGTTTCTCGTGTTCAATGATATCATACAGATGTTCCCAGAACACAGGCTCAAAATAAAGTTTGTCTGCAATATCAAAATCAGTAGAAACAGTTTCAGGATTACAATTAATCATGATGGTTTCATAACCACATTCTTTGGCAGCTAAAACACCATGCACGCATGAGTAATCAAACTCAATACCTTGTCCGATACGATTTGGACCAGAACCTAATACGACAACTTTCTTTCTATCTGAAACTATAGATTCATTCTCTGTATCGAAGGTTGAATAATAGTAAGGTGTCTTCGCTTCGAATTCTGCGGAGCAAGTATCAACCAATTTGAACACGCGCTTAATGCCCATGTCTTTACGCTTCTTGTTCACTTCGCTTTCATAGCAATCAAGAATATGCGCTATCTGACGATCTGCATAACCTTTCTCTTTTGCTTTACGCATCAAATCAACCGGTATAGTCTCGATCTCAAACTTGCTGATGGTCTTTTCCAACTCAACTAATTCTTCTATTTGTTTCAGAAACCACCTATCTATCTTGGTTAGCTTCTGCACCGTCTTCATGGGTATACCAAGCTTCAGTGCATCATAAATATGGAACAACCTATTCCAACTTGGATGCTCTAAACTATACAGTAATTCATCTTGCTTTTTAAGCTCTTTTCCATCAGCGCCCAGACCATTTCTTCTTATTTCAAGAGACTGACAAGCCTTTTGTAAGGCTTCTTGGAAATTTCGGCCGATGCCCATCACTTCGCCTACTGACTTCATTTGTAAGCCAAGTTTGCGATCTGCGCCATGGAATTTATCAAAATTCCAGCGCGGTATTTTTACAATTACATAGTCAACTGCAGGTTCAAAGTAGGCAGTGGTTGTACCTGTAATGGCATTCTTTAATTCATCGAGATTATAACCGATTGACAGCTTGGCAGCAATTTTAGCGATGGGATATCCAGTTGCTTTTGAAGCAAGTGCCGATGACCGTGATACACGTGGATTGATTTCAATACCAATAATATCATCGTTGTCAGGATTAACAGAGAACTGAACGTTACACCCTCCGGCAAACTGGCCAATACCATTCATCATTTTGATCGCCAAATCGCGCATCCTTTGATATACAGTATCTGGCAAAGTCATAGCGGGCGCTACTGTAATAGAGTCACCCGTGTGAATACCCATCGGATCAAAATTCTCGATTGAACAGATAATGATCACGTTACGATTTCCATCACGCAACAATTCAAGCTCATATTCCTTCCAGCCCATAATGCTTTGCTCTACCAATACCTCATGTATTGGCGACGCATGCAAGCCCCGGTTTAAGGCTTCATCAAAATCTTCCGCATTTTGAACAAATCCACCGCCTGTTCCACCTAAAGTAAAAGATGGGCGGATTACCAATGGGAATCCAATTTGTTGGGCAATTTCCTTGCCTTGTAGAAAAGATGTAGCTGTACCACCCACACACACACCGACCCCTAGCTCGATCATTTTTAACCTGAACTTCTCACGATCTTCTGTAGTTTCAATCGCTTTAATGTCTACACCAATTATTCTAACACCGTAGTGTTCCCAAATTCCGGCTTTATCACAATCGATACATAAATTAAGCGCTGTCTGGCCACCCATCGTTGGTAATACAGCGTCAATATTGTGTTTTTCAAGAATTTCACGAATCGACTTCTTATCCAAAGGCTGGAGGTAAACATGATCGGCAGTCACTTTGTCGGTCATGATAGTGGCTGGATTAGAATTGATTAGCACCACTTCAATGCCCTCTTCTCTCAAAGAGCGTGAAGCTTGGGAGCCGGCGTAATCAAATTCACATGCTTGACCTATGACGATCGGACCGCTACCGATGATCAGTACGGAGCGAATACTTCTATCTCTTGGCATTTCTTAAAGTTAAGGAGTGAACAAATTGGGGGCAAAAATATGATACTGATTCAAATGATTTCATGATTGCCCAGATTAAATTATATCAAGGTTCAAGATATTGCCTTATAACCTGCGTTACCCGCTTTTTCAAGAGCAAAAAAAATAAATTCCTTAAAACGTGTGAAAATTTAAAAGCAGCGCAAAAGAATGATGTTGAAATGAAGACTTTAAGCGATTAAAATTGATGTAAAGGTCTCAAATTGTAGAAAGACCTTGAACTTTCGAGCTTCCCAACAAACCCTGAGCGTTCTTTACCGAGAATGCTTCACGAATGATTAAATCATTTAAGGACAATAGTGAATGGTTGGATTAGGCTCATCTCTTATGTAGCTATTTGTCAAATTCAATCTTAAATAATAACTATAATCTTTGTCAATTCTACCATCAATTACGGATCTAAATTAATGAATTTGAAAGTGATAATAATAAACTCAAATCAAGTTATTTTGCTCAACAAATTTAAATGCATTAAAATTTAACTCCTCACATATCGTTTGCATAACCTTCATCAAGTGTTTAGCTTGCCGAGGCTAAAGCAAAAACACAGCAGCACACTTAAAAACACACAGCACACGTACCTATGTTTTTCGGTCATAAAAGACAATTTAAAATACTTTACTAACAGATATCGCCGTAAAATTTCGATATGTTATTCATTAACCATATTAATCATTTACCTTCGCGTTGAATTCAGAACTTCCAATATTTACGCGCAATCAACTAGCATTACGCAACGGACAAGACAAGCCTGAAATATGGGTGGCTTTTCATGGTAAAATATATGAAGTGACCAATTCAAAACTTTGGCGGAATGGAAAGCATTACGAACATTGGGCAGGCCAAGATCTGACAAGCGAAATGCCAGATGCGCCACATACTGAAAAGGTTTTTGACAAGTTTAAAATTATTGGGACATTGAAGGAATAGAAATATTCTAAACTATAAAATATACATATAACCACAAAGATGATTCTTATAGCGGACAGTGGGGGCTCTAAAACTGATTGGAGGCTTATTGAAAAAAATGGTGCAATAGGTCAGGCAAGTGCTCCGGGCTTCAATCCATATTATCAACACATAGATGACTTTCGGAAAAATCTCCACGAGTCGGTATTGCCCTTAGTCAAAGAGAAGGTAAACAAAATCTTTTTTTATGGAGCAGGTGTCTCCTCTGCAAAAAATCAACTTACTATTAAGAATGCTTTTATGGAGTTCTTTCCGGAAGCAGAGATTGAAATTGGATGGGATCTTCTTGCAGCAGCACGCGCACTGTGTGGCCATGAACCCGGTATTGCGTGCATTATGGGTACTGGATCGAACTCATGCTTATACGATGGTGAAAAAATAACAGGCAATGTTGCCAATCTCGGGTGGATATTAGCTGATGAAGGATCTGGCGCTAACATAGGAAAACAATTTTTAGTTGATTACCTCCGCGATAAGCAGCCCAAAAATATTGCTGAAAAATTTAAAACCCGCTTTCCTTTAACAAGAGAGGAATTTTTAGAAAGAATATATCAACAAGAAAAACCAAGCGCGTTTTTCGCCAGCTTTGCAAGATTCATTTTTCAAAATCTAAATGACCCCTACTGTTATAAATTAATATATAATAGTTTCGCAGCGTTCTATGAAAATAACGTGATGATGTATGACAACTATAAAAATTTAAAAGTACATTTTACAGGTTCTATTGCTTTCTATTTTAGTGACGTGCTTCGCCAAGTTGCTAATGATAGGGGAATAACTGTAAAAAATATTTTAGAAGGACCCATTGCTGGGCTTACCTTATTTCACCAAAGAGATTTATCATAAGTCATCGAGTTAAAATTGACAACCACAGAATCATCATCGGCCTACAATGACTTAGAGCACATGAGTGTGCAGGACTTGTTGAAGAATATCAACAATGAAGATAAAACTGTGCCTTTCGCAATTGAAAAGGTTATTCCAAAACTCGAAGCACTAGTTAGCGCCATTGTCAATAAAATGACTACTGGTGGGCGCCTTTTCTATATTGGTGCAGGAACTAGCGGGCGCCTGGGTATACTTGATGCCAGCGAAATACCACCGACTTACGGAATGCCACAAGGCAAAGTCATAGGATTAATTGCCGGGGGAGATCAGGCGATTAGAAAAGCCGTTGAAAATGCTGAAGATGATGCTGAACAAGCTTGGATAGATTTGCTTGAATATAATATTAATCAAAACGATGTGCTCGTAGGCATAGCAGCATCAGGCAGAACACCATACGTTATAGGTGGAGTAAATGCTGCGCGTGCAAATGGAGTCATTACAGGATGCATAACATGCAATAGCGGTAGCGAACTTGCAAGTTCTGTAGACTATGCCATTGAAGTTGTGGTTGGTCCAGAGTTTGTAACCGGAAGTACAAGAATGAAAGCAGGTACCGCCCAAAAACTTGTACTTAACATGATCTCTACCACAACCATGATCAAACTTGGTCGGGTAAAAGGAAATAAAATGGTAGACATGCAGCTCTCTAACTTAAAACTAGTTAACAGAGGCACTCGCATGATCATGGAAGAGCTTGGAATAGGAGAAGAAGAAGCGGGCCAATTGCTAAAAGATTATGGTTCAGTAAGAAAAGCAGTTGATAGTCGAAAAGGAAATGCACACCATTGAGCCTTATTATACCTGGTTAAAATACTACGACCCTGCAACTGATAATCTATCCCCGTTCTTCGGGAAGCAGTACAACTACGATCAATACTCTGATACAATTTATGGTTACTACATAGATCCTTCATGGGACTCTATCGAATCTGAAACATTATATATAAAAATTCTATATGCTGACTATGAGCAAGGCTTTACAGTAATTGAGTTTATTGGCGAGTGGAATGATGCAATCAATAATGATATCATGAGTCTAAAACGCAATGTTATAGAAGTTATAGCGAAAGAAGGCATTAACAAATTTATTTTGATTGGCGAAAATATCATGAACTTTCATGGCTCTGATGATAGCTATTATGAAGAGTGGTTTGAAGATGTGGAAGATGGCTGGATAGCTGCTGTCTCCTTTCCCGAATTTATCCAAGAAGAACAAAAGAAGTATCATATAGATCATTACATTAACATGGGGGGCACGCTGCAAATCGATCAGTGGCGTACCATGACACCTCAAGTCTTTTATGACTTTGTAAAAAATCTTATTCAGAGAAGACTTAACTGAACATTACTAACCAAAGCTTCAGAAGGCACTAGGTAGGTCCGCCTTTTCTTTATCTCTTGACATAGGTACCTAGTCCGTTTTAATTTACCCTTCTTAAAAAATCTTCCTTGGATGCAAAATGTACTTCCTTCTGGTATGTCAGAGAGGGCTATAAGGTTACCCCCTTTATCATAGTTTCGTAGCAATTTTGTAAGGTGTGTGTCGGCAAAAGAACTAGCCTTCGGATTTATCATGTGGGCTTGAAGCTGATGTAAGATTTCAATAGGAAACACACTTTCTTGTAACATGGGCATCATCAGATCCCTAAAAGTATCCTTCCATTCTTGGCCGTGTGGATCTACCGTACTACCATACTTCTTATGTACAAAATGGTGTGCTACCTCATGAATATAAGTTATAAGAAACAAATGTGAGTTAAGATCATTGTTAAGTGTTATACGCGGGTGAGTAGCACTCCTGCGGCTTGTGAAATCACCAACTTTACTTTGCCTAGTCTTAGTCAACTTTAATTCAAAAGGACTTTGTTGCCACAAAGAAAAACAATAAGGAACTGCAGCAGGGGCAATGCGTTCTTCTAGTGTGGCGTATAACTTCTCTCGCTTCATAAGCATAAAAAAAAGGCTTTAGATTTCTAAAGCCTTCCCGGGAATCAATCGATTAAGATTGCGGCTGATTAATGAACAACAGCAGCAGAATCAACAACAGCAGTGCTATCAGTTGTCACAGCAGCAGAATCAACTGCAGGAGTTTCTACTACAACAGCAGTAGAATCTTGAGTTGTTGATGCTTCTTCAGTTTTCTTGCCACATGATACTAGTGCAATTGCAAAGCCACATACAGCCAACAAAGCGATAATTTTTTTCATAGTTTACAGGTTTTAAATTCAACCGCAAATATAGGAGGAATTGATTATTCACGGCCTATCGCGTAAGAAAATTTATTTTTGTCTAAATATTAGCCTCAAAGGAACCCCCTCAAATTCAAAGTTCTCCCTTATCTTATTCTCTAAGAATCGTTGATAAGACTCTTGTATATATTGAGGGTGATTACAGAAGAACGCAAACGATGGATACCGTGCTTGCACCTGAGTTATATACTTTATCTGTATGAATTTACCCTTCAAGGATGGAGGCGGATGGTTCTGAATCTCGCGAAGTAATATGTCGTTAAGCTTAGAAGTAGGAACCCGCTTGGTTTTATCTTCATATACCTGTACTGCCTTTTCCACTACCTGAAAAATACGCTGCTTTGTTAACACAGATGAAAATATGATTGGCAAGTAATCAATAGGAGAAAGCTTTTCATGAATTTCTTTCTTTATCTTATCTGATGTCTTAGCATCTTTCTCAATAAGATCCCATTTATTAACCATGATCACTACACCTTTGCCTTGGCGTTCGGCTAAGCTTATAATATTTACGTCTTGTGATTCTAAGCCTCGCTCAGCGTCTACTACTACTATACATACATCACAATCTTCCAATGCTTTAAGTGACCGAAGTACGGAGTAAAATTCTATGTCCTCCTTTACTTTCCCCTTCTTACGAATACCTGCTGTATCGATAAGAATAAAATTCTTACCAAACATTTTATAGTACGAGTGAATGGCATCTCGTGTTGTACCCGCTTCATCAGTTACAATACTACGTTCTGTTCCAAGTAAGGCATTAAGTAGCGAAGACTTTCCAACATTTGGACGTCCTAAAATAGCTATTTTAGGAATGCCTGCGTCTGGATCTTCTATACCTTCTGTTTCAAAGGTCTTAACTAAATCATCTAATAACTCACCCGTCCCAGAACCATTTTCTGATGAAATGGGATATACTTCGCCAAGCGCCAAGGCATAGAACTCTGCTGCCAAGTACGACTTATCCGGTGTATCAGCTTTATTAGCTGCGAGAAATATTGGTTTCTTTGAGGCACGTAAAAGGTTAGCGAATTCTTTATCGAAACCAGTTACACCGTCACGGCAGTCAACTAGAAAGATTACAGCAGCAGCTTCATCTATAGCGAGCTTCACTTGTTTTCTAATTTCTGATTCGAACTTGTCTTCCGACCCTGTAACATATCCACCCGTATCAATCACCGTGAAGAACTTTCCGCACCATTCAGCAAAACCATAATGACGATCGCGCGTAACACCCGGCATATCGTCCATTATTGCTTGACGTTTTTCTATTAGTCTATTGAAAAAGGTTGACTTGCCAACATTTGGTCTACCTACTATTGCTACAACATTTGCCATCTAATAATATAATTTATGAATATGCCCAGAGCGATAATTTTGACATTGCCATTCTCAACTTGTTACTCTATATATCCGAATTGCTTCAGCTTAAATTTTTGCTTACGCCAGTTGTCAGCCACCTTTACATGAGTTTCTAGAAAAACTTTTTTTGCGAAAAAAGATTCCATGTCTTTGCGGGCTTCGATACCAACTTTTTTAAGCATGCTGCCAGCTTTGCCTATAATTATTCCCTTCTGGGAATCACGTTCTACATAAATCTCAGCACGTATTTTAATAATGCCTTCCTGTTCTTTAAACTCTGAAATAGCGACCTCTGTACTGTAAGGAATTTCTTGATCATAGTTTAAAAATATTTTTTCCCGAACTATTTCAGATGCGAAGAAACGTTCTGTTCTATCCGTATATTCATCCGGTGGAAAGTATGGGGGATGAACTGGCATCATTTGCTTTATCGTTTCAAAAAGCGCTGACACATTTTCTCCTGTCTGAGCTGATACGGTAACGATTTCTTTGATCGTGCTCAATTGCGCTTTCCAATATTCAATTTTATCGTGTATTTGTGAACCTTTCGCAAGGTCAATCTTATTAATAACCAGCAAAATGGGGGTTGTTATACGCTGAAATCGCTCGAAGAGGCTAGCTTCATATTTTTCATCAAGCTCCACTACAAGTAAAATAACATCTGCATCATCAAGAGAAACCTTTACATAGGTCATCATGGCGTCATGCAAAGAGTATTTCGGTTCAAGAATACCCGGAGTATCAGAATATACTATCTGATAATTGTCGCCATTAAGTATCCCCATAATACGATGACGGGTTGTTTGAGCCTTTGGGGTGATTATAGATAGATTCTCTCCAACCAATTTATTCATCAAAGTAGACTTCCCAACGTTGGGTTTTCCCACGATACTTACAAACCCAGCCTTAAATGGTAATGTTTCCATAATGATTTGTGCAAAGTTATTTGTTTTTTAACAGGTATCAGCCTACTTTTGCACACCATTTAAAAAACACAACAATAAAACGTGTTAGAAAATGAAAACTTTTGCTTCCTTAACGGGTCGAAAAAGCGTTCAGAATGGTTGTAACAAGTTTATAAGTGATATAATAGTTTTACAAAAATATATCGCGGGGTGGAGCAGTTGGTAGCTCGTTGGGCTCATAACCCAAAGGTCACAGGTTCGAGTCCTGTCCCCGCTACATGGACTTAAAAAGCCTCAAATCTTATTGATTTGGGGCTTTTTTGGGTTCGGTAAAATCTCCTCCAGTTACTTTGTGTGCAGTGGCATTTAAGCATGCGATTGCTTTTAGCAAAGTTGGAAAGCTTGCTTCACCAATACACTGCATCATTCTTTGCTACACATTTACTTGAGAATGGAACTGATCTGGGTTGACTTGATAGGACTGCTGCATCCGTAAAAAGGCCGTTGGATAATTGAAAGGTGCAGTCTGGTTAAAAACTATGAAGTAGCATCCGATTATGCAGAAACCCGTATACTGATGAAAGTAGTTATTAACGCAATGCCGTATATTCCGTTGTTGTGCGCAACACGCGGACAGAAGAGAACATGATGACAGCTGAGATTAAATATACCGTTAAGCACCACCCACGAAGAATAAAAAAAGTAGCTTCCGATTTATTCATTTTTGGTGGACTAATAATCCTGCTGCTCGATGTTATCGCCCCTCGATGGTTTACACATGAATCGTACTTGGCAATAACAAAATACATTATCCCTACGATGTTTTGGCGAATGAATGTTATTGCATTTTTCTGCATTGCCGTTGGCTTCGACTGTGGTTATTGAGATGGCGGTCTGGAAAAATTGAATTAACTGAGGATAAACTTATAATTATTGGCTCATACCCTGTTTCAATTTGGCTGAAAAATATGTGGGAGGTAGACGTTAGGGAAATGAAACATCTTCGGTGGACAATTAGGCTTGATTCAAATGTTGATGCCGTACAAATCAAATTTAAGAGTGAAAATGAATTCGAAAGTTTCAGTGAAAAACTCCTGCAACTCGAGGAACAAATTGAAAACATTAAAATTAGAACCACAAGATAAATTAATGGCTGCGCACTGCGGCCTTTGGTTAATTTAAATGTCTGTGAATTTGTATTCTGTATTATTTGTTTGTTGAATAGGTAGAGCATTTTATCCAAGTCTTTTAGAGACTGGATTACAATGTTAGAAGTTCAATACCACACTGTCATCGACAATGTGCAATAAAGCATGACGGCCCGTGTATTTGTAGTTAGTTAACGTTCAA
>CAXSCR010000048.1:17190-35546 GCA_964235605.1 uncultured Cyclobacteriaceae bacterium | reverse complement strand
TAATGAACAAAGATACAATTTTAGGTTCTTATCAAGATGATATGATGTTGGTAGAAGAGAAAGATACGTTAAAAGCCAGACTCAAAGCAATTTTCGGCTATAGTCAGTTCCGTGGCAACCAGGAAACAATTATCCGCAACTTACTGGACGGCAAGAATACTTTTGTAATTATGCCCACAGGTGCAGGTAAATCATTGTGCTATCAGCTGCCTGCAATGATTCGAGACGGTTTGGCAGTGGTAATATCTCCATTAATTGCGCTGATGAAGAATCAAGTAGATCAAATGAACGCTTATGGCGTAAATGCGAGATTCTTAAATTCTACACTCAGTAAAGGAGAAATCACCAGGCTTAAGAAAGATTGTATGAATGGCCTTATAAAATTACTTTATGTTGCGCCTGAATCGCTTAATAAAGAAGAAACTATTGAGTTTCTCAAAAAGGTAAATGTTTCATTTGTTGCTATTGATGAGGCTCACTGTATTTCTGAATGGGGGCATGATTTCCGTCCTGAATACAGACGAATAAAAACAATGATTCAGAATTTAGGTGATATGCCGGTAATTGCGCTTACAGCTACTGCAACACCTAAAGTTCAAATTGATATTCAGAAAAATCTTCAGATGGAGGAGGCTGATGTCTTTATCTCTTCCTTTAACAGGGTAAATCTTTATTATGAAGTGAGACCTAAAAAGGAGACTAAAAAACAACTTATTAAATTTTGCAAAGAACATAAAGGAAAATCAGGAATCATTTATTGCTTGAGCAGAAAGAAGGTTGAAGAGATAGCGCAGCTTTTAAGTGTGAATGGATTTAAAGCAAGACCTTACCATGCGGGTCTTGATCCAGATGTGCGTATAAAGAATCAAGACGACTTTCTTAATGAAGAAGTTGATATCATTTGTGCTACCATTGCCTTTGGTATGGGCATTGACAAACCAGATGTTAGATTCGTTGTACATTACGATGTTCCTAAATCATTAGAAGGATATTATCAAGAAACAGGACGTTCTGGACGCGATGGTTTAGAAGGGGTTTGTCTCATGTTTTATAGCCACAATGATATAAATAAACTCGAAAAATTTAATAAAGATAAATCTGTACAAGAGCGTGAAAATGCACGTGTTCTTTTACAAGAGATGGAATTCTATGCAGAATCACCGGTATGCCGCCGTAGGCAACTACTGCATTACTTTGGTGAGGAGTATAAGCAAGAAAATTGTGGTATGTGCGACAACTGCGTTCATCCGCGTGAACGCTTTGACGGTACCGAAGCAGTATCACTTGTACTGCAAGCTGCTAAACAAACACATGAACGCTTTGGCTTAAACCATTTAATCTACGTGATAAGAGGCGTGGAAGATGAGTATGTTAAAAGCTATGGCCATTTCGATCTTTCAGTTTATGGAAAGGGTGCTCATGAAAGTGAAGATTTCTGGAAATCGGTAGTTAGACAAACACTCATCTATCAATACTTAGAGAAAGACATTGACAACATAGGTGTGCTAACAGTTTCAGAAAGGGGTGAAGCATTTTTAAAGAAACCACATGCGGTAGAGCTAGCACGTGATCATGACTTTACTACCGATATAGAAGATGAAGAGGTATCGTCCGAAAGAGCACCTATCAATGCGAAAGCTTATGATGAGAAGCTTTTTGAAATTTTAAAGAGTATTCGACGGAAAATAGCAAAGGAAAAAGATTTGCCACCGTACGTAATCTTCCAAGATCCTTCCTTAGAAGAAATGGCTACCACATACCCAACTGACAAAGAGGAATTAGCTCAAGTCAATGGTGTTGGAATGGGAAAGGTGAATAAATTCGGAAAAGAATTTTTAGAAGCTATCCAAAAATATGTTGACGAAAATGATATAGAGACAGCCTCAGATGTAATCGTAAAATCATCCGTCAATAAATCAAAAATTAAAATTTATATAATTCAGCAAATTGATAAAAAGACAGATCTGGAGGAGATAGCACAAACCAAAGGCATAAGGTTTGATGAGATGCTTACAGAAATTGAGAACATATGTTATTCAGGAACCAAACTTAATTTAGATTATTACATTGATCAGGTATTAGATGAAGATAAGCAGGATGAGATCTTTGAATACTTCCTTAACTCGGAAACAGATAGCCTAGATGAAGCCATGAATGATGATCGGATTGCAGAGTTTTCTGAAGAAGAAGTTCGCTTGATGAGAATAAAATTTATGTCAGAATACGCAAACTAATTTGCTCTGTTTATGATAATGCCCTTCGGACTAAAAACCCGGAGGGCTTTTTTTATCCCTTTATTTAACGAAATTACTGTCTTATCTTTGGATTTAAACCCTAATTATGAACATCCTGATTATCGGTAACGGTGGACGCGAACATGCATTGGCTTGGAAAATGGCCCAAAGCAAATTATGCAGCAAGCTATACGTAGCCCCAGGAAATGCAGGAACGTCTCTCCTTGCTGAAAATGTAGCTATAGCGCCGGATGACTTTTTAAAGTTAGGGCAGTTATGTGTAGATAAAGCTATTGAACTTGTTGTTGTTGGGCCTGAAGCTCCTCTTGTAAAAGGCATACGTGACTTTTTCGAAAATGAACCTTCTCTAAAGAAAATTTTAATTATAGGGCCTGGCAAAGCTGGTGCGCAATTAGAAGGAAGTAAAGATTTTTCTAAAAGGTTTATGCTCCGTAATGGCATACCCACTGCAAAAGCAAAAACTTTTAATGTGTCAGAGTTAGCATCGGCATTAGACTACATCACGATCTGCAAACCACCCATTGTACTTAAGGCCGACGGATTAGCTGCTGGCAAAGGCGTTATTATCAGCATCTCACAAGGAGAAGCCAAAGCTGTTATTAAAGATATGTTGGTAAATAAAAAATTCGGTGAAGCAAGCGCAAAAGTATTGATAGAAGAATTTTTAAATGGCATTGAGGTATCGGTCTTTGTTCTAACTGACGGTAATAATTATGTGATTCTTCCTGAAGCCAAAGACTATAAACGAATTGGTGAAGACGACACGGGTCCTAATACAGGTGGTATGGGTGCTGTCTCACCTGTCGCATTTGCAGATAAAACTTTTATGCAAAAGGTGGAAGAACAAGTTGTTAAACCAACCATAAACGGTTTAAAAAAAGAAGGGATAGCATATAACGGATTTATATTTATAGGTATAATGAACGTTGGTGGTGATCCTTATGTAATTGAGTATAACGTACGCATGGGTGATCCAGAAACACAGGCCGTAGTACCCCGGATAAAAAATGATTTAGTGGAATTATTTGTTGCTACAGCAAAAGGGGAATTAAAGAACGTAAAGATTGAAATAGATCCTCAACCTACTGTTGCTGTAGTTTTGGTTTCAGGGGGCTACCCTGATGAATATAAAAAAGGTGATATGATAGACGGATTGTCCAAAGACAATCAAGCTTTGGTTTTTCATGCAGGCACAAAAAAACAAAACGAAAAGACCTTAACCGATGGTGGCCGTGTTATGACCATTACTGGTAAAGGTGATAGCCTACAGCAAGCACGAGAACAGGCTTTTGCGGGCGTTTCAAATATAAAATGGGATGGACTATACTTTAGAAAAGATATTGGACTAGACCTCATAAAATTAACTCAACAATAGTATATCGCGTGGGATGAAGATGATAAGAGAAAGCAATGCGATATACTTTTATTAATAAAAAAAACTATGGGATGCGCTTGCGGAACAACAAATAAAACTGGTGATACAGTATCAGGCTGCCAAAACAATGGTGCGTGCGGCACCGGTGGCTGCAATAAAATGAATGTGTTTGACTGGCTTTCCAATATGGATATGCCCGTTAATGATAAATTCGAAATAGTTGAAGTTCGATTTAAAAATGGCCGAAAGGAATTTTTTAGGAATACTGATAAAATTGAACTCATAACAGGCGATCCGGTGATCGTCGAAGTTCCTAATGGACATCACTTAGGATATGTTTCTCTGCAAGGCGAGTTGGTGCGCTTACAAATGCAGAAAAAGAAAGTCGCCAATGACCATGAGATTAAAAAAGTATATAGAGTTGCTAATCAAAAAGATTTAGAAAAGGTTGACGAAGTAAAAAAGCGTGAATTACCAACGCTATATAGAACACGTGAAATCTTGCGTGATTTAAAATTAGATATGAAGTTATCTGATATTGAATATCAGGTAGACAATACCAAAGCTACCTTTTATTACTCTGCCGATGACCGTGTAGACTTTAGGGAGTTAATTAAAATATTAGCGGGCGAATTTAAAATTCGAGTAGAAATGCGTCAGATAAGCTTACGTCAGGAGGCCGGCCGTTTAGGTGGTATTGGTGTATGTGGCCGTGAACTCTGCTGCTCGACCTGGCTAAGTGACTTTAAGAATGTAACTACCAGCGCTGCGCGTTATCAAAACCTTTCGCTCAATCCAAGCAAGTTATCCGGACAATGCGGGCGCTTAAAGTGCTGCTTAAATTATGAATTAGAAACATATATGGAAGCATTAGAAGATATTCCGAAGCTGGAAGGCCCCCTGCTTACCGAAAGAGGTAATGCTGTGCTTCAGAAGACAGATATCTTCCGTAAGATAATGTGGTTTGGTTTTAGCGAAGAGAACACTTGGTATCCTTTAAATGTAGCCAGGGTGAATGAGATTCTTCGCATGAATCAGGAGGGCCGTAAGCCTGCAAACTTAGATTTGGATGTGGTGGCAGAAAAGGTTCCTGTACAAACGCTCAACAGTGATCTTGCTCGTATGGACAAGAAATATGACGGTAAAGTAAAAAGCAAAAAGCATAAAAATCGGCGCAAGGGAGACGCTAAAAATCCGAATCAACCACAAAATCAACAAAACCAGCAGGGCGCTAACACTATTAACCCAAATCCAAACACAAACCCTAATCCTAATCCAAGACCTAACCCAAACGCAAACCTTAGCCCGAGACCTAACCCCAGACCTAATCCGAATTCAAAAAATAATCCTAATCATAATTCAAAGCCAAATCCAAAACCTAATAATAATCCTAACGCAAAATCACCGAATCCGAATCTAAACCCTAACCAGAACCCTAACCAAAATAAACAGCAAAAATGATGAGATCATTTGGATTCTTAATAGTAATAGCCCTACTGGCTTCGGGCTGTGAGAAGGAAAGGATTTTTCAGAAAAATATAGACATGGATGAACCAGGTTGGCTTGTTAGCAGCCGACCTTCCTTTGATTTTATGATAACAGATATTAATCAAAAATATAATCTGTATTGTAACATACGAAACGAGGTCTCCTACCCAAAGGCAAATATCTATCTTACTTACTATATAAGTGACTCAACGGGGATGGAGTTAAAAAGAAGATTAGTTTCGCAGTTTCTATTTGATGAAAAAACAGGGAAGCCACATGGAAGTAGTGCGCTCGGCGACATCTATGATCACCAAATATTAATTGAAAAAGATTATTCATTTAAATCGCCAGCGAAATACACCATCACATTTGAGCAGTTTATGCGCACAGATACGCTGAGCGGAATATTAGCAGTGGGATTGCTTGTAGAGAAAGCAGATAGCAAAAAAGAATAACATTAACCAACAGCTACTTCATGGTAGCTCTCTTCATTGAAGTATTTTTCAGCGGTCACAAGTAATTCTTCAGCCCGAATTGAATCAATGCGTTTAATTAAATTTTGATAATAGTTTTGATCAAGACCATGCAGTAAGATGCTCTTAAATTTATCTGCATGTGCAAATGGTGTTGTGATCTCTGCCTGAAGACTTCCTATAAAATGAAAGCGAGCAGTGTCTAACTCTTCTTCACCTACCTTTTTAGTACGAAGTCGTTTTAGCTCATTCCTTATTTCTTGAAATGTAAGTTCACTGTTTTCTTTATTAACATCCGCACCTATTACCATGTAACTATCATGTTTCATGGCGTGAAGTGAAGAATAAATTCCATAAGTAAGCCCTTTTTCCTCCCTTATATTCTTCATAAGACGAGACCCGAAATAACCACCAAGAATGTGATTAAGAAAAAGCACATCAACATAATCAGC
Organism: uncultured Cyclobacteriaceae bacterium; assembly: GCA_964235605.1. Classification (GTDB taxonomy): domain Bacteria; phylum Bacteroidota; class Bacteroidia; order Cytophagales; family Cyclobacteriaceae; genus DATCRE01. Next base: position 29,503 of record CAXSCR010000048.1, on the reverse strand, counting down.
ATCTAAGCGAAGCAATGACTTTTTGCCCATACGAATAGAGGTCTGCACGCTACCCTGTTTTTCTTCGTACTGTTGGTGTGGACCTTCTTTTTTAGTTTTGCTATTTAAGGTTTTTACAGGAGATCGACTTAACGCCTCCAGAACTTCAAGGATCAATTGTTGGCAATCTTTTTCAATTTTTCCAGAAGCGATTACGTGAGAGTCACCGAAAAAATTATGGTGAAAACTTCTCAGTTGTTCACTATCTATTTTTAATACATCTGCCTCATCTAATTCCTTTCCATAAGGATGCTGATCACCGAAAATATTTTTACGAATCAATTTTGAAGCTTGGAAACCAGTCTTCTCTTGATTGACCTTTAAATTTTGGAGATAGATGCTTTTGCTTTGCTGCAATTCTTTTTCAGGAAATGTAGGAGCAGTTAAAATTTCTAATAGAAGGCTTAAAACCGGATTAAGATTTTTTGTAAGTGAATACAAGGCAATATTAACATAATCAAGACCTGCAGAAACATCTACATGCGCACCATACTGATCAAAAATCTGAGCAATGTCAAAACTGCCCTTGTCTTTAGTGCCTTTATTTAAAAGATTAGAAGCAAAATGAGACACGCCCCAAGCAGTTTCGTGCCAACGCCCGGCGTTGAAGATAAAGTCAATTCTTATAACGTCCTGGCTGCCACCTGAAAGAAAGTAGGCATACTGTCCGTTTTGTAAAGTGATTGTGATTGGAGGAATTAAATCAAATGATGTACTCCGTTCGAACGGTGGAGGTGTTTTTCTATTTAGCATTAATCGGTTACTGATTCCTCCACCACTGATTTCTGATTGATTTGGAAAAGCAACGTGAAGCGTACTGTTTCAGCAAGTGGATGCTCCCTCTTATTTGTAGGCACTATGTAGGCGAGATCTATTCCAAATAATTTCTTACTGCGGAACCCTACACCCACCGTCATATACTTACGATTTCCCTTATCCTTTGCTTCTAAGAAGTAACCTACACGGCCAGCAAAGGTTTTATTATACCAATATTCTATACCTGCAGACGTCATAATTTCATGAAATTCTTCAGATGCTGGAGCATCATTAAAAGAATGCGTCATGCCCTGTAAAAGAGTTTGGTCTTTCTTAACTGTAGGTACCATTAGCTTATTAAAATCCAATAAGAACGTGAATGAATTGTATGGATCCACTTCGGTGGTATAGGCACCACCTATTCTGAGGTTAGTAGGAATAAAATCTTTATTGCTTGCGTTTGAGTATGAAATTTTTCCTCCAATATTAGAGATCATTAGACCAAACGATAAATTTGAATTTCTAGCACCTTCCGATTTCTTAGTGTAGAATACACCAACATCTGCTGCTGCTGTACTTGCGGGTTTAGCGTCATTATTACTGAATGCGCCTGTCAAATTAGAATGGATATACTTCGCAGTTAAACCAATACTAAAATTCTCAGTAAGCATTCTTGAGTATGTTCCATCGAACGAAAATTCGCGTGGGTTAAAAACACCCGTTACATCTGCAGGATTAGGACCTGTAGTGAACGTAATGTCACCTAAATCAAAATACTTTATTGCAAGGCCAACGGCTTGCTCTTTGTTAATTTTATAAAAGCCAGAAAGATAACTAATGGACATATCATTGATTATTTTACCTAGCCATGGTGTATAAGATAAAGACCCGCCATAAGCTTTATCGATGAAAACCAATTTAGCCGCATTCCAGTACGCAGAATTGGCATCAGGAGAACTAGCAACTCCAGCATCACCTAGTGCCGCATGTCGCGCATCAGGACTGATACTTAAAAAAGGTACAGCAGTTGTAATTACGGTAGCATCGCCACCACCCACTTGGGAAGGACTTCCTAATTGGGAATATGCTTGCAGCGCCAGCATATTCGTCAATACGAATAGAGTTGCAATTTTAAATTTCATCGGGTTCATTAAAGGTTTTTCAAAGGTAATCAATTCAATACAAAAAGTTTGGTAACCTGCTCATTTTTAGAGCCGCTGGATACAGAACGAACAATTAGTCGGGCCAAGTATACACCTTCGGATAGTTTTTTTCCAAACGCATTACTATCTAATTGCAATTCGACCTTATAATTACTGGAAGTAACTGAGAAATCAAAGGATTTTAGACGCGCCCCTGTTAAATCATATATCAAAACTTGCCCTTCAAGATCATCGCCCGGACGGTTATGGGTAAAAAATAAACTAGTAGACTCACTAAACGGATTCGGGTAATTGCCAAAACCATCTATTTTAATCTCATCCCCACCTACTATAAAATCGATGGTTGCTTGAGCCGGATTATTATGCGTATCCCAGGCTTTAACAGTAATACTGTGCTTTCCTCGTTTTAAATCTCTCATGTGGTAAACAACCCTACCTTTCTTATAATCATTCTCGCTAGCGTTGTAGTAATCGTTTAATATAAAAGGTTCTTCTTGATCTAAAATGCCGACTATGTGATTTCCAATGCCGTAATCTGAAATATTTATACCACTGACATCATTAAGATCTGCAACCAAGTACGAATCAGGAGTTATTGTTCCACCCGCTTGAAATGTGGTATCACCCATGTATAATTTAATTTCCGGTGATACATTGTCTGTTGTTGGGTTTGCTGCGCTCTTACCTACGATAAAATTCATATTACTGCCAGTTGCATCTACGGGGATATTTTTATGAGATGCATAAAGACTTAGTTTGCCTTTGCCAATTTGGTAAGCAATGTTTTTAGGAACGACAAACTCGAATTCGAAATCGCCATTGGTTACGCTGGCAGATCCTCTAAAAATGGCATTACTCCATTCCTTATAATTAAAAGGCGCATTCTCATCTCCAAGCGTTATAAATGAAGCTTCCTTATCAAAAATTTCGGCATCAACAGTTCCTGTAAACCCCAAGTCTTTTTCGCCCATTGGTGTATTAATTTCTCCTTTCACAATTATGTGCGAAAGCGCCTTGAGACTATCAGAATTTTCGTCTGTGTTTTTTATTTCATTTATCACCACTTCATATTCAGGCAACGCTAATTTGAGACTCGGGTCTCCCAGTAAGGAGAAGTTGCGATTCGACGTGCCACTAACACTTGTATTTTTAGTTCTTCTAAAGATTTCTCCCAAGGATAGAAAAGTATTGGATTCCTTTACAAATAAAGTCTCATAGAAAGCTTTATTCAATTCAAAGTTTGTGTTGGAACTTACTGGTCTGGTCGTTGTAACCATGCCTATTGCTCCACTGCTCTTTCGGATAACGCTTAACTCTGCACTTGAAATAATTGCAGGATCATCATTACGCCCGAACTCACATGTAGCCGTTACAAATAGGGGATAGTTTTTATTATCGAGCTCTTCAATGAGAAGGTTATCAAATATTTTTTCTTCAGCCCATATTTCTTCACCCCCATGGCCCGTATAGTTTACAATTAAAGATCCGCGATCCATAACTTCTTGAATAGCCTTGTTAACTTCAGGCACTACTTCACCTGCTGGCTTTACAACTTGTTGGTAAGAATCTAAAAAAATACGATGCGTATTAAATTCTGGATGACTTATCTCAACTTGTTTTGCCAATTGATCAGACTGTGATTGATGGATGTTGGCATCACCATCATCTGCAACAAAAACGATTTCTTTGCGCCATCTACCAAAAGATTTTCGGTTTGTATCATAGTCTATGATTTTATTAACCACATCAGCAGCTTCTTCAATTGTTTTAACGGGCAGTCGCCCAACACCTATATCTAATGAATGTTCTTCACTCGGCTGCTCTCCCCAGTAGCCTTCGTCCACCTCCAGAAAGGCAAAAAAATCGTCTGATGAGTACGTCTCTAATGGATGAAGTGAGTTGCGAGATTCATATGTAGGAACAAAGTTGGTGTTATTCGGCAATCTGTTTTTGTAGTCGTAAGAAGACCTCCCAAATAGAACAAGCGACTTTAATGTCCCGGGGTTTTTATCATACACGTGTTTAACAAAATCTCTTATAGCGGTTATGTCTGGCCGCCCCGATGAAAACTCGTTATAGATTTCATCTGTGGTAACTACAACGGCTGATAAACCGCTATAGCTGTTACGATGGCTAGCAAGCCTTAGCGCCTCATCTTTGAAATCAAAATGTGTTACAATAATTATATTGGGAGTTGATAGGCTATGAAGATTTTGTTGAGAAATCTTCCCTACAAACTCTGGCGAGGGTGAACTGGTAAAAATTATAAATTCTTTCAGCGCTTGTGTGGACGTTGAAAAAAAACCACTGTTATTATTAAAAGAATAGGATTGAATTACAGGATATGATGGATTCGTGATATCCCAAATCAAAGCGCTACTGGTTAGATTATCTAGTTGAAACTGAGAGACATCATTCTGCAAACTCTCATAAGAACGAAAAATAGTTTGACTGCCATACAGCGAGAGTTTTCTTTTATAATTGACAAGGAAATAATCTAAGTAGCCTCTGGAGCCTGTACTTTTTATAAACTGAAATTTGATTTCAGAGTCTCCACCAACGGCAGATACACTGCTCGAATTGAAAATTAAAGTGTCGCATTTATGGCGCCCTTTAATACCGTATCTAGTATCTGGAATGGCGCTGATGAATTGTTCTCCTATGCCAACATTATTGAATTGCACTTTAAATGAAGAAGGGGTTTTAGATTGGGACATTACATCTGACACTACCTTTATTTTGGTGTTGTCAACTATGCCATTCGTCTCCAGCGGAAAAATATATTCAGAATTAATATAGAAATCTTCACCAAACCATTCGCGTCCTGAACTTAATATGTTGTGAGCATCTAATTCATGATAGATGAAATCATCAAACTCCTGCACGAGTGGAAATCCTGTGCCTTGATCCGCCTCAACAGTTAAACGTTTACCTGCGCTTTCAGAAATAGTAAAAAAATAAAAGTTCTTATCAGCATAGAGATTCTTCTCGTAGAAGAAGATGTTTCTGTCAATATCAAAATGTGATTGATCTGGACCCTCCGCATAAAACAGTATAAAATCTGCCTTATTAAATACGCCATCCGCTTCTCCCATTACGAAAATGGCATTCTCGGTCAAATCATCGACGCGAGATAGGCTATTGGCTTGTGGAAGCATGCCGCCACTATTACCATAAATTTTAATATTGAGGGGATTAATATTTCCGGGATTGATTCCCATCTTTTTAAGCATGTTATAGTCGATCTTATACACGCCATTTTTACTAATCGCAAGTTTAAAACAACTACCCTCACTTAATGCAGAAGGTTGCGCACTTGCTGGGCAATAATGAGTCAGCATCGCCGTCAGGCAAAATATAATAGACCTGATGTTTTTTAACTGAGTCAATTTACATGTAACAGTTAGCGCTGAGTTTAATTCTCTGCCTTAAAAGCAAACTGTGCTCCTAACGACAAAACGATATATAAAATTATAATCAACGGAATAGCCGCAAATTGGAAGACAGCCAACAGTAATACCGATAGTAAAAGGAAAGTAAACCTCATTTTGTTCTCTGCCCAGCTAAAATTTTTGAATTTAAGAGCAAAAAACTCCAATGGAGATACCATTAAAAGTGAGAAAACAATAGTAATTGTTATTAAAAGCCAGCTTTGATTAAGCCAGTTGCCGGTTATCTCCGACAGAAAAATTAAAGACGTGATGAAGAGCGTGTTCGCAGGTGTATTTAGGCCTATGAAAGAATCTGACTGTCTTACATCTACATTGAAGATTGCCAGGCGTAGGGCAGAAAAAACTGCAATTAAAAAAGCTATGTAAGGCAAATATTCATTTTCAGTCGATGCCTCAATTAATTTATACATTACTAAAGCAGGTAAAAGACCAAAACTGACCATATCCGCTAATGAATCTAGCTCCTTGCCAATAGGGGAAGCGAACTTAAATAAACGTGCTGCGAACCCATCAAAAAAATCAAACAACGCAGCAGTCCATACAAAATAAGCAATTGGCACATCACGTCCTTCAAGACAAAATACAACACCAACACAACCACAAACCAGGTTACAGCAGGTAAGAAAATTAGGGAAGTGCTTTAGCATAATTAGTTAACGTAAAGAAAGTGCACAAAAAGGATTACTTTTTTTCTCAAACCCTATTGTGGTTTTGAGCCCATGACCAGGATATACCGTTGTATCATCTTGCAAGGTAAAGAGTTTCTGATGTATACTATTAATTAAGGTTTCAAAATTGCCGCCTGGCAAATCGGTACGGCCAATGCTATTTAGAAAAAGTACATCCCCTCCTATTACAATCTTTTTTACTTGGTGATGGAAAGCCACATGGCCGGGTGAGTGCCCAGGAACAAATAAAACTTTAAGCTGCTGGTTGCCCCACGAGATAATTTCCCCTTCTTCGAAGAATCCATCAGGCAACGCTTCCTGATATTGTGACAAACCATAATTAGGCGCATAAACTTTTACAGCCTTTAAAACAGGCTCGTCTTTTGGATGTATAAGAAGTTTAACCTTGTATTTCGCTTTTACAAAATAATTACCAAGCACATGATCGATATGGCAGTGTGTATTTAAAAGCAGCACTACCTTTAAATTGTTATCTTCAATAAAACTTACCAATTCCTCCTCTTCCTCTCGTTCGTAACAACCCGGATCTATGATTACACACTCCTTGGTTTCGTCATAGAGTATGTAGGTATTTTCTTGAAGTGGATTAAACGTGAAAGACTTGATCTGGAGCATGGTGTTCAATTTAAAATTAACTGGCGCATATACGCGAATGCAAAGCTTAAGTAATAAACGCAAATTTAACAGCTATTTATTTATCATTTTTGTTTCACGATATGAATAGCGTGACAGAATTAGATTACTTAATTGTTGGACAAGGACTGGCTGGCTCAAGCCTGGCATTGCAACTAATAAAAAATGAAAAAAAAATTTTAGTGATTGATAAGCCCAATGAAAACACTTCGTCTAAAGTTGCCGCTGGCATTTTTAATCCTATAACAGGGAAAAATAATGTAAAAACATGGCTTGCGGATTCCATTTTCCCCTATTTAAATACCTTTTACCGTGAAGCCGAAACGCTGACGGGTCAAAAGTTCTTTTTTGACATGTTGCTCTATCATCCATTTCAAAGCATAGCCGAGCAAAATGAGTGGATGGGCAAAGGCAGCGACCCTATTTTTTCCTCCTACGTTGAAAAGATTTATACCCATAACACCGTGTGGGGCATTAATGACAATGTGGGTGGCTTGTATATTAAACAATGTGGCTACTTGGATGTTCCCTCATTTATAGTTGCAGTCCAGTCAATGGTGAAACAAAAAAACGCGTATTTGGAGGAAACATTCAATGAGAATGAGCTTTTTGTGCAGGAAGAAAGTGTAACCTACAAAGGATTTAAAGCGCGCAAATTAATTTTTTGTCAAGGAGAAAGGAATAGTTCAAATAAATGGTTTAGTTGGGTACCGGTAATACCTTTAAAAGGCGAGACGCTCAAAATACAAACCACGGTGAAGCAACAACAAATTATAAATCGTGGAGTTTATATGGTGCCTGCTGGTTTTGACGCGTGGCGGGTTGGTTCTACCTATAACTGGAATGACAAAGATCGCTGCGTTACAGCTCAAGGTCGACAGGAATTGGAAAAAAAATTTCAGGAGTTGGTAAGTCTACCTTTTAATGTTATTGAGCATGCGTGGGGAATGCGGCCGACTACACATGACAGAAAGCCAATTATTGGAGAACATCCGGCATATAAATCCTTGGTTATCTTTAATGGATTGGGCACAAAAGGGGTTAGCTTGGCACCCTATTTCTCCGACATTTTATTTCGTTGGATGGTGGAAGGCACAGACTTAATTAAAGAGGTAAACGTTAATCGTTATAAATCATTATATTCGAAATTCATAAAATGACATTGGCATTGAGAAGCGTAAGTGTACTTATAATATTGCTCTGCTTAAGTTGTATAACCGTATTTGGTCAACAAGCGCGTGAAACTTTTGGAAAGAACAGGTTGCAGTATCGCCAATTTAATTGGCAGTATTTAAGCGGCGAGAATTTCGACGTTTATTATTATGATACCCAAAAAGAATTAGCCAGAGAAGCATTAGAATATCTTGAACAGGAATTTGACCGCATAACTGACCTTATTGATTACCCACCATACTATAAAACAAAAGTTTTTCTATATCGGTCATTGTCAGATTTGCGCCAAAGCAACATGGGTCTTAATCATACTGTCTTTAATGTAGGCGGTGAAACTGAGTTTGTTAAACCTTATGTAGAGGTTGCCAACCTTGGTACGGTTGAGGAATTTAAAGAAGAGCTTCTTTCTAGAATTTCAGAACTGATGGTACATGAGATGATGTTCGGCGGAAACCTTAAAGATGTTTTTCAGAGCTCTCTTCTTATGAATTTGCCTGATTGGTTTGTGGATGGTGCTGCGCTCTATGTTGCAAAGGGATGGAATGCAGAGATGGATGACTACATCCGTCAGTTCATGATCTCTAAAAAGTCAAAAAAAATAACAAAACTGAATGGCAAAGAAGCTGCTCTAGCCGGGCAATCTGTTTGGAATTTTATTGCTGAAAAATATGGCAAGAGCAGTGTATCCAATATCTTAAATTATACACGTGTAACACGTAATGAAGAGAAAAGCGTTCTTATAACTTTAGGTGTCACTTTCAATCAGCTGATGACTGAATGGCAAAAGTATTACACTGATATGAACATCAATGTTAATAAGACCTATACCTCAACTACCGATTCAGTTAGGATTACCCGCTTTAAAAATAAAACAACAGTTTTTACAACTGTGAAAATAAGTCCAGATGGTAAATATGTTGCTTACGCAGAAAACGATCGTGGAAATTATACTGTAAAAGTTAGATCTATTAAAAATGGTAGAGAAAGAACTATTATATCTGGCGGCACTAAAGTAATTAACCAACGTGTAGACTATCGCCTTCCCCTTATCAGTTGGGCTGATGGCAATACATTGGGCGTAATCGGGTCAAAACAAGGTGAATATATTTTCTGGCTTTATGATTTAAGCACAAGAAGTAAAATACCGCGCACGCTAGATAAGTTTAGCAATGTAAGAAGCATCAACTTCTCAGCTAATGGTAGGCTCGCAATTATAAGTGCTGATGCTGAAGGGCGCAATGACTTATTCTTACTTAGCACCAGAAGGGAAAAATTACGTCGGCTAACCAATGATTTATATGATGATCTTGACCCAACTTTCATTCCGAATTCAAATAAAATTGTTTTTAGTTCTAACCGAACCAGTGATTCACTACGCACTAACAAAAAACCAGAATTCGGCGAACTCTCAAAAACTTTTAATCTTTTCGTTTACAACCTAGACAGTGCAAGTAACGGCTTACACCGCGCAACCAAAACTGTAGGAAAAGATTTCGCACCGCTAGCGCTTGACGAGAAAACCTTCTACTACCTAAGTGATCAACGTGGTATCATTAACCTATTCAAATACGACCTCACAACCGGCATATACTCTCAGGTTACAAATTATGCATCAGGAATTATGGAGTATGATCTAAACTTTGCAAATAAAATGTTAGCCTGGGTTTCTGCATCCTACAATCGTCAAAATATTTATATAACCTCAAATTTTAATTTAGACCGTCAGGCATTTTCTCCGGCAACAAGAAGAAAGGAATTACAACAAGCGAGAACGGTCTATGAAAAGCATCAGAAACAAGAGAACAAAAATCTAAGCATGAAAGAATTACTAAACGCTAGATTGAAACAATCTCAAACTGATAAAGACACAACAAGCGCACCACAGGCCTCAACACACATGTTGAATGATAGTACTGTGAATACTCCTATTGATAAGATTCAAATTGCCAACACCCCTAAAGACGTTGTTAATACAGACAACTATCAGTTTGAAGAAGAACCTGTAAAACAAGTTCAACCCACCGAATCTTTTGTAACCCGATACATGAAGGCGAGAGAAAAAAGCCGTATCACGGGGCCTTTCCCTTATGAATCTAAATTCAGCGCTAACAATTTAGTAACATCACTTGTATTTGACCCCTTGCGTGGACTAGGTATTTTGTTAGAAACACAAATGAATGACATGTTGGAAAACTATAGATTCTACGGCGGACTTATGTCTACCGTGGATTTAAAAAGCAGTGACGTGTATGCCGAGTTTCAATATCTACCACGTCTATTAGACTTCAGCGCTCGTTTTGACCGAAAAGCAATTAGATGGCAAACAGAGGAGCTAAGACCTAATGCCTTAACGGGATTATATCATTACTCTTTACAGAAATTAGAAGTGGGTGTAGCACTTCCTGTTAACGATCGTTTACGAATTACCGTAAAACCTTTTGCTGCTTATACCCGATCTTTAGATTTACAAGAAAAGAATAGAGTAAATGCACCACCCTATGATCCTTATTATCTCGATCCTGTAAATCGATACTATGCCGGTGTTAAATCTGAACTTGTTTACGATAACTCGGTATCAACAGGATTAAATCTTATTGAAGGCACACGTGGAAAGGTAAGCTTTATCCACTATCAAGGTTTACAAGATAAAGAGCTAAGCTTTGGCCAAGTGTCAATTGATTTAAGGCACTATCAAAAAATATTTAAAGATATTGTCTTTGCTGTACGTGGCTTCGGTGGTTCCTTCTTCGGAAATTCTCCTAAGACGTATTTATTAGGCGGTATGGATAATTGGATATTAAATGATAAGAAGATAGAGGGAACAACAAGTAAGGGCGAACCTAATCCGTTAGGTGTTCAGAGCTCCAATGAAGATCTGCTTTTTGTTGAGTATGCAACGAGCATGAGGGGGTTCAAATATGCAACATTATTTGGCAATAACGTTTTATTGCTAAATGCAGAATTGCGCGTGCCATTGGCAAGGTTAATCTCTAATACACCAATAACATCTCCGTTTATTCGAAACATGCAATTCGTAGCGTTTTATGATATGGGAACTAGCTGGTCAGGTAAGCCACCGTTCTCTTCAGGTACGAGTGTAAGTAACCTTGAGATACCGGATAAAGTTTTTAAAGCAACAGTAAGAAATTACTTAAATCCATGGCTTTCTAGCTATGGTCTAGGTGTACGCTCTGTCGTTTTCGGTTACTACTTAAAATTTGATCTGGCGTGGCCGGTTGAAAATTATGAAGTAGGCAAACCGATGCCGTTCGTTACATTGGGCTTTGACTTTTGATATGCGGGTATTTATTTATCTTGCCGCAAATTCATTATTCACATTCTCACCCTAACTTCTTGTCTATACGCATGATTAAATCCATGACAGGCTTCGGTCAATCTTCTTTTGATGATGGCCAAATACAAATTAACGTCGAAATAAAAAGCCTGAACTCAAAATTCTTTGATCTTAACTTACGACTGCCAAAAATATTCTCAGATCGTGAAGTTGAGGTACGTAATCTTTTAAGTGAAAAATTAGAACGTGGCAAAGTTTCCCTTCATATCGACTATCAACGATATGGAGTTGAAGACACGAAGCAATCCTACAATGAAGTACTTTTTACAGCATACTATGCTGAGCTAAAAAAACTGGCATCGAAGGTAGATGCTCCTTTCGATAGTCTTTTTGAGCTTGCACTTAACTCTCCTGATGTTATTCAAAATAAATTAAGTGAAGGCCCTGAGGAGGAAGACTGGAGTCGTGTTAAAGCCCAGCTTATACTGGCCATTAACAAATGTGATGAGTTTCGGAAGGCGGAAGGAAAATCAACCGATGAAAAGTTGAAAGAATACGGACAGTCAATATCTACACAATTAAAAAAGATAGAAGTACTAGATCCGAAACGTGTTGAACGTATACGCGAACGCATAAAGGGAAATATTGTGGCATTTCTTGGCGAAGAGGGTTATGATCTAAATCGTTTAGAGCAAGAGATTATATTTTATATTGAAAAATTAGATATCAACGAAGAAAAAGTGAGACTTAAAACTCATATGGAATATTTTCTTCAGATATCAAAAGAACAGCAATCCAACGGAAAGAAATTGGGTTTCATATCCCAAGAAATTGGACGCGAGATAAACACCATCGGCTCTAAAGCCAACGATGCAGAAATTCAAAAGCATGTTGTTGTAATGAAAGAAGAATTGGAGAAGATTAAAGAGCAATTAAATAATGTACTCTGATAATTATCAATGTGCAAATGTGCAAATAGTAGATACCGTTATTCCTATCGTTTTGGTTCAACAACATGAGCGGATGTGGGTTAATCAATAACGTTACATGTAATTCACCCGGTCAATTATAAGCCATCCCAATTTGCACATTCGCACATTGATAATTGATAAT